>JADLGN010000020.1 GCA_020849295.1 Bacteroidia bacterium
AACTAATAAATACCCGCATATTGCGTGTATTTTTTCTTTGTATGATATAATATTTCTAAGTTTAATAATTAATTAATTGTAAGAATTTCAACTTAAATCTCAAATTTAATTCCTTGAGCTAATGGGATATCTTCTCCGTAATTAATGGTATTAGTTTGACGTCTCATATATGCTTTCCAACTGTCACTACCGCTTTCTCTGCCTCCTCCTGTTTCTTTTTCTCCGCCAAATGCTCCTCCAATTTCTGCTCCTGAAGTACCTATGTTTACGTTTGCTATGCCACAATCGCTGCCTGCATTGCTAATAAAAATTTGAGCTTCTTTTATATTATTTGTAAATATTGCTGAACTCAATCCTTGTTTAACATCGTTTTGCATTGCTATTGCTTCGTTGAGGGTGTTGTATTTCATAATATAGGTTATTGGTGCAAATGTTTCTTCTTGAACAATTTTAAAATGGTTTTTTGCTTCTATCAAAGTTGGTACAACATAGCAGCCTGATTCATATTCTTTACCTTTTAAAACTTTATTTCCATACAGAATTTTGCCTCCTGCATTTTCGGCTTCTGCTATTGCATTTTTATAGTTTTCAACAGCATTTTTATCAATTAATGGACCAACATGATTGCTTTCTACAAGCGGATTACCAATGTTTAATTGCTTATAAATTCTAATTAATTTTGGTAAAAACTTATCGTAAACTGTATTTTGAATAATTAATCTTCTTATGCTTGTACATCTTTGTCCTGCAGTCCCCACCGCACCAAATACTGCCGCTTTTAGAGCATTTTGCATATCTGCATCGTCTGTTATTATCAATGCATTATTTCCTCCAAGTTCCAGTAAACTTCTACCCAGCCTGCCTGCTACAATTTGTGCTACTCTTTTACCCATTTTAGTACTTCCGGTTGCCGATATTAAAGCTATACGAGTATCTTTTGCCATTTTTTCGCCAATTCTGAAATCACCAAGTATAAGGTTAAATACCCCTTCAGGTATATTATTATTTATAAGTACCGAACGCAAAATATTTTGAACAGCAACTGCCGAAAGCGGCGTTTTTTCTGAAGGTTTCCAAATACATACATTTCCGCATACCGCAGCCAGCATTGCATTCCAACTCCAAACGGCAACAGGAAAATTAAATGCTGTAATTATTCCTATAATGCCAAGTGGATGCCATTGTTCCATCATTATATGGTCTTTTCTTTCACTTGCTATTGTTAGTCCATACAATTGCCTTGACAATCCTGCTGCAAAATCGCATATATCTATCATTTCCTGAACTTCACCGCGACCTTCTTCAATACTTTTACCCATCTCATAAGATACGAGTGTGCCTAATTCATCTTTATACTCCCGAAGCCTATTGCCTATTTGCCTTACTATTTCTCCTCGTTTTGGCGGAGGAAGTTTTTTCCATTGCACAAAGGCTGATTGAGCTTCACTTATTGCTTTTTCATATTCTGTAGTGCCAGCAAGCGTAATTTCAGCAATTTTATTTCCATCAACAGGGCTGAGAATACTTACTTTTTCAGAGCCAATTGCTGTTATCCATTGTGTACCGGTACACACACTTTCATTTTTCTTAGCAATACCAAGCTTAGATAAAACGTTTTCAATATTTAAGTTTGACATAGATACTACCTAAAGCACAAACTTACAATTTTTTAAGCATACATTTTCAAAAATGCTGCTGTTTTTAGAGTTATTGAATTAATTTTGTCGCCATATAATTGCATTATTATGGAGTTTATTACAAATACAGATGCTATAATGGCACTGATTACTCTTACCTTTCTTGAAGTAATACTTGGTGTTGACAATATTATTTTTATATCAATAGCGGCAAACAAAGTTGACCCTCATATTAGAAAGAAGGCTGTAAATTGGGGTTTATTTTTTGCAATGTTTTTGAGAATAATTTTTTTATTGGGTATTTCATTAATTATTGCGGCACAAAAGCCGATTTTCAGTTTTGATTGGGGAATGTTTTCAGGGCAATTTTCTGGGCAAAGTTTAATTTTACTTGTTGGTGGAATTTTTTTAATTTATAAAAGTACTACTGAAATTCACCATAAAATAGAAGGTGAGGAAGATAAGCAAGGGGCTAAAGAAGAGAAAAAAAGGAAAGTTACACTTAGTGCTGCAATTACCCAAATAATGCTTATAAATATTGTTTTTTCAATAGACTCAATTCTTACTGCAATAGGTATGACTAATAATATTCCTAATTCACTGTCAATTATGGTAATTTCGGTAATTTTATCAATGGTAATAATGATGCTGTTTGCCAATCAAGTTTCAAATTTTGTAAATAAACATCCTACAATTCAAATGCTTGGTTTATCATTTCTTATTTTAATTGGATTTATGTTAATATTAGAAAGTGGACATTTAGCAAATTTTGCTGTTGCAGGAAATCATATCGGAGGAATTCCTAAGGGGTATTTGTATTTTGCAATAGCTTTCAGTTTCGGGGTAGAGTTACTTAATATGCGAATGAGAAAAAAAAACCAGTTGGATAATAAATAAGAAAGTATATAATAGATGACAGATAAAAAATTTAATGATTCATTAAGTTATCATTCAGAAGGTAGAGCCGGAAAAATAGAAGTAATACCAAGTAAGCCAACACAAACACAGCGTGATTTGAGTTTGGCATATTCGCCGGGTGTAGCTGAGCCTTGTCTTAAAATAGCAGAAAACAAAGAAGATGTATATAAATATACTGCCAAGGGTAACCTTGTAGCTGTAATTACAAACGGTACGGCAGTACTCGGGCTTGGAAATATAGGTCCTGAGGCTTCAAAACCAGTAATGGAAGGAAAAGGAATTTTATTTAAAATTTTTGCTGATATTGATGTTTTTGATATCGAGCTTAATTGCAAAAGCGTAGAAGAATTTGTTTCAACAGTAAAAGCTCTTGAGCCTACATTTGGAGGAATAAACCTTGAAGACATAAAGGCTCCTGAGTGTTTTGAAATAGAGCAAAGACTTAAACATGAACTTAGCATACCTATAATGCATGATGACCAACATGGAACTGCTATTATATCCGGTGCAGCACTTATTAATGCACTTGAAATAGTAAACAAAAAAGCTAAAAAAATAAAGATGGTGATTAATGGTGCCGGTGCCTCTGCCATATCATGCGGAAAATTGTTTGTATCATTAGGTGTTGACATCAATAATATTGTGATGGTTGACAGCAAAGGTGTAATTCATAACAAAAGAACTGACCTTGATGAAAATAAAACATATTTTGCCACTAATAGAAAAATAGAAACCCTTGAACAAGCTATTAAAGATTCTGATGTTTTTGTTGGATTATCAAAAAAAGACATTTTAACACCAACAATGATAAAGTCAATGGCAAAAAATCCGATAGTTTTTGCTATGGCAAATCCTGACCCTGAAATTGAATACAACCTTGCAGTAAGCTCTCGCAAAGATTTAATTATGGCTACCGGAAGAAGCGACCATCCAAATCAGGTAAATAATGTTCTTGGTTTTCCTTTTATTTTCAGAGGAGCACTTGATGTACGTGCTACATGTATAAATGAAGAAATGAAACTTGCAGCAGTAAAGGCAATTGCCGAACTTGCTCATGAACCAGTTCTTGAAATAGTAAATGTTGCCTATAATGAAAAAAATTTAACTTTTGGTAGAAATTATATTATACCAAAACCAATTGACCCTCGCTTGATTTATAAAGTTGCCCCTGCTGTAGCAAAAGCTGCAATTAAAAGCGGGGTGGCAAAAAATATTATAACCGATTGGAATGCTTATGAGGACGAACTTAAAGACAGGCTTGGGATAGATGATAAATTTCTTTCGAGAATTGCTATTCAAGCAAGAAAAAATCCAAAACGTGTTGTATTTACTGAAGCTGATAACTATAAAATATTGAAAGCAGCCCAAATTTGCTTGGAAGAAGGTACTGCAATTCCAATACTCTTAGGGCAGCAAAGTCGTATTAACAAAATTATAGAAGAAAATGGTTTATCATTAGAAAATGTTAAAATTATAGATCCTGCAGATGAATCTGAAATGCGTAAACAATTTGGTGAGCTTTTTTACAAATTGCGTCAGCGCAAAGGAATGACATTGTTTGATTGTGAAAAAGTAATGATACACCGCAATTACTTTGGCACTATGATGGTAAATACAGGGCAAGCTGATGCAGTTTTATCAGGGCTTACAAAAAATTATCCGAGTACTATAAAACCTGCACTGCAAATTATGATGCCTTCGAAAGAAAAAAATGTAGTTGGCGGAATGTACATTATACTTACCAAACGAGGTCCAATGTTTTTTGCTGATACAACAGTAAATATAAATCCTACATGGGAAGAACTTGTTGAAATAACAATACTTACTTATGAAAAAGTAAAAAAAATGCAGGTAGAACCGGTAATTGCAATGTTATCCTATTCAAATTTTGGTTCGGCTGGTGGGTCTGATGTTGAAAAAATAAGATTAGCAATAAATCATCTTCACAATAAGTACCCGCATATAATGGTAGATGGAGATTTGCAGGCAAGTTATGCAATTAACGCTGTAAAGCGAAATGAACTTTTCCCTTTCAGCAAATTAGGTAAACTTCAGGCAAATACATTTATTTTTCCATGCCTTGCTTCAGGCAATATAAGCTATAAAATAATGCAGGAACTTGGAGGTTTTGAAGCTATAGGACCTGTATTGATGGGATTGAATAAATCAGTACACATTTTACAACTTGGAAGCTCAGTTCGCGAAATTGTAAATATGGTAAATATTGCAGTTGTAGATGCCAGAACTAATAAATAAATAATGTATTCAAATCTTTTCAGCAAACTTGTTTCAGGTGATAAGGTTGCTTTAGCAAAAGCAATTACACTTATTGAAAGCAATAATGCTGAACACACCCGTCAGGCAGAATATTTAATAACTCAAGCATTGCAATTAAATAAAAGCTCTTTAAGAATTGCTGTTACAGGCATTCCGGGAGTTGGCAAAAGCACTTTTATAAACCAACTTGGCACTTGGCTGGTAAATGAATTAGGGAAAAAAGTATGTGTACTTGCAATTGACCCAAGCAGTATTAAAAATAAAGGCAGTATTCTTGGCGATAAAACCCGTATGAATGAACTTGCTTCGTTAAAAAATGCTTTTATCAGACCCTCGCCAACTCGGGGTTTTATGGGGGGTATTTCTCAAAAGACCTTAGATACTGTTTTAATTTGCGAAGCTGCCGGATACGAAATTATTCTTATAGAAACCGTAGGTACAGGACAAAATGAAACTTATGCTGATAATGTTTCAGATTGTATGTTGTTACTTCATTTAGCAAATACAGGTGACGAACTTCAGGGAATAAAACGTGGAATTATGGAAATGGCAGATATTATTGTGTTGAATAAAACAGACCTTATTGATACATTTTTACTTAAATCATCAATAAACGACCTGAAAAATGCTTTGAATTTCCATACTCAAAAAAATAGTAAATGGGTACCTCCTATTCTTTCAAATTCTGTAAGCGATAAAAATTCAATTACAGAAATTTGGAAAAACATAGAGCAATTTGTTTCTACACAAAAAAATACTGGTAAATTTGAAAATAAGCGGTTTAATCAGAAAAAAATATGGTTTACTGACAAATTGAAAAATTACCTGAACAATGAATTTTTTAATGATTTAAATGTAAAAAAAGAAATTGAGGAAAATTTTGCAAAACAAACCATTCGAGAGTTTGATACAGATAAATTTCTTAGAAAACTCTTAAAAAACTGGCTTAACAGAAAAACTAATATTTGATATAAATTTTTTTCTCTTCAGTAAAAAAATCCATAATATTCCAAGCTCCTGAATTTCCATTCCCACTGTTTTTCATGCCTCCAAAAGGAGTTTTCGAATCAACATACATCCAACAATTAACCCAAACAATACCTGCATTTATTTGCGATACAACTCTGTGAGCCTTTGAAATATTTTCTGTCCAAACAGACGACGAAAGACCATATTGGGTTGAATTTGCCATTAATATAGCCTGTTCTTCGGTTTCAAATGGCGATATTGTAACAATAGGTCCAAATATTTCTTCCTGATTGCATTTGCTTTCAATATTTAGATTTTCAATTACTGCAGGCGTAATAAACCATCCGTTTTCAAGCCCTTTTGGTTGAATAGGATTTCCTCCAAATAATATTTTACCACCTTCTTGTTTAGCAAGTTGCAGATAATTGAGTATATTTTCAAAATGACTTTTTGATATTATTGCACCTATTTTAGTATCTTTCAAAACCGGGTTGCCCACTTGCTGATTTTTCAGTTCGTTTATAAATTGTTTTTTAAATTGGGTGTAAATACTTTTTTCTACAATAATTCTTGATCCGCTTCTACAAAGTTCACCCTGATTTAAGAAGGCAGCCCTTACAGATTCTTTAATTGCTTTATCAAAATTGCAATCAGCAAAAATTATATTTGGATTTTTACCACCAAGCTCTAATGAAAGTTTTTTAAACATTGGGGCTGCCTTTGTTGAAATAAGTTTTCCGGTATTTAGTTTTCCTGTAAATGAAATTGCTTTAATTTTTGGATGTTCAACAATTAAATTTCCTGTTTTTTCGCCTGTACCATTAATAATATTAAGTACACCGTTTGGTAATCCTGCCTGATAACAAATTTCGCTAAGCATATATGCTGTTGCCGGTGAATACTCACTGGGTTTGGCTATTACACAATTGCCTGTTGCCAAAGCTGGGGCAATTTTCCAAGTAAGTATATACAATGGCAAATTCCACGGACAAATACAAGCAACTATGCCGATAGGTGATTTTAAATTATAATTAGCATAATTACCTTCTATGCTATGATTTGTGCCACTATATTGTAAGGCTGCGGTAGCAAAAAATCGAAAATTTTGTGCCGAAAGTGCTATTTGAGTTCTGGCAAACCATAGTGGCATTCCTTGGTCAATACTTTCTGCCAGAGCTAAATCTTCATTTTTATCATCTATCATTTCAGCAATTCGATTTAATATTTTAAACCTGTTTTCGGCTGAAATTTTACTCCATGCAGGATAAGCGTTTTCAGCACTTTGCACCGCAAGTTCTATGTCTTCTTCATCACTGTCAGGAAACACAGAATAAACTGAACCATTTGATGGATTAAAATTTTCAATATATTTTTTTTTAATAGCCTCACAATGATTGCCATTTATAAAATTATAGATTTTTTGCATAATATCTTGTTTTCAAAACTACATTCTAAAAAAATAAAAAATTTGTTTTTTGTTATTCAAATATTCTAATATCATTGCCAAACCAAAATTAATACAATAATTTGATACAAAAAATAAACATAGCTATTGATGGACATTCTGGTTGCGGCAAAGGTACACTTGCAAAATATCTTGCCGTATCACTCGGTTACAATTATATTGATAGTGGAGCTATGTATAGAGCAATTGCTTTTTATTTATTAAAAAATAATTTATCAATTGAGCAATTCATTAAAAACATTTCAAAAAACAGTGAATTTAAAGTAGATTTCAGATACGACGAAGTATTTGAATTTTTCAATATTTACCTTAATGATGAACTTATACAGAATAAAATCCTTAGTGATGAAATTGCTAAAAAAGCATCAGATATAAGTAAAGATAAGTATATAAATGATTTTGTTGTAAACCTTCAAAAAAGAATAACTGCCAATAAAGGTAATGTAATATTTGGTAGAGATATGGGAAATACAGTTTTGCCAAATGCAGAATTAAAAATTTATATGATAACTAATCCTGAAATAAGAGCTAAACGTGTGTATGACGAATTAAAAGAAACCAACAATAATCTATCTTATGATAAAATATTAAAAAACATAAAAGAAAACGACCTTTGGGATTTGACTAACGCTGTAAGCCCTCTTTACAAAGCTGAAGATGCAATTATACTTGACAATACAAATATGAGCAAAGATGAACAAGCAAGAGTAGCACTTACTTGGGCTAAAGGCGTAATATCTGCTTATAAATAATAAAAATGAAATCTATAAACAGATGTGGCTGGTGCGAAAAAGACGATTTATATCGCAAATATCATGACACTGAATGGGGAGTGCCATCTTATGACGATAAGCATTTATTCGAGCATTTGATATTAGAAACTTTTCAAGCCGGACTAAGTTGGCATACTATTTTAGTAAAAAGAGAAAATTTTAGAATTGCTTTTGATAATTTTGATGCATATAAAATTGCTGATTATAACGAAAAAAAAATTGAAAATTTACTCAAAGATTCATCAATTATAAGGAGCAATGCAAAAATTAGAGCAGCAATAAATAATGCAGTAAAATACATTGAAATAATTAACGAATTTGGTACTTTTTCAAAATATATCTGGAAATTTACAAACTATAATATAATTAAAAACAACTGGGAAAACCTTAAAGAAATACCAAGCAAAACAATCGAAAGCGATACTATGAGTAAAGATATGAAAAAAAGAGGATTTAAGTTTATTGGCAGCATTAGTTGTTACGCATTTATGCAATCTGTAGGCATGGTAAATGACCATATAAAAACTTGTTTTTTATATAATAAAAATTAAATCAGATGTAACTTAATACATTTAATTTTGTTTTAGTTAAATAAAATTGCCGTATTCAATATTTTTTAAAAAAAACAAACTTTTAAACATCTGTTTTTGTATGTTTTTTAAGGTATTTTTATCCTTGTTTCTTCTTATATCAAGCAATAGTTTATTTTCACAAAATTTAATACTTAAAGCATGGCTAATAGACAGCGATAGTTTTACAAAAATATCTTTTGCAGTTGTAAGTATTAAAGGTAAAACAACTGCTACAACAACTGATGAAAAAGGATTTTTTGAGATAAACTGTAATATTAAAGATACATTAATAATAAGACATTTGAGCTACAATCTCACAAAAATTGCAGTAAAAAAAATTGGTGATACTACAGTTAAAAAAAAATATATTTACCTTACAAAAAAAGAAAACACATTTCAACAAATTACAATAAGCGGAAACAAACTATCAGAAGAAAAAAAAGAAGAATACAAAAAGCACTTAAACAGAATAAAACCAACAGTAAAAAGCCCTATAAGCCTTATGTATGAAGGCTGGAGTCGCAAAGGGAAAGAGCGAAAAAAGATGGACGAAATATACAGTCAACTACTTTTAAGAGATGAACTTGAAACAAGAATTCCTCCGAAAAAATTATTTTTAATTACAAATGACCGCTCAGTAAAATTAGATGATTTATTGATAATTTGCCCTGTTTCAGCTGAGTTTGTAAAGTATGCTTCTGATTACGAATTTTTTTACCACTTTAGCAAGTGTTGGGATTTTTATAAAAAAAATAATTAATTTTTTTGAATAGTCTTTAACACTACAAGTATATTTCTATAATTGCGTGCAAAGTCTATAAATAACAATTTTAATGAGGGTTTGCTTGTTATTTCAATATCATAATTATTTGCATTTTTATTATTAATTTTATATTTAATTATGTCGTTTATGAAATAATTGCTTTTTTTAAAGATGATAAAATTATCTTTTTCATCAATAACTTTCCATTTTAAATTGCATAATTTTAATTTGATTTCATTAAAATCATTCAACCTGTCAATTGGTACTAATACATTTAATTTTTGTTTTGATTTTAGATAAAATTTTAAATCAAAATTGTTAAAATTAGCAAATGCAAAAGCATTTATCATTACAAATGGAAGTGCCAGAGCAATTGAAAAAAATAGAATTCTAATAAAAACAACTTGGTTTGAATTAAAATCCGATTTTGTAAGAAATGCCAGATACATCAGCGGCGTTGCAATAAAAATCAATAATATATATTGAAAAAATATTGCAGAAAGTTTAAAAAAGAAACTGTTTGGATTCAATTCAATAAAAAAATTGAGCAAATTTACTCTTTTTCTTTTATTCTCACAGCAAAAGCATCTTTAGAACCATCGGGCATAATACCATCAATAAGAATAGAACCTGTCTGGTCTTCAAGCATTTTTACAACATCTTTTATAGTATATACAGGTTTTTTATCAATTGATGTAATAATAAATCCTTCAGGTATTCCTTTATCTTTAAAAGGGCTTTTACCAAGTTTTGAGATTTTTACTCCATTTTGGATTTTAAATTTAGTTTTATCGTCTTTACTAATATTTTCAAATGTGGCTCCTAATATTGTTTTAGTTTCTGTTTTGGCAGTTGCATCAATTTCTGATTTCCCGTCTTTTGAACGAAGTGTTACTTCAATCTCTAATTTTTTATTGTTTCTGCTTATCAATAATTTTACTTTATCACCCGGATAGTATCTGCTTACCTGTTCTTGTAAGTTTGAAGAAGAATTAACAGCTACATCATTTATTTTAAGAATAACATCACCTTTTTTTATACCTGCTTTATCAGCAGCACTACCTTCTACCACTTCTGGTATATATACTCCGTTTATTTCTTTTATACCTTCTTTTTCTGCAATTTCAGAAGTAAGATCCTGTATTCTCACACCAAGTATTGCACGTTTTACTTCGCCGTATTTCTTAATATCATCCAATACTTTTTTTACAATATTTACAGGTACTGCAAAAGAGTATCCTGAATAGCTACCGGTTTGTGAAGCAATAGCCGTATTTATACCTATCAATTCTCCATTTACATTTACAAGCGCACCGCCACTATTTCCCGGATTTACTGCAGCATCTGTTTGTATAAAGTTTTCTATTGCATAATCTGTATTTTGTCTAAGCAAATTAATATTTCTTCCTTTTGCACTTATAATACCTGCTGTAACAGTAGAAGTTAGGTTAAATGGATTTCCAACTGCTATAACCCACTCGCCAACTTTTATATTGTCAGAATTTCCAAATGGCAAAAACATTAATCCTGTTTCTTCAATTTTTAATAATGCTAAGTCTGTTTCAGGATCAGTACCTACAACTTCAGCAAAATAAGTTCTGCGGTCGTTTAATACTACCTCAACTTTTGATGCATTTTCTACAACATGATTATTTGTTGCAATATATCCGTCAGGTGTTAGAATTACACCCGAACCAGAGGCTTCCTGTGGTTCTTGAGGATATCCTTTATCGTGAAAAAAATCAAAGGGATCGAAAAACTTCTCTTCTTCTTTGTTTTTGGATGTGCTTCCGCTGTAGCTTGTTTTAATATGAACTACTGTATGTACTGCTTTGTCTGAAACAGCAACAAAATCAACATTTGGAATTGAGTTTACTTTTATTGCATTTGAAGAGTAAGCTTTTTGAATTTCAGAAATACTTAAACCGCTTTTTTCTTTATTAAAATAATTATTAATACTAAGAGCTACAATACCACCGGCAATAGCAATAAGGAAAAAAATTAAAGATTTTATAATTGTTTTTTTGTTCATATTAATTTTATTTGAGTTTGATATTGAATCTACAAAATAAATACCAAAAAGAATATTTAAATTGTTAAAAAATTCTTTATCAAAAAAAACGAAATTATTTAAAAAATTATACTTCTTCATTTACCTTTGTCGATTAATCAATATAAACTCTCTATAAATGTTCGGACTTGGATTTTACTCCGACAGTGACTTGGTAAAGGAAATAAAACAAGGCAACGAAAAGGCTTTGCTTATCCTTTATAAGCAAAATATTAACAGTATTAAAAAATTTGTTTTGAACAATAATGGAAGTATAGAAGAAGCGCAAGACGTACTGCAAGACACCTTGATAGCAGTATGGCAAAATGTAGCAAAACCTGATTTTTTGTTAAATGCAAAACTCAGCACTTATATATTTTCAATTGCAAAAAACCAATGGTACAAGCAACTAAAAAGAAAAACACGTTTTAAAGTTGTAGATGAATCGGCAAGTGAAAATTTCAGAGCCGAAGAAACACCATTGAAATATGATACTAAAATAGTTTGCGATTATGTAAATAAGTTGGACGAAACATGCCGTAAATTGTTAATGTATTTTTATTTTGACGGACTTGACATGAACACAATTGCAGAACAAATGGGTTTTGCAAATTCAGATACCGTTAAATCAAAAAAATACCAATGTTTCAAAAAATTGGAATCAGCAGTCAAAGAACATTTTGAAAAAGATGATTTTATTTAAAAATTAAATGAAAAAGGATATTGAAAGAGTTTACTTAATTGACAGGTACCTAAAGGGGGAACTTACAGGATTAACATTAGACGAATTTAAAAGCAGGTTAAAATCAGAACCTGATTTTGCTGCTGAAGTAGAGACACAAAAAGCAATAATAGAAGGTATAAAACTTGCCCGAAAAGAAGAACTTCTCGCATTATTGAGAGGACAAAAAACTCTTTCTTCTATTTCTCCAAAAACTACGGAACAAAAACAAGAAAGGGTTTCTGAAATCTCAGAACATCAAAATGAAACTGTAAACTCAAATAGTAATGAAACCACAGAAGTTTATAGAATGAAACCAAATTATAATAACTGGTTTTATGCTGCAGTAGCCGTATTGCTTACTCCATTTATATTTTACTTTGTTTTTATTTACTTTATCAAGGAAAATTCAGAACCACTAAGCAATAATGAAAATTCAACAGAACAAACAACATTTGCCGATACAAACAATAGCACAGAAGAACAAAAGGATATTGTAAAACAAAATCAAACAACTCTGCCATCGGACACTACAAGCAGTAGTAACAATATAGCAATAAATACAGAAGATAGTATTGTAATTAAAAAAGATAAAAAAATAGATGAAAGCACTATTTCTATAGCTAATTTTCAGTCAATAAATTCTGTAAATAATGAAGAATCAAACAATGTTTCTAATCAACACTCAGAAAACTCATTAGGTGTAAATGCCATTAAAAAGTTAAACAATACAACTTTAAAAATAGAATATTGGGAGTCGGCAGTAAACTTTAATGGGTACAAACTTGATGGTAATAATTTGAAAGTTTTTGGTATAAAGCCAGACGATAAAGTTAGTTTTAAGTTTTTAGACGATAAACTTTATATTAAGAAAAAAGAAAATTACTACAAATTAGAGCCAAGCGGAGAATTTGAGCACTACACAAAGGAAGTTAACCGTGAAATAATAAAAATTCTTGATTCAAATTGATAATTAAAATTGAAAAATATCAAGGAACCGGAAACGATTTTGTTATATTAAACAACTACAACAAGGATTTTAATCATAATCCAAAACTTGCAATTAGGCTTTGTAACCGACACTTTGGTATTGGGGCAGATGGACTTATTGTAATTGAAAATTCTGAAAATGCAGACTTTAAAATGATTTTTTATAACCCTGACGGCAATCAGAGTTTTTGCGGAAATGGAAGTAGATGTGCCGTAAAATTTGCTTTTGAAAATAAAATAATTAAACACAAAAACACTAAATTTATTTCTACAGATGGTTTACACAATGGCTTTGTTGATGGCGAAACAGTTGAAATTGATATAAATGAACCTATTTTTTATTCTACTCCTGACTTACAAAAACCAAACATTGAGATTACTAATATTGATTTTTTAAATACGGGCTCGCCTCATTTGATTATTTTTTTAAAAAAAGAAATTGACTTAAAAAAACTAAACGTAAATGAAATTGGAGCATTTTATAGAAACAATAAAATATTTGAAGTAAATGGAGGAGTAAATGTAAATTTTGTATATCCGATTGAAACCTCAAAAATATATATAAGGACTTATGAAAGAGGAGTAGAAAACGAAACTCTAAGTTGTGGAACTGGCGTTACAGCAGCAGCAATTAGTTATCATAAATATTTTATGAATAATAATAAAAACAATAATATTAGGGTAATTACACAAGGCGGAAATCTAAATGTAAAATTTGATTATACAGATAACAATTATAGTAATATAAAGCTTTGCGGACCTGCTAATTTTGTTTTTTCAGCACAAATTGATATATAAAAATCAGCATTTTTGTTTCAATTTTTATACTTTAATAAAAACTGTGAATATTATATTTTATTTAATTCTTTTATTTTTCAATAAAAAACCAATACTTTGTGCTGAAATATGAAGAGCCTAAATAGAATTTATCTTATATTTTACTTGTTTTTTTTTCATTCAATTGCTTTAAAGTCTCAAAATTTTGAAAGCAAAAACATTACAAGTCAATTTTATTCTCTTTCTGACAACTCAAATATTGAAGATACAAAATCCTCTTTTCTAAACAATTCAAATAGCCAGAAAAAGAGTTTTATATTTGATTTTTACAATACAAGTCTGCAGAAAGCTAAAAAAGAAAACAATAATGGAGATATTGCAGTAAGTTATTATAACTTAGGTTTATCTTCATACCAAAATGGCGAAATTGAAACTGCTTTAGATTATTTAAATAATTGTATCTCAAGTTGTAATTCGAAAAATTGTGATGATGTAAAAAATTCTGCGACTTATTTAATCGGACTGATATATGGACTAAACGGAAATTATAGTAAAGCAACAGACAAAATAAATTCTGCAAAAGAATATTTTACAAAAAAAAATAACAAACGAGGTATTTCTGATTACTATTATTATTCGGGGATTTTAAATATTGAAAGTGGAAATTTTGAAACGGCTTTTGAAAATTTGTTTGAAGCAATATTCATTAAAACAGAAATTGATGATAATAAGGGAATAGCCGAAACAAAATTAATAATTGCAAAATTTCTTTTATTGCACGAGCAAAGTGCTGAAGCATTAAAATATGCAAATGACGCTGTTGAATATGCCGAAATATCTTCAGATCAAAGAATAAAAGCTAATGCTTTAAATCTTTTGGGCGAAGCCTTTACTCTGGATAAAAAATATTCAAAAGCTAACCTGTATATAGTATCATCACAAACAATAAACGAAGAAATAGAAAATATAGCCGGACTTATTCAAAATAAAAATGCTCTTGCTAATTTGGCAATAGAAATGAATGAAATGAAATTAGCCGAAGAAATTCTTAATAATTCTCTGCACTTACAAGATAAAATTAAAAATAAAAACTTTGAAGCTTATACTAATTATATTTTCGCAAAATTATATTTTAAAGCAAATAAAAATTCACAATCTCTTGCATATCTAAACAAAGCTGAAAATTTGGCAGACATTAATTCTAAATTAATTGTAAAATATAAGGTTTATAAGCTTTTTGAAGAAATTTATAAAAACCAAAAAGATTATAAAAATATAGCCTCTATAAATGAAAAAATAAAGATTCTTGACAGTAGATATAATTTTAATTCTTCATACCAGCTTTTTTCTAAATTTGAAAAATCGAGAACCAAAATTGAAAAAGAAAAAAAAGAAATTGTATCACAAGCAGAAGATAAGTATCAGTCTGTCTTGGCTAAATCAACTCAATTCAAACTTTATGCACTATCGGGTATTGTAGTTGCTTTACTAATTATACTAGGTTTATTGGCATATCAGGCTTATACAAATAAGAAATCAAACAGAATACTTACCAAAAACAATCAAACTATAAATTTTAAAAACGAAGAACTGAAAAGATTGAACAATCACCTTGAAGAAGCCAGACGCAGGGCTGTAGTAGCAAATGATGCAAAGTCAAACTTTTTGGCAGTTACAAGCCATGAAATAAGAACACCAATGAATGGTATAATCGGAATGTCTTCATTATTGCTTGATACCAAATTAGATGATGAGCAGAAAAAATTTGTAACAAGTATTCATAAAAATGGCGAAAATCTACTTGTAATCTTAAATGATATACTCGATTTTTCAAAAATTGAGGCAGGAAAAATTGATATAGAAGAACAATCAATATATTTAGATAAACTTTTTGAAGAAGTGTTTACAATTTTCGAAAAACAAGCACAAGACAAAAATATTAATCTTATAAAAGAAATAGTTCCGGGAGCACCTAAATATATAAAAGGAGATTTGCTTAGAATTAGGCAGGTGCTGGTAAATCTTGTAAGTAATTCAATAAAATTCACAAAAGACGGATTTGTAAAAATAAGATTAGAACAACTTGAAGAAAGAAACGAGGGAGAAAAAACATTTTCGAAATTAAGGTATTCTGTAATAGACGATGGAATAGGAATATCAGCAGAAAAACAAGAGAAAATTTTTGAATCTTTTGAACAAGAAGACTCATCTACATCACGCAAATTTGGTGGAATTGGTCTTGGCTTAAGTATTTCAAAAAGACTTGTTGAACTTATGGGCGGAATGATAGGACTTAATTCTGTAAAAGATAAAGGCACAACATTTTATTTTGATATTTTGTCAGAAGTTTCTTCAGACACAATAGTAACTCATGAAGAGAAAAAAGAAAAAGTAAAGGTAGAAAAAGAAAAATTATTAGCAGAATCTTGCCCATTGAGCATAATGGTTGCCGAAGACAATCCTTTTAATAAAATGTATATTGAAAAATTGTTTCATAATTTCGGGTATAGTGAAGTTTCGTTTGCTGAAAATGGCTTTGAAGCTCTATCACTGATGAATAGCGGAACTTATGATGTAATATTTATGGATATACAAATGCCAGAAATGGATGGAATAGAAACTACACATAAAATAATTGAAACATATCAAGAAAACAGACCTTTGATAGTTGCACTTACAGCTGATGCGCAAGGTACAAATGGCGACTATTACATTAATCAAGGTTTTGATGAATATCTTGGAAAACCATTTAAATCTGAAGAACTGAAAAGTATGTTAGAAAAAATTTGCAATAAAAAAAATGTTCTTACAACTTAGCTTTTCTATTTAATTAATTTTTTAATAGCTTCGGTTTTCACTAATATCTCTTTCAATTCCTCTTTTGCATCAGAATCAATAGTTATTGCACCGCCTGAGTAATAAGCTATTTTTTTTAAGTATGAATCATAAAATGCTGTTCTTATTAATACATTAAAATCAAAATCTTCCCAAGGAGTAATATAGCCTAAAGCACCTGAATACCACTCTCTGTCAAAATTTTCGGATATTTCAATCAATTGCATTGCTGCAATTTTAGGGGTTCCTGTCATGCTCCCCATAGGAAATGTAGAACTAATTATTTCTTTTAAATCAACTTTTGCTTTCAATTGAGAACTTATTGTAGAAACCATTTGATGAACCTGTGAATAAGAATAAATACCAAATAGCTCTTCAACTTTAACACTTCCCGCAACAGACACCTTTGACAAATCATTTCTTACCAAATCTACTATCATTACATTTTCTGCCATTTCTTTTACGCTATTTTTTAATGAATTTTTATTTTCTATATCTACTTCCAAATTTTCATCTCTGGCTATCGTACCTTTTATTGGTTGAGATATTAGTTTATTTTTTATTTTATATAAAAATCTTTCAGGACTTGCACTCATCACATACTTATTGTGAATTGCAAAATACGCAGAAAACGGCGTTGGCGAATTTTTAACAAGATTTTCGTAAAAACTTATAGGACTTTTCAATTCAATATCTTGGTATAAAAATCTTTCGCAAAGATTTAGTTCATATACATTTCCTTTTATAATTTCATTTTTAATTGAGTTTACTTTTGAAATGTATTCTGACTTGTTTATTTCTGGATGAATTAATTTTCTATTTGAAATATCAAATTTATCATTGATTTGAGTTGAATTTATTTTGTCAAAATGATACTCGGCATTTGCACCGTAAATAATTAAATTATTTTCAAAATCAACTGTGATAACAGTTTCGGGCTTAAAAAACATAATATCGCTCCATCCAAAACACTTATCATTTTCAGATTTTAACTTTTC
Organism: Bacteroidia bacterium; assembly: GCA_020849295.1. Classification (GTDB taxonomy): domain Bacteria; phylum Bacteroidota; class Bacteroidia; order NS11-12g; family UBA9320; genus JABWCE01. The sequence goes on from JADLGN010000020.1 coordinate 17,746, forward strand.
TATTTCATTTTTCAGGTTATATCCCAATATCCCAAAATACCAGCATTTTTCAGAATAAATTTTGTCTAATAATTCAATACTGTTATTTGCAGGCTCTAAAATTTTATCACCTCCAAAGCTAGCAATTATCTTATAATTACCTTTAAAAAACTGAGGATGTAATAGACAACTGTCAAGTATTACAGATGGGTTAAACAATGAAACATATTGTTTAAGTTTTTGTGAAAATGCTAAATAATCATCATGTAATTTTAAAGAAAGCAATTTCTTTAAATTAAATTTTTCAATTTTGCCAAACCTGAAACTTGTAATTTCCGTTTTCAGAAAATTTCTTAAATACTTTCATCACTGTTTCTTTATCTTCTTTGTACGTTACACCATACCACTGGTCTTTTGAAGTCATTACTTGCAATTCAATTTTACCTGATTTAATAAGTTCGTCAATTATCATTGGAATAAAAAACTCTGAAGATTTATCGTTTCCATGCAGGTTAAGAAAATTAACAAAACTATTTTTTAAATGATTAAAGATAGATATATCAAAACCCCAAAAATTCATTGAAACTACTGAGTTTTCGTCAAGTTTTATTTTATCATTTAATTCTAAAAAATAAATTCCGTCAATTTCTCTTTTTATCTTAGTCCTTTCTTTTATATCAGTAAGTAAACCATTACTTGTAATACAAACTCCACGGCTAACAAATCCATTTTCTGACAAAGTGTTTTTTAATGAATAACCCACCATTCCATACTTTGTGGGCGAAACTTCGCTTTTAAGGAAATTATATATTTGTTTGTAGCTGTCTTTTCCATAATAGTCATCAGCATTAATCACAGCAAAAGGTTCGTTTAATACTTTTTCGCATACAAGTATTGCATGTCCGGTTCCCCAAGGTTTTTCTCTTAGAGGTATATCTATACTCAACCCTTCAATTGTACTATCAATCTCCTGAAAAACATGAAAAATTTCTATATTTTCGGGTATTTTATTGCTGATTTTTTCTTTAAACTCATTTTCAAAACTTCTTCTTATAACGAATACTATTTTTTTAAAACCGGCTTCAATAGCATCGTGAATTGAATAATCAATTATGGTTTCACCTGAGGGGCCAAGTTCGTCAAGTTGCTTTAGACCTCCATATCTGCTACCCATTCCCGCTGCCAAAATTACTAATGATGGATTTATCATATTTAAAAATATTTCGCGAAATAAAGATTTTTAGGCAAAAGTGCAAGTTTAAGCTATATATTCAAGTATTTTGTCGTTAAAATTTCCATACCTAAAGTTGCATTTTCTTTTATATGAATTACTTTCTTATCAAATTTAAAATCAGGAATATTTGGGTCAATATAGTATATCTCAGTATTTTGTTTTGCATAATGCAAAAGTGATGCAGCCGGATAAACCACCATAGATGTACCGATTATTATTAATATATCAGCGTCTTGTACTTGATTAATTGAATCCGTAAATAAATCTACCTGCTCTCCAAACCATACTATATGCGGTCTTAATTGACTTCCTAGTTCACAATAATCTCCAATATTAAGTTGAGAACCTTTTATTTCATAAACCAAATCTGGGTTTGCAGTACTTCTACTTTTGCTCAACTCTCCATGCAGGTGAATAATATTTTCAGAACCTGCCCTTTCGTGCAGATTATCTACATTTTGTGTAATTACAGTTACATCAAAATAGTGTTGCAAATTTGCTACAAGAAAATGTGCTTTGTTGGGTTCTGCTTCAATCATATTTAATCTTCTCATATTATAAAATTCGAGTACCAGAGCAGGATTCTTTTCCCAACCACTTATACTGGCTACCTCCATAATATCATATCCTTCCCATAAACCGCCGGCATCTCTAAACGTACTTATTCCACTTTCTGCACTTATTCCGGCTCCTGATAATACTGCAATTTTTTTCATTTATTTAAAAATTACTTTTTTTTGATACTTATTCTATCGTAAAATATCTAAGTATTTCCAACCTGCTGTCGCCACATTGCATAATACAACCCTTTTAGGTTTAATAACTCGCTGTGATTACCTTCTTCTATAATTCTACCTTTTTCGAGAACAAAAATTTTGTCGGCATGCATTATTGTGCTTAGTCTGTGAGCAATAAGAATTGTAATTATATTACGAATATCATTTATTTCTTTTATAGTTTGTGTAATTTCTTCTTCAGTTATACTATCAAGTGAAGATGTTGCTTCGTCAAAAACCAAAAGTGAAGGTTTTCTAAGTAATGCTCTTGCAATTGATAATCTCTGTTTTTCGCCACCTGATACTTTTACTCCTCCTTCTCCTATTGTAGTATTTATGCCTTTTTCGGCACGATTTAGCAATTTTATACAGCTTGATTTTTCAAGAACTTCCATTATCTGTTCGTCAGTAGCAGTGGGGTTTACAAATAGTAAGTTTTCTTTTATTGTACCTGCAAACAACTGCGTATCTTGAGTTACAAGCCCTATTTTTTCTCTTAGATTATCAAGATTTATATCTTTAGAATTTAAATTCCCATAAAAAATTTCGCCCTCGCCAGGTTGATATAGTCCTACAAGAAGTTTTACAAGGGTAGTTTTCCCTGAGCCACTGGGTCCTGCAAATGCAATAGTTTCGCCTTTTTTTGCCTTAAAATTTATATTATTTAGTGCATTTTGTACATTTGATTGATGTCGGAATGATACATTTCTAAATTCAATTTCATTTAGTCCGTTTAATGGTTGAGGATTTGCAGGTTTTTGTTCAATTGGTTTATTAAGTATTGATTTAAAATTATTAAGAGAAACTTCAGCTTCTCTATAAATAAGAATAATGTTTCCTAATTCTTGTAATGGATTGAAAAGAAAAAATGAATAAAAAAGAAATGTAAAATATTGACCTGCAGAAATTTCTTTCCCAAATATAAGAATCAACAAAACCATAATCATTACGCTTCGTACAAATTGAACAGTGGTTCCCTGCATAAAACCAAGACTTCTAATAAATTTTACCTTTTTTAGCTCAAGTTTTAGTATTTCAAAAGTTGTTTTGTTCAATCTGTTTATTTCTTGATTGGCAAGTCCAAGACTTTTTACCAGCTCTATATTTCTAAGAGATTCTGTTGTGCTGCCTGCCAATGCTGTTGTATATCCAACAATTTTTTGCTGCATTATTTTAATTCTTTTACTGAAATAACCGCTTAACAAACCAATAACAATAATAGCAAGCACATAAACCAAAGCCACAACCCATGTAATACTTATTGCATATATCATTACAAAAATTAATCCCACAGCACTTGTAAAAAGTACCCCAATAAAAGCCAATAATAATTTTTCAATATCAACTCTTACTTTCTGCAAAATTGAAAGAGTTTCGCCACTTCTTTGGTCTTCAAAAACCTGATATGGCAATTGCAGGCTGTGTTTTATACCATCAGCATATATTTTAGCTCCAAGTTTTTGAATAATAACATTTGTAAAATAATCTTGAAAATTTTTTGCTATTCGCGATACCATTGCTACACCTATTGAACAACTAACCCAAAATATTGCTCTATTTATATATTCGCTTTTACTCAATTTATCAAATTTTGTAATAATATCATCTACAATATGACCTGTAATATAGGGGTCAAGCAAAGAAAAGCATTGGTTTATTGCTGCCAAACTAAGTGCTAGAGCAAGCAATTTCCAATCGGATAAGAGATATTTTTTTAAAACTCCCATTTTTTATGCATCAACAAGTTTTTATTAAACATATTATTTCACAAATTCGTTTTTAAAGCTTTTGAAAAAAATAAAAATACGGTCAGAAAACAAATTAAGTATTATACCCAAAACCACAATAATTATTCCTATCCACGAATTAAATGTAGGGATTTCGTTAAAAAAAATAATGCCATTGGCTACTGCATATACAATACCCAGATTTGTGTAAACCGCTATATTTCCTACCTTCTCGTTTTGATAAGCAATAGTAAGATAATATTGTGCTGCTTGAGTAAGAACTGCCATTATTAATATCAAAAACCAATCATTAAACGATGGGATAATAAATCCGCCATTAATGAGAAGTACAATTGAACAAATTGGTATTGCCATTATCGGAAAATATATCATAATAATGTTTGGATTGTATGCTGCACTTATTTTTCTTATACAATTATAAGCTCCTGCTGCAGCTACCGATGCTCCCATGCCAAAGAGTAAGCCACTATTGTGAATATTAAATGTATTAAAAATACCTTTGTCATGTTGTGTAATTAATATTCCTGCAAAGCATATAAATAGAAAAAACCACTGTATTTTGTAAAATTTTTCTTTAAGAAAAAGATAGCCAAAAAAAGTAGTAAAAAATGGAGTAAGATAATGAACCAAAGTTGCAGTGGCAAGAGGTAAATAATGCAAGCTTTTAAAAAAAAATATTAATGAAAACGTACCTAAAAGCCCTCTTAAATACAGAATAGGATTTTTGTTGCCAAATACACTCAATCTAAGTTTTTTTATTATAAAATAGCTTGTAATAAGGGTAAAAACGGAACGAAACAAAGCAAGTTCGACTGCAGGAATATGCGAAAGCATTTTTACAAGTACATTCATTGCCGAAAAAAACAATGTAGCTATCAATATACTTTTTACTCCTTTTGTCATTTTTTAATATTTTGTTATTATTAAATGACCATGTCCGGCTTCGTTTGTTAATATCAAATAGTATAATCCATTTTTAAGTAAAAACTGTGAGGTATAATTATTTTTATTCAAACTATCTTCACCTATAATTCTACCTCTAAAATCTATCAAAGTAATATTTAAATTTTGATTTGAATTTTTTAATGATACTATAATTCCTGAATCGTTGTATTCAATATCTACCAATTTATTCAGTTCTTTTAAAACTCCAATTTTTGATGTTTTTATTATGTTTTTCAAGCTTCCTTCATAGAGTTTCATTCCATCAAAAATCTGATGATATTCATCTGTAATATAAATATCATCATTATTAACAAATGAAATTGCTTCTTTTTGTGAAATAAATCCAAGGTCAACTGTCAATAATTTTCCTTTAAAAAATTTATCTTTAGTAAATTCATAAAATACGAAAATCTTATCAGAAGACAGTAGAACTAATTTTTTATTGTCTGGCGATAAAGCTGCTGATGTAACCCACCAAAGTTCTTTAAAACCATCTCCTGTTTTAAAACTATCAATTAATTCTGCTTTATGCTTACCTTCTATTGCTGGCAGTTTATACATATAAGTATATCCTGTAAATGGGCTTGTATAATTTTTTGTAAATAAATAAATGAACTTATTAAAATAAATCATTGCTTCAGCATCAAAGTTTTTATTGCTTGCCGATGGAGGAAACTCTTGTTGATTTGAATAGTAAAATTCTATTATTTTTGGTATTGCTGTATCTGATGATAAATATACAGGATTTGAAATCATATATATTTTTAGGTCTTTTCGGTTGTTATCATTATTGCCAAAATCTCCAATAAAAATATTCGAATCTCCATCATTGCTTATATCTTCCCAGTCAATATTTACTGCATTTTTTATAAAAACCTTTCTTAAAATATTAGCAAAAGTATCTATTTGATAAATTACCGGTTCATTACCACTATCGTTGTGTGTCCATATAAAATTATTGCCGAAAGCAGTAATACCCGACGTTTCGCTTACCTGAGATGGTAATTTTGTGATTTCCCTCAACAATACAGACTGAGAGAATAATTCGTTTGAAAATATTAATAAGTAGCAAAAAATTATTTTGAAACCATTCAAAATTTCTGCATATTTTAATTATTTATTATAAAACACTGTTCATGTTTCTTACTGCATCAGCACTTTTTGCAAATGCTGATTTTTCATACTCATTTAGCTCCAATTCAATTATTTTTTCCCAGCCATTTTTACCTACAACTACCGGTACACCTAAGCAAATATCGCTTTGTCCATATTCGCCATTCAAATATACACAACATGGGAAAAGTCGTTTTTGATCATTTATTACACTGTCAACTAATGAAGCAATTGCAGCACCTGGGGCATACCAAGCCGATGTTCCTAATAATCCTGTAAGAGTTGCTCCGCCAACCATTGTGTCGGCAGCTACTTGTTTTAATATATCATTATTTGCAAATGCTGAAACACTCACACCATTATATGATGCTTTGCTTATAAGTGGTATCATTGTTGTATCTCCATGACCGCCTATTACCATTCCGTCAACATCATTAGAAGAACAATTCAAAGCTAAGGAAAGGTAACATTTAAATCTTGCACTATCAAGAATACCTCCCATTCCAATTATTCTGTTTTTGGGCAATCCGCTTGATTTCAAAGAAAGATATGTCATAGTATCCATAGGGTTGCTAACAATAATTATTACCGCATTTGGCGAATGTTTTAGTACATTCATTGTTACATCTTTCACAATTCCTGCATTAATTCCAATTAGTTCTTCACGTGTCATTCCTGGTTTACGAGGTATTCCACTTGTAATCACTACCACATCGCTATTGGCTGTTTTGCTGTAATCGCCTGTAGTTCCAATTATTTTGGTATTAAAGCCATTAAGAGTAGCAGTTTGCATCATATCAAGAGCTTTGCCTTCAGCAAATCCTTGCTTAATATCTAACAAAACTATTTCACTGCCTATTCTTCTGCATGCCATTGCATCTGCTGCTGTTGCACCAACATTTCCTGCTCCTATTACACTTATTTTCATTGTTTTAAAAAATTAATTATTTGTTTGACTTATTTCAGGCAAATCTACATATTTTTAAAGTTGAATAGTAAAACTATTTTAAAAATAATTGTGTTTAAAAGTAATATTAAATTATATTGCATATTAAAATGAGGTTAATATCACTGTATTTAAGTTTAATTGTTTCTACTTTGTCATTTTCGCAAGTTCCTGTTAGCGGAAAATTCGTTGGTAAGATAGTACCAAAAATAATAGGTTCGGGTGATACTACGCGACTTCCGTTTGTTTTCAGAGGCGAAATTTCTGGTCTTTCTTCAAAAACTAAATACAAGTATTATGTGAAAGCTATAAATTATGCTGATTTTAAAAATTCATCTACTACCGGTGCAGGATATCCAATATTAATTGATACTACAAAAAATTGGAGATATACAACCAATCCCGGTTTTACCGGCTCACAAGTAAATGATACTTTTACAACAGATGCTTCAGGAAAATTTCAACATTGGTTTTCATTTTTCTACTATGTTGATAGTCGTTTTACAGCCGGAAAATATATTTATCCTATGATTATTTTACAAAAAGTAGGTGAAAGCACTATTGAAAAGTATTATTTGAATGATTCGGTACAAGTAGTAAAATTTGACAAAACAAATGATGGTACAAGTGCTACCGGAATTTGGGGCAAAAGCGGTGCTGACCCCAAAAATATTGTAGTATTTTATGATAAAGTAAATGGATCATCAAGACCTGTTACAGTTACTTATGTTGAAAACGAAGTAATTACAGGATATAGATTATGCAGATATTATACCCAAAATGTAGAAGGAAAAACAAGAACATGGGGAACACTTTTGCCAAACAAACTTGATAGCGGTATTAGGCGAGTTGAGTTATATTATTATAAAACAAATAAACTGTTGTGGAGTAAAACTTCAAAAAACGGAACTTGGGCTAAAAGTGCCAAAAGTACTGTAAATCCAACAGGTGGGGTTAATTCACCCATATTTTTTGATGATTATGAATTGCAGTTGTCTGAACCTGTTTTTGAATTTACATTAAAAAACCTTTCAATAAGTGAAGGAACGCCTAAAACTAATGTAATTGTTACAAGAAAATACGCTAACGAAATGGAAAGTAAAGTAACATTAAATATTAATGACATTTCCGCAAAAAACGGCTCAGGTCTTGATTACAGTTCAATTACTTCTAAACTTATTTCTTATAACAATGGTCCATCGGCAAGTGATACTACAGTAATATCAATAAATAATGATGTGATTTGCGAAGGGAATGAATCATTTGTTTGCATGCTACAATCGCCCAGCAATTGCGTAATTGGTGCTAATGCTACTCAAGATATAACCATAACAGACAATGATAGGGTAAGTATTTATTTTAATCCAAAAACTATATCTGCCCTTGAAGGAAATACAACTGTTGTAGCAAAAGTTAGGCTTAATTTACAAATAGAAAATCCTGTTAGTTTCAGGATATTTACCAAATATGTTGGGAAAACTACCTCAATCCCAAATGAATTAACTTATTTTAACAATAATAATGACACCTTAGTTACTGTAAATTCTACAACAACACCTTATATTGATATACCTATAAATATTAACTTAAAAGACGAAATAATACAAGACAAAGCAGATACACTAAAATTAGTAATAAGAAAAAATACAGGATATTCAAGCATATACGCTGATAGTATTCTTACACTTTCAATAAAAGACAACGACAGTAATGCAACTGTTCAGTTTGAAACTCAAAAACTCTCTGTACTTGAGAATGAAATTAATCCCAGATTTTTAATAAAACTTACAAATTACAACAATAATATTTCTGATTTTAACTTAAAATTTGAACCTACACTTTCTACAGCAATTTTAGGAACTGATTTTTATTTTTCACCCACTTCACAAGATTTAAGTCTTACATCAGGTGTAACAGAAAAGTATATCTATTATCAACCAATAAACGACAGCAAAAGAGAAGTTACCAAAACCATAGTTTTTACTTTAAAAAAAATAAAGAATTGCAAAATTGGAACTTCAGATACCCTCAGAATAAAATTAATTGATAACGATATACCTCTTTATCCAATAAATAAAATAAATAAGGTAAATATTACTTCAGGAATTCCAGATTCTATAAATGTATATTGCTGTATAAGCGGCTTAGTACTCGAAACTAATAAGAGAACTATAGGATATACTTTTACTGTAAATGACCGTACAGGAGGTTGCCAAATTTTTTCGGCAGGAAAAACATTAAACTATATACCAAAAGAAGGTGATAGCATTATTTTGCAAGGTACACTTACCAATTTAAACGGAATGTTGCAAATGATAAATATGGATACAATTTTTCATATTTCATCAGGTAATAAAATTCCTGACCCAATGCTAAATTTTACTGTGAATGAAAGTACACAATCAAAATTGATAAAAATAGAAACTGTTAGAATTGTAAATCCTGTAGAGTGGCCTACATCCAAACTACCAGCAAATTCAGGCAAAACAGTATATTGCAAAACTGTAGTAGGAAATTTTTATTTATATATTGACTCTGAAACAGACATTGATTCTACAGCGTTTCCTGCAGGATTTTATAATATTACTGGTATCGGATTTCAGAGTGACGGAAGCAATCCTTACACAAGTGGGTATTATCTTGCCCCTCGTAAATTGAGTGATTTTGAACCTTTAAATTCTCCAATAATTAAATTTAAAGATACCATTCAATATGTAATTGAAGGTACTGTTGCAAAAGATTCAATTAAAATAGTATGTGAAAAAAACGATCGAGATTTTACAACAAAAATAAAACTGAAAGGCGGAACAGCTACTATGGCTATTGATTATACAATGTTTAATACAGAAATTATGCTGTTTACCAAACAAAAACCAAGTAATAGCCTCTCATTTGTAATAGCAGATGATACAGAAATTGAAAACGATGAAACTATAATATTTGTATTGCGTGAAGTAGCATGGGGTGTTATATTAGACAAAGATTCAATTTATACAGTTATTATAAAAGATAATGAAGTTAATAAAACTCATCAAATTAAGGGAGATGGATTCAAAATTTACCCTATTCCTGCCGATAAATTTGTTAAAATTGAATCAAAAAAAGAAATTTCTGAAATAGAACTATATAACTTCTTAGGAGAAAAAATGCTTTTAAGAATTTCAGAAAATAAAATATATACCGAAAATCTAAGTTCAGGAATTTATTACTTAAATTTTATATGTGATAAAAAAACATATAAATCAAAAATTATTGTAAACCGATAAACAAATTTTAATATATAAAATCCTCCCCCTAAGTTTTTTTGTTTATCATGTTAAATTTGAATTTTTATTTAAAAGTGTGAAATATAAATTTAAGGCAGAAAAAAACTCATTCTTTAAAAAGATATTGGTGCTTGGATTTTTTCTTAATCAAATAGCTGCAAATGCACAGGTAGTGCAGCCTTGCAAAGAACCATTGAGAGAAAATAAATATTTCCAATGTTTTTCATCATTTTATCCGGTTTGCGGTTGCGATGATGTTACTTACAGAAATGATTGCGAATCATACAATGTTTATGGAGTAAATATTATTAATAGCATTGGGGTTTGTAAAAATGATTTATTCTATGTTGATTTTTATCCAAACCCATGCAGCGAAAACCTGAATATTTCTGTTGAATTTTTTGAACAGGGAAATTTATCTGTACAGATTTTTGATACTTATGGCAAACTCATGTTTTTTTCTCACAGAGGAATGATACACCGATACGATGATTTTATAAGTATTGGCGGATATAAACCCGGATTATACGTAATTGTAGTAATAAGCGGTAATGTAATGAAATCAGAAAAATTAATGGTTAAATGAATTTAAAAGTAATAAATACCGGAAACTTTAAACTTGACGGGGGGGCAATGTTTGGCGTACTTCCCAAAACAATATGGCAAAAATTAAACCCGCCTGATGACAATAATTTGTGTAATTGGGCTATGCGATGCCTATTGATAGAAGATGGAAAAAAATTAATTTTGGTTGATACAGGTATTGGCGATAAGCAAAGTGAAAAGTTTTTTGCTTACTATTTTCTAAATGGCGAAGACTCTCTAAAAAAATCACTTAATAATGCAGGAGTTGATTTTGGCGATATTACCGATGTAATTCTTACGCATTTGCACTTTGATCACTGCGGCGGGGCAGTTTCAAAAAATCATTCAAACGGGGTGTTTTATCCTACATTTCAAAATGCAAAATACTGGTGTAATAAAAACCACTGGGACCATGCTCTTAACTCAAATGCAAGAGAAAAGGCTTCGTTCTTAAAAGAAAATTTTATACCAATAGAAGAATCGGGGCAACTTATGTTGGTTGATGAGAATAGTAAAATTTCTGAAAATATTTCTTTTTTAAACTTTGATGGTCATACTGAAAAAATGATTTGCCCGATTATAAATTATAATTATCAAAAAATAGTATATATGGCAGACCTTATCCCCTCTGCTGCTCATATACCAATAAACAGAGTAATGGCTTACGATATAAGACCACTCGAAACTATGAGTGAAAAAGAAAAGTTTCTTGAAAAAGCATCTAATGATAATTATATTTTATTCTTTGAACATGATTTAATAAATGAATGTGCTATGGTACAAAAAACTGATAAAGGTTTTAGTGAAAAGGCTATCGGCAAACTTTCTGATTTCATATAATTAACAACTCTTAATTATCAATATTAATAACATAAAGATAAAGATTATTGATTTTGGCTCAAGCGAGCAAAATCAATCAATAAAACTTAGATACGAAATTCTTCGTAAACCACTCGGAATTGAATTTGAACAAAAAAATCTTGATGAAGAAAAAAATGAAATACATATTGCAGCTTTTGATAATGATGAATTAATTGGAATATTATTACTGAAACCAATTGAAAACAATACAGTATTAAAAATGCGTCAAGTAGCTGTAAACAAAGTTTGGCAAAGAAAAGGAATTGGAAAAATGTTAGTAAATTTTGCCGAAAAATTAGCAAAAGAAAACGGATATAAAAAAATTGATCTAAATTCAAGAATTACTGCAGTTGATTTTTACTTAAATCTTCAATACAAAAAAACTGGAAACGAGTTTACAGAAGTTGGCATTCCACATATCAAAATGTTTAAAATTTTATAAGTTTAAACAATGTTGCCTTTTCTTTAAATCAGCTTTTTTAAAAAATGAAAAATTTTAAAAAAAATACTTTTTATAGGCGTATAAAATTTATTTTGCAGAATGACATCAATTGTAATTATAGTTTTTGTAATTGGCTATTTGGCTGTAGCATTTGAACAGGCATTAAAACTTAACAAAGCTGCAGCTGCTTTAATTACGGGAGTTCTATGTTGGACGCTGTATATTTTCAGTGGTGTAGAAAAAGAACATGCAGTTGAAGGATTGCTTCATCATTTGGGAGAAATATCATCTATACTTTTTTTCTTGTTGGGGGCAATGACTATTGTTGAACTAATTGACAACCACGATGGTTTTACAATTATAGCTAACAATATAAAAACAAGAAATAAAGTAAAACTACTTTGGATAATATCATTAATCACTTTTTTTCTCTCAGCAATACTTGATAATCTTACAACAGCAATTGTAATGACTTCGCTTGCTTCTAGGATGCTTAAAAATAAAAACGACAGACTTTGGTTTGCAGGACTGATTGTAATTGCTGCAAATGCAGGTGGGGTATTTTCTCCAATAGGTGACGTAACAACAACAATGCTTTGGATTGGAGGACAGATTACAGCCACAAATATTATAATTGAATTGTTTCTCCCAAGCATTTTTGTTTGCTTGATACCTCTTTTAATAGTAAGTCCTAAATTTCGAAAACAGTCTTTTGATTTTAATGAAACAAAAGAATTAAAAGTAGTCAAAAAAGAAGGAATAATAATTTTAATTATGGGGATTATATTATTACTTTTTGTTCCTATTTTCAAAATGCTAACGCATCTTCCGCCATTTATGGGAATATTACTTTCTTTAGGTATTTTATGGGTTGTTCAAGCTATCCTTCATTTCAATAAAGAGCAAGAAAACAAGTATAAATTGACAGTTTCCCATGCACTTGAAAAAATTGATACACCAAGTATTTTGTTTTTTTTAGGAATTTTACTTTCAGTTTCAGCTATTCAATCTTTCGGACTACTTAAACAAATTGCAGTATCATTAGACAATTTATTAGGCAATATATATTTAAAAGGTACAGTACTGGGGCTTATTTCTTCAATAGTTGATAATGTACCTCTTGTTGCAGCATTACAGGGTATGTATGACTTGAATACATATCCGACAGACCATCATTTTTGGGAATTTATCGCATTAACAACAGGCACAGGCGGTAGTGCAATTATTATTGGTTCAGCCGCCGGAGTAGCAGTAATGGGAATAGAAAAAATTGATTTTATGTGGTATCTAAAAAAAATAAGTTGGATTGCAATTGCCGGTTTTATTACTGGGATTTTGGTTTTTATTGCACAGGCTTTAATTTTTTGAAAATAAAAATATGATCATAAAACATATATTCTAACCCAATGCTTGCACACTAAATTTACATGATTTCAACTTCACTTATTTATAAGAATTTGTTTTCCTAATCTGAATCTTTCCCTTTCAGGTCATCATTGCCAGAGCCTTTTTTACGACTAACATTTTCTTTTAATTTGCCAAAACTATAGTTTAAACTAAAACTATAATATCTGAAAAAATTATTTTTACTTATTGATTCCTGATAAAATAACGGGTCTTCTGTTATTGTTTTTAATGTTTGTTTCTTTTCAAAAAAATTATTTGCCACCAATCCCACATTTAATTTCTTTTTAAAAAAAGATTTTCTTAGGCTGATATTATAACTGTAATTAAGTGGTTTTGTACTTTGCAATGTTGGTGCTCCCTGCCAAACCCAGGCGCCTAAAGTAGATGAAAATCCTTTGTTGAAATTCCATGTAAAATTTCCATTTCCTCTGTGGCTAAATCCACTGCGGTTACGGCTTTTATCTAATTTATGAACTATATTTACATAAGATGAATTATATCCCAGCCAAATCTGTATTTTTTTAAAAAACATTCCCCACAAACTTATATTGAGTCCTGTAGTATTTGATGTAGCGATATTGTAATAAGAGGTGAATGACACTCCATTGCTGTCAATTTTTGTATAAGATGTGATTACATCATCTGTATATGAATTTGAAATTGAAACATCGAGTGAATTTTGACTGAAAAAATAATTGTAAGATACATTAATATTATGTGTTTTTTCGGGTGTAAGATTTGGATTGCCATAACTTATTGCTTTGGGGTCTAAATTATTTATGTACGGATTTAAATAATGCATCCATGGTCTCTGTACTCTTCTGCTGTAATTAATTCTTATAGTGTTTTTTTTCTTGATTTTTTTTGAGAAACCCAAAGTTGGTATCAAACTTAGATATTGTTTTTCAAATGGTAGTGAGTCTTTATTAAATTCAGCATTTATCCATGTGTTTTCAAGCCTTAATCCAACTTTTATTCTTGCTTTTTTATATTGCATGGCATAAGTAGAAAACATACTTCCTACATATTGATTGTATTTTATAGAATTACTTTGCTGAGGTAATAAATAAAACACTTCGCTACTGTCGGCTTTTTGTTTCATTTCATAATCTGATGTTAGATTTCTTATAATAAATTTTGCACCTGTTTCAAGTTTCTTTTTCTCTTTGAATGGTTTTTCGTAATCAAGCTTAAATGTATATTCATTGTTTTGCGAATAGTTTGAGCTTTTTATTGATTTATCTAATTTATTAAAATAATCAATATTTGAGGTAAATGAAGTAATATTAAAGTTGATTTCTTTAGAAACCGAAAAACTCAATTCATGCTCATCATTATCCTTAAATTTTTTCATATAATCAATTCCCAAATCAAACGACGGGTTATTGTTGTTGGTTTTTGAACTATTTATGTATGATTCGGTAATTGTGCCAAGCGAATCACTATTATCTGAATTTTGATACTGATTTCCGTTACTATATCCACCTCCCGGTGTAATATAAAAACTTAATGAATTGAGTGTATCAAAATCATAGGAAATTTCAATATTTCCCCAGTACCAAATTCCGTTATTGTTATTATTACTCCACTGATGTAACAAATTTTTCTTTCCTGCAATTAAAGAATTTCTATACAACTCGTTTGTATATTGATTTTGATAATTAAAATAATTTCCTCCAAAATAAGATGACATCCCAAGTTTTGAAGTTTTTAGATTGATACTGCCACCAAAATTACTTATACCGCGAGAACTTATACCGCCAAATATGTTTCCATTGTACCCTTTTATTTTTTTATGAGTAATAATATTAATTATTCCTGAAGTTCCTTCTGCATCATATTTTGCTGACGGTTCTGTAATTACTTCTATTTTTTTTATTAAGTTAGCCGGAAATGATTTTAATGCTTCTTTAGGATTTTTGGCAATAATTGAAGTATTTTTTCCATTTAATAACACCTTAAAATTTGAGCTTCCTTTCAATTGAATATTGTCTTCGGCATCTACTGTAATAAAAGGTAATTTTCTTAATGCGTCTATTGCCATAAGCCCTTGCAGGGTTGCATCGTTTTCAACATTATAAATTATTTTATCCGTTTCTATTTCTAAGAGTGCTTTTTGAGAAATAATTGTTACCTCTTTTAGATTCCTGCTTGTTTTTGTAAGATAAATCGTATCTTTTAGTTCGGTATTTTTATCAATAAAAATTTTTACAAAATTATTAGTTTCATATCCTGCAGATTTTACCGAAAAGGTGTAAACTCCTTTTGTAATACCATTAAAAATAAATTTTCCGTTTTCATCAGTAAATGTGTTTGATTTTATTGCTGAACTAACAGTATCAATTAGGGAAATCGTACAATATGCCAAAACTTTTTGTGTTTCTTTATCTGCAATTATACCTTTCACAGAAAATGAATTTTGAGCATAAGTATTAAGAAACAAAAACAATAATGAAACTCCCAAAATCAGTTTTCTCATAATTCAATCGTTGATTTGTATATCATATAAAAAATCAAAAATAAATTACTTGTAAGTATTTAAAATATTAATTCGATTAAATATTTAATTTCTTTAAAATAATCTTAAAAAAATGAGAAATCAATTTTTTATCTGTATTAAAAAAATCGTTATTTTGATTTTAAATTAATAAAAATATTTTCAGTGTTAAGAAAAGTAGAAATTAAAGATGCTCAGAGTATTTGTGATATTTATAATTATTATGTAAAAAATACTATTGTAACTTTTGAAGAAGATGAGGTTTCAATTGAAGATATGCAAAATAGGATAATAAATATAGGTGGTAAATATCCTTGGTTAGTATTTGAAAAAAATAATGAAATATTAGGGTATGCTTATGCCGGTGAGTGGAAATCAAGATGTGCATATCGGTATTCAGCAGAAATTTCAGTGTATATTAAAAATGGTTTTATAGGAAATAAAACAGGGAGTTTATTATATTCTGCTTTGATAGATTCATTATCAAAAAGTGATATTCATAGCCTGATAGCTGGAATTTCTCTTCCAAATGAAATTAGTATTGCAATACATGAGAAATTTGGTTTTGAAAAAATTGGTCAGTTTAAAGAAGTTGGTTTTAAATTTAACACTTGGATTGACGTGGGTTATTGGGAAAAAATATTATGAAATTGAATTAAAAATTAAACTGAACCTGAAATCTCAATAAATTCCCTTTCTGCAAGTTATTTTGCAGTTTATAATCTTCAAACCTGCGTTGTGATATTGTGTACATAGCTACAAGCTCAAAATTTTTCAAAGGTTGCCATTCTGCACCTATTTCCAATTCTTTTACATCATAACTTCTGGCATCAAGTTCGTGTTTTTTCCCGCCATTATAATATTGATATCTCACAAAAGGAATAAGATTTTGAGTTTTAATTTTTAAAAAATAACTAAGCATTGCATAGCCTCCCTGCAAATTTTGCTTTTCAATGGAGTCAGTATATTTATTAAATTCAGGACCATTGCCCAAATTGTATTCTGCCTGAAACCCCAATGGTTTAGGATATAGAATTACACTTGCAGCCACACGTTGGTCAATGTAATTAAGATCTTTTACAGCTTTGGTTTTGTCTGTTTTATTTTCTACAACATATTTTCCTGTATAAGTCTGTATGCCAGTTTCTATTGTTTGATTTTTTATTTCAAATGGGTATGAAATTCTTGAAACTACATGCAAATTTTTATTCAAATCATTTTTATTGGCGGTTTGCCCGTTAAAAACCCCCAAAGCAAAAACTCCATAATCTCCACTGCCTTTATACCCGTCATTTACAAGTGAGCTGAATAATTTTCTTGTTTTTTGCGGAGCCCAATAGAAAAAAACTCCTAAATCTCGTTCGTTTGAAAAAGAGCTGTTTAATGCGTCAGACCTGTCAAGTGCAAGACGATTTTGACTTGACTGAAGATTTTCAAAGCCATAAGGAATTTTACTTTGCCCAAATCTAAGCCTGTATTCTTTCTTTTTATCTAAAGATAAATCGAAATATGCATCTCTTAACTGAACAAAATTATATGTACCTGACGTGGGTGATGAAGCAAAGTCTGGTTGAATATATATATAAACTCTTTCAGAAATATTGCCAAAAAACACCAATCTCATTCTTCTGATAAAGATACTGCCGTTTCCCCAGGATTTATCACATTGTTCACACTTTAATGAATCGTTGGTTTCTAATAGTCGGTTATATCGAATGTTTACATATCCTCTTATTGACATTTTTTCGTACCATTTATCCTCTTTAGATTTTTTAATATTGTCTTGTGATTTTGTTTTGAAAGAAAAAGAAATTATTATTAAAAATGCTAAAATTCTTAGTAATTTACTTTGGGTATTTTTTATATTAATCATATCTGCAAAAAAAATATATATGTAAACACTGAATATTAACTGAATTTTATTTTTTTAAAGAATTATTTAACATATTCTTAATATTTCATTTAATATCCTTTAATACTATCTGAATATTTGTATTTCCATTATATTCTTCTTTAATTAAGTTAATCAATGCATCAAAAGGCTTACTGTTTTTTATATTTTCATAGTTTTTGCCCAGTTTAAAACCAACTCCTTTTAGCGGTTTGTCAAATTTTGGAAATATAAAATTTAAACTCAAATGGCTGTTGTCGCTACCAATTTGTCTTAACATACCGGTATCTTTTAAGTTTTTAATAAAAAAAACAGGTGACATATTACCAGGTCCGAAAGGTTCAAATTGATTAAGTAATTTTACAAGTGATTCGGTAATTTCATCAGAATTAATCTCCAAATCATATCTGATTGATTCTACAAGCATATCTCTTGTTAGTTTTTCGGAGGCAATTTTATCAAATTTTTTTATAAATTTTTCAAGATTTTCGGGCAATAAAGATAATCCTGCAGCATGTGTATGCCCTCCAAACTGTAATAGTAAATCTTTACATTCTATTAGTGCCTCATGAATATCAAAACCATTGATAGATCTTGCAGAACCGGTAATTTTACCTTCATCGCCTGTTAGAATTACAGTTGGTCTGTAATATTGTTCAATTATTCTTGAAGCTACAATTCCAACAACACCTTTGTGCCACTTTGGGTAATACAATACGTTAGTAAATTTTTCAGGGTGCAAATTGTCATTTATTATCATTTCAAAAGCCTGTGCAGTTATGCTTTCATCAATAGATTTTCTCTCAGTATTTGTATTATTTAATATTTGAACATATTCTTCTGCCTCATCTTCTTTTTTTGTAACTAAAAGTTTTACGGCATCTTTTGCATCTTTTAGTCTTCCTACAGCATTTATTCTTGGTCCTAAATAAAAAACTATGTCGGATGTAACAAGTTCTGTTTTTTTTACACAACTTTCTTTTAAAACTTTAAGTCCTGGTAATGGCGATTTATTAAGTTTTTCTGTTCCATATTTTACCAGAATACGGTTTTCGCCAATTATTGGCACAATATCGCAACAAGTACTTACAGCTACCAAATCAATATATTGTAAATAATTATCTTCGTTAAGTTTATTATAAATACTAATAGCTTGAATCAACTTAAAGCCTACACCGCAGCCTGATAACTCCTTAAAAGGATAGGTTTCTCCTTGTACTTTCGCATCTAGTATTGCTATTGCATTAGGGAGAGTATTCCCGGGGAGATGATGGTCGCATATAATAAAGTCAACATTTTGTTGCTTGGCATATTCAACAAGTTTATCAGAACGAATTCCGCAATCTAAAGCTACAATTAGTTTAAAATTATTTTTTATAGCATAATCAACCCCTGTTTGCGAAATGCCATAACCTTCGGTATATCTGTCAGGAATATAAAATCCAATTGCATCAGTAAAATTTCTAAGAAAAGAAAACACCATTGCAACAGCGGTTGTTCCATCAACATCATAATCGCCATAAATAAGAATTTTTTCGTTTTTTTTAATTGAGTTTTCTATCCTTTGTACGGCTTTTTCCATATCGCGAAACAGAAAAGGGTTATTCAAATCATTAAGAGAAGGGCGAAAAAAGGATTTTGCTTTTTCATAATTGTCTATTCCTCTCTGACAAAGCAAAGTAGCAATAATTCTGTTTACATTAATATTTTTCTGTAATTGAGTTATTCGCAGTTCGTCAGGTATTTCAGTATTTATCCATTTAAAATTTGACATTTATTTTATTTTTAATAATTTCTTAACAATTATATAACTTAGCAATGAAATTTTACATTCTACTTTGCAAAATAAAAATATAAAAAAAAATGGCTAATTTATTATGTTTTTTTATTCCAAAAGAAAAAAAGTTTTTTGTAATGTTTGATAAATCAACAAAAAATCTTGTAGAAATTTCTAACCTACTTTTCCAACTTGTTAATACATCTTCTACCGAAGAGTGTAAAACTCTACGGCACGAGATTGAGAAACTTGAACATGTGGGCGACAGTTGTACACACGATATTTTAAAACAATTGAGTTTAAGTTTTATTACCCCTTTTGATAGAGAAGACATTCACTCGCTTACCGTAATTATTGACGATATTGCCGATTATATAAATGGTGTGGCAAGTCGTATATTACTTTATAAAATTAAACCTGAAGATATTACTCCTGAAATAATAAAACTTGCCGAACTCATTCAACAATGTTGTGAAGAATTGCAAATAGCAGTAGCAGAATTGAGAAATCTGAAAAACATAGAAAGAATAAATGAAGCATACGTAAAAATAAACAGCATAGAAAACCATGCAGATGATATATTTGACAGGGCTATAGGCGATTTGTTTGACAAAGAAAAAGACCCTATAAAACTTATAAAAATGAAAGAAATTTATGCAACTTTAGAAATGGCGACTGACAAAGCCGAAGATGCAGCAGATATTATTAAATCAATACAAGTAAAAAATGCTTAATAAATATCAAATTATTTTATGGAATTACTTATAGCCGTAATAGCATTAGCTCTTATTTTTGATTTTATAAATGGTTTTCATGATGCCGCAAACTCTATTGCTACAATTGTTTCTACTAAAGTATTAACTCCTTTTCAAGCTGTATTATGGGCTTCTTTCTTCAATTTTATAGCATTTTTAATTTTTAAAGATCATGCAGTTGCAAATACAATTGGCAAAACAGTTTATTCTGATTTTATTACATTGCCTGTAATACTTAGCGGACTTATTGCTTCTATTTTGTGGAATCTTTTAACCTGGTGGTATGGTATTCCGTCCTCATCTTCGCATACACTTATAGGAGGATTTGCCGGAGCAGCTTTGTGTCATGCGTTTATTACAAAAGGTTTTATGCCTATAAATGAAATTATTGACAGTTCTAAGGTTACAAGTATTGTTTTCTTTATTTTTTTAGCTCCAATAGTTGGTATGATAATTTCAATATTTTACACTTTAGTTTTTATTCAACTTAAAACATGGCTTAAGGTTGGAATTTTACTATTAACTTCAGTAGTTTTATATTTTGTTTTTACAGGTTTTCAGGAAAATAAAATTAATGAAAATATTAATAAATTTTTTAAAATTGATAAATACAAATATGAACTTACAATTAAACACAATTATTCAGTTATTAATAAATTAGAAAAAGCTAAAGAAAATGCAAAAAAATGCAAAAAATATACTTCACTTTACGAAACTTATGGCGCCACTGTGGTAACAGACAGTATAGCTAAAAATATTGACCTTACTGATGCAGCAATTTCTAAAACAGGTGATAAAATAGCTATATACTTCAAACTTGAAATGCTTAAATACAAAGCCAAAAACAATAAATTATTTACAGCACAATACAATGAAACAAAATCAATGGTTGACAGTATAAAAAAATTAATAAAATATAATTACAGTAAGGGTACTGATACCATGTTTACTGTTATATATACAGCTTTTGGCGACAATATTTCAGACAAAAACAAATTGAAAAAAGCATTGAATGTAGATATAAAACAAGAACTTGCAAAAGAGATAGAAAAAGCTGACAATAAATACCTGCGTTTAGCAATTGTTATATCTCTATTAATTTTTTCTTTAACATTTATTTATACAGAAAAAATAAAAGAAAGAACTGTAAGCCGTACAGTGAACTCATTTAAAAAAATGCAATTGCTTTCTTCTGCTGCATTTAGTGTGGGACACGGAGGCAACGATGCACAAAAAGTAATGGGAATAATAGCCGCTGCCCTTATTACCAGTGGAAACCTTACTGATATAAAATCAATGCCGGATTGGGTTCCATTGTCATGCTATCTTGCTATTGGACTGGGAACTTTATCTGGTGGTTGGCGTATAGTAAAAACCATGGGAAGCAAAATAACCAAAGTTACCCCACTTGAAGGAGTAAGTGCAGAAACTGCCGGAGCTACAACATTATTTCTAACTGAGCAAATGGGAATCCCTGTAAGTACAACTCATACCATAACCGGCTCAATTGTTGGTGTTGGTTTGGTAAAAGGAGTATCATCAGTAAAATGGGGAGTAACTATTAGCTTACTTTGGGCTTGGATACTTACAATACCCGTTTCTGCAATTATTGCAGGTATTGTATATCTTATTGTTCATTTTGTAAGTTAAAAAAAAAATAAAATGTTTCACAAAAGCTATTGGTGGTTATTCATTATTTCAGCAACTATTGGCATTTTTACTTCATTTATTTTAATTCTTGCAATATGGCTGATATGTAGAAACAACGGATTAGAATTTGAGTTGTATTTAAAAAACATTATTCTATTCTGGGTTTCAACTACCATTATCATATATCTGTTGTTGTATTATTTAGTTTATGATAATTTACAAAAAATTTTAAAACAATTAGAAGAAAATTCATTTTATCAAAGCAATACTGTCAATTACAAAAGTATAAATCCATTTAATAATATAATAAAAAATCTGAACTTATATAATAAAAAAATAGAAGAAGAAAAATTCAAACTCAACAAACTTGAAAATTATCGCAGAGAATATATAGGAAACGTTTCCCATGAGTTAAAAACACCGGTATTTAATATTGAGGGTTATATTTCGGCTTTGCTCGAAACAGAAAATATTGACGAAAAAATATCAAAATCATTTCTCGAAAAAGCCGAAAAAAATGTAAACCGAATGATAAATATAATTGATGATCTTCAAACTATAAGTTTGCTCGAAACTGGAGAATTAAAACTTGAAACAGATGCATTTGAAATAAATAAATTGATAAATGAAGTAATAGAAGATGAAAACGAAACAATTGCTAAAAGTAAATTATTTGTTGATTTTAAAAAATCTGATGATTTAATTGTTTTTGCAGACAGAAACCGTATAAAACAAGTGCTTAGTAATTTATTAATTAACTCGGCAAAATACTGCAACACTGAAGGAGGGAGAACCGTAATAAGAATTTATGAACTTGAAAACTCAATTAATATAGAGATTTCTGATAATGGTATCGGTATAGAACATAAACATCTAAAACGCATTTTTGAAAGGTTTTACAGGGTTGACAATTCGCGAAGCAGAGATAAAGGCGGCTCAGGACTTGGATTGGCAATTGTAAAACATATTATTGAAGCTCATCATCAAAAAATAGATGTAATGAGTACGCCAGGGGCTGGTACTATATTCAGTTTTTCACTTCAAAAATTTAAAAATGATGAAAATTAAACTGACTTAATAAAAGTTCTGATTTTTTGGCATAAAAAAAAATTGTTTGCTTAAATAAAAAAAATATTTCAATTTTGCTACGTCTTAGGATATATCAATATTCTTTAATCGGCAAATCCAGTTTTTAGTTTATTAATAAAAAAAATTTATACAAAATTCTTAATTTACAATTTTCATGTTTAAGCGTGAATCACTCGAATTGATGTCGTTGGCAGAACTTACTGAAGTAGCATCGGCACTAAATATTACAGATAATATTAACACAAAAGAAGAAATTATTAATTTCATTCTAAATGAGCAGGAAAAATTTGTTTTTGGAGATACACCACCTTCGAAAGAAGAAAATAAGAAAACACCAAAAGCAAAAAATATCAAAAGCAAAATTTCTAAATCAGAAGGTAAAAATGAAGCTATTATTGAAAAAAAACCTGAAAATGTTGAAAAAAAGGAAATTGAAACATCAGTCAATAATCGTAAAAGAAAAAGAAAAGTAGCAGAAACTGCAGTATTACCCGAAATAGCCATAGAGCCTATAACAAATACTGAAGAAACAAATGAAGAGGTGCTTACAGTTTCCGATGAAACTACAAGCGAAATAGCAGAAACTATTGAAGTAACCCAACCACAGCAAGTACAGCAAACTCAACAAACCAAAGCTGAAAATCCAAGACACGAACAACAGAGAGCTCAAAAACTATTTGATGAAGCATTAATAAACTTTCTTGAAACCGACGGAAATGTAACTACACAGGGTGTACTTGAAGTAATACCTGATGGTTATGGATTTTTACGTTCGTCAGACTATAATTATATGCCATCGCCAGATGATGTTTATATTTCACCATCGCAAGTAAAACATCACGGTTTGCGAACAGGAGATACTGTAAAAGGAACTATAAGACCGCCTAAAGAAGGTGAAAAATATTTTGCTTTAATAAAAGTTGAAACTATAAATGGCAAAAGTCCCGAATTAGTTCGCGACAGGGTATCTTTTGAGCATCTTACACCGTTGTTTCCTGAAGAGAAACTTAACCTATGTGACAATCCACGTCATTTTTCTAATAGAATAATTGATATGATTTCGCCAATAGGAAAAGGGCAAAGAGGACTAATTGTAGCACAACCAAAAACCGGAAAAACTACATTACTCAAAGGTTTGGCAAATGCAATAGCTGCAAATCATCCTGAGGTATATATGATAATTTTACTTGTAGATGAACGCCCCGAAGAAGTAACCGATATGGCAAGAAGCGTAAAAGCTGAAGTTGTAGCAAGTACTTTTGATGAGCCTGCTGACAAACATGTAAAACTTGCAAATATTGTACTTGAAAAAGCAAAACGTCTTACAGAATGTGGTCATGATGTAGTAATTCTGCTTGACTCTATTACTCGTTTGGCAAGAGCTTACAATACTGTACAGCCTGCATCAGGCAAAATTTTGTCTGGTGGAGTTGATGCCAATGCACTTCAAAAACCAAAACGGTTTTTTGGAGCAGCACGTAAAATTGAATATGGCGGTTCGCTTACAATTATTGCAACTGCACTTACTGAAACCGGCTCAAAAATGGACGAAGTGATTTTTGAAGAATTCAAAGGAACAGGTAACATGGAATTGCAACTTGACCGCAAGCTTAGCAATAAACGCATTTATCCGGCTATTGATATAATATCTTCAGGTACACGTCGTGAAGACCTTTTATTAGACAAGGGTACACTTCAAAAAATGTGGATTTTAAGAAATTATATGGCTGATATGAATCCTGAAGAAAGCATGAATATGATGCTTAAACACATGGAAAACACAAAAGATAACAATGAGTTTCTGAACAGTATGAACGGGTAATAACAAACTTGTTTTAAATAATTTTGTTCTTGATATAATGGACAAACAAAAGCCAAATAGTATTGATGAATATTTGAGCAAACTTAAAACTGATAAAATAGAAAAAATCACTTTAATAAGAAATATTGTAAAAAACACTATACCCGAAGCAAGTGAAACAATAAGCTATGAAATGCCTGCTTTTAAATATAAAAACAGAATTTTAATATATTTTGCAGCATTCAAAAACCATATTAGTATATTTCCCGCACCGCGTACTGCACAAGAATTTGCTGATGAATTAAAAAATTACAAAGGAGGAAAAGGTACTGTACAGTTTCAAGATTCTAATCCTTTGCCCTTACATCTCATTGAGAGAATTGTTAAATTTCATGCTGCAAAAATTGTTGCAAAGCAAAAAAAATAATGATTCCAATTGAAGAAATAATAATAGCTTACACACAGGGATATTTTCCAATGTCACATCCCGAAGAAAACAACAAAATATATTGGCATCAGCCCAAAAAAAGAGGAATTATACCGCTTGACCATAATTTTACAATTAGCAAAAACTTAAAGAAACTGTATGAACAAAATAAGTTTGAACTAAGGCAAAATCACTCATTTGAACAAGTAATTAAAAAATGTTCGGAAAGAAAAGAAACATGGATATCTGACGAAATAATAGAAACCTATTGCCAATTGCATAAAAAAGGTATTGCTTACAGTTTTGAAGCTTGGCAAAACGGCAACCTTGCAGGTGGACTTTACGGTGTAGCTATTAAAAAAGCTTTTTTTGGAGAAAGTATGTTTTACGAAGTGAGCAACGCTTCAAAAATTGCATTGATTTTTTTAGTGGAAACTCTAAGACACAATAATTTTATTCTTTTAGACTCTCAGTATATTAATAACCATATCTTGCAATTTGGAGCTTATGAAGTTGCACACCAAAAATATATGCAATTGCTGAATGAAGCATTGATTTAGCAAAAATTAAAAAACTATAATACAAAGTCTGATTCATTAATTTTTTTTTATTTTTGAAATCGAAATGTCAAAAAAGAAAAACAAAATACAAGAAGTAAATATAAATTCTTCAAGTTCTGTAAAACTCAAAAAAACACAAAGCAAAACATTTAAAGAAAGGATAAAAAACTTTGTCGCTTCAAAACGAAATTTCTTTTTTACAGAGCCTATTCAATCGCTCAAAAATGTAGAATATGCAAATACATGGTGGAATGGTCAACATCCGTTTTACAGATTTATTTTTGCTATTCTGGTTATATGTTCATTCATTTTTATTCCATATTTAAGCTTTGACTATGGTATTACTTGGGACGAATATGAAGATATTGGATATTTTAATGAAGTTCTTGCATATTTTACATCGTTTGGAGAAGACAAACGCTGTCTTGACATAGCAGGTACTATGGAAGGGCATGAAGTTAAAAAAGCTCTTATTCCACATTTGGTAAATTATGGACCATTCGTTAATCTAAGCAGTGCGTTTGCTTATAAATTTCTTTCACCTTTTGGATTGTATGAAACCCGACATTTAGTTGTGTCATTTTTTGCATGTATTGGTTTACTATTTACCGGATTGTTAGCTAAAAGAGCGGGAAATTGGCAAACAGGCGTTTTAGCTTTTCTTTTCATTTTACTTACACCTACCATCTTTGGTCATGGCATGAATAACCAAAAAGATATACCATTTATGGCTTTTTATGTAACATCACTTTACTATATCATTAAGTTTTTAGAAGAAATGCCTAATCCAACAAAAAGCACATGGGTAAAACTTGCTGTAAGTATTGGTATATTAATGAGTATAAGGGTTGGAGGTCTTATAGTATTTGCATATCTATTAATGTTTTCGGGTATTTTGTTTTTATGGAATGTATATACAAAAAAACATGATTTTAGCACTTCGAATATTTGGCATTATATAAAAAAAATTTTTAAACCAAGCGCACTCGGATATGGCATTGGCGTAATATTTTGGCCTGCAGCATTACAAAATCCGTTCAAGCATCCTTTTGAAGCATTAAAAAACTTTGAAAAATTCAGCCTTGTTCATATATACGAAATATTTGAAGGTAAAAAATATTATATGAAAGATTTTCCTTGGTACTACGAGCCAAAAAGCATGATAATTACCATTCCACTGTTTGTACTTATTGGATTTGCATTAGCTATTTTAATTTCAGCGATTGATTTTAAAAAAATAAAACTTTGGCATATCTTGGTTTTTTTGTTTGCCACTTCTTTCCCCATTTTTTATATCATATATAAAAAATCTGCTGTTTACAGCAGTTGGAGACATTTACTTTTCGTGTTTCCAACAATAGCTGTAATGGCTGCATTGGGCTGGCAAAGTTTGTTTAATAAAATTAAATCAAATTACATTAAACTGATACCGTTAATTGTGCTACTTGCATTAGCGGGCAAAACCACAGCATGGATGATAAAAAATCATCCTTATCAATACTTGTATTACAATGAAATAGTTGGTGGAGTAAATGGAGCTTATGGAAATTATGAAACTGATTATTGGTGCCAAAGTCCCAGAAAAGCTATTGAATGGCTTTTAGAAAATGAAAATTTGAAAAACACTAAAAAACGTATTTACGTTGGTAGCAACAATGAAAGCCATAGTATGAGTTATTATGCCGAAAAACAAACCGATAGTGTTACGATAGTATGGACACGTGATTTTGAATGGGATGAAAAATATTGGGATTATGCAATATTTACTTCAAGAACTTTAAGTAACAAACAAATGACTAACGGGTATTTCCCTATAAAAGGAACTATTCATAAAATAATGGTAGATGATGTACCAATTGGAATTGTAGTGAAAAGAGAAAATTTTGATTATTACCATGCATTCAAACTGAAAAATGAAAACAAACTTGATACTTCACTTCTGTTATTTAAAAAAGCTGCCAAATATTCACCACTCAATGAAGGTCCGTACAGAGAAATGGGCTATATAAAAATGATGCAAAGTAACTATGGAGAAGCCATTTCGTTGCTTAACAAATCAATTGATTTATGTCCTGAAAACTATTACTCATATACGTATTTAGGATTTATTTACCAACAGAAAAAAAACAACGATTCAGCAGAGTATTATTTTAAAAGAGCTATTGATAACAAACAAAACATGAGCAATGCATGGGAAGGCTTAGGAAGTATTTCATTAGAAAAAAACGATGCTTATACAGCAAAAAAGCAATTAATTAAAGCGGCAGAATATGGCGGGCAGAGCGTATATCTTTTTTATAATCTTGGAAGAACTTACGAAATGCTCAACTATCCTGATTCGGCTTTGATGTATTACAATTATTCTACTCAAATAAGCCCAAATTTTCCATACCCATATAAATCAATTGGCGAAATTCTTAAAAAGCAAGGAAATCCTCAAGCGGAAGAGTATTTAGCAAAAGCAAGACAATTAGGATTAATGTAATTGATATTTTTTTATAAATACAAATTATCTTAAATGTGTAATTTTTTGAATTATTATACGATTAAAGTTAAGAAAATATTTTGAATATAAAATAATACTGTTTAATTTCACGTAACTTTTAATAAGTTAAATGAATCTATAATAAGTTGATACGCAAAATATCATTATTTTTACTATTCGTACTCTGCTTTATGCAGCTAAAAGCTACCCACATTGTAGGTGGCGATTTTTATTATCAATATCTCGGCAATGACGATTACCGTATCACAATGAAACTATATATTGATTGTGCAAACGGAAATAAAGATGCAATAGAAAGTGACTTAACAGCAAGTATTGGTTTCTTTGATGGAAAATCTGGCGATTATTTATTTGCAAAAGAAATAACCAGAACCGGACCAATTCATCTTACCGGTGTTCCGTACAAATGTATTGAAAATACAGGCTCAGTATGTGTAGATCAATATAATTATATTTTTGAAATAAACCTGCCCAAACGCAAAGACGGATACATAATTTCATTTCAGCGTTGCTGCCGAAACAATACAATAAAAAACATTGAAAATCCTTCTGGAACAGGTGCTACATACTGGGTAAAAATACCAGACAGATATGTATATGGTGATGATAATAGTCCTATTTTTAAACAATTTCCACCTATTTACATTTGCAAACAAATACCTCTTGTATTTGACCATTCAGCAAAAGATGCTGATGGAGATTCTCTTAGCTATGAACTTTACCAGCCATATCTTGGAGCTAATAAAGATTCTCCAAAACCTAACATTCCAAGCAATCCTCCATACACTAAACTTAATTGGAGTTCGGGCTTTAGTACAGGTAATCCTATGTGGGGAAATCCGAGTCTTGCAATAGACCCTGAAACGGGAGAACTTACAGTTACACCAAGTATTAATGGGCAGTTTGTTATTGGAATAAAAGTAAAACAATGGCGAAAAGGTGTATTAATAGGTGAAACTTTGCGTGATTATCAATTTAATGTTCTTGATTGCAAAGCAGTAGTTGTTTCTTATTTTAAGCCAGTAACTTCTTGTTCTGATACAGTATTTTTTAATAATAAAAGCATTGGTGCTACTTCATACGAATGGGATTTTGGCGATCCTGCGTCGGGTTTTACAAATAATAAAAGTAACCTAAAAAATCCAAAACATATTTTTTCTAAAGGAGGAGATTATTATGTAAAACTTAAAGCATGGAACTCGGCTTGTGTTGACGAATATACTATTAAAGTAAAGGTAAGAATAAAAAAAGGTTTTGATCTCGGCAAAAACATCACATACTGTAATAAATTCAAACATCAGCTTTCAGTTCCATGGAATGATTTCAATATGATAACTTGGTCAACAGGAGAAAATACTACTTATATAAGTATTACAGATACCGGCAAATACTGGGTAGAAGCTGTATATGGTTTGTGCATTTTACGCGATACCATTAAAATAGGATACGAACCTGTAAGTTTTGACCCACCTAAAGATTCAATGATATGCGATTATTTAAATACTACTCTTGAATTGAAAAATGTAAGCAAAAACTCTCGAATTATGTGGAGTACGGGAGATACTATAGCAAAAACAGTTGTAACTAACGAAGGAAAATATACTGTACGCGTATTCAATAGCTATTGCGAAAAAAATGATACAGTTGAAATAAGTATAGCTAAAATAAAACCATATTTAGGTGATGATATTTTTGTATGTAATGATTTTTTGATAACTCTTGATGCTGGAAAAATTCAAAATGGAGCAAGCTACAAATGGCATGATGGCTCAATTGACAGAACTTACACTACAAATACGCCCGGGAAATACTGGGTAACTACCACATTAAAACACTGTAAAAAATCTGACACTCTCACAATAAGCAATTCAACTGTTGATGTTGAACTTGGATTTGATAAAAACTTTTGTGATTCTGTAAATATAAAAGTAGATGCCGGATTGCCACGTCCGGGGACAACACGTACTTACTTATGGAGTAATGGAGAAACAGGACAAAAAACATTGATTAAATCAAAAGGAAAACATTGGGTTAGGGTTACAGATAATTATGGATGCTTTAATTCTGATACAATTAGGTTTTTCTTAACTTTTTCGCCAAAAATTAACTTAGGTAATGACACTGTAATTTGCCTTAGGTCGCCTATTTATATTTCTCCAGGCAAAGGATTTAGTTCGTACCAATGGAATAATGGCTCTAAAGATGATGTACTAAAAGTAGAAAATGACGGGGTTTATTATGTAACTGTAGTGGACGAAGCCGGCTGTAAAGCTACTGATTCTATTAAAGTAATGACTGACCCAAATAGATTACCAAATGATATTTTTGTACCAAATGCATTTACACCAAATGATGATGGATTGAATGATTTATTTCCATTTACCACACCTGTTTTACATTCAAATTACAATCTAAAAATATTTGACAGATGGGGTGAAAAAATATATGACTCTGAATATAATCACGACCCTTGGAATGGTGAAACTAAAAACAAAAACGATCAAATTGATGCTTATATATGGGTTGTTTCGTACAAAGGATGCGATGGAAATCATAAGTCAAACAAAGGGACAATTACTATTATAAGATAATTTTTTTTTAATATAATTAATTACATATTTGTATTGAAAAAAAATGATAAAAAAACCACTGCTTCTGTTTTTTGTATTAGTATTTAGTTATAATTCTAATGCACAATGCAGATTTTTTAAAAATACTGATTCGTATCGAATTTCAGTATTCAACAATCAATATTATTATCCATTTGTAGGTATAAAAAATGTGTTCACTTCAAAATATCATGCCGGAATATCAGCAGGTATAATCAACAATATTAAAGAAAAGAAAAAATCAACATTATATTACGATATCAGGTTCGGCGTATATAATCACAGATTTATACAAACAAGTATTCAATTGTACAGCAATATAGGATTTCGTTATAAGTTGCCAAAGCAATTTTATGTATCATCAGATATTGGGGCAGGTTATCTTCATGCTATTTTACATCAAAAAATTTTTAAAGCTGATGAAAATGGAAATTATTCAAAAGTAAGAACCATAGGAAAGCCGCAGATTATTTTTGCATTAGGAATAAGTGCAGGAAAACAAGTAAAAATTTGTAAAAAACAAAGTAACATTTTTATAAGCTATCAGCCATGGTTTCAATTGCCTTATATAAAATCTTACGTGCCTTTATTGCCCAATAATTCTTTACATTTAGGGTTTGAACTTTTAATTAACAACAAAAAATGATAAAGCAGTACTTAACAATTATACTATCTGTTATATTTTTTGTGTCATGCAAAAAAGCCGAAATAGGCAATACTACAGATTGTACCAATAGCACAAATCCTAACCCTTTGCATCCAAAAGCCTCAACATTACAGAACCTTGTTGACAAATATATTAAAAAAGGTTTGCCAGGAATTTCTCTTATGATAAAAAATAGTGATGGAACATGGGTTACATCTGCAGGATATGCAAGCCTTGAAGATAGAATACTATACAAACCTTGCCATGTTGGCAAAGTTGGGAGTATTACTAAATTTATGATAGGTGTACTTGTTTTTAAACTTATGGAAGACTCAGTAAACACACATATTGGATACGCTGATTTTGACAAACCCCTAAGCAATTGGATAGATAAAGATATCTTAAAAAATATAGAAAATGCCGAAAATGCCACTCTCAGGCAATGTCTTAATCACTCAACCGGTATTTTTGATATAATTACAGACTCTGAGTTTTATCTATCTGTACTTAATAATCCGAACAAAAGATGGACTCAAGAAGAATTATTAAAATTTGTATATGGTAGAAAAGCCGCATTTCAATTGGGTACTTCTTCCGGATATTCTAATACAAATACCATTCTTGCAAGTATGGTTATTGAAAAATCAACAGGGAAAAAACATCTTGAGTTGCTTAGAGAAAAATTATGGAAGCCTTTGGGGATGAATGACACCTATTATCAAGGTCGCGAAGATTTACCACCGTTTGTTACACAAGGTTATTTTGACTTATATAATAAAAAACAACTTACTAATGTTTCAAACATTTTGCCGGGTAGTGGTAATGCTTTTAATGGAGTATTTTCAAATGTTTATGATCATCAAAAACTTATTGAAGGAGTACTTATTGATAAAACTGTGCTTTCAAACAAATCTCTTGCAATGATGCAATCTTTTGGACCACCAGATGGAATAAACAATTATGGAGTAGGAATAATGAAAAAATTTAATGACCGAGGGAATAATTATGGATTGGGTCACTCTGGCAGAGACCTTGGATATACTGCAGATTTGTTTTGGTTCCCTAATAAAAATTTCACAATAAATTTGTTTATCAATTACGGAACAGATTCAGAAAGTTTTTTAAAACCTATTTTTTATGAATTTGAAGCTGAATTGATTGATGAAATGTTGAAATAACTAATGTTATGTTTATATCTTGTACTAAAATATGTTTACACAAAAAAGTGTAATACATGGATAAATAAAATCATAAAAAAAACTCGAACAAGGTGTTGATTTATACAACAGCGAAAGACCTCACATGAGTATAGGTAACTACACTCCAAACAGAATTCATGATTCAAAAACAAAAAACAAAACAGAGAGATTATTGAAAAATTATTATCGAAAAAAATCTATTATTGAAAACCCAATTTAGGACTAAAAATGAATTGTAAACTTATAGTAGGATTATTGAATTAAACTGTAAACTTTTTTTAGGGCGATACATAAATCATACGACCCCGTTGGGGTCGCACACATCGGTCGCCCATCTTTTTCTATAAACATATCATCCCTATGGGATGTGTACCAGCAAATAAAAATCCTAATCCGAAAAATTCAAATGTTTATTAGAACAAATGCAAATAGCAAATAGAACCCAAAGGTATCAAATGTTTATTGAAACGAATATTATCTTGTTCTAAAATATGTTTACACAAAAAAGTGTAAAATAGTCAAATTTTTTTAACAAGATTTTATTAAAAATAATAAATTTGAATCTTTAATTTATTAAGTTTATATAAAGTATGATTAGATTATTTATATCAGTTTCTATAGCATTGTTGTGCTCTTGCAATACAAAAACTATTGACAAAAGAATACCACTAAAATCAAATATTGAAAACAATGTAAAATTGGGAGATACTCTTGTAATATTTGCAAGTGATTGTAAGGGGTGTGCATTTAGTACCACTTATAGCTTTAAAGATAGTTTGGGCATTATTAAAAAAACTAATTACAAAAGTTATGATCCTTGTCCTGAATGTGATGGTGGTTCGTACAGTGTAGAAATAGAATTTGTAGCCTTATCTACAGGCAAAACAACACTAAAAATGTATATGGAAACGTCTGAGAGCTATGAAGTTTCAGATACCTTAGACGAGGGAAAAAAACCTAATTTAGCTGATACTACACCTGTTGCAAAATTTAATATAGTGGTTAAAAATAAATAATATTGGGGAATAAATCTAAATTGTGAATAGGTTCAGAAATTTCTAAAGAAAATGTAGAAATAGCATAAGAAACATTAAAGGAACATAAAATGAATAAATCAGATATAGCGATATAAAATTTATTTAGCAAAAGTATTAATCATTTTATTCAAAACATCACAAGCTGCTTTGCTTATTTTAGTTCCGGGTCCAAAAATAAAATGAGTGCCTGAATTATACAGGTAATTATAATCTTTTTCAGGAATTACACCGCCTGCTATAATTATTACATCTTTTCTGCCTAATTTTTTTAATTCGTTAATTACTTCAGGAATTAGAGTTTTATGACCTCCTGCAAGGCTTGAAATTCCAAGACAATGTACATCGTTTTCTACAGCTTGTATTGCAACTTCTGCCGGTGTTTGAAATAGAGGTCCTATATCAACATCAAAACCAATATCAGCAAACGCAGTTGCTATAACTTTTGCACCTCTGTCGTGTCCGTCTTGTCCCATTTTAGCTACCATTATCCTTGGTTGACGACCATCTTTTGCGGCAAATTCTTCAGCAAGTTTTTTTGCTTTTATATAATATTCGTCCATTTGCGATTCGCTTTTAAAAACTCCTGAAATTACTCTTACTTTGGGATTGTATCTGCCAAAACATTTTTCCAAAGCTAACGAAATTTCTCCTAAAGTTGCTTTATTTTTTGCTGCATCAATTGCAAGTTCAAGCAAATTTCCTGTTCCATTTTGGGCTGCTTTTGTAAGATTGTTTAATGAATTTTCAAGATTTTGAGCATTCCTGTTTGCTTTATAATTTTTAAGTTTTTTTACTTGTTTGGTTCTTACTTCATTGTTATCTATTGATAAAATTTCAATTTTTGATTTTTCATTAACCCAATATTTATTAACCCCCACAATTATTTCATTTCCGTTATCTATTCTCGCTTGTTTTTTTGCTGCCGATTCTTCTATTTTCAATTTGGGCAAACCTGTTTCTATTGCTTTTGCCATTCCTCCAAGCGATTCTATTTCTTCTATTAGTTCCCACGCTTTTTGTGCTATATCATTTGTTAGGAATTCTATATAATATGAACCTCCCCATGGGTCTATTGCATTTGTAATTTTAGTTTTGTTTGCTAAATAAAGTTGTGTATTGCGTGCTATTCGGGCAGAATAATCGGTTGGCAATGCTATAGCTTCGTCAAGTGCATTTGTATGCAGACTCTGTGTTCCTCCAAATACTGCAGCCATTGCTTCTATGCAAGTACGGGCTATATTGTTATAGGGGTCTTGTTCTGTAAGACTCCATCCCGATGTTTGGCAATGTGTTCTTAGGGCAAGTGATTTTTCGTTTTTGGGGTTAAATTGCTTAATTAATTTTGCCCAGATTAATCTTGCGGCTCTCATCTTAGCAATTTCAAGAAAAATATTCATTCCTATTCCCCAAAAAAATGATATACGTGGGGCAAATTCGTCAATTTTCAAACCTGCATTAATACCTGTTCTTACATATTCAAGTCCGTCTGCTAATGTGTATGCAAGTTCTATTTCGGCAGATGCACCTGCTTCGTGCATGTGATAGCCACTCACACTTATACAGTTAAATTTTGGCATTTTTGCAGAAGTAAATTTAAAAATATCACCAATTATTCTCATAGATGGTATGGGTGGATAAATAAAAGTGTTTCGTACCATAAACTCTTTGAGGATATCATTTTGTATTGTCCCCGAAAGTTGCTCGGGTTTTACGCCTTGTTCTTCTGCTGCTGCAATATAAAAAGCCATTATTGGTATAACAGCACCATTCATGGTCATACTCACACTCATTTTTTCAAGTGGTATTTCGTTAAATAATATTTTCATATCATCAACAGTGTCTATTGCAACTCCTGCCATTCCAACATCGCCGCTAACACGCGGGTGATCGCTATCGTAACCTCTATGTGTAGCAAGGTCAAATGCTACTGAAAGACCCATTTGTCCTGCTGCCAGATTTCTTTTATAAAATGAATTTGATTCTTCTGCTGTTGAAAATCCTGCATATTGCCTTATTGTCCAAGGTTTTTGAAGATACATTGTAGAATAAGGACCTCTTAAAAAAGGAGGAATTCCGGCTGCAAACTTATAGTTTATATTTTCAAGATTATAGTTATCTGAGTTTGTATTAAATTTTGAACCGATTGATGCAATTTTTTGAGTCAACAATTCAATAAAATAACTGCCTTGTGAAGGATCTTTTACTCCATTTGCATTACTTTCTTCTTTTAGTAATAATTGTATATTTCTTGCAATTCTGTACAAAAAATTTTGATTAAATTTTTGATTTTCTTCAAGTCCTTGTATTGTAAAAACATTTGTACCGCCTGAAATAGCAGCAAATGCCATAGTTGTTGCTCTTATTAAATTTTGTTCTAGTTCATTTTCTGTCTTGCTTAAATTTACAGTTTGGGCAATTAAAAAGGGCTCTGTAATTGAAAAGTTTTTTAGCGATAAATAATTATACCAAATTTGTTTTAATGCTCTTGTATAGGCTATATTTAAATAAAAATCATCACTTAAGCAATATCTGAAAAATATTTTATCAGTTAAGCTAGTATCTTGTTTTATAATTTCATTAAACACAAAGTCAAGCTTTTCTTTTGCAAAATTTATTGATTTTTTAATATCATTTTCTTCACTTGTCAAATCTATACAAATACACTTGAATCCGGTTTTTATATTTTTTATTACATCTAAAACTGTGTTTTTATACTCTTCATTGTTTTTGCAATTTGAAATTGTAATTGTGCCTTCATTAGTTTTATTTATTAAGCTTTCAACTTTAGAAACTTCATTCTTATCAATTGATAAATGAATATTTTTAGAATTTAAAAAAACAGGGATTGGGCTTGT
The DNA here is from genome assembly GCA_020849295.1 of Bacteroidia bacterium. GTDB lineage: Bacteria > Bacteroidota > Bacteroidia > NS11-12g > UBA9320 > JABWCE01. The sequence continues at coordinate 54,347 of JADLGN010000020.1, forward strand.
ATAGCAATATTTAAAATCTATTGAATCTATTCCTTCTTCAAGGTGATGATCAATATTTTTACTTGAGTTTAAAGAAATACATATTTCAAAGGGCTTAAAATTTTTACTTTTTACAGTTTCCTTAGTTATTGTTTGCTCATACAAATCCTCATAGGTACAATAGGAAGGTATTTCTATACCATCGTCTGTTTTATAATGCAATAAATCAGAAATTTCTCTTTCGTTAAGAGTTTTCTTTAAATTGTTAAGCCAGTCGTTTTTTGAATGACCTTCAAATTCATTAAAATCCATTATAATTTTGAAAGTAAGTTTTTCCAGTTAATTTCTTCTGACAACATTTTGCCAAGTATATCTATTTTTATTCTGCTTTGTTCCATTGTGTCTCTGTTTCTCAAAGTAACTGTTTCGTCTTTTAGACTATCGTAATCTACAGTTACACAAAACGGAGTGCCGATAGCATCTTGTCTGCGGTATCTTTTTCCAATAGTATCTTTTTCTTCATAAAAACATGCAAAATCAAATTTCAGGTCATTATATATTTTTTCAGCTATTTCGGTTAAACCGTCTTTTTTTACAAGTGGCAAAATAGCAATTTTATACGGTGCAAGATTCGGGTTTATTTTCAAAACCGAGCGAATTTCGCCGTTTTCAAGTTTTTCTTCTTTAAGGTTTTCGCACATTTGAAGTAAAAAAAGCCTGTCTAATCCAATTGATGTTTCAATTACGTAAGGCGTATAATTGCTATTAGTTTCATTATCGAAATATTGGATTTTTTTACCAGAAAATTCCTGATGTCTTGACAAATCATAATCTGTTCGGCTATGAATGCCTTCTACTTCTTTAAAACCAAAAGGAAAACTGTACTCAATATCAACTGCCGCATTTGCATAATGTGCAAGTTTTAGATGATCGTGATATTTCAAGTTAACAGAGTTTGTACCTAAAGATAGATGCCATTTCATTCTGTAATTTTTCCAATAATTATACCATTTAAGCTCTGAGCCAGGCTTTACAAAGTACTGCATTTCCATTTGTTCAAATTCTTTCATTCGCATAATAAACTGGCGGGCTACAATTTCGTTTCTGAATGCTTTGCCGGTTTGTGCTATTCCAAAAGGTATTTTCATTCTACCGGTTTTTTGAACATTAAGAAAATTTACAAATATACCTTGGGCAGTTTCGGGTCTTAGATACAATTCTGATTCGCCATCTGTTGCGGTCATCTGGGTACTGTACATAAGATTATATTGTCTTACGTCAGTCCAGTTTTTAGTTCCGCTTAGAGGGCAAACAATGCCAAGTTCTTCTATTAATTTTTTAAGATTTGCAAGTTCTCCACTTTCCAAAGACTGTTTTAATATAACTTCTATCCTATCAATTTCATTTTTATAATTTAAAACCCTTTCATTTGTTGATAAAAATGTGTTATGATTAAATTTTTCTCCAAATCTTTCAGAAGCTTTTAAAACTTCTTTTGATATTTTCGAATTTATTTTTTCAATATATTCTTCAATTAATACGTCTGCTCTATATCTTTTTTTACTGTCCTTATTGTCAATCATAGGATCATTAAAACCATCTACATGACCACTTGCTTTCCATACTTTTGGCTGCATAAAAATTGAAGCATCTATTCCTACTATATTTTGGTGCATTTGCACCATGCTTTTCCACCAGTAAGTTCTTAAATTATTTTTTAGTTCTACCCCGTTTTGGCCATAGTCATATACAGCTGCCAAACCCTCGTATATTTCGCTTGAAGGAAATATAAATCCATATTCTTTGCAATGTGATATTATATTTTTAAATTGCTCTTCAGTATTCATTTTTTAAAAAAGAACACAAAACTAAATATTTTGAACTAAATTTTTGTATTTTTGAACTATTCATAACTGTATGAAATACCATTTTTATCTATTGCTTATTATTTCAATAATCAAAACAGAAAATATCTATTCTCAATTTGGACCTAAAAAAAAAGTACTTCAATCGCAGATTGATTCACTTGAAATGTTGGTTAATTCACATAAATCAGAAATAAATAATATGCGTTTCAGAGATTCATTATCTTTTTCTGAAATTAAAAGGCTTGCAGGCGAGATGAAGGATATTAAACAAAATCTTATAGAATTGAACGACGAAGTTTTCAAACTTAAAAATCAAAATCAATCATTAATTGAAGAAAATCAAAATTTGAAACTAAAGTATGACCAACTCATAAAAAAAGTAGAAAACCAACAAAATTTGATTGAAGAGGTAATTGGAGGAGATAGCACAGAAACAGAAATGACCGAAGAAGAAGAAACTGATAATACCAATAATGATAACTTAAATAACTTTAACGAATTTGCTATTGATTTTTTAAAAAAGTTGAAAAAAGACGGAGAATTATCACTATCAAAATTTACTATTGATACATTTGGATTTTACTACATGTCAAAACCAGGATTTATAACATCTGTAAGCAAAATTACTGATGTAAATGAACTTACTGAAGAGATACCATGGAAAATAGCATTAGATATGCTTAAAAAATCTAAGTACTCATTTTTAGAGGGTGAAAAACCCATAGTAAATTGCGATATGGCAAACTTATATAATAAAAGAGGTTGCTTTGGAGGGCTTGAAGAAAATTTTAGTAAAATTTCAAAATCCTTATCAGACCTTAAAGAATTTAGCCCCGACGAAGAAATTTCGTTAATAAAAGATATTGAAGAAATTAAAGAAATTGAAAAAGAAATTACAGTATTTATTTACAGTACAGATGGCAATCTCGGGTTTTATTTCATTAAACAAAATAATACATGGAAACTTGTATGTATAGACGTAGATGACCCATGTAGTACTTGATTTCATTTTTATTAAATTATTTTTGGATATTTAATCTTATAATTATACTTTTGCAGCCCTGAAATTTTTTAGAAATGGCAAATCATAAATCATCAATTAAGAGAATTCGTTCTAACAATGCAAAAAGGTTAAGAAACAGATATCAGCATAAATCAGTTCGCACTGTTATAAAATCTATTAGAAAAAATCATGACAAAGCAAATGCTTCATCAATACTTTCTAAAGTATTTTCAATGCTTGATAAGCTTGTAAAGAAAAATGTTATTCATAAAAATAAAGCGTCAAATCAAAAAAGTAAATTGACTAAATACGTCAATTCATTAGGATAAAAAACTTAAAATATTTAAAAAAATCTGCTAAATGCAGATTTTTTTTTGTCCACTTACAAAATATTTTCAACCGATTGTAATTGAATTTAGATTGAATATCAGAATTTTAGTTTGTTTTGAAAAAATTTTGATATGGAAAAAATAAAATAATAGCGTTAATATAATTGAATGATAAAAGATAAATTATATTTTTGCCATCCGATTATTAAACGAAAAACAATTAAAAAATAAAAAAATAGTAGTATGGCTAATCAAAAACTAACTTCAAATTTAAGCAGATTTTTTGCCGGCACAGTAATAGTTCTTGCCATTGTTATCGGACATCTGATTTTTTACTTAGTATTAGGTGATAAAGCAAATTTTGATGCCGAAGGACATCCAAAACCCGGAAACATTCTTGGTATTATGTACAAAGGAGGATTTATTGTACCAATCCTTATTGCATTGTTGATTACAGTAATTACGATTGGAATTGAAAGATTTATTACAATTCAACGTGCAAAGGGAAAAGGTTCATTAGATTTATTTGTAAAAAAAATAAAAGGTATGTTAGCCTCCGGTCAAATTGACTCTGCAATTGCAGAATGTAACAACCAAAAAGGGTCTCTTGCAAATGTAATGAGATGCGGTCTTGAAAGATATAAAACAGTTCATAATGACAATTCAATGGACAAAGAAGCAAAAGAAGCAGCAATTCAAAAAGAACTTGAAGAAGCTACAGCATTAGAGTTACCAATGTTGAGTCAAAATCTTCCAATTTTATCAACTGCAGCATCAATAGGCACACTTATCGGGCTTATTGGTACTGTTTTTGGTATGATTAGAGCTTTTGCTGCATTAGCTACAGCAGGGCAGCCTGATACTGCAGCGCTTGCTACTGGTATATCAGAAGCTTTGGTAAACACTGCTGTTGGTATTGTTGCATCTACATTTGCAATTATATTTTATAATGTATTTTCAACAAAAATTGATTCACTTACATACAGTATGGACGAAGCTGGTTTCAGTATAATGCAAACATTGAAATCAAAAGGATAATAAATTTATAATTAAAAAACATAAAAAAGTAATATGCCAAAAGTAAAAATGCCGAGATCAAGCCCTTCATTGGATATGACTCCAATGGTTGACCTTGCATTTCTTTTAGTTACTTTTTTTATATTAACTGCATCTTTCCGCAATCCTGAACCAGTGCAGGTATTGACTCCAAGTTCAACCTCATCAAAACTAATGCCTGAAAATTCAGTACTTATAACAATAAGCAATGATGGCAGAGTTTATTATAATGTTAATGGATTTGACGTTAGAAAAAATGTTCTTCAACGTATGGCTAAAAAATATAAGATTGATTTTACAGCAAAAGAAATTGAAGAATTTGGTAAAATGTCAAGTATTGGTGTATCAATGCAAAATTTGGCAAAATACATTAATACAGAACCAGGAATGAGAGAAAAATTTCCTTCAAGCGGTATTCCCTACGATTCAATTAATAACCAATTAAAAGATTGGATACAATACGGCTGGATAGAAGGTGCTACAAAATATAAAGAAATAAAAGAAACTGCTGAAGCACTTGGCAAACAACCATCAATAGAACCATTGCGATTTGCAATAAAAGCAGATGGAAATGCCAATTATATAGTTGTAAAAGAAGTAATAAAAACATTTACAGATTTAAAAATTTACAGATTTAATCTGTTGACAAATTTTGAACAAGGTCCTGAAGAATAAAAGAAAAGAATTATGGCAGAATTAAACAGCGACTCCGGAGCCGCAGGGCATGGCAAGAAAGGTAAAAAAAGAGCCAAAAAACAAAGTACCAGGGTTGATATGACCCCAATGGTTGACCTTGCTTTTTTACTTCTTACTTTTTTTGTTCTCACTTCTACTTTTAGTAAGCCTAAAACAATGGAAATTACTTTCCCTGTTCCTCCCGAAAATCCTACTAAACAAAATACAACTTTAGTAAATGGTTATACTTTTATACTTACAGGTGAAAATAAAGTATTTTGGTATCAAGGAGAATTTAAAGAAGTACCTAAAAATGGGAAACCGGCAACTACTCTTACTGAAGTAAAATTTGGTGAAGATCTTAATAAATTTTTACTTGACAAAAATGACCTTGTAGTAAAATTTATTAAAGACTTGAAGAAAAAAAGAATTAGCAAACAAATAGATGATACTACATACAAAACTCTTGCTATTGAAGCAAAAGCAAAAAAAGAAGCACCTTTTTTCGTTATCAAAGCAGATGACAAAGCAGTATATAGAAATTTAATAGACTTAATAGACGAATTTAATATTTGCAATATAGGTAAATATGCAGTAACCGATATAACTATTGGCGAACTAAATTTACTTAAACAATCTATAAAGTAATATAAAGTTATGGAAAAGGTAATTGATAATTTATTCAACAGTTGGACAAATGTTACTTCTGATTTCAGAAATGAACTAGTATTTGAGGAACGCAACAAAGAGTATGGCGCATACCTACTTAGAAAAAAGTACAACAGGTCGTATTCTCTAGCATTATTAATTACCATAGCGGCTTTTGTAATTGGATTTTCTATACCAAAAATTTTAACAGTTTTTAAAGCAAAAACCGAAGTTATAGAAAATGTTGACACACAAGTTGACCTTGAACCGCCACCAGTAGATAAAAACGAACCTGAACCACCACCTCCTCCTCCTCCTCCTCCTCCTCCAGCACAGGAAATGGTAAAATTTACACCACCCGTAGTAGTTGATGAGCCTGTTGTAGAAGAAGTAGTAACTCAAGAAAAACTTGTAGAAACTCAAGCAGGCGAAAAAACTCAAGAAGGCACAGGCGACGACAATATTATAATACCTGATGAAGTAGGTGATGGCGATCAAGTAATAGAACAGCCAAAAGAAGTAGAACCATTTGTATCTGTAGAACAAATGCCTGAATTCCCGGGAGGCGAAGCTTCAATGATGAAATTTATTGCAGAAAATCTCGAATACCCCCAACAAGCAAAAGATGCCAATATTGAAGGGCGTGTACATTTGAAATTTACTGTTACTGCTGATGGTCATATAAAAGATATTGTTATTCTTAATAAAGAAAAACTTGGTTATGGGTGTGAAGAAGCAGCAATAGCAGTTATAAAGAAAATGCCTAAATGGAAACCTGGTCGTCAAAATGGTCAGCCTGTACCTGTTTATTTCAATATCCCAATCAGGTTTAGATTATTTTAAAATTTTTATTTACATATCCAAAGTGAATTTAAACTTTAGGTCTATATTACAACTAATTTTAGGAATTGTATTTATTTCACTTGGTATTTATGTTTTTCTTAAAAACCATGAATATGGAGGTTTCATTACCAATTCTAATAAGTACTTTTTTGGAGCAATATTGTGTATATACGGATTGATAAAACTTGTTAAAATTTATTTAAGCGAAATTAGAAAATGAAATCAAAATGTATTTTATTAATTATTTTGTCTGTTATTATTTTATCATGCAATAATACAGTAAAAGATGATCCTACTGATACTTTAACATCTGGCTATACAACAGTAGCAATTGACGAATCTTATACATTTTTATTTGAAACTCTTACAAGAGTATTTGAAGACACTAACCCCGATGCTAAAATTAAAATTATAGTACAAAATGAAAAAGATGCTTTTAAATCTTTGATTGATGATTCATGTAAAGTAATGGTATCAAACCGTGAGCTTACAAAAAATGAACTCGCAATTCTAAAAAGTAAGAACATATACCCCAAAACAACACTTTTTGCTTATGATGCTTTAGCTCTAATAGCAAACCCTGAAAATCCGGATACGAATTTAGACATTGATGATTTTAAAAAAATACTTTCAGGCAAAATAACTAAATGGAATGAGATAGGGAAAAACAGCAACAAAGAAATACTTGTGATTTTTGATAATCCTAATTCTGCAAATTTTCATTATATAAAAGATTCATTGCTAAACGGAACAGAATTGCAGAAAAACTGTTATGGTGTAAGTAATAACAAAGAAGTTATTGATTACGTATCAAAAAATAAAAATGCCATAGGAATAATTAGTGCCGGGTGGATTACTGATGATTACAGCAACATAGCCAAAGCATTTTTAAGACAAGTAAAAGTAATGGCTGTGGGTCACAAAAGCAGTGAATTATACTATAAACCATATCAGTATTATATTGCAGACAATAGTTATCCTTTTATAAGAAGAATGTTTTTGATTAACAGACAAACACGCATGGGTCTTGGAACAGGGTTTGTAAATTTTATTTGTAATATTGATAAAGGACAACTTATACTTACTAAGGCCGGGCTCGTGCCTGTTTATCTTAAAGTAAGAGATGTAAAAGCAAATGTAGAATAAGAAAAATGAACGAGAATAAGAAAATATTAAAAAAAATTGTAGTTAGTACTGCATTAGTCTTAAGTTTTACTGCTTATGGCCAAACCTTAAAAGAGACTATAAGAATGGCAGAAAATGAAAGATTTGAAAGCGCAAAAGAATCATTCAGAAAACTAGTCAAAACTGAGTCAAATAAAGCAATAGTTTACTACTATTACGGTGAAACTTTTTTTAATCAAGAATTGTATGATTCGGCAGACATAATGTACAAAAACGGGATATTGGCTGACTCAAACTATGCATTGAATTATGTTGGTAAAGGTAAAGTACTATGGAATGGAAATTCTCAGAATCCGGCAGAAAAATACTTTAACAAAGCTATTTCAATGACTAAAAGTAAAAATGCCCTAATAATAATGAAAGTAGCAGAAAATTATATTTATGCGAAAAACAAAAATATACCTTACGCTAAAGAATTGCTAACAAAAGCGTTAAAATTAGAGCCAAAAAACCCTGAAATTCATATATTAATTGGTGATGCATTGCTGGAAGAAAACCAAATGGATGGCTCTGCTCCTATTAAAAAATACAGCGAAGCTGCAGAGTTAGATAAAACTATTGCTAAACCAATATTAAGAATAGGGAAATTATATTATAGAGCAAAAAACCCTACTGAAGCATTAAAATGGTACAAAGAAGCAATAAAAATTGATTCAACTTTTGCCCCCGCTTATATTGTAATGGGCGAATTGTATCTAATGGCAGGTTTTAATAAGCAAGCTCTTGAACAGTACAAAAAATACTTGACTCTTAATAACGACCGTGAAGCACGTAACCGTTTTGCACAGATATTATGGGTAAATAAATTATACGAGGATGCAATTAATGAAATAAAAGTTATACAGCAATATGATAGCTCAAGTCTATACATCTACAGAGTTTTAGGATATAGCTACTCTGAAGTGGGAGATAAATTTCCACCAGACGGATTCAGTAAAGGATTGTATGCTATAAATAAATTTTTCACTATGGCTTCTGAAATAAATGGATTTAAATTTCTTTCGAGTGATTATTCTGCAAAAGGAAAATTATTGTCAAAAAACATGAAAGATTCGCTTGCATTAATAGAGCTTTTCAAAGCAATAGAATTAGATTCAACAAATACAGATTTGTACAGTGATATTGGGCTAACTTATTACAAACAAAAAAAATACACCGATGCAATTATTTACATAAATAAAAAAATAACATCAGGCAAACCTACAATAAATGATTATACATATTTAGGACTTTCGTACTATCTTACAAAACAATATCAAATGGCGGATAGTGCTTTTAAAACAGTTACTAATATTAGTCCTAACAACTTTAATGCACAAAAATTCAGAGCAAAATCAAATGCAATGTTAGACCCCGATACAAAACTTGGACTTGCAAAACCATTTTACGAAAAAGTTGTAGAGCTTATTCTTGCAAAACCTGAAAATATTGAAAAGAACAAAAAAGACCTGATAGAATCTTATGAGTACCTAGCATATTATAATTATATTAATAAAGATTTAGAAAAATCAAAGGAATATGTTGCAAAAATAAAGGAGTTGGATGCATCCAATAAAAAATTAGAATTTTTTAATAAACTCTTTGAGGAAAAGAAAAAAACAAATTAGTAAATCAAGTAAAAAAATGAATAAACCAATACCTGAATGGGCTGACGATGAAAAGCCAAGAGAAAAGTTAATTTTAAAAGGCAAAAGCAGTCTTAGCAATTCAGAATTACTTGGAATATTAATTTCAACAGGCACTAAAACCAAATCAGCAATAGATCTTGGCAGAGAACTGCTTGAATTAGCCCAAAATGACCTAAACCAACTTGCAAGATTTAATGTAAATGAAATTGTAAAAATAAAAGGATTTGGTACAGCCAAAGCAATTACAATTATTGCAGCAATAGAATTAGGCAGCAGAAGAAAACATTACGAAGCAATAAAGAAAAAAGTAAATTCAAGCAAACAGGCTTATGAAATATTAGAACCAATAATATCTGACAATAAATACGAAGAATTTTGGGTTTTGCTTCTTAATAGAGCCAATTATCTTATTTCATGCAGGCAAATAAGCGAAGGGGGTATAAGTGGTACAGTAGTTGACTTACGAAAAATTTTTAAAATTGCTATTGAAGAAAATGCATGTAGTTTGATATTGGCACACAATCATCCTTCGGGAAATATTCAACCAAGCGATGCAGATAAAAACATTACAAAAAAAATAAAAGAATCGGGCTTAATAGTTGATATTCCTATTGTTGATCACCTAATTGTAGCAAACAATAATTATTATAGTTTTGCAGATGAAGGAATTTTGTAAATCTTAAAAAATAATTTTGAGAACATCCTTGTTTATTAAAACGAATTAATATAAAATTGAAATTCATTTTATAAAATCATCCTATGAAGCATTTACTTGCAATATTATTTACATTAGTTTATTTCATAGGCTATACACAAACGCCAAAAGCAGAAATATTATTTAAACTTCAAGGACATTCTGACGATTTGGAGTGTATGGCAATTTCTGATAATGGAAAAATTATAGCTTCAGGCTCATGGGATGGTATGGTAAATTTGTTTCATAACGACTCATTTTACACACCAATAAGTTCCCTTTTAGACCATTACTCTGCCGTAAATTGTATTTCAATTACACCAAACGCCAAAGTTATAGCTACGGGAGGTACAGATGGCAAAATTTTTACTTATTTGATAGACTCATTTGGAAGTGTAATCAAAGATAAAACTATTTTTATACATAGAATGGCAATAAACTCAATTGTAATTGACCCATCAGGAAAATTGCTTTATACAGGCAGTAATGATGGTACAATAAGTTATTACGATATATACAAAGCCAAAGATAAAAAAATAAATAATACAAACCCTATTTCTTGTATAGCTGTAAGTAGGGACCGCCGAAGCATTTATTGTTCTGACAATACAAGTATTATTAAAAAATATGACATTACCGGCAAATTGATTAAAACATTTGAAGGACATCTTGATCAGGTAAACAACATAGTACTTACTCGAGATAATAAAAAATTAATATCTGCCTCAAGCGATAAAACAATAAGAGTTTGGAACACTGAAAACGGCAAACTTGAAAAAACATTAAGTGGACATGACTGGAAAGTAATTTCTGTAGCAGTATCATTCAATGGGAAATATGCAGTATCCGGTAGTAATGACGGAAGCATTAAAGTTTGGGATATTGAAGAAGAAAAATTAATTAATACAATAGACGGAATTGGTACTAATGCACGTGGAGTAGCGCTCAGCAACGATAATACTAAAATTTTTGCAATATTGAATTATCAACCTGACTCTTTTGAAACAAAAGGAATTCTTGTTTTTAAGTCAGGCATTGAAATACAAAAGAAAGTTCCACCAAAAATTCAGATAAAGCAAAAAACACCAAATGGAAATGTGCCAACTCCTAAAAAAACACCAAAACCAGATATAATACCTAAAGAAAAATCAGATTCAACTAAAAAAATAATTAAAAAAACATCTGAAATTGAGATTTCGGAAGACAAAAAGAAATCGCCAGTTCCCAAAAAAGATAATAATACGCAAGATTAATGATTTTTATTATCTTTAGTTTTTTTACTTTCTCTAATAACCTATAAACTTATTTAAAAAAAAATGACGTATAATAATATAATAACAGTTCAAGAAAAAAACGCTTATATAATAACCATTAATCGCGAAAGCAAACTAAATGCATTAAATATTGAAACACTTCAGGAAATAAAAAAAGCTGTACTAAGCGTACAAGATAATAAAGAAATAAGAGGAATTATTCTTACCGGGAAGGGGACAAAAGCTTTTGCCGCAGGTGCAGATATTGCTGAATTTGCAAATTTTGATACCAAACAAGGCACCCAAATGAGTATTGACGGACATTCGGTAATGAATACCCTCGAAAATTCAAAAATTCCAACAATTGCAGCAATAAATGGTTTCAGTCTTGGAGGTGGAAATGAACTTGCAATGGCTTGTCATATAAGAATTGCTTCAGAAAATGCCAAATTTGGACAACCTGAAGTAAATCTTGGACTTCCTCCAGGCTATGGAGGTACTCAAAGGTTGGTTCAGCTTATTGGCAAAAGTCGTGCAATTGAATTATTAATAACAGCAGATACAATAAATGCACTACAAGCTTTAGACTATGGATTAGTTTCCAAAATTGTACCTATTGACAATCTCATTGATTACTGCAAAGAGTTAATTAATAAAATATCAGGCAAATCACCATCTGCAGTAGCCAAAGTTATCAAATGTGTTAATCAACATTTTGAAAGTACAAAAACTGGTTTTGAAATTGAAAATATTGAATTTGGAAATTCATTTGGCACTTTTGATTTTATAGAAGGTACAAATGCATTTAATGAAAAAAGAAAAGCTAATTTTTAATTTGCTTTTTGGCATTTATTTTGTATAAATTTGAAAAACAAAAAATATATTAATAACAATAAAAATGAAAAAAATAGTATTAATCGCATTGCTAAGTATCGGATTCATTGGATTTACAGATGCTCAAAAAGGTAGAAAAAACAAAAAATCTGCTCAAAAAGAAGAAGAAAAGGTAGAAATCGTTTCTGACGGTATACCTAAAATTAAGTTTACTGAAAATAATCATGATTTTGGAAACATAACGGAGGGAACACAGGCAACTTTTACCTTTGAATTTGTAAATACCGGCAATGCGCCATTATTACTTGAATCTGTACAAGCAAGTTGCGGTTGTACTTCTCCTGAATGGAGTAAAGAACCTGTTGCCCCTGGTAAAAAAGGAAAAGTAACAGCTACTTTCAATAGTTCGGGTCGTCCAGGCACTTTTACAAAAACTATCACAGTAAAATACAATGGATCAACAGAATCAAATACCGAGTATCTTACTATTAAAGGTTTTGTAGAATCAGCACCAGTAGCACCACAAACTCCTGTAGTTACTCCAAATAATTAAAAAAACAATTTTTTATATTTATAATAAAAAAGCTAGATGTTATTTTCATCTAGCTTTTTTATTATAATGGCATATAATTTGTAAAATACAAATTATAATGTTTCAATATAAATTAATTTCTATAATATTAGTTCTTTTTTCAGTTAATACGTTTGCTCAAACAGGCAAAAAGAAAATTACTTTAATAGCTGATGAACAAGCAAATATTAAATTTAATGAAACTAATCATGATTTTGGAAAAATAAAAGAAGGAACAAAAGCAACATACGAATTTACATATATTAATACAGGTAAAGCTCCATTAATTCTTACAGACGTAATAACACCTTGTAGTTGCACTTCTCCTGATTGGTCAAAAGAACCACTTATGCCTGGCAAATCAAGTAAGATAGTTATTGTGTTTGATTCGAAAGGAAAACCAGGGACATTTAATAAAACAATAACTATAAAACACAACGGTACTTCTGGTACAGAGTATTTAATAATAAAAGGCGTAGTAGGCAATTAAAATAGAAAACAGAATTGCAAGATAAATTTTTCAGTTAAACAGAACCCCTATCAAAAGATAGGGGTTTTTTATTTTTTACAAAACTGTACATACAAGAACAAATTATTAGACACAACTATTTTATTCAACACATTAAATTATTTATTTCGTAAAAAAAAATAAAATTGAAGCTACTTTACCCTTTAGCAGTAATATACGGATTACTTGTATATTTAAGGAATAAATTATTTGACTTTGGAATTCTAAAGCAGAAGTCATTTAATATTCCAATTATAAGCATAGGAAATATATCGTTAGGAGGAACCGGTAAAACTCCGCATATAGAGTACTTTATAAACAAGTATAAGGACTCAAGGAAAATTGCTGTAATTAGTAGAGGATACGGAAGAAAATCGAAAGGATTTTGCTATGTAAATTTGAATGATGATGCATCAATTACAGGCGATGAACCTTTGCAGGTAAAATATAAATTTCCGGAAATTACCGTAGCTGTTTGCGAAAATCGAAATATAGCTGCTAAGCAAATTTTATCAGACTATCCTCAAACTGACTTAATATTGCTTGATGACGGATTTCAACACAGATACATTAATAGAAGTTTAAATATTTTACTTACTTCTTATCAAAAACCATTTTGGAAAGATTGTGTTGTACCTTGTGGTACACTTAGAGAATTTAAAAATGGCTATAAAAGAGCCGATATTATAATAATTACAAAATGCCCTACAATTAAAACTTTAAAATTACCCGTGCGTCTCCTTAATAAAACATTGTTGTTTTCTGAAATAATGTATGATAACCCAAAGATACACAAAGGAAGGTTTTCAAAGAAAATTGTTTTAGTAACAGGCATAGCTAATGATACTCTTTTTATTGATTTTCTTAAAAATGAACATTATGAAATTCTCTATCATTTTAGATTTGCAGACCATTATAATTATATGTATGCTGACATTGATAAAATAAATAAAAAGGTATCTGAGTTTGAAAATTCAATGATAATGACTACCGAAAAAGATTTTTTCAGGTTGAAAAATTATTATACTAACTCATTCGTAAATTTTTCATATATTCCTATTAAAATAAAATTAAATAAGGAAATTGACTGGCTTAGCCTTTGTAATACAGCTCGCCATTAAAGATATTTGACTTTTTTCTAAAATTGTTTTTATACAAAATTCCTGTGCCTAATCCTTGAAATGTATTTGTTTTAAGATTACCCACCCATTGTGAAAGTATATTTAATCCGATATTAGATTCTAAAGCTGATGTAATCCACCAGTTTGAGTTATACTTTTCTGATAGCTTAATCCATTTCATACTGTTTGATAAGCCTCCCAGTAAAGTTGGTTTCAATACTACAAAATGAGGTTTTATAATCTTAAAGAGTTTTTCTATTTCTTTTTCATTTGTTAAATTTATCAATTCTTCGTCAAGTGCAATTTTTATTTTTGATTCGCTGCATAATTTTGCCATAATATCAAATTGCCCAGTTTTAATCGGCTGTTCAATAGAATGGATATTAAAACGAGATAATTCATTCAATATTTCAAATGCATTTTTATGATTAAATGCACCATTTGCATCAAGCCTTATTATGCAATTTTTTCCTTGTTGAGTGTTTCTAAACGATTCAAGCATTTTGCACTCTTTGTCAATATCAAGGCTCCCTACTTTAAACTTAATACATTTAAATCCTGATTCAACTTTTTTGATAGCTTCTTTTAACATGCTTTCTGTATCGTTCATCCATATTAAACCATTAATAGGAATAGGCTTTCCTTTTATATAATCTGAATTAAAATATACTTGTTTGCCACCATTTTTCAAATCTATCAGGGCACTTTCAATTGCAAATTTTACTGATGGAAATCCTGTGAAATCAATTTCTTCAAAAGGCTCTCCTTTAGTCAATCTATATAAAAATTGTGTTATTTTTTCTGATAATTCATTATTGTAATCAGGACTTAAAAATTCTAATGGAGCTGCTTCGCCAATTCCTTTAATTTCTATATTTCTTTTATTATATATACTTACAATCCAATGTTTTTTCTTTGTAAAAACATTTCGAGATGTTTTAGCAGGTATTATAAATTCAAGATTATATTCTTTTACTGTAAAATCAATATCCATCAAGAAAGCCAAAGTAATCCTAATATAAGTACAAGCATTAAATTGAGAAGAGAAATATTTCTTAATGCTTTATTGAAATCTTCTTTTGATGGGTTTTTAGCAGTAATATTTCTGAATATTATAATATAAAAACTTAAAAAAAATATAGGTACTAATATATCTAAACTTGTTTCTGTTAATCTTGAAAACAATGCAAACAAAAATACTGACAAGACAGTAATTGAGTAAAGGTAAATTTTTGCATTTTTTAATCCTAAAATTAATGCAAATGTTTTTTTCCCTGATATTTTATCATTTTCGATATCTCTAATATTATTAATATTAAGAACAACAACACATAATAAACCCCATGCTACCGAAGGCACTATTATATTTGGGGTAAAACGATTTGTCAATAGATAATATGCTCCAAAAACTGAAATAATACCAAAAAAAACAAAAACTGCTAAATCTCCCCACCCGTAGTATCCATAGGGGTTTTTCCCTATTGTATATTTTAAAGCTGCAACAATTGCAGCAATTCCTATTATGAGCCATAAATACATTTTTAAATCTGAATAATTAAAAACTGTAATAAGAAGTATTACACCAAAAATAAAAGCAAGGATTGACACTATAGTTAGAACAGCTTTCATTTGATATTCGCTTATTTTACCCGATGATAGCATGCGGTCTTCTCTATTTGCAGAAATGTCAGTCCCTTTTTTATAATCGCCATAATCATTTGCAAGGTTTGATAATATCTGCAACAAAACTGCAGTAACAATAAGCAAAGAGAATATTTTAGACGAAAATGAATATTCGTAAGCTGCCAGAAAACTACCCAACAAAATACCTCCTACTGCAAGAGGCAAAGTTTTAAGTCGGATTGCTTTAAGCCAGCTTTTAAAATTCTTCAAACTTTAATTATTTAATTACTCCAAGTTGTTTTCCTATTTTAGTAAATGCTGAAATTGCTTTATCCAAATGATGAGTTTCATGTCCTGCAGAAATTTGTACTCTTATTCTTGCTTGTCCTTTGGCTACAACAGGATAATAAAATCCGATTACATAAATTCCTTCAGTAAGAAGAGCTTCAGCAAACTGTTGTGCAAGTTTGGCATCATACAGCATTATAGGGCAAATTGGGTGAACACCGGGTTTGATATCAAAACCTGCATTAGTCATTTTTTCTCTGAAATAAATTGTATTTCTTTCTAATTTATCTCTCAACTCTGTAGTTTGACTAAGCATATCAAAAACGGCAATAGAGGCTCCAACTATAGATGGTGCCAGGGTATTGCTGAATAAATATGGACGAGAACGCTGTCTTAGCATTTCAATAATTTCTTTTCTTCCACTTGTAAACCCTCCCGAAGCACCACCAAGTGCTTTTCCTAATGTGCCGGTTATAATATCAATTTTGCCCATTACACCTCTGTACTCATGTGTACCTCTGCCTGTTTTACCAATAAATCCACTTGCATGGCACTCGTCTATCATAATTAATGCATTGTATTTTTCGGCAAGTGCTACAATCAAGTCAAGTCGTGCAATAGTGCCATCCATACTAAATACACCATCTGTTACAATTATTCTGTGTCTTAAATTTTGAGTTTCGTTCAATATTTTTTCAAGGTCGTTCATATCATCATTGTTGTAACGATATCTCTGTGCCTTGCAAAGCCTAACTCCATCAATTATTGAAGCGTGATTTAAGGCATCGCTTATTATTGCATCTCTTTCATCAAATAATGGTTCAAAAACTCCACCGTTTGCATCAAATGCTGCTGCGTAAAGTATAGTGTCTTCTGTACCTAAAAATTCACTGATTTTTTGTTCCAGAGTTTTATGAATATCTTGTGTTCCACAAATAAATCTCACACTACTCATACCGAAACCATGTGTATCTATTGCTTTTTTAGCTGCTTCTATTACAAGTGGATGAGAAGACAAACCAAGATAGTTGTTTGCACAAAAGTTAAGAACTTTACTCCCATTACTTAATGTAATTTCTGCTCCCTGAGGAGAAGATATTATTCTCTCATTTTTGTAAAGCCCGGCTTCTCTAATATCATTAATTTCTTTTTCTAATACAGGTTTTAATGTGTTGTACATTTATATTTTTTTTTTAATAAATGCAAAGATAATTTACAACAGTTAAAATAAAATTATTTGTAATAAAATCACCTATTGTAAGTTATTTGATTATAAAAAAATCTGATTCAAATACAGACATGTTAGTTAAAACCTTATAAAAATATAACCCTTTAGGCATGTTGAGTTCTGTGACAGATTGAGATTGTAATTTTATATTTTTGATTAATTTGGCTGAAATATCAAAAATTTGAAGTTCTGAGTTTGCTTCAATATTTGCTGTATTAAAATAAACTTTTCCATCTGATGGATTTGGGAAAAGAAATATTTTAGGGGTTAATTTAAAATTATACACATCTAATATCAAACCGCAACTATCAGCAATTCTTGCTGCTTCACTTCTTATTTTATTTAATTCTGAATAAAGAGAATCGCCGGGACATGAAGTACTGCAACCATTTCGATGACCACAAATATTTTCGAGTAATGAACCTGTTGATTTTGGATGAAGCGTTTTGCCATTAGCATCAATTTTAGCTTTTTTAAGTTTCCAAGCCAAGAGGTATTTTAATGAAAACAATGCTTCATCGGTTGGTTTTTGATTCATATAATTTCCCATTATACATATTCCCATGGTATTTTGGTTTTTAGAACAAAAATGTGCCCCGAGAATTTCGTCATCATCTCCCGCTCCTATAGGATCGCGACCATTAAAAATTGTACCATCTGGGGCAATCAAAAAATTATAACCAATATCATCCCATCCATTGCTTTGTGTATGCAACAAGTATATATTTCTAACTGTGTTTATATAATCAGTATCTGAGTTAGAGCCTGCAGAATGATGGATAACAAGATGTTCTACCTTTGTTTTTTCTCGTGGTGGTTTAGGGTCTGGCAATCCTTTTCTCCATTCATTATAGCTTATCATTAGCGGTTTATCACAAGGATTATTAAATTTATATAATTTTAAATCTTTGCTCAGATTATGTTTAGGTGAATAAATAAAGCTTATCTTTACCTGACCTTCAAAATTTCCAAAGTTGATTTTTATTCCGTTTAGTGTCTTGTTAAAACTATGTAACCCCGTGCTATACTTGTATTCTCGATTATTTTCATTGTCAAAAAACTTTGAAATAAGAAATAATGGTTTGCCGTTTTCAGTAAAAATTTCAACTTTTATTTCTTCATTTATTTTTTCGTTTGTTTCAATAATTATTGATGTAAACTGAATATTATTTACTTGTAAAATTTTTTCATTGCTTATTATGCAATTAATATAACTGTAATAATTATTGAAATTAGTTAGAGTAAATTGTGCCCAAGCATTAGAAATTGAAATTTTTAAACAGATTAAAATTATTAAAAATACTCTGTAATACCAAGTCATTTCTTGTTAAAATTTGAATTGATAATATCAAAATAATTATTGTAAATAATATTGTTTGTAGCAATAATGGTTTTCCCAAAAAGCCAGTTTTCGCCACCATCAAAATCACTTACTTTTCCTCCGGCTTTTTTTACAATAAAAGCACCGGCTGCCACATCCCACGAATTTAAACCAAATTCAAAAAAACCTTCAAATTTACCACAGGCAACATAAGCAAGGTCAATAGCAGCACTTCCCATTCGTCTTAGCCCTCTTGTTTGTTTCATAAGGCTTTTAAGTGCATTCAGATAATTTTCTATTCCGTCAAAATCATAATATGGGAACCCGGTAGCAAGCAAACTTTTACTTAAATTTTCGTTTGTTGATACCTTTATGTTATCGCCATTGCAATATGCACCGTTTTGGTCAGCATAAAATAAATTGTCATTGCATACATCGTAAATTATTCCAAGTATTGGCTTATTATTATCATACAAGGCTACACTTACTGCAAATGCGGGTATCCCATGCATAAAATTGGTAGTTCCATCAAGTGGGTCTATTATCCAGTTTAATTTATCTGACAACTTAGAAATAGTATTTTCTTCAGTAATAAAACCCGCCTCAGGCAATACTTTACTCAATCCTTCAACCAACATTTTCTCAGCAGAAATATCTACATAACTTACAAGCTGATTTGGAGATTTTACAACTATTGCATTTTGATTAAAATTTTTAAATTCACTACGTAAATACAACCCTGCTTGTTTTGTTATCTCTAATGTGTGAGTAGTTAGTTTTTTATTTGGCATTATGCAAATATATTAATGATATTAGATTTGTTGTGAAAAGTTCTTTGGATTTATGCTTTTGAAAATCAAAAAAATAAGAGCATTTGTTTTTAATATAGATTTTCTAAAATTAAAGGTCATAAAACTTTTAATTGCTCCCTTAGCCAATTGATAAATAACTTTTTTAGGCTTGTTATCTTGCAATGGATTTAGTATTAATGCTAAAAAGTAAGTATTGTAACTTTTGATAGATTTAAATATATTTTGTTCATAATCCTTTTGATTCTTCTTTTTGTGTATCATTTTAGCATTAGGATTTAATCCTATTTTATAACCATAGTAGTTAGCTCGGTGGCAATAATTAAAATCACTTCCATAATTTTTAAAGATAGGATTGAATAAACCTATTTCTCTCACTTTTTTTAAATCCATTAACCAACAAGCGGCATTTACAAATTTTACTTCGGTGGTTAGGGTTTGGGTTAAATCAGTCCCATAGTCAGTACAAATTTTTTTAAATTGATATTCTGCTTCATTTTGCTCGTTCATTTGCATAGGTGAAACTACAGCCATTGAGGGGTTTTCTTCAAAATCAACTAAGAGCAAGGAAACCATTTCCTTTTCAAATTCTACATCCTGATTTAATAAAAGAAGATAATCGAAATCGTTATTTATTGAATATTTTACTGCTTGGTTGGCTGCATTAGTAAATCCTGTATTTGTATTGTTTTTTATAAGTGTTATGTGATTTTGTGAGCATAAATACTCAAGACTTCCATCTTTAGAATTATTGTCGATAACGAGAATTTCTAATTCAGCTAATTGGCATGATTTAATACAATTCGGTAAAAACTCTCTACCGTTGTATGAAATTATGGCTGCTATTGTTTTTCTCATTTTAATACCTTTAGTAATGATCTTAAAACAGGTTTCCAAACGTTATTGTAAATTTCTTTAATATCATATGTTATCAAATTGAGTTGATCAAAAAAAGTTATTTTAAATTGACCCCCACTTAATCCAAAAATTACATTAACCTCCTGATTAAATGTCTTTTTTTCGTTACAAACATTAGTATGGAATTTAGAATATTCTTTTAAAATATTCTTTTTCTGTTTATTAATTAAATCTATTTGTTTGCATTTATATTCTGACGGTATATCTAGTTCTAATTTATATGTTTTAGGAAATGGGAAATCAAAATTATTTTCTGCTGAACCAAGTTTAGAAATAAGTGGAATAGTTTGATGCAAAATAGCCTCTCTAGGAAGTCTATCCTTACCCGGATTGTTACCTAAGTCAAAATATATATTACTTTGAGCTAAAAGTATAGATAATCTTATCCTATCTAAATTCTCAATTGCCTTAAAAGTGTAATTTAATTCCATTATTTTTTTTACTTCATCGAATTTTGAGTTTACCTTTCTGGGGTCATAAACTATAACGTTTTTTTTCTTTCTAATAAATGTACTAATAAGTCTGTAAGTGATTACAAAATCGCTTAACATATAGCAGGTAGTTACCCCTTTTGTCAAAATTAAATCCAATGCGTAATTTGATTGACAAAAATGTAAAATTGAATCATTTATAAAATTGTGATTCCATTCTCCATAATCTACACTAAGCCACCAAATCGCCTTTTTCGCATATCTGATTTTAGCAATGTAATTCGTCATTGTTTCTGGAATAATGACAAGATTACCTTCATTATCATCTATAAAATTTGAAATTTTAAAATTATACCATTTAAATTTAGTTGGTGTTTTGGCATTCGCAAATTCTAAAGTTTTGTAATCAACATAAACCAGAAAATTGGATTGTTTTTTTTTAGTTAAAATGTGAGCAAGTTGATGCAATGCTTCCGAACCTCCAGACATGCCATTTGCCGGACAAATAATATATACTGTTTTGTAAATCAAAGTGGAAGTATATCGTTACCTGAGAAAAAATAATTCTATTCTTTCTGAAATATTCCTTGGTGCAAAGTATTTATTTTTATTTGAAGTAAGGTCATTAATTAATGTACCGTTTCTTTTGACCATTTCTTTATGCAAATCTAATATTATTTTTATTTGTTCCAAAAAAGGAGAGTATCGGCTTTCAATTAATTTTTTGTAACTAAAATTGAAACGATAGATATCTATAATGTTATTTATTTTTTCACTTCTGGTTAAAGTCATTTTGGCTATAGCATTAGATGAATGAATTCTGTATGAAGTCAGGTTTTTATCAACAAAAATAAGCTTACCATAAATAATAGCTAATAAAACTAAAATATGATCATGATAGGGAATTATTTTTTTTGTTTTTTGGAATAATTTTTTAAGGGGTTGATTGAAAGCAATGGCGCAACCCGGGATAGAATTTCTGATAAAAAGTGTATCGTTAGATTTGTTAGGAAGAAAATTCATAGCTTTAAAAAAGGATGAAGAAATAACTTGCCCTTTACTATCAATCATATCTAAGTCAGAGTAGATTAAAATGGGATTATTCTTATCCGGGTATTGTTCATAAGCGTTGACAAATGTCTCAATCTTATTATTATGCCAAATATCGTCATGGTCACATAGAAATATTAACTCAGATTTGCTAGAATTGATTAACTTACAAAATGAATAGAAATATCCAATATTTTTATTGCTATCAGTTAATTCAAAATTATTGAAGCCAGAAATAGCTGATTTGATAAATTGTTTTACTACATCATTAGACCCATCATCGCGTATTTTTAAAATGGAATTTTTATACGTTTGCCGATTTAAGGAAAATAATAATTCCTTAAGATAATTTATGTTATTGTATGTAGATAATAAAACATCAACTTGGGCACTCATATTAATAAAAAGAACAAAATTAGCTTATTTTTATTTCTACATTTAAATAGTATTATATTTGGGAGATTTTAAAACATGTTTAAGAAGTTAATTAAATTAGGTTTAAAAAAGTTAGGTTACAAATTAGTGTATGATAGAACCAATGATTTTTCTATGCACGAATCATTAAGAAGGTGCATAGGTCGAGGAATTAAGGTTAATACCGTTATTGATGTTGGAGCCTCGAATGGTTCATGGTCAAAAAATTGTATGGAAATTCTACCGGAAGCCAATTATCTGTTAATTGAGGCACAGGAACCACATCGTAAAAATTTGCAACGATCTAAAAAGGAAAATAGTAACGTAGAGTTTATAATTGCTGCAGCAGGAGCTAAAGAAGGGTCAATTTATTTTGATAATAGTGAGTTATTTGGAGGGGTTGCTTCAGAAACCCCTTTTGAGAAAAATTGCATAGAAGTTTCTGCAATTACTATTGATAAAGAGATAGAAAGAAGAAAATTAAATCCACCTTTTTTAATAAAGTTGGATACTCATGGTTTTGAAGTCCCAATTATTGAAGGGGCGATGGAATCTATAAAACAGACCGAACTACTGATAATAGAGACATATAATTATAAAATAACTGAAGGTAGTTTGCAGTATTTTCAAATGTGTAGTTTTATGGATCAACTTGGATTTTCTACAATTGAAATTGCTGATTTATTGTTAACAGAAAATGATAATTCACTTTGGCAAATGGATACTTTTTTTGTGCCGTCACATTATAAAAAAAATATAGCTTATAGGTAAAAGATGAATTGTTGTTTTTAGATAAAACATGAAAATTTCAATAATAACACCAGTAAAAAATGAAAATTATAGGAATCACAACCGATATGAAGGAGTAAGAGGATAAATTTTATTGTAGTTATTAATTAATTGTTCTTAATCTTTGCAAAATTAAAATAAATTAAGCCATATTAAAATAAAAATGGGGAATATAATTCTGGAGTTTACAAGGAAATTAAAACTCCTCAAAGTAAATGAAAACAACAAATTAGATACTTTGCAAGTATTTAGTTTACTATATTTGGGAATACCCTTGTTTTTATTTTTTACTAGTTGGCTTAAATTGTATTATGCAATATTTTTCTCTGTTTGTATTATTTTGCCTTTGCTTATCTTCAATTATGAAATAAAACTGAGTAGGAATAAATATTTTTTTAAATACTTTATTGTAATTACAATATTTTTAGTATTGCTTGGCTATGGCGAAATCTTTCCTCAAACACATGATTGGGATAAGCATAACGCAATTTTTTCTCATTTGTTTTATAACAAAAACAAACCAGTTTACATTCAATATGAAGGAATAAAATATTTCTTAGATTACGGCTTAGGATTTTATATTGTTCCTTCATGGATAGCATCCTTTTTTAATAATTATTATATATTAAGGTGGTTAATTTTGATTAATTCAGCCTTAGGATTAACATTAATAGGATTATGGATAAACCGCTTATTCAGCTTGTCTGTTTATATGGTATTGCTTGTATTTATTTTAGGAAATTTAGGATTTATTGACCAATATTTATATCAATATGGTATTGGGATGTCGGGATTTGATGCTTTTAATAGTATTGCTCAAAATCAATTTTTGGGAAATATTGACCGTGTTTTACAACATGCTATGCCAGTATTTTTGATTTTTCTTTTATTATATCATAATTTTATTTCTAAAAACAAAAACAATCTTTATATATTTTATTCGATAACAATAGGTTTTTTCTGGAGTCCGTTTTTATTTTTCTCCATTATACCAATACTTCTATTAAGTAAGTTCTCCTTTATTAAGTTATCTATCAAATTTATATTCTTAGCTGTAATTCCTTTAATAATAATTTTTATTTTTTTAGTTTATTATTATAATTTGCACTTAAAAGTAGATGAAATTACGTTTTGGATAGGTTCTAAAAAATACTTGGTATATCGCTTTTTAAATTTAAATCTATTATATACCATCAATTTTCTTTTTATATATTTTATTAATAAAAAAGCTAATTTTATAACTGGTTTTGATAGAAATTTATTAATTTTATTACTGGTTTTTAGTGAATTGTATTTTCACATTAATTATGGATTTTACCACGACTTATGGATTAAAAGTTTTTTTTTGATTTTTTTGTTTATAAATATACTAACAGCTAAAGCTGTCCAAATCGTTTGGAAAAAAATTTCTATATTGAAAAAATTTATTTTAATTTTAACAATTGTTGTATTTTCATTTTTTCCATTGAGTTTATTCGTTTATAAAAGTTCGGCATTTTTTTTATATGAACCCATTTTAAAGGATTATAACAAAACGCTACTAAAAACAGATAAAGAGATAATTCTCGAAAAAGCACTTTACAATCAATCAATAAAAGAACAATATCCTTTTATTATTCAGTATTTAGGCAAGCCAAATGCAATAAGTCGCGAAGTAATGAAATCTGATGAATAAAATAATGAAAATATCCATAATTACTCCGGTAAAAAATCTGGAAAACTATATTTCTGAAACAATTGAAAGTGTAATTAACCAGAGGGGGGATTTCGATTTGGAGTATATAATAATAGATGGGGGTTCGAGTGATGCTACTTTAGAAATTTGTAAAAAGTACGAACGGCAGATTGAAAAATCTGAGAGAACAATATTTTGTAATTCAATAATGCTTAAAGTAATTTCAGAGCCTGATAATGGAATGTATGAAGCTTTGGCTAAGGGTTTACAACTTTCTACTGGAGATATAATTAGTTATATAAATGGAGACGATTTTTATATGCCCAATGCTTTTAGTTGTGTTAGCGAAATATTTTCAAAATTTGTTCAGGTTAAGTGGTTAATGGGAAACATAATATGCTACAATATTGATGGACATATCGTTTTTTATTATATTCCTTGGCAATACAATTCTAATTTAATCATTAAGGGATTTTATAATGGTAAACAACTGCCAGTAATCCAACAGGAATCGTCATTTTGGAGAAGGGAATGTAATAATGTTATAGATTACAACATTCTTACATCTTATAAGATTGCCGGAGATTATTTTTTATGGCATTCATTTGCAAGTAAAAATTACAAATTGTATGTTGTTGATTCACCCTTTGGTGGTATTCGCCGAAGAAAAGGACAATTATCAGAAAATAAAAAAAACTATTTTTTTGAATTCAATATGATAAAATCAAAATCAAACCTATTAGATAAACTAACTTTTTACTTATATTACTTGGTAGAACTTATAATACATGTAAGATTAAAACAAAAGTTCTCAAAAAACAGGATTAGATACAAACCAAAAGGCTGGCAGGTGCAATAATTAATTTAAAATAAATAAAAATTTAAATATTTTTAATCTTTTAAATTTTCTTAGATAGTATATAACCAATATTTTTAAGTTAGGAATTGAAAATAAGGAGTGAAAATATAGGTAGTTGTCAATGTTGTTTACCAAGGAACTCTTATATAAATCTTTTTTAATAATGGAAATCTTTTTGCCCGGATTATTCAACAGAATATTGAGTTCAATTGGTTTTAATCCTCTACCAAAAACTTGCTCTGAAAGTTTGTTAAATCCATTTATTACAACAAACTCATTCTTTAATGTTGATTTTTTCTTTGTTCCGTAAATATTACCCTCAAGATTTTTAAATCCCCAAGCATCATACCTGAGATATTCATAAAAGGCATCGTAAACTGACATTGAGTTTTCTAAAGTTGAAAAGTTAAAAGTTTCTTTACCAATAGAAAGGGATTGGTGAAATGCATTCTCTTCATCAATATTTTTAACATTATAACCTAAATCACCAAAGACAGTGTTAAATGCTACCCTTGGAAAAACAGTAAATTGGTTAGTTTCTATTAAATAGCTATACCAAATTCGTTCCCAACTTTGTTTGTTCCACCCTAAAGTATTTGGGGGTAATTGATTTTTATTGGCTTTATAGGTCTTAAACCATTCATTAAATTTATTAATCTGATATCTTTGTATGATATACCCATGCGATGTGGGTCTTTGTTGGAAATAATTAAAATATCCATCATAAACTGGGTAAAAAGGTACAGAAACTGATTCTACCCACAAATAAGGATATAAACTAATCATAGCAATATCATTTTGATTATAAAATTTTAACGCAGAAAACGCATAGTCAAAAATAAATGGCGAAACAAAACTATCATCTTCAAGTATTAACAAGTTTTCATAGCTAATTGAAAGTTGTTGTACTTCCAAGTTATGTTTTTCAGCACCTAAAGATTCTTTTTGTTGAATAATTTCTTTTTTAACATCTATTATTTCAAATGAATTAGCTAACTCAACAACTTGAGGATTAGAGTTTTTATCAAGGCTAAAAACAAGATTTAAGTTATATTCTTTTATGTGTGCTTTTAATAAAGAATCTAAAAGTCTTTTTAATGCATTTGGCCTATTGTAGGCTAATATTACAACTGTTAAATTTTTAGGCATCTGGACTTAAAAGAGAAATTAATTACTTAGTGTAGTTATATGAGTAAAACTTTTTACTCTACAAAATACATTTTTAAATATCCTTTGCCTTTTACATTTATTTTTCCACGAGGGGTACATTTGAATTTGTCTTTAATCAATTTGTATGTACTTTCAGAGATGTTAATTTTTCCTACTTCTCCATTTGATTCCATTCTGCTGGCAGTGTTTACAGTATCTCCAAATAAGTCATAGGCATATTTTTTCTTTCCTACAACACCTGCTACCACAGTTCCCGAATGAATACCTGCCCGCATTTTCCATTGAATTTGATTATTTTTATTTCTCTCTTCCAAGTAATTGAACATTTGTTTTGCTGCTTCTACACAATTAAAAGCATGATTTTTATTTGCTATAGGTACGCCGCAAGCTGCAAAATATGCATCGCCTATTGTGCCAATTTTTTCTATTTTATAATTATCCATTATGTTGTCAAAGTGTCCGAAAATTTCATTCAGTTCTTCTACAAGTTTTACAGGTGACATTTCTGTTGTCATTGTTGTAAAATCTTTGAAATCTGTAAACAGTATTGATACATTTTTAACAATTTTTGTATTTGCCTTTCCTTCACTTTTCAGTTCGTCAGCCACTTGTTTTGGCAATATATTTAACAGTAGTTCTTCCGATTTTTTTTTCTCATTTAATATTATCTGTTCAGCCTTTTTCTTTTCTGTAATATCTCTAATTATACCACTATAATATCTTTTTCCATCGTT
Source organism: Bacteroidia bacterium (assembly GCA_020849295.1). GTDB lineage: Bacteria > Bacteroidota > Bacteroidia > NS11-12g > UBA9320 > JABWCE01. The sequence continues at coordinate 81,851 of JADLGN010000020.1, forward strand.
AATCCAGCTTCCAAGAGTAAGTTCAATGGGAAATTCTTCCCCGTTTTTTTTCAAACCTCTTAATTCAAGTACTTTTCCAAGTACACGAGGTTTCTTTTTTTGATTCATTCTTTCTATACCTTCACTGTGTCGTGTCCGTAAATCACTGGGTATTATTAAAGTTAATGATTTTCCAATTGCCTCTTCTGGTGAATATCCAAAAATATGCTCTGCTCCTTTATTCCAAAACAAAATAAGCTTGCTTTCATCAGATGTTATTATTGCATCATTTTTTGAGCTTGCTATTACCTGAAATCTTTTGCTTTGTTCATGGAGCAAAATTTCAATTTCATTTTTCTTAAGTTCTATACTTTCATATTTTACAGATATACTCTTTTTTTTCTCATTCATTACAATAGAATTTTTTGCTTTTCAAAATGTTTGACAAATATAAAAATTAATATATTGTTTGTAAATAAATTAGATGTTTTTTTTGGGTTATTAATTAAAACAAATAGTAAATATTAATAAATAATTTTAATTATCTCATAATATATATTTTACCATAACCATTTTTAAAGAAAGTATCACCTGCTGTTTCGCTTAACTCAATATTTTTGCCATTTATTTTAGCATTAACTTTATATAAATAAATCCCATTTGCTAATTTATCCCCGTAGGTATCAGTTCCATCCCATTCGTAGTTGGTAATGTTGTTGCCTATGTTTATTGTACCGAGTTCGTCAAGTGTAATTTCTTTTACTATCTTACCGGACACTGAAAAAATTGAAATTTTAAAATATTCGGGGACTTTGTTCCCTGTAAGAGTAAAAACAAATCTTGTTTTAGTTGTAAATGGATTAGGATATGGATAAACATTGGTAATACTTGATTTTGATATTACCTGATAAGCAATTTTGTAATCTTCGGAAGATGAGTAATTGCCTTTGGCATCACATACAGATACAGCAAGTTCATAGATACCATCTTTAGTATAAGCCGGTTTGTATTTTAAAATACATTTTTCCCCGGCTTCATTTGCAGGTTCAAAGTCAAAAGTATCAGTTTTTACATCAAGCTGGCGGTATGAATTATTCCAAGGCTCTTTTAATTTTACTTTGAAATACTCAGGATTATTCATTAAAAAGTATTTATTATCATCTGTTGAAGTAATTGTAATTACAGGTGTGGGTGATACAATTTCCATATTAATTATATGCCTTCCGTCAAATACAACATCAAGATAAGGATTCTTATTGTCATTTTTAACAAAATATAAAAACTGACTTGCGTTGTTAAATAAATACATTTCTGGCTGATTTTTTTCAGGATTTACAATTATATTTAAGGTATTGCCCATTGATAGTCCCTTTGTATTAATTTTTCTTTCTATAATAATTGAGTCGCCTGAGTTTAATGTCTTATATTTTTTAAGTTCAATTGTATCAGTTTTGTTTAGCGAGTTTGTTGAAGTAGTAAGAATTAGCAAACTATCCATATTGTAGTTTGATATATTTTTGTAAACAGTTTTTATTCTTAATGTATCACCTTCGTCAAGGGTATCTTTGTTTTGATAATAAACCGATGAAGGGTCAATAACACCCTCGGGATATCCATCGTACAGCACTGTCCAGCGTTTAATATCTGTTGGTGTATATTTCATACTGTCTTCTATGTCTGCTTCTATTTTTATATATGGATATGTAACTGCATCTATACTGTCAAGTAAAAATTCTCTGTTTTTTATGCCCTGATAAAGCAAAATATCGTCATTATCCGTATTTATACCATATATATTAAATCTTACAAGATCTCCAGAATTATCAGGTTTATTAATAGTACGATAAAATTTTCTCCATTTTTTTGCTGGACCAATTATATTTGAGGTTATCAAGCCCGAATCAGCTAAAATATCAAGAACATGCATTTCAACAAATAATTGTTGAATTGGAGGCAAAACACTACTTGGGTCAGGTAATTTTTCGTATATTTGATCAGGCTTACTGCCTCTTTTTCCAACAAATATAAATGGTTCGTTATCATTACTCGTTCTGAGTTTTAAAGAACCAAATTTTTCAAGTTCGTCAAAAATTTCTGGTTCCCAAGAAGTAATATTTGTTTCTTTTTGGTTAATTATTGTCAAATAATAGTCATTTGGTATAATTTTTAGAAATGCTAAAAAAGAATCTCTGTCTTCTTTTATAAATGTATTAAAAAGATAATGACAGGTAGAGGCAATACCCACAGGATAATAATATTTTGTTTGATAAGATGGAGGATTTGTCCACCATGGAGGTTTTGATTTTGGATTATATTTTGAATTTATACATAATCTTTCTTCATTTATAGAACTATAAGCAACTACAGCAATACCTTTGCTATCACCATACTTCCAATTTAAGGGGAAACCACTGTGCCAAATTGTTCGTCCAAATCGCATAATAGCATTCTTACCACCAGTTTCTATTTCATAATTTGCTGACTGTTTAGTAGCAAACCTAAATAAATTTGAAGTATCATAGCCTAAATCAATCTTATGTGATTCAATAAATTTTTCTGTTTTCCCTTGACTCCAACCCTCAGGACTATTATAAATTAAAGAAAATGTTGAAACATCCCATATCCCTTTTCCTGAACCATCATCAATTTTTACACGCCAATAATAATCTATGCTATCAATTGGCAATAGCAAAAATGTTGTTTTTGCTATGTATGGCGATAAAATTTTATTTGAAGTTTTCTTAAAAGAACTATTGAAAAATGGAGTAGTATCTAATTCAAAAATAAAATTATAATTGGTTTTACCATAAGTAAGTGATTGAGCAGCCAATTCAACTTTTATATTATTTACTATTCCATCTTTAAATGGAAATAAAATCTGTGCATTTGCAGAGCCAAAATAATGGCTTAACTGTACAATATTATTAAATTCTCCGTCTGGAGTTTGTTCACTTACCAAATTGGCTGAATCAATAATAATATTAAATGTATTTAACCCTCGTTTATTTATATCCTTCTGATTTTTTATCCAAAATAAAATTGTATCACTATTCCCAATTCCTTTAAATAATTTTTGAGGATAAAATAAAATACTTCCCCCGGGTATTTTTTGACTCACTTTTATATTGAATGAATCGCCTGTGAATTTTGAAAGATTTTTTATATTTAGTTTTAAAGCAAAAGAATCAGCATCTGCAGTTACCTTTGGCGGATAAACGCTACTGTATGCTATATCAATTTTATAATCAGGCAATGAAGCATCAAAAATTTTTATTGATGGGTCGCCTGAAAAAGTCATCATTTTACATTGTGCAGAATTATATGGATTTGTTGGTATTTGAAAATTTTTAATTGTTTTTGATATATTCTGGGCAAATGACAAATTTGTGTTTTCTGTTAAGTTCAAATGAAAATTTAAAGCAAATGTATGTAGCTCGCTTACATACCCAAATGTTGTTTGCCCTAACCATCCAATTGCTCCTTTATCCTTAATAAAAAGGTAATCTTCAGCTATAGAGTTACCATCGTAGGTATTGCCCAAAGCACAACCATTAAAATAGTAGAATGGATATTTATTAAAATTTTTAAGCTGGCTTGCTAATCCAAAATCTATATCAGATGCTTGTGTAGAACCATGCCCAAAGTAATCAATAAAACTATAACCGGTATTTATTTCATCTTGTATCATTGATTTTAAAGAAGAATCTATAGGACTCGGATCTCTCTTTGTTATTAATCTTTTTGATGCACCCCAATACTGCTTTTTCAAAATATTATGGTATGCTTCCTGTATATTTACAAATTGAGAAACTTCACTTATTGATTCGCCTCCCGCCAAATGCAATACTTTCTTTTTCCATGGTTGATATCCCGCTGTATGATGGTCGCTCAATTTTTTTATATAATTTGCAATTTGATTATTATTAATTGCAGGTATGCGTCCTGTGGCGAGTAATGGCTCAAATACAGATCCATTGTAACCGGAAGTGAAATAATAGTCAGATGGCGGATTTCCATAAGTTGGTACAAGATCTAATTTTGAATATACAATCGGATTAAATCTGCTGTTAAAATATTTTTGACCTTTACCTAGTAATAACAAGTATTTTAATGAAGTGTCATTTTTTATAGCAAAACGACAAAAATTTTTTAATGCTTCGGGGTGTTTTTGTCCATAATAAAATTGATCATAAATATCTTCAACAAAAGCTAAATATGGAGTGTGACTACCACCAGTTGATGATGATAAAAAATCACGATATGCTCTGGCTCCCGAATCGAGTTTTAAGTTTGAGATTATTAGATAATTATAAGTATTATTCAGTTTGATTTCATTAAAATTATATTTTACAATTTCATTTGCTTTTATGTTTATTATTTTTGATTCATCAGTTAAATAAAGAATTTTATCTTTTCCTGAATTGTATAAATTTATGTATATATCTTTATTATTTAAAGTACCAACTGATTTTGTATAACTTTTTAAATCGTATATTGCAGGCGAAGTTTTTGAATTTTGGTAATTTGAAAATTTTATAAAGTTATTATTTGAATTATAATTGAATTTAATACTTGAAGAATCTCCCAAGTTAAATAATCTTGGGTAAATTAATTTAAAATATGAAACAGAATGAGCCGATTTTGCCAATAGAAAAGAGTTTGTTTTAAGGGTAGTGTATGGCGATCCAATTAGAGTGTTATCAATAGAGTCTTGAAAAAAATATTTTCCTAAATTTCGCACTCTTTTTTCCTCTATTATAGTAGAGGAGGGGTCTATTGTAAGTCTTAATCCATTATTAAAACCGTCGATATCATATTCTGAAGTGTTACTACCCCGTGTGTGTGCCAAAACTTCAATATAAGATTTTGGGCCTGTATTATAAATTAATGGTGTATAAAATCTTTCTGTCAAATAAGTGCCATCCCATTTATATTTTGCCCATCCTTCCCCCTCTGTATATTCATTATAAAATCCTTCACTTGCAAAACCAAAACCATCCCAATAAGTTCCATTATTTTTATTATTATACCAAATTACCTGTTCATACATAAAATATGGATCCGGTGTTTTCCCGGTGTAATCAAAATCTGAGTAAATAGGCATTCTTTTCCCTTTGCTAGTACCAATGGTAAGAAAATATATAGCTGTATCGCTATATAAACTCATGTATTTATGCGGTTGTTCTCCTTTTCTGAAAAGTACAGTGTCTAATTTGCCATCATTATATGTGGCATAGAATTCAATATAATCACTTGGGTCGAATTTATTATCAGATTCACCTTTTATAATTATTGGCAATTCTTCACCATTTAGCCAAATTTGTATATTCAAAGGATTGATAGAACTTATAGGAAATCCGGCAGTTTGCAATGCATTATAATCAATTTTATAAATACCTTCTTTGCCTATTTTTATTTTGTAGTAATCCTGATTGAAATTTATCCATTCATTCCCATATTTTTGCGAATAGGCTGAGCAAAACGATAAAAATAACAAAAAGAAAAAATAAATTTTTTTCATCTTTCAATGCTAAATAGTAGCTGATTAATATTATTTACAATATTAATCATTATTGATATGTTTTTGATTAAATATGAATTTAATTACTAAAATATGAATTTGATTTTTTATAAAAATAGACACTATTTTACACAATTAGGTTACATAACATAAATGTGAGTGTAAATTTGCAGTACAAAATAAATTAAAAAATGAAAAAAGTTGTAGCAAATGCTGATGAAGCTATAAAAGATATTAAAGATGGAATGACCCTTATGTTGGGTGGTTTCGGACTGTGTGGCATACCCGAAAATTGTATAAATGCACTGGTAAAAAAAAGAATAAAAAACCTTACCTGCATAAGCAATAATGCTGGTGTGGATGATTTTGGCATAGGTCTAATGTTGCAACAAAAGCAGGTGCGAAAAATGGTATCAAGTTATGTAGGAGAAAACGATGAATTCGAAAGACAAATGCTTAGTGGTGAATTAGAAGTGGAGTTAATTCCACAAGGCACATTGGCCACACGTGCTATGGCGGCCGGATATGGAATGCCCGCTATATTTACTCCTGCAGGAGTAGGTACCGAGGTGGCTATAGGTAAAGAAACACGCGACTTTAATGGAAAAACATATCTGATGGAATATGCCTTTGATGCCGACTTTGCCATTGTAAAAGCATGGAAGGGCGATACGCATGGAAATTTAATTTTTAGAGCCACCAGTCGCAATTTTAATCCACTGATGGCCATGGCAGGAAAATATACAATAGCAGAGGTAGAGGAATTGGTAGAACCCGGGCAACTAGACCCCGACCACATTCATACTCCCGGCATATTTGTCAATTGCATTTTTGAAGGAAAAAATTATGAGAAAAGGATAGAACAAAGAACCGTAAGGCCTAGAGTCTAATTTTTTTTTAAAACAATAAATTTGATTGAAAAAACTCATTTTCCTTTTAGTTCCGCCTGTTGTTTGGGTTGTTTATCGCAAGCTAAAATTTCAGTTTTTAAAAGATTCCTTAAGAAAAGAATTGCAAGAAAAAATTAAAATAATACATCAACTAAGCGATGAGCAAAGAGGAAATAAAGAAATAATTGAGAATGAAGTTTTACCCAAGTTGGGCTTGAATGGAGTTACAAATTATAATTTCTCAATTTTTCCTGCCGAACTTTCCGAAAAACTTAATTCGGGACTTAAGGTGTGGCAATACCCCAACCAGTTTGCAAAACTAATGAGCAAGATGGCTGTAAAGAAAATAAACACATACCTTGAAATAGGGATGGAACATGGGGGGAGTTTTATTACCATGGTTGAATTTTTAAAAATTAAAAAACCTAATTTAACGGCTTATGGGGTAGATTACAAAATATCCGATTCACTTAAGGTTTATTCGGAACTTAATAAAAATGTTATCTTATGGGCAATGGATTCACACAGCGATGCTTTTAAAAATAAAGTAAAGAAGATGAGGAGCCTGGACTTAGTTTTTATAGATGGCGACCACACCTATTACGGTGTAGAGATGGATTTTAATCTAGTAAAAGATAAAGCAACCCATATTGCATTTCACGATATTGTTGATTTTAATTGCAATGGGGTGCGAGATTTTTGGGCCTATTTAAAAGAAAAGTATAAAAATGAATATTACTTTGACGAATGCATTGACCAATACCCTGAAGTTTTGAATAATACAGGTAAAACTTTTTTAGGTATTGGGCTTATGACAAAGAAAGAAAATGAAACAGCATAACCAAAATTTGAAAAAAAAATGTTAGATAAAAACCAAATAGCAAAAGTGATAGCCAGAGAATTAAAAGATGGCTACTATGTAAATCTGGGTATAGGAATTCCAACTCTTGTAGCAAACTATATTCCTGAAGGAATTGAGGTTGTATTGCAGTCCGAAAATGGATTATTGGGCATGGGCCCCTTTCCGATGGAAGGAGATGAAGATGCCGATTTGATAAATGCGGGTAAACAAACCATCACTACCGTGCCGGGTTCAGCTTTTTTCGATTCGGCTATGAGCTTTGGCATGATAAGGGCAGGAAGGGTTGATTTAACTGTTTTGGGGGCAATGGAAGTGGCAGATAACGGCGATATAGCAAACTGGAAAATACCTGGTAAAATGGTAAAAGGCATGGGTGGAGCCATGGATTTGGTGGCCAGTGCCAAACATATAATCGTGGCCATGCAGCACGTAAACAAAGCCGGCGAAAGCAAGTTGCTTTCTAAGTGTACTTTGCCTATTACAGGATTAGGCTGCGTAAAAAAAATAGTAACCGAATTAGGAGTTTTTGATATTACCGAACGTGGATTTGAGTTGAAAGAAATAGCCCCCGGCGTAAGTGTAGAAGAGGTAAAAGCTAAAACCGAAGGGCGTTTGGTAGTGGAAGGGGAAATTAAACCTATTGAAATTTAATATTATTAAACTAATGAAAACTGCAAAAACTTTATTGTTTTGTCTTGCTTTAGCCACATTTTTTCATAGTAGGTTTTTATTTCGAGTTCAGGTTTTATATTCTCTGTTTCATAAATATTTTCATTGTTTTCATGAAGTATATATTTATTATTATCAATCAACTCAAGTGTGTAATGATAAAGATGGTCATCGTCTGTTTTAAGGTTAATTTTACCATTGGGAATCAAAAATTTTCTATATCGCTCTAAAAACAATGGATGTGTTAGTTTTTTACGATTTTTAGTTTTATGAGGGTCGGGAAAAGTAATCCAGATTTCGCTTACTTCATCTTTTGCAAAATGTATATCGCAATGATCAATAAATATTCTTAAAAATGCAGCATTTGAAATATTTTCAATAAATGCTGTTTTTGCTCCTCTCCACATTCTTGCCCCTTTTCGGTCTATTCCAATAAAATTTTTGGAAGGAAAAAGTTTAGAAAGTTGTACTGTGTAATCTCCATGACCACATGCAAGTTCGAGTACTATTGGATTTTTATTTTGAAAAAAATTACTCCATTGCCCAGCCATAGGTTCGGGTAGTTGAATAAGGTTTTTAAGTAATTTGTTTTCTTCAAATCTGGCAAGTTTGTTTTTTCCCATTTTGCAAAATTAATATGATTAATAATACTCACTTTTAGTTTTTGTAGTTTTGCAAAATTGAAATGAATAAGATTAGTCTAACAGGAGTTGTTATAACATATAATGAAGAATTGAAAATAGCACGTTGTCTTAATTCATTGAAAAAAGTATGTGACGAAATTGTTGTACTCGATTCTTTTTCTAATGATAAAACCTGTGAGATTGCAGAAAACTGTGGAGCAAAAGTATTTCAACACAATTTTGATGGTCATATTCAACAAAAAAACAGAGCAATATCTTATTCTTCATCAAAATTTATAATATCATTAGATGCAGACGAAGAATTAAGTGAAGAACTTATTAACTCTATTTCACAAGTAAAAAATAATTTTACAAATGACGGATACACAATGAACCGATTGAATAACTATGGTGGAAAATGGATTAAACACGGTGCCTGGTATCCTGATAAAAAACTTAGACTTTGGGATAGTTCAAAAGGAAAATGGGGAGGAAAAAACCCTCATGATAAATTTGAGATGAATTACAATTGCAATATTGCTCACCTTAATGGAAATATTCTGCATTATACTATGAATGGGTTTGATGATTTAAAAAATCAAACCAAAAAATTTGCTGAAATAGCTGCAAAATCTTTATTTGAAGATGGTAAAAAATTTAATTATTTTCAAATTGTTTTAAAAACTATTTTTAGATTTTTTAAGGAATACATACTATTATTTGGCATATTAGATGGCAAAGCAGGTTTTCAAATTTCTATAATGAACTCTTATTATGTTTGGCTGAAATACACCAAGCTTAATAGTTATTACAAAACAAAATCTACTTAAGAGAAGAAAAGTCGTTTTTTAAATTTTTATAGCTTGTGAGGTCAACTTTTAACGAACCTACATAAATTTTTGCATCTACCCTAATAGGTATTTTATTGTCATCATCACTTATCCATAACACAATTGCATCATCATCTTTGAAAACGCGGTCTTTCACAACTTTTGGCATCAATTTTATACATCTTACTTTTCCCACATCGCTTTTTATAGTTTCTTTTCCAAGATACTTAAATTCTAAATTATAGATTTCCTGATCAAGATATATATTTATTGGAAATACATCACCTTTGTGAGCTTTATTATAATCAATAGTACGTGCATAATATATTGCACCTACTATATCTTGAACATACGCAGGGCAATCCATATTTTTCTTTTTACCTTTTATCCATTTTTTTTCATGGTCAAAAAAAACCAAATCAACATCAGAATAGCGATCTTCTTTAACTGATTTAAAGTATTTTAATGGTGCATAATAACCCATATCAATGTATGATTCAAACCTGTCGCGTACTTTAAACATCCAGTCAAAAGTACTATTGGTTTTCCCGTCTGCTATCAAATGATAGGTTTGACGTTCCATAATTTCAACAGGGTTACTATTTACTTTCAATTTTATTTTCGCCGCATTGATAAATCCATAGTGAACTCTATAATTAAGCTCTTCACCAAAAGTAAAAGCATTGTTTTCAATAACTCTGTGTGATATTTCAGGGTTTGAACCCTTTATATCATCTTGTATTGGTTTTTTAAAACTGCTTATTGTTATTAAAACAATTATAAAAATATATGTTTTTAAATTAATTTTCATTTTTAAAAAAATTTACAAATGCTATTCCATTATATTTAAAACGTACAAAATTAAAAAATCTATATTTGCAAAATATTATGCATGCGAAAAAAATAGTATATTTCTTTATTATTTTATTAAACTTTTCGTTTGCATTTTCTCAAATTGATAATTCTTACCTATATACATTAAACCCTGATAGCTTATTAAAACCCCAAACAACAAAAGCATTTCTGTTTGAATGTACAAATTATATAAAAAACACCGAATACAAAAGCAATGTTGAACAAGGTGCTACTTGGGTAGGAAGCCAGTTTCATCCTCAATTGTATTTTAAAACCAAATCAAAGTTTAATTTTAAAGCAGGTTTTTTTATACAAAAAGACCTAGGCAACAATAGTTTCAGAACCTTAATACCAACTTACACTTTCACATATACCAACAAAAATATAAAAGTAAATTTCGGCACTCTTGATGGCAGCCTTGACCACAATCTTATAGAACCATTATATGCAACAGAAAATTATATTGATAAAAGAATAGAAAATGGACTTCAGTTCAAAGGCAAATTAAAAAAATTATCTTTTGATAATTGGATAGATTGGGAAAAAATGATTTATCGCGTCTCTACTTCACAAGAAATTTTTACAGCGGGCACTAGTTGCAATCTATCTCTAATAAGCAGTGAAAGATTTAAAGTAAATTTACCATTTCAGATGCTTGTAAGACATCATGGCGGCGAAATATACAAGCAACCACATTTTCCAATAAAATCTCAATTTGATTTTGCTTATGGAACGAGTTTTAAGTTAACAAGTCTCAATAAAAAAGATTATATAAAACTTGATGCGTTTTTTACTTTTTACAAAGATATTTCTCCAACAAAAGCAGATTCTTTTTTTGACGGAACAGGGCAATATATTACACTAAGTTATAAGAAAAATAATTGTACTGTAATGCTCAACTACTGGGATGCACATCAGTTTATTTCGCCACTTGCCGAACCTATAATGCTTTCTAAAAGTAGAGAATATCCCGGAATATATATGCAATATAGAAAAATGGCAATGTTTAGGTTTTTCTATGAAATTACTAATAATAAAACGTGGTCGCTGGTGGCAAGGATTAATAATTTATATGATTTTTCAGAAAAATCATATAACAATTCGATTGATATGTTTTTTAAATATAACTTTGGATATAATTTTAGAAGTAGATAATAATGATAGAAACAGGGAAAGATATTAGAGAAAAAATTGAAATCGCATTAAACTCAGTAAGACCATACCTTAAAGCTGACGGTGGCGATGTAGAATTTGTAGATGTTACTCATGATATGATTGTTAAACTTAGATTATTGGGGGCATGCAGTACATGCGATATTAGTCGTATAACTATGAAAGCCGGAATTGAAGAAACTTTAATCAAAGCCATACCTTCTATTAAATCTGTTGTTGCTGTTTAATTTTATTTTATTCAATCTGATTTTCAGTAATTTGAAATTTATTTAAAAATTCTTGCAACATATACATCTACCTTGTTGTCTTTGAATTCGGGTAATAAGAAAGTTTTTAGAGTTCTTTTTAATTACTTTTCATATACGTTTTCAAAATTTAGGTAGAATCCCATTCCTGTCAAAGAATGGGATTTTTTTTCTTTTATTTTATTACTTAATTTATTTGTAAAATTATAAATTGCATTTTATTTTACTTGTATTAAATTGTGAAGATAATATATTTAGTTTTTTTTGCCTTTTTCATCTGGTGTATATTATGTTCTTATATTTATGTTTATAAAATAAGAAGAGAAGTAATTATAAAAGATAATAAAATAATAATTCATGCTTCTAAAAAGATAAAACGAAAAGTAAATTTCGAGAAAATTAATAATGACTTACTAATTTCAATTGATTTTAAAGATAATAGTATTATTCCTGACCAAATAAAAAACAATGATTCGCTGATAAATATTGCATACAAATATCAACATGAAACAGGAAAAAAACTTTTAATCAAAGGATTTGTAAACATGCAGGAAGATGATAATAGTGAATATAAACTTGGGAGAATAAGAGCTTGGGTTATAAAGAAAAAACTAATTGACAAAGGTATAACTTCAGAAATTCTCATTACATCTGCACAAATTAATTCAAAAAAAAATTCAGTTGAAATAACTTCAGAATAAAAACAAAATGATAGACTTTAATTTTAATAATAAATACGACACAACAGATGCTACAATTGAGATAATAATTATGCTTTTGGGTGCTTTTATATTAGGGTTTTTGTTTAGTTTTTTTCTCAAAAAGGTAAGTAAACCAGAAAAAGATGAAATAGATAAAAACATTAAAAACGAAGTAAAACTTTTGAAACAGGCACTTGAAAACTGTAAAAACGAAAAAGCAGAAGCAAAAAAGAATATAACCATTGAATTTTCTGATATTATTGATGATTATAAATCCAAACTAAACCAAGCAAGAGAAGACCTTGAAAACTGTCTTGCTAACAAATCATCAAAAGACTAAGAAATTTTATTTTAATTTTGCCTGAAATGAATATAGGGATTGTATGTTATCCGACTTACGGAGGAAGTGGTGTTGTAGCATCAGAACTTGGGAAAATACTTGCATATAAAGGAAATAAAGTACATTTTATTTCTTATGAACAACCGGTTAGATTAGATTTTTTTTCAGAAAATCTATTTTATCACGAAGTTACAGTTTCAAACTATCCATTATTTCAATATCCTCCTTACGAACTTGCCCTAACTGCCAAAATTGTTGAAGTAGTAAAAAATTCAAACCTACAGATTTTACATGTTCATTATGCTATTCCACATGCAGCTGCTGCTATAATGGCAAAGAAAATTTTAAAAGATATTGATGGAATTAAAATACCAGTTATTACTACTCTGCACGGTACTGATATAACACTTGTAGGGAATAATGCTAACTATGGCGAAGTAATATCCTATTCACTCAACCAAAGCAATGCAGTTACATCTGTATCTGAAAGTTTAAAGAATGATACTTACAAGTTGTTTTCAGTAAATAAAAATATTCATGTAATTCCTAACTTTATTAATACCGAAAAATACAACAGAAATGGTAATTTATGTTCAAGAAAATTTTTTGCAAATGAAGATGAATTTATATTAATGCACACTTCAAATTTTAGAAAAGTAAAAAGAATAGATGATGTTATTGAAATTTTTACTAAAGTAAATAGTGTAAAACCATCAAAACTAATTCTGGCTGGTGATGGTCCTGAACGCAGTCATATTGAACAGTTGTGTGCAAAAAATAAAATTAACGATAGAGTTTTTTTTCTGGGAAAACAAGATAATATAGAAAAAATTCTATCAATAAGCGATGTTTTTTTAATGCCATCGGAAACAGAAAGTTTTGGGCTTGCTGCATTAGAAGCTATGGCTTGTGGAGTACCAGTGGTATCAACTGATACAGGCGGACAAACCGAAGTAAATATACATGGATTTTCGGGTTTTACAGCCAAACTTGGTGATGTAAATGCAATGAGCAATTATGTATTAAAGATAATTGAATCGGATGAAACATTAAATAAATTCAGACAGAATGCACAATATCAGGCATTAAAATTTGAAACCGTAAATATTATTCCACTATATGAAAATCTTTACAATGCTATTTTAAGTGAAAACAATTAAAATACTAATCAAAGGGAAAGTACAGGGAGTTTTTTACAGAGCAACGGCATTAAAAAATGCAAAATCTTTATCAATAAATGGTGTTGTTAAAAATTGCCTAAATGGTGATGTAGAAATAATTGCCGAAGGAAATATTGATAAAATTGACGATTTTTTAAACTGGTGCAAAAAAGGTCCTCCAATGGCAAAAGTTTCAGAAGTTTTTACAGAAGAAATAGAAAGAATGAATTTTAAAGAATTTAAAATTATTTATTAGCAAATAATTTCTCTTCCAATTCAATCCAATACTCGGCAGCACGGCGTGTGTGTGGAATTACAATAGTACCTCCAACAATATTGGCAATTGCAAATACTTCAAAAATTTCATCTTTGCTTACTCCATTTTCATAACATTTTCCTAGATGGTATTTTATACAATCGTCGCATCTTAGTACCATGCTTGCTACAAGCCCAAGCAACTCTTTTGTTTTTACTGACAATGCTCCTTCGATATATGTATTTGTATCAAGGTTAAACAATCTTTTTAAAACAAGGTTGTCTCCTTCCATTATAGCCTTATTACCTCTGCTTCTACTTTCATTAAATTCTGTAACCTGATTTTTCATTTAATTTTTTATTTAGTTTTTGAATAATCTACACCTTGTGATTTTAATATTTTTTTCACTTTTAAAGCGTAAAACACCATATATGCAAAACATGCAACCCCTGTTAGATAACTCCATTTTATACCCAATAAATGATTTTCGGCAAGATAACCCTGAAGCAGGCTTATAAAGCCTCCTCCCATTATCATCATAATCAAAAAACTTGAACCTTGATTGGTATTTTTACCCAAACCGGCAATTGCAAGTGTAAAAATACATGGCCAAAGTGTACTGCAAAACAATCCCACACTTATAAATGCATAAACGCTTACCATATCCGAAGATAACATACCGATAAATAATGCTGCAATTCCTAACATCGAAAAAATAAATAGTTGTTTTGCGGGGTCTCCTTTGCTTGCAATATCAGCTCCTATCAAAACCAATATAACAAGTGCATAAATATAAAATGGGGTAATATCATGACTTGCAATTTTATTTACTATCAAAAAAAATGCAAATGCAATATAAGGCATAGCAAAATTCATTATATTTTTAATACCTCCTTTTAAATTAAAAGCACCAACTGAGGATGTCCATCTGCCAATCATAAGACTTGCCCAAAAAAGTGAAATATAAGGAGCTACACGCTCTGTGGAAAACCCAAGCTCCTGTTTCATAAATTCAGGCAAATTACTGGCTGTAGATACTTCT
Organism: Bacteroidia bacterium; assembly: GCA_020849295.1. Classification (GTDB taxonomy): domain Bacteria; phylum Bacteroidota; class Bacteroidia; order NS11-12g; family UBA9320; genus JABWCE01. The sequence continues at coordinate 96,997 of JADLGN010000020.1, forward strand.
ACCCCAACATATACAAATATTGCTATCATACCAAGTACAAGTTGAGGGTATTTTAATGCACTATTTTTATCTTGAACATCATCGTTTTTTTGCTCTACGGCATCAATTTTATCAGGAATAGAAGAAAACTTAAAAATTAAAGCAAATACTAAAAAAGCTAAACCTAAAATCAGATATGGTGTTTTTATGCTCTCAATACTCGCCATATTGCTTGTTTCAGAATTTATCCTACCAAAAATTGCATAGCTAACCAACAATGGTCCGATTGTAGTCCCAATATTATTTATTCCTCCTGCAAGACTTAATCTTTGAGAACCATAAGCCGGATTTCCCAATATTATTGTTAGTGGATTTGCAACTGTTTGTTGTAATGAAAAACCAAGACCTACAATAAACAATCCCGTAATCATTAATGGAAATGACACATTCTGTGCTGCAGGATAAAACAAAAGTGTACCTGCAGCCGATATTATCAATCCTAAAGCTATACCGTTTTTATACCCAATTTTATTTAAAATATCATTTCCTGAAATTTTTGAAATAATGTAATACAAAATAGAACCTATTGTATATGCTACATAAAAAGCAAAAGATATCATTTGTGATTGCCACTGGTGCAAATGCAATTTTTCTTTAAATACCGGAATTAAAATGTCATTACTTGCTGCAACAAAACCCCAGAAAAAAAACACTGAAATTATTGTAATTAATGACGTTGTATAACTTGAATTTGAAATTTTTGTCATAAAAATTATTCTTAAACAATGGCGAAAATTACACAATAAATGAGTATTAAAATGCAGACTGAAAAAAAAAATTTCATTAAAATACAATAAGAATACAATATTTCAGGTATTAGGTCGTTTTAGACTTTACTTTAAAACAATTAAAACAATGAAAGTTCTATTAAAAATTGCTGTTGTAATACTTTTTGTAAATGTAATAACAACAAAGCTTCAAGCAAAAAATGAAGAAGGAAATGAGGTAGTGATTAAAGAATTGGTAAATAATCAATCTTACACTATTGATGAAATAATGAAAATTGATTTGTTAACTGCAAAATGTTTATCAGAAGAAAGTATTCTTGCAAATCAGAATATTAAAATTACGCGATATTCAGTTTCTCTTGTGCCAAAAGGCGAAAGAGTAGAAACATTTTTTGGCAACTCTGCAACATTGCCCGACCAGTTTAAGGCTTGCTTGGGCAATTTGAAATCTGGCGACAGAATAATTATAAAAGATATTTATTTCAAATCTTCAGAAGGTATAGCCGGAGGTTGTGGTGAAATAACAATTTATATTAAATAGGTGCTTTAAAAGTTTGTACTTTCAAATCCGTTTTTACAAAGTAAAAGCGGATTTTTTTTTATTTATCATATAAGTGTAATTCATATAACTTTTATACTATTTATCTTTAATTTAACTTAAATTCGCAACCTCATTTTAAATAACAAAACAGCTATATGAGAAGTTACATATCTATTTTTCTTTCATTATTAAGTTTTATTGCATTGGCACAAAACAAAAAGCCATTTGTATTTACCTATGGCACAGATACTGTTTATAATTCAGAGTTTGAAAGAGTTTACAGCAAAAACAATGATACAAAAAAAGTAAAACCTACCAAAAATGACATAAACGAATATCTTGAACTTTACATAAAGTTTAAATTGAAGGTGAAAGAAGCCTACTCTTTAAAAATGGATACAAACGATGCTTATATAAAAGAATTGGCAGGATATAGAAAACAACTTGCTACACCATATCTTACAGACAATAAGGTTACAGAAAATTTGATTACAGAGGCATACAACCGTATGCAGGAAGATGTAAGTGTAAGTCATATTTTGATATTAACTTCTAAAGATGATTTGCCAAAAGATACATTACTTGCATATCAAAAAATATCTGAAATCAGAAAAAATGTTATTGAAAATAAAATTTCGTTTGATTCTGCAGCATATAAATTTTCTGAAGATCCATCAGCAAAATCAAACTTTGGCGACTTAGGTTATTTCACTGCATTCCAAATGATATATCCATTTGAAAATATGGCTTACAATACCGATATTAAGCAAATATCGCAGGTTTTCAGAACTCAATATGGATACCATTTTCTTAGAGTAAACGATAAGCGTAAAAATCAAGGTGAAATAAAAGTTTCGCATATTATGATAAGGTTTAATAACATGAATAACCAAGCTGAAATAAATGCAGCCAAAGAAAAAATTGATGCTATATATGAAAAATTACAAAAAGGCGAAAATTTTGAAGAACTTGTAAAACAATATAGCGAAGATTACACAACAAAAGCTAACAATGGAGAAATGCAATGGTTCAAAAGCACATCTCAATTACCACCAGACTTTAAAGCGGCAGCTTTTGATTTAAAAAATATTGGAGATTACAGTAAACCTATAAAAACAAATTTTGGTTGGCACATAATTAAAAAACTTGAAATAAAACCCAACCCGCCTCTATCAGAGCAAAAAGAAACAATAAAATATAAAATAAGTAGAGACGAAAGGTCTCAAATTAGCAATAAAGCAGTTCTCGAACGCTTAAAAAAAGAGAACAAATATGTTCAAAACGAAAAAGAACTTGTTAATTTTATCAAAAATGTAGATTCTACAATAATCAAAGGAACATGGCAACCTATTGAAAGTACATTAAAAAATAATGTAATTTTTACTATTGGAGTTCAGAAATATACATATAGTGATTTTAGTAATTTTATTAAAGATTACCAAACACCAAGAAAAAACGGAAAAATAGATGCAATTGTAAGAGATTACTATAACTCATATAGTGAAAAGATGAATTTTGCTTATGAAGAAGACCGTCTTGAAGAAAAATATTTAGATTTTAAATATTTAATGCAGGAATACAGAGATGGTATATTACTTTTTGAACTTACCGATAAAATGGTTTGGAACAAATCAGTAGAAGACACTGTTGGGTTAAAAGATTTTTATGAAAAAAATAAAACAAAGTATATGTGGAAAAAACGAGCAGATGTAGCAATATTTGATTGTAGAGATGCAAGTGTTGCAAAAAAAGTAAAAAAGCTCTTGAAGAAAAATCCTACAGATAGTATAATTTATAAAAAAATCAACAAAAAAGATCCTTTGGCATTATCAATCACAAGAGGAAAATACGAAGAAGGACAAAATGAAATTTTGAACAAAATAGAATGGAAAGAAGGAATTACTGACTTACCTTCAAATAACAATAAATTTTCATTTATTAAAATAAATTCTATAATACCTCCAGTGAGCAAAGAATTAAGCGAAACAATGGGCGTAGTTACATCAGACTATCAGACTTACCTTGAAGATACATGGATAGCTGCCTTAAAGCAAAAATATCCTGTAAATGTAAATAATGATGGTTTAAGCAAACTTTTCATGGAATAAAAATTTGATTGAAAAATCATTTACATATCCAAAACGAGTTCTATTTATTTTTTTTATAGGAATTATAATATTTCTTATTTCTTGTAAAAGTGAAACTAAAAAGTCATCTGAAAGTAACAATATTGCTGTTGCTGAAGTAGGCGAAAAAAAGTTGTATTTGTATGAAATAGAAAATATTCTAGGAAAAAATATGACGAAAGAAGACAGTTTTCTTTTGATAAAATCATTTGTAGATAATTGGGTACAAAAACAAGTTTTGCTTTTGAATGCTGAAAAATTTGAATTTGACAATACAGAAGAAATCAATAAGAAGATAGAGGAATACAAAGAAGATTTAATTCTTTATGAATATCAGAAAAAAATACTTAATGAGAATATTGACACTTTAATAAGCATTGATGAGGCTATGAATTACTACAAAGAAAATCCTCAAAATTTTGAACTGAAACAAAACATAATTCGTTTCGTATTTATAAAAGTAAAAAAAACAGATGAAAAAAAATACAACTTGTGGAGCAAATTTTCAAAATCAAAACCTGAAGATTTAACTAAGTTAGCAATTTTTGCTGTTAAAAATGGAGGAAATGCTAACATTGAATATGATAAATGGACATCTTTTGACGATGTTATAAAGGCTGTTCCTATCAACACATACAATCAGGAAAATTTTTTAAATAATAATCGTATCTTTAAAACTGAAGATGAAAAATTTTACTGGTTTATTAATATTTTAGATTTTAAAATTAAAGATGATATTTCACCTTTTGAGTTTGTACAAGACAAAATAAATGAAATTATAATAAATAAAAGAAAGACAGTGTTACTTAATAAATTTGAAAATCAGCTTATTGAAAAAGCTAAAAAAGATAAAATTGTAAAAATAAATTTAAAACAATATAATTAAAGAGAATGAAGAACTTATTAAAAACTATTGCTCTTAGTTGTATTTCAATAATACTATTTTATAGTAATACAATTGCTCAAAACAGACAAGTAATAGAAGAAGTAGCTGTAGTTGTAGGTGAAAATATTATAACAAAATCTGAATGGGAAAGCGAGTATTTGCAAGCAAAAGAACAATACACAGAATTTAAAGGAGATTTGAAATGTGAAATATTAAATCAACTTATTTTACAAAAACTTATGCTTCACAAAGCAGAAATTGACAGTGTAGTAATTAGTGAAGAGCAAGTTGAATCTGAAACTGAACGCAAAATGCGATACTTTATAGCACAGATTGGCGACGAAAGCAAACTGGAACAATACCTTGGCAAAACAATTCTTCAATATAAAGAAGAAATTAAACCTAAAATAAAACAACAAATGCTAATTCAGGAAATTCAAAGAAAATTACTTGAAGAAGTAAAAGTTACACCAACAGAAGTTAAAAATTACTATGATGAAATTCCTTCTGACAGTTTACCTTTATTCGGAACTGAAGTAGAGTTGGGTCAAATACTTATTACTCCTAAACCAAACAAGTACGCAAAAGAGTATGCATATTCAGTAATAAAAAAATACAGAGATGAAATATTAGAAGGAAAAAGAAACTTTGAACTAACAGCCAAAAGTTTTAGTGAAGACAAATCTTCTGCAATAAATGGGGGAGAACTTGGGTTTTTTAAAAGAGGAGAAATGGTTGCAGCTTTTGAAGCTGCTGCATTTAAACTTAAGGCAGATTCAATTTCTCCTATCATTGAAACTCAATTTGGGTATCATATATTAAAACTTATAGAAAGACGTGGAGAAAGGATTAATGTACGTCATATATTAATAAAACCAACAATAATAAAACAAGACATGATTGAAACCGAAAAGCTCTTAAATTCAATTATAATTAATGTTAAAAAAGATTCATTAACATTTTGTCAGGCAGCAAATAAATACAGTGAAGATGAATATACAAAATCAAATTGCGGTTTCTTTAGCGACCCCAATTTAGGTTCAAGCAGAGTAGATATTGAATTGCTTGATAAAGATATTGTATTACAATTACAGAATATGAAACCTGGAGAATTTTCAACACCTACTTTAGTATATATGCCGGACGGTTCATCTGCTTATAGAGTTCTTTATTTAAAATCAGAATCAAAACCTCATAGAGCTAACTTAAAGGATGATTATCAAAAAATACAGGCTTTTGCATTAGAAAAGAAAAAGCAAAAAACTATAACTGATTGGTCAAAAAAATATAAAAAAAACGTATATATTAGAATTACAGAAGAATACAAAACTTGCGAAGAAATAAATCACTGGTATAAATAAAAATAGATAAATGACAAATTACAATGATGAAATAGAAGCGGCAAATTCATTTGCAGATGATGTAAAAAAATTAAAAGAAGAAATTGGTAAAGTAATAATTGGTCAACATGATGTAATAAATGGAGTTTTGACTTCAATTTTTTGTCAAGGACACAGTTTGTTGGAAGGTGTTCCAGGTTTAGCAAAAACTTTGTTGGTAAAAACAATTTCAGAAACTCTGGATTTAAGTTTTAATAGAATACAATTTACACCAGATTTAATGCCAAGCGATATTACAGGTTCTGAAATTCTTGATGAAAACAAAAACTTTAGATTTAATAAAGGTCCTTTGTTTGCCAATATAGTTTTAGCTGATGAAATTAACAGAACTCCGCCTAAGACTCAGGCTGCATTATTAGAAGCTATGCAAGAAAAAACTGTTACTGTTAGCGGACAAAACCATAAACTGCCCGAACCATTTTATGTACTCGCTACGCAAAACCCTATTGAAAACGAAGGCACATATCCATTGCCTGAGGCTCAATTAGACCGTTTTATGTTTAAATTAAAATTAGATTATCCAAGCTATGAAGAAGAAATAGAAGTTGTAAAAAACACAACATCAGATAAAATTGAGATACCAAATAAAATTTTCGGTGCAAAAGAAATTATTTATTTTCAAAATTTAATAAGAAAAGTTCCGGTTGCCGATAATGTATTTGAATATGCTGTTTCGCTTGTAAATAAAACAAGACCGGGTAATAAATTAGCATCTGATAATATTAACAAGTATGTAAGTTTTGGTGCAGGTCCACGAGCAAGTCAATTCCTTATTTTAGGAGCTAAATGCAATGCTCTTATGAATAATAAATTTTCTCCTGATATAGAAAACGTACAGTCAATTGCTAATGAAGTTTTAAGGCATCGCATTTTACTCAATTATAAAGCTGAAGCTGAAGGAATTTTGCTTGAAGAACTAATTAAAAAATTACTTTAAAAAGAATAATCAATAAAAAAGGGGCTTAGTATTAAGCCCCTTTTTTATTATTAGTTTTGTTTAAAATTACTTCTCTATAACTTTAAATTCTACACGTCTGTTTGCGCTTAAATCGCTTGAAGCAGGTTTAGCTTCACCATAACTAAATACTGTAAGTCTATCTTTTGAAACTCCTTTAGAAACAAGATAATCAATTACAGACTTGCTTCTTCTTTCTGATAATCTTTGATTGTACTCAGGAGTACCTCTATCATCAGTATGACCAGAAATTTCGATTTTAAGCGATGGATTTTCTTTCATTACAGATACTAATTGATCTAGTTCTGCTTTTGCCTCGTTTGATAAATCATATCTGTTAGTAGCAAAATAAACATTTTGGAATTCATAAACATCGCCAACTTCAACAGTACCTTTACCTAATTTTGATTTTAATTCTTCAAACATTCTTTTCAATGTATTGATATCATCAGACTGATTTGTATTATCATTTGTATTCTTTTTGATGTCATCTTTATTTTTTTCGATATCATCAGAATTTGTTTTAACACGCTTATCTAAATCTTCAATTTTAGCTTTATCGCCATCTAATCTGTCATCAATACCTTTTAGACGTTTTTTAAGTTCTTCGTCATCAGTACCTGAACCAAATTGAAATCCTAATAAAACTTCATTAGCACCTCTTAAGTATGTTTTGTTTGAATTTACAGTAATGTCATGAGCATAACCTAAAACAAATTGTTTTGCTAATCTCAAACCTGCCATCATTCCGAAAGCATATTTTGATCTGTACATTACACCACCCCAAATCATATCTCTATAACTTGCAACAGCAGATACATCATATTGTAAAGGAGCATTTGGTGTTAATCTTACAAAAGCAGATGGCTCAATTTTCAATTTGTCTTCCATTGCTTTAATCATGTAAGAAGTATTGAATTGAAAATGGCGTGTGTTCTTATATACTAATTCAGATTTATTTGGCTGTTCGTATTTTATATCCAAGGCTAAAACCTGAGGAATTGATACACCAAAATTAAAATCTTTATAAGTATAATTTACACCAAAGTTAGCATCGAAACCGGTTTTATTGTTATTGTTTAATTGTAACAATGGATCGTCCGGATGTTTATAAATCATATCTTCTGTACTTAAACGATTATCTATAAATCCTAAGCCCATGCCTAATTTCAATTTGCTGTTTTCAGAAAAATTAATACCATAAGCGTAACTTATCATACCTCCTGTTCTGTTAAACATACCAGCATTATCCTGATATAGATTTGCACCTAAGCCTACATTCTTTGATTTTAGAGGACCATCTACAGTCAGAGATTTTGTGATAGGCGCTCCTGGAACTCTATTCCACTGATTGCGATACACAAGATATGCCTGACCATACTTTTGAAATCCTGCTAAAGCTGGGTTCCAAACAAACTTGTTATAGTAATAATGGCTTAAAAGCGGTACTTGTTGAGCTTTTACTGCTAATCCTACTATTACTATACTTAGTGTTATTATTAATTTTTTCATTTTCTAAATTAATTTTAAATTTTAATACTATTTATTTTACTGTTCCTCTAATTAAGTTTAATGCACCTTTATATATCTTGTCATTACCATTTAATGTTATGATATAATAGTAAGCACCGTCAGGTAAGTTTTCTCCTCCTGGGGCTTTGTATGTACCATCCCATTCATTTTGATAACCTTTCTTATTGAATACTTCCATTCCATATCTGTTTACTATACTTACAACAGCATCTGGGTAAGCCTCAATATTGTCGATTATCCAAGTGTCATTCTTACCATCATTGTTTGGTGTAACTACATTATGAACTTTAAGAACAAATTCAACTTTTACAGTAATGTTTACTGTGTCATAATCAATACAACCATTCTTATCAGTAACTAAAAGTATATAAGTGATATTCTGGTCAGGTTTGCTGGTAACATTTGCCTGATCACCTGAAGCAGGTGTTAGATATGTAGTTGGTGACCACTGGTATGTTCCACCTATTCCAGCACCTTTACCTTTTAAGTTTACAGACTGCCCTTTATCAATTGCAGTGTCGTTTCCGGCAAATGCTATTGGATTTGGCCATACAGTTATATAGATTGAATCTTCATTAGAACATCCGCCTAAAGCTAATGGAGCGTAAATTCTAACTTTATACCAACCTGATTTCTTAACAGTAATACTTTGAGTAGTAGCACCATTGCCCCATAGATATTGTCTCATTCCATTGTTTGCAGTCAATACTGTACTGTCACCATCACAGAATTTAGATTTGTTAGTAGTAATTACTACAACAGGCAATGCATGAACAATTGCATTTTTAGTTACAGAATTAATACAACCTTTATCTGATGTAGTTCTTAACAATACAGAGTAAATACCGCTTCTATCGTAGGTATGTAATGGATCTTTTCCTGTTGAGAAAGTACTGTCACCGAAGCTCCAGTAGTTTTCAAGTATTACATCACTTGATCCTGTTGGCAATTTACTTCCGTTTATAAATTTACTTGTTTCGCCAATACAAACATCAGCTACAGTAAAGTCTGCAATTGGATTAGCCCAAACTGTTACAGGTTTTACAAGTGTTTTAACACAATTGTTATTACTTATTGCTGTTAAAGAAACATTAAATAAGCCAAATCCTGTAAATGTATGAGTTGGATTAGTTGCTGTTGAATTTCCTTGACCAGCGAAATCCCATTTGTATGTTAATGAACCAACACCGATTGATGAGGTATTTACAAATGTCATAGCACTATTTTGACAAACCGGATTTGCAACAAAGTTAGGTTCTGGAAGAGTGTAAACTGTAACATTATGAGTTATTTCAGCAGCACAACCATTATTGCTTACTACTGTTAAAGTAACTGTATAAGTTCCGGCTGCAGCATATTTATGTGATGGGCTTGCAACTGTTGATGTGCCTCCGTCACCAAAGTTCCAGAAGTATGATTTAATTGAACCTCCTGAACCGATAGATGATCCATCAGTAAATTTAACTGCTGTATCCTGACAAGTATTTTTAAATGTAAATTCAGCAACTGGTCGTGGGTTTACAGTAATAGTTTTAACAATACTATCTCTACATCCTTTAGCAGAAACTGCTAATAAACTTACTGAATAATTACCAACTGCAGTATATGCATGGGTAGGATTACCGTCTTTAGATGTGAAGCCATCTCCAAAGTTCCAGCTATATGAAGCAATTGTTCCTGTAGAGATTGAACTTGTGTTATTAAATACAGCAACAGAATCTTTACAAGAGTTAGCAAATGTAAAGTTTGTAACAGGATTTGGATTTACAACAGCAAAAGCTTGTGATGATAAACTATTATTAGCACAGTTATATGTTGTATTAGTAATTGTTTCAAGTTTTACAACTACAGTTCCAGCATTATTTGTCGCTGGAGGTCCTACAGTTAATGGATAATTACCCGGACCTTTACCAGTCATAGCTGTTTGCAATACACCATTAACTCTGTATGTTAATGACCAATTATCAGTAGAAGCAATATTGCTTACAAGTACGTTGAATACAGCTGTCTTACCTTGACAAATTTCAGGTGTTCCTGATATTGTAGCATCAACTGTAGGTATTACAACTATAGTAGTCGTTGCAGAATTAGCAGTTAGACAAGGACCGCTTTGAATTACTGCTCTATAAACTCTTGTTTTAGCAAGGTTTGAAACAGTTATAGTTGTTGATGTATTACTTAATACAGTCCATGTTGCCATATTATCATCAGAATACTCCCATCTAACCACTTTACCAATATGTCCGGTTACTGTAATATCACTTGTAGTAACAGAATTAGCACAAAGTGGACTTACAGTTGCAGAAGTTGTTCCTCCAACTGATTTTGGATAAACCTCGATAGTACGAGTTTGAATTGTTGTACGATTACATCCTGTTGTGGTATTTGTAATTGATACAATTTTAATAGTATCAACTCTCATTGTATTAGATGAATTATTAAAGTTAGGGGTTGTAATTGTAAATACTCCAGGACCTGTACCTGATTTAGTGTTAATAGAACCGGAATTGATAGTGTAATTAACTGTCCAACCTTGGCCAACTAAAACATCATCAATTTTTACAGTGAAGTCAACCGGACTACCGTCACAAACATCTTTTGGAGCAGAATCATGAGTGGCTGTTGGTATTGCATTTACTGTAACAACACCTACACCGCTTAATGTATTTGAACATGTAACTGTTCCTGATGTAATAACAATTGATTTTAATGATATTGTTGTTGTTGTATTTAATACATTAGTAACTAATGAGAATGTACCGTTACCTGTGCCATCAAGAGTTCTTGTTGTAGAACCTTCTACAAATGTAAGAGTCCAAGATTGACCATAAGTATTTGATACAGTAACATTCAATGTTGCTGTATTGCCAGCACATATCGTAGCATTATCAATTGTAGCCATCGGCAACTCATTAACAGTAATTGTTAAAGTACTTGAGTATTCAGCACTACAAACTCCATTCATAACAACAACTCTGTATATTGTTGTTGTTGTAATATTACTAAATGTATATGTTAAACTTGTATTACTAATGTCTGACCATGTTGAACCATTGTCTTCAGAATACTGCCATTTTACAACTTTACCATTATTTCCACCTAATGTAAGTGTTCCGCTGTTTGAACCTTTACAAACTGTTGCACTTGTATTTGTAGATAATGTACCACCTATAGTTTTAGAGTCAACATCAATCACTTTGGCATCAGTTATTGTAGATGAACAACCTGTGGTTGTGTTTGTAATAGAAACCAATGTTAATGTTGAAGTCGTTGGTAAAACAGTTGTAGTAGAAGTAATAGAAACTGCACCTGAACCAGTACCTGTAACTGTTGCGTTAGCAGGACTTGAAGAACTTGGTGCTTTTACTGAATAATTTAAACTCCAACCTTCGGTTGTTTTTACTTTACTAACGTCAACTGTAAATGTAATTGTGCTTCCTTCACATAATGGAGACGGAACAGAAATATAGCTTGCTCTTGGCAAATCATTAACTGTAATTGTAATTGTTCCATTTAAGTTCTGGCTACACTGTGGGAAACCACTTATTTGTTTAATACTTATTAAAGTGATGTCAGTAGTTGATGTTAATACACCGGTATTTAAAGTGTATGTACCATCTCCTGTTCTTTCCATAGAATCAAGTTTTGAACCTATTAAGAAATAAACTCTGAATGTAGCACCATAAGTATTTGTAACCGTAATAGTGAAATTAGCAGAATTACCTTCACAAATTGTTTGACTTCCGGAAATTGTAGCATTTGGAAGTTCTCTAACAGTAATAGTTGTAACATTAGAAATTGCTTCATTACAAGCACCATTCTTAACCACAGCTCTGTAATAAGTGGTAGCTGTTAAATTACTATATGTTTGCGTAGAAGCTGTATTCATTATTCCATTAAATCCAGTGAACGGACTTACTGTACTGTACTCCCATCTAACTACTGATCCATTGGTAGAACCTGCAGTATAAGTTATAGAACCTGCATTACTTCCTTTGCATACAGTAACGTCAGATGCAGTTGTTCCAACAGTTGTAGTAGCATCTACAGTAATTGTTTTAGACTCATTTACTGAACGAGTACAACCAGTTGTTGTATTTGTAATTAATGTAAATTTAACTTCGGCAGATGGAGGATTATTCAATACAGGAGTATTGAATGTAAATGTTCCTGAGCCTGTTCCTGAAGGAGCCGGAGATATTGAAGAGCCTTCAATAGTTCCAGTTAAACTCCAACCTTGACCAGTTGGTACATTGGTAACTGTAACCATATAAGTTGTACTGTTACCTTGACAAATAGGACCTCCAACACTTGTTAAAGTAACAGTTGGCAATGCATTAACATTTACTGTAGCAGTACTTGTTAATGAAGTATTTGAACATCCTTTTCTGAATACTGAAGAAATTGTAGTATCAATTGAAGTAACAGATACTAATGTAACATCTGTATTAGTATTTAATACTGAAGTTGTAATAGAACCTGTAGCTCCAAATATATTTATAGTTTTTGTAGTTGTACCTTCTAAGTAAGTTAATACAGAACGCTGTCCTGCAGCAACATTAGAAATACTAACTGTTAATGTTGCAGTATTACCAGCACATATTGTAGTTGAACCACCTATTGTAGCAACAGGTATTTCTTGAACTGTTACTGTTACAACATTTGACTCTTTTTCAGCACATACTCCATTTTTAACTATTACTCTGTAATATGTTGTTTGTGATATATTGATGTATGCCTGTGAATTAGAAGTATTATTAATTGAAGTCCAAGGACCTGATGAACTGTTCACACTTGATTCCCAACGAACAACAGAACCATTTGAACTACCAACATTATAAGTCAAATTACCACTGTTTGCACCTTTGCAAACTGTAATATCTGTACCTAAACTTCCAACTGTAGTTGTAGCATTAACAGTGATATCAAGAGTTTGACCTGTTAATGTGCGTGTACAATTAGGAGATAAGCTTGTAGTAGAAATTGAAATAAGTTCAATAGTAACAGTACCTGCAGTATTTAGTGCAGATGTGGCTACTGTGTATGTACCTGGTCCATTTCCTGAAGTAGTTTTTGTTGTACTGCCTTCTTTATAAGTCATTGACCAACCTTGTCCTGTAGATATATTTGAAACTGTAAATTCAAAACTACTTGTACTACCTTGACAAATTGGAGTAACAACATTATTTAATGTAGCAGTTGGCAATGGTGTAACATTAACAGTTGCTGTTGATGATAATGTATTGTTTCCACAAGCAGGATTCATATTAGTACCTGAATGTGTTAATGTAATACTTTGAAGTGTTACATCAGATGTAGAACTAAGTGTATTTGTAGTAAGTGTAAAGCTACCATTTCCGCTTCCTGTAAGTGTTCTTGTAATTGTGCCTTCAAGGAAAGTAATTCTCCATGGGTTTCCATAAGAGTTTGTTACTGTAACTGTTAAATCAGCGGTAGTTCCTTGACAAATAGTTGTAGAACCACTAACTGTAGCATAAGGTAATTCTCTAACAAAAATAGAATCAGGAGTTGCTATTGCTTCTAAACAAGATCTATTTTTAACAACTACTCTATACAATGTAGTTTGAGTTAAATTACTGTATGAATAAGTTGATGTAGTAGTTCCTGTCTGACTCCATGTTGTACCACCGTTTATAGAATACTCCCATCTTACAATTGCTCCGTTTCCACCACTATATGTTAAAGTTCCACTATTTGAACCTTTACAAACAGTAGCTTTACCAGAAATTGAACCTGCAACAGTTGTTGCATCAACTTCAATAGTATCAGTTTGACCGGAAAGTGTTCTTGTACAAGTTGGCGTAGAGCTAGTAATTGTAATAGAATTTAAAGTAATTATAACATTACCAGGAGTATTTAATGTGGCAGTGTTTATAGTATATGTACCAGGACCACTACCGGTTGTAGATTTGTTAACTCCTGCTTCTGTATAAGCTAATGACCATGCTTGTCCTGTAGCTATGTTTGAAACAGTAACATCAAAAGAACTTGTGCTTCCCTGACAAACAGGAGATACAAGTGAATTTAAAGTAGCATTTGGCAATGGTATAATAGTAAATGTTACATCTCCACTTTGCGTATTAGGTCCGCAAGTAACACCGCTTGTTGTTGATATTTCTACAAGAGATACTACTGTATTTGAACTTAATGTAGAAACTGTTGTGAAATCGAAATTACCGTCACCTGTTCCTGTTAATGTTCTTGAAGTAGAACCTTCAATAACTTTAACTGCCCAATTTTGACTATAAGTATTTCCAACGGTAATTCTGTATGTGCCATTTGTATATTGACAAATTGGGTTATTTCCACTTGTTATACTAATAGATACAGTAGGTAATTCATTAACTGTTACAGTAACAATATTAGAAGAAACAATTTCAGCACATGTTCCAAATTTAGTCCAAACTCTATACTGAGTTGTTGTGGTGATATTTGAGAAAGTAATAGAAGTAGATGTATTAGAAATTACATTCCATGAACTTCCGCTATTAGTAGAATACTCCCATTTTACAACTGTACCATTATGACCTGATACAGAAATTGTTCCTGAATTAGCACCTTTACAAACTGTTTGATTAGAGCTAACTGTTCCAGCAAC
>JADLGN010000021.1 GCA_020849295.1 Bacteroidia bacterium
CGTTAGCCGCAAGCCTAAGAGACAGCGGTAAACGTGGTGAATGATTTACGAACAGTTACTTCTTCGCCTTTTTCAACTTCATTGTAAGAGCCGACTACTGTGTTGTGGTAATAGTCTTGTTCCCTATGCCAACAGTTGCGTTCTGTATCAAAAATTACGTGAGTAAACCAAGTATTGATGCCACTACCACAACTTAGTTTATCGTGTTCCTTAACTTTTTGACCGAATTTATTAACACCCCAAACAACGGATGCTATAACAGACGTGCCGTCATTGTGGGCTTGTTCGGCTGTGATTTTTGAGGATGTTGTTAAAGTTTTCATGGTTTTAGGTTTTAGGTTTAAATTAAATACAAATCAAAGATAAGTATATTATTTTAAAAGTCAACAGAAATCTTTTAAAAATGTTATAACTCATTGAGTTTCAGCCCTATAAAATTACATTTAATTTGTCCAAAAACCAATATTTTTAGTGTTTTTACTTTTTTTGTATTATTTTCTAAAAGTTTTATATATTTGCAAAAAAATAAAAACATGAAAAAAGAACAATTAGAAGTAATGCAACTGCGGGTTGCGTTCAACGAACGTGGCATCAAACACATTTGGGATTTTATGCAGGCATTTTATCCTAACAAATTTGACCGCGAGGAATTTAGGGGTCATTTATCCGGGAATAAAATTAATAATGAAATGACCGTTGCAATGCAAGAAATTTTGAAAAAAATAACCAATTAACTATTTTTCAAAATATCATTAAGCTGCTTCTGTTTTTCTTGCGAACTCCTCGAGGTTCCTCGATGGAAATTGAGGCTAATCATAAACATGGCTGTAATCGTTGAGTAAATTGATAGTATTGCCGTCAAATCTACTTTGACGGATTCTATTAAATTGAGCGCTTTCATTACTAAGAATATTGTAACAAATCCCCAAATTAGTCCGAGAAACACATCGAGGAAGTAAGCGGTATTCTTAGCCCACCAACTCGCCTTGTCGCTTTCTTGGATACGCGCGTTTGCATCCCTCGCGCCTTGTATATCTTTTAATTCAGCCTCGATGCGTTTGGTCGCCTCTGCTTCGGTCGTTTCATTATTCCGGTTAATCTCCTTTTTAAGCTCAATTTTTAAAGTTTCCTTTTCTTCTTTCGACGTGATTAGATTATCAACAACATTTCCCATTTTCTCAATCAATTTATCTGCGCCTCCACTCATTGCACTTGCAATTATTCCTGGAATGTTCATTATTGTATAATTTTAATTAAACATTTATTTCTTTTTTTTCGATAGTCAAATAAACTTCACTTTCCATATCCCAAAACTTCACTTGGTTTAATAGGTCATCATTTACTTTGCTGCACTCGTATATTTTTTCGTTGTCCATCCTTTTTGCTCCCAATAAAATGCAGCCCAAACTATCATTTTCAGTGTTACCCCCATGTATGCGGATGCCGCACGAATCAATGTTTACATTATGGAATTTAATATCACCGCTATGGACGTTTATAATCTGAATCATTTGCTTTTTAAACCGGTTAGAAAATGATACAATTAAACGGTATCTGCCATAAGGTATTGCAGTTTCTCCATAGGCAAAGTCGCCATTATCTCTGACTTTATCCTCTAATGTATGCCCAATAAATTCGTTTGCATTTCCATTGATAAAATAAAGTTTACCAAACGTTCTTGTTTGTAAAATCGTATCTCTATAAAGTATAAATTCCATTTTTGTTTTTTAAATTTTCAACCATTTTCCAAATCATAAAAACGCCGATTATAGCAGTTATAATTGCTATGAATTTATTGCCTCTTTTAAATTCATTGAAAGCTCCAAAGAATAAAAGGATAGAAACAAATACAAATGAAAGTATGTTAAGACAAATATATTTTATATCCATTTATTTCACTTATTATCTCTGTAAATACGATACTTAACCGTTGAATGATAGATAATGCCTATGTTATAAGATGCGACTGTTAATATCATTAGCCATTTTATTAAAATTGGTGAGTTAATAATATCTTCTACCGATTTAAACATAGCGTAGTCCAATATAAACATTATTGTAAATGAAATAAAATAGCTCTTCCATCCTTTTTTAAAAAACCATTTTAAGTAACCTATCATGTGCGTTTATTTTAAGATTAATAAAACTAATACTATTGACAATATAATGACTGCTAATATAGCAAATTCTCTGCGTTGGTCAATAGTGCCTATATCACATAAACAAACATCTTTTACAAATTCCTCACAGTTAAAACCAAAGAAATTATATTTTACATTATTCCCATTTAATAGTTTCACTTTATCATAAATCATTGCATCAGATACAAACGACTTGGAAGGAATAACACGAAGTAATTTACGTCCGCTTAGAAATTCATTTAATGGCGTAGAAATAACTTTACCGGAAGTAAAACTATTGTGGGCTACATACCCAATTTCACCTACGTAATAGACAATGCCATAATGTTCAAAAATGCCTATTGGTTTTGTCGGCACAACAAGTATATCACCTGTTTTATACTGCATATTTTGTCGAAAAAATAACTAACAAATATAAAGATAAAAGTTATATTTGCGAAATGTATTACTTAATCATACCTCTATGATAATCTTAAATTTTATTATGAAAAATGAAGCTGCTGTTTTAAACAGGATGCTCACTTCCGTCGGCTCATTTGTTGATGCCTGTATATGCGTTGATACCGGAAGCGCAGATAACAGCAAATCTATTGTCAATGAATTTTTTAAAGACAAAAACAAACCTTGCAAAATATACGATTGCGAATGGATAAACTATTCTCATGCGAGGAATTTTGCATTGAATAAAGCTAAAGAGTATTCAGATTTGTCTAATGAAAAATCATATATGTTTTGGATTGATTGTGATGAGCAATTAGTAATTGATAAAAATATTGATATTGAAAGTATAAAAAAAGTAATACATGAAAACGATTGCTGCCTAATGAAAATAAGATACGGTAACGCTGTTTACAACAGATTAAATTTTATTGATTTAAATAAAGATTATGAATGGAAATCCCCTGTGCATGAATACATTGAATTTGAAGAAAAAGTTAATCAATATCTTCTGCCCGAAAATATACACATACTTGTAAGCCCAGATGGTCATTCATGGACATCTGATACAAAAGAAAAATATTTGCAACACGCAAAACTACTTGAACAATCTGCAAGGGAGTTATTTTATTTGGCACAATCCTATAAAGATGCAGGTCTGAATGAAAAGGCTTTACGATTTTATAAAGAAAGGTCGGAACGGGAAGATGGATTTTACGAGGAAAAATTTTATTCTAAATTCATGTGCGGACTGCTTTCAGAAAAATTAAATTTTCCTATTGAAAAATCTTTGCTTGAATATATTGAGGCATACGAAATAGAACCTTTGCGGGCTGAATCATTGTTAAATGCTATATTGATTTTACAAAAAAATAAATTGTTTCAAATCTCATACATACTTAGCAAATACGCTTTAGATACATTTCATTTGAAAAGCCCTTATCCAGCACGACAATTATTTTTGGATGCGAGCGTTTACGAAAAAAAAATACTTATTGTTCACTATTTGAATTGCAGGAATTTGAAAAAAACAGATGACATAAAGTCGTTGGAAGATATGCTTACCTTGCAACAATTCATATCTATTTTAACAACAAATTGGTATGATGTTATACCGTTAATTCATTTTTTATTGGACAAAATTAGTCCTAAAACAACTGTTGATTTAGGCTTTGACTTTGGTTTAACCTCTTATATTTTGTCCTTAGCAAAAAATTCTAAAGTCTATGCAATGGATTATTTGAATAACGAAAAACATGACGAAACACTGCACAACCTTGAACTTTTCAAAGAAAAATATAAGGTGGAAAATATAAACATAGTCAATGATTTGGAAAAATTAGCAGCTAAAAATTGGAATAAGGGCATCGATATACTAAATATAAACTATACAAATGATATAAGACAAATCTATGAAAGGTGGAGTAAATTTGTTTCGGACGACGGGTTGACTATCATTAACAATGCCTTGACAAACAAATATGCAAAGGACTTATTCGACCAAATCTCATTGCCAAAAATTCTAATTGAAACAAAAGAAGGTATTGGACTTGTAAGCAAAAACAATAATCATATTGATATAATAAAAAAATACCTGACAAATGCTTAATCTAACAATAGGATATATTGAGTATAAAAAAGATGTTTTAGAAGATTATTTTATACCATCTTTGCAAAAATTGATTGAGTATAATAGTCAATTTAAAAATGATGTTAAAATAATCCATACGGACTGCGAAGAAACGCCGGCAAAAAATTACAACAAAATGATAGATATGTGTACGACAAAATATCTGCTGCTTACACATACAGATGTTACCTTTAGTGAAGATTTGCTACTGTGCATTGAAAATACAATAAATTATCTCGACGATAAATTTGCTGCATTGGGGATAGTAGGCGTATGTGATAAGGGCACTATTCATTGGTCAAATGTTAACTCTATTTATCTATTAGAAACGTTAGACTGTTGCTGCATTTTGATAAACAAAGAGCATGGACTTAGATTCGATGAAGTTAATTTTGATGACTTTCATTTGTACGTCGAAGATTATTGTATAAATGCAAAAACTATAACAGGTTTAAATTGTCATTCATTAATGATTAATGCCTCTGAAGTAAGTCCGAAAATGAAATACAAAGATTTATATAAGAAAAAATCGTTTTATAACCATCATTCATATACTCTTAATCAAAGAGGCGCTTGTTGGGGAAAATATTTCCATTACAGGAAGATTCTAAATAAAAAATGGGGGCGGGCTATTGCTACTACTTAAATTTTAACAATGAAAAAAGAAAATAAAAAAAAGCGGGTAACAATTCACCTCTATGAATTTCATATTGAAAAAATAAAGGAATTAGCTTTTAGAAAAGATTGTTCAATAGGTTACATAGTGAGGGATATGTGTAATAAATATTTAAATGAAAAAAATGAAAAAAGAAATTGATGTTTGCATAGTTTCGTATGCAAAAAATGACAAACTAAAAAATATTACTGAAGTTGGGATAAAATCTTTAATAGAATCAGAAAATGATATTGTTTTTAACATATTTGTGATTGAAACAAACAAATTAGTCAATTATGATTCGTTTAAAAATACACAAACGATATATCCGACAGAGCCATTTGGATACCATACTTATTTGAATATAGGCATCAAAAGAGGTCATTCCGATTATGTATTTCTTGCTAACAATGATTTGACTTACGAAAGTGGATGGGCTACCGAAATAATAAAACAAATGGACAAAAATCCACTCATTATGAGTGCAAGCCCATTTTGCCCGCAAACACAGCATAGCTCTTTAAAATCTTCCCCTGTAATACATGGATATACTGTTAGGCAGCAAGTAAACGGATGGGCAATTTTTGTTAAGCGTGAACTTTTTAGCAAAATTGGGTACTTGAATGAATACATTAAATATTGGTATTCAGATAACGATTATGCGCTTACCTTGCAAATAAATAAAATACTACATTGTTTAGTAACAAATAGCGTCGTTAATCATCATCAGTATATTCATGGATCTACCGGCACAGAGATTTTTGAAAATAAAAATATTCTAAATGATTATACCAATAAGCAATATGGTATTTTTATCAATAAATGGAAGGATAAATTAGCGGAAAATTCTTAAAAATAGGGTAACTTCTTACGTGGTTCCTGCACCTGTTTGTTATCCGGCACGTTATATTTGTAAATGCCGTCCGTCTTATCTTCAATGCGGTCAAACCGAACATCAATCTTATCAAAACGTTTATCAAAACGTTCTTCGGTCTTATCGAAACGTTCGTTAACCTTTTCAAATGACTTGTCTATATTGTTGAATTTTGCGTTCGACTTATCATTTTCATTTTTGATAGTCTGATTGATTGTAGTAATGAAATTATAATTCACAATTAAAGCGAAGGTCATGCCGCTAAACATGATTGCAATTAGCTGATTGCGGAATGTAGTTAGCCATTTATTGTTTTCCTCCTTCATTTGTCATTCGGTTATAAATTCTCCCAATGAAAACAGCATCTCTGCCGTCATTTCTGTGCCGTTAAAATCTTTAAGTTTTACCGGATTAATGTTTAATTCAATTTCAATATTTGAAAGCTCATTTATCTCATTGATACATTTTAACTTTTCGTCGTCTGATTTGAAAATGTACTCTTTTGTTTCAGAGTTTTCTTTAAATTTTCCGGCTTCGTCCTTTTCACAATAGTTGTCAATTATTGACAACCTCGCATTGTTAAACACGCTAATATTTTCGTTGACAACATTTATTGCCTTCGATATTTTAAAAGCATTTATCGGGGATGTTTTTATCTTCGCTAATTGATGAAGGGCAGGGGCAAAATGATTTGTCAATTCAAAGTTTGTTAGTTTCATTGTTATAAATTTATTTGTTCAACATTAGGATAGTCGGCTATTGTTTTTTCTATCAAAGATATAATTCCTTTTCCTAAATCCAAATTTCTATAATAATCAAACATAAGATTATCGTTTATTTTATTACCGCCACCATCAATTCCACCTTTATAATTATAACGATAGTATGTTTTTGTTTCTAAAACCGAAACCACTAATCCGGTAGGCGAAAGCAAAACAATATCATAAACGACGGTTATCTTTTCGCTCTTTGTATCAATTAATAACTGCCATACTTGTAGCTCTTTATTTAGACCTGTTTCTTTATCAAGTCCTAAATCTTTTGTTGTTATTGGTGTCATTATTTTATTATTTTTTTAAACTAAAATCCAATTATTACCATTACTTCTAAGTATTTTAGAATCATATTGGTTTAATATAATCGTTCCACTTGCATTTCCATCTATTGTCTGTGAGCTTGTTGTATTTAATGTTATTACACCAGTACCGCTATTTTTTATAATATATTGCTTTGTAAAACCAACAGCAGTAGGCAATGTTACTGCAAAAGTACCACTCGTACAATCCACAAGCTCATCAGAGCCATCAAGTGTTCTTGCTGCTGAAATGCCTCTATAAACTAAATCTGATATTGTTTTACGAGTTGTTCCGGTTGTACCTGTTAAGAAATAATCGTCTGTTAAAAATTCTATATTTCCTGGGAGTATATTACCACCTGTACATAGTGTACCAGATGTTAGTCGTGAAGGAGGTACAGATGAAGTTCCTGCTTTTATATGCAAAAATGCTGTGGGTGTATCTATGCCTATTCCAAATAACCCATCCGGATCAACGTGCATTATAGATGTTGTACCATCTCTAAATGATAGATATGGATTTCTGTAAGTAAAAGTATAACCAGCAGACCAATCAACGGCAGAATCAACAGTAACAGCGCCTATGCCTACACTTATTATTCGTCTTTTTATTGAATTTGCTGTTATAAATGTACCAACAGTAAGACCCTGGGCTGGCATACTATTTGGGTTATTTGTAAACGTTACAGTTGTTGACGAACCTGGTGTTTCTAACTTCAAAGCAGTCGACTGATTATCTGTTGTATATCCTGTTTTTGTGCCTTGATTAACAGTCAATGAACCAATCAATGGAGCTGTTACCTCTGCATCATTTACCGTTGTACCTATCCCTATAAATCCATTTCTGTACCAATAAGCTTTAAATCCGATTATATTACCTACGGATTGTGTCGAGAATGATCCGTTAAATATTGATAAAATCGGATCGTAAGTTCTTGTATAGAAACCGCCTCCTGCATATTTACTTATAATTACATTAGAATTACCTTTAGTTAATTGATTAGAAGTATCTCCCTCTAAATTAACTGCATAATTAGATCCGCCTGAAAAATGAGTAATGTTATGACTTGACCAAAATTTTATATTCGTTGCTGATGAATATAGCGTTAACGATGTAGAGCCGCTAAAATCTATTGCTATTTTTCCCTGCAATCCACTATTTTGCCTAATCCAAAAATCATAATTACCCTCTAAACCCATAGTATATGGTGTTGAAGAAAAAGCAGAATAAAATTTTAATGTTTGTCCGCCTGAATAACCTATATTTAGAGAGGATGTGCTACCTATTACTGTTCCAATCCTAACCTCACCATTATTTATCACAGATAACATATCTGCTAATGAGCTATTTTGTATTTTTAAAGATGTTGTTGCCGATGTTGTTCCTGCGCCAACAATATGCAGTCTTGAAGATGGAGAGTTTGTTCCAATGCCAAATTTGTCTCCATCCCATCTTCCTCTTTCGGTACCCGCCTCGCTGAATATCAAATTAGAAGCATACCTCAATGTAGAACCTAAGAATATTGTTCCAACATAATTACTCGCAGAACCTATATTTGAATTAGCCGTTAAAGGTATAATATCATTTGCTGAAAATGCCCATGAGCCGTCTATTAATGTTGATTGGGTTGCAAATTTTGGAATTACATTTACTGTGTTAGTTGTTGATGTTCCGACAAAGCTATACCATGTTGATGCAGCGAAGCCCATAAATGAGGGCAAAGTTGTATCATAAAGTATCATTCCATCAATGGCAGCTAAAGCATTGCGCTGAATGGTACTCATTCGAGGTATTAATATAGCCCCCGATGTACTCTTTACTTCAAATGCTGTTGAGCTTGTTGGCGCATTATTGCCGATAGCAACTGATGTGCCGTTGTCAAATATTTTACTATCACCTATTGCAGACGGACTTGTGAACTTAGCTAAATAATTTGTTGTGCCCGAACCTGTAATTCCTGATCCACCACCACCACTACTCGATGCAGAACCACCACCACCACCTATGACTTTTGTTACTTCCTGAAATAACATCAATTTAGGCGTAAATGTGCCTAAATTAAGGATTATTGAACTTTCGCCTGTTTTGTTTATTATGGCATTAACGACAAATGTTTCTTTAAAATCATAAAGACCGCTTTTCCCTAAATCACTCATAGGGACTATTTTACTATCGGGACGTTTATAGTACAATAAAGCATCCGCATTTGAACGGAATACAATTATTTCATTCAAACGAGGAACACCTATTTCACCTAATGAAGATAGTTTTATAGGCATTGGAATCTGTTTAGAAAAAAGCAATAATATCTCCTAATAAATCACCTATTCCATTAGTTGTTTTGGAAGATGTGCCACCGTCAGTAGTAGTAGTAGTAGTTTTACTTTCTCCAATACCTTTGTAAATGGCAAAAGCTATGATTCCGGCTATTACAAAAAGTCCGATTATAAGATATATTTTTGTCTTACTCATTTTTTTATGATTTTATGATTTTATTACTACCCATGCAATTATTCCTAAAACAGCTACTCCACCTATAATTAGTCCGATTGTCATAGGTGATGCCGATGTTGTTTGAGTTACTATCGGTTGTTTCTCGATAGTTGTTCCACCAACAATTTTATCCCAAACATCGTTAAAAACATCTCCAAAAGATAATGTTGTTGGAACTCCTGCCATAGCTTGTTGTTTGTTGTATGAAGGAAATAATCCATTCATATCGTTAAGCATAGCTTTTAATTTATTTACATCCGTCGTCCAATTATTTGCCGATCTATTTAGAGGTATATTTTTCAAAAATATTGCATAGTTTTTAGCTCCATTTTTCAAATAAACTCCATAAACAATTCGAGCAAGTTCTTTTTCGCTCAATGAATCTACTTTAGATTCGTCAGTAATAATGCCTGCATCCACAATAGCTTTTTTTACCGCAGATGGGTTATTTGCAGTTATAAAAGCTGCTGCAATTTGAGGGAATGTTAAAGTTTTTTTCATTTTATTTACGTTTTACAATTAGCAAAGTTACTATTACTACCACAACAATTAATGATATTATACCAAAATAGGATGTATTATTATTAACATTTTTGTTTAATGTTTCTACCCCCGATGGCTTAATTAAAACGTCGGATGGCTGGTTTAAAAATTCTCCTTCGGCATTAAAACCATTTAATGCCAAGTCTGATATTTTTCCAATCTCGTCCGAACTACTTGTTGAAGCAGCATTTGGAGTGGGATTAAATTGAAATGATTGATTTTTTATAGCCTCAATTATACCACTTGGGGTTGATCCACATGGAGCGCATCCATATTGATTACCAACCCTATATAAACAATTTCCTGTCCCGCATCCACTATTACCTACATAAACAGGCATATCTAATGGGGTTAGTCTATAAGTTTGTTTTCCGTTACGGAACCCAATAGGTTGCAAACTGTGTGTTGGAGTATTTGATTGGGTTGAGCTTGATGCCGAACCTACAACACTGCCTGTTATCATGTTATCCATTTTTTTAGTTTTTGTTTTTAAAAAATTTCCACCATACTATGAAACCTACTATAAGTAATGAAACAACTGTTATAATAGTATATTTTTTTGTTTTAGCTTCCCTTTCTTGTGGTGTTTCCGGTATTTGCTTTTTTGCAATTTCTGTTAAAGAATCCAAACTTTTTTGGTATGTTGCTCTTTGTGCTTGCAAAGTTGCTATCTGCGACTTATAAGATTCTATATCGGATTTAGATTGAGCTATAATATTATAGGCATTTGTGTCGCATTTTTGCCTTGAACACAAATCAGACCATGAGTTAAATCTTACGATAGATTGTTCTATATTGTAATTTAAAGTTGATAGTTTATTGTCTATCTCACCTATTTTTTGTGTTAACGATGATATTGTATCTGCCATTGTTTATCATTTTAATAAATGAATTTATCAGTATAGCTTACCGGAATAAATCCATAAAGCGTAGCATTTATCTTATAAGTAAATTCGGTCGGCTTATTCGCAACAATATTCATTAAAATATTTTTTGATGCCTCATTTATAAACATAGTCAAAGAATGATTTATAATGATGCTATCATTTTTAGGTATTATAAAATCCTGCCCATTTGAAGATGTTTGAGCAACAAGAATACTATTATGAAATATGTTGATATGAAAGTTTTTTACAGGAATTTTAAAATTATTTTTGTTTACTATACTCGCAGTTAAATTTACCTGTGCAGATTTTGATTCGGATAAGATACCTCTTAAATCTACATTTTTAAATTTTACGTCAATGCCGAATTTATCAATAATGCTTCTACTCCATTTGTAGATGGAGAAAAACAAAACGATTATTAAAGCTGTTATAATTAACGTTCTCATTGAGCAGATTTTAATTGACTTACTGAAATCCAAATTGCACCCGAACCCATAAGTATAAACAATAATGCAAAAATATCTACCATTATTTTACTGAATGTAGTCGCACTTGAATTTTTACTATATGTATTTATAGTATAAATTGACATAGCTATTAATGCAATGCCTATAATGATTGCCCAAATAGATTTTGATTTTGTTGTCATGCAATATATTTTTTATAAAGTAAAACGATAAGAGTTATTGTTAAAATCACTATTGAAAAAACTACAAATGGATATTTCTTTGTGTATGCACTTGCATAGGATGTTATCGAATCCAAAATCCCTAAATTTTCCCGAACAAGTACAGAGTTTAAAATTTCAGCATAGTTAGGGTCGGTAGCATAGCCGGCTGATTGTAATGCCTGTAATTGCTGTAAAGGAGTTTTTGCACTAAAAACACCTGCATTTACATATCTCGGATTTTGTTTTAAAAAATTAACCCTATCTATATAGCTATCTTCTACGCTATCGTAAATTCTAAAATAATCTCCTTCCGAAACACTATAACCGTTTATAACCTCACGAGTGTTTAAGTTGACTTTCTTGCCTGTCCACGATTTAGATGCCTTGATACCGAAATGATTATTGTACTTGCTTGCTAACAAGCTATTGCCATTATTGCTTTCTACAATAGCTTGTGCAAGCATAACAGACGGGAATAGTCCTGTGTTTTGCGTAGCCTTTATTGCTAAAGACTTATAGAGGGTTATATAATCATTCCGAGATAGCATTTCTTTTCTTGGCTTTCGATATTTCCTCTGAAAGTTGTTTTTCTATCGAGTGTATGAATTTCAAAGAACAATTTTTAAAAATACCCCTTCCACAATTTGCCAAAATAGTATTCAAAATATCTATTTTATATTGGTTATCAAAAACATCTTTTGATGCACTAACTGTTTGTATTGTCGATTTTGATTTGAAATACATATTTGTTTTATTACAATTCAACTAATTCGTTTTGTTCAATATTTTTATCCGATTTTTTATTAACAAAATCATTGAATTGCTCGGCATCTATTGTCGCTAAATTTAATTGCTTTTTTATCTCTGCTAATGTTAAACAACCAAAAAATCCATCAACTGAAATTTTTTGTATTGCCTTTTTATTTAGCTCGGTTTGCAATGACTTTACCAAATTCCCTTTCATTCCTAATTCCAATGGAAAATGATTATTTATGTAAGAATATGGTTTATTGCATCCATTTGAATCAGCAGGTATAATTAGACCTTCCGGAATTTTACAATCCCCATCACTTGGGATAGATCCGCCATTAGGGCAGGTTTCTTTTTTTTTCTTAAAATAGTAGAGCAAAAAAATAACGAGTAGTATTACTACTACAAGTATGGCTATTGTATATTTTTTTTGGTTACTCATAAGGACTTGTTTTTTGAATAGATATTTGCCGTCCTGAATAGATACACTTCTTTAGTGCCTATTTTTTGCGAAATGGTTGTGAAGATAAGATTAACTCTTATATATACAGGTGTATCAACGACTATACACTGCCCGCTATTTCTAAGATAGGTTCCAATAAAATCTCCTTTATTAAAGGTATGGTAAATTCCATTGCTTGCAAAATCACATGAGGTATAGGCATTTAGTATATTTTGTCCGGCGTAAATTTCATCACCAATTTTAAATGTGCTATTTTCAATGGTAGATGGCGCAACCGATATATCTACACCCGCTTTTGAAGCATCGGAAGTATCATAATTGATTATTTCGCCTGCTACTTTTGGTTTATCTTCAGATTGCTTCGTTCCACCAACCTGTTTTTTGGATTTGATAAAAACAAGAATTACTATAAACAATAGTATAGCAATGATAAACAATGACTTTTTATTTTTACTCATACAGAAATCAATTTATATTTTTTAACAAAATAAAAAATCACAAATAATATAGCTGCTAAAATCAAAATAGGTAATGCCCATTTGAAAATATTACTCGCATTTACTACGCCGCCAAGTACATTTTCTCCTATCTTCTTACCTCCAACAACTGCATCACTAATCAAATTAGTAACACTTAATTTTTCCGATTTTACATAGTCGTTCCATGTACTATCGTACTTGCACCAATTATAATTGTTAGCAAAAGAGCTTTGACCTTCCCATGCCTTAACCCATAACGAATCGGCTCGGTCTTTACCTATGGCATCTTTTAGTAATTTATGCCATGTTATCCAATCGGAACAGCTCCATGAGCTTCCAAGTCCAATGCTATTATAATCAGGGTAACTGTTGGCTGTTATAACCTCATCAGCCATTTTTATTTATTTAACATTCCCCAAAATGATGTTTTGCCGGCATAATAAGCAGCTACTACTAATACGATGGCAATTATCCATGTCCAAGTTGATTTATTCATTTTATTTACGTTTTAAATTGTTATTACTACTTTTTTTTTATGCAGGTTGCCCTGAATTGTTTTGTGGTGTATTTGAATTTGGATTTTTAGGGCTGGAATTTAAATTCGAGCTTGAGGTTGTTTTAAAAAAATATTTATAACCAAAATATCCAATTATAGCTACCACAGCTATTATAAGCACCCATTTTAAAGTCGGATTCATTTTTTTAAGTTTTTTTAAGTGAATTAATCATGTCTGAAAATACATCAAACACATCTTTTTTGTCCGGTAAATTTTCATTTGGAGCATAGGTCATTTGCGACGGAACTTTTTTGCTGTTAAAAATTATTATCAAGGTTATTGATACAATCATAATAACACCTAACATAACCCAAAAACATTTTGGCATCGAATCAATCATATATTGCAATTATTTTTTGATGGCTTTGAAGTATCAATTTGTGATAAAATATCTTCGATGCTGAATGAATAAGGATTACCATTTATCTTTAAGTCGCCTCTTTTATCTCCACCGGATTCGTACAAGGCTGCTAAAAGCGGCAAATTACTTTCATTTGCATTTATTCCTAACTTACCAAATAGCATTTCAAATTGGTCTTGGTATGCACAATGAATGTATTTCAGATGGGGAAGGATAGTCCCCACCTGAATTACAGATTGCCTAAATGATTTTTTATTTGCTCCGCAGTTACACATATTGGATTTTCAAAAATTATTAATCCATTTGTGCATCTACTGTTGATGCAAGTGCGTTTGGAAGTCCGATTATTCCGAAACAAAACTCAATAATTACATTTGAAGCTCCGGCAGGAACTGTTACATCAATTCCGTCCCTCCATGTAATACCGGCATTTACCGAGTATCTGTGAGTTACAGTTGTACTATTGTTATTGGTAGTACAATAATCACAGAACGGTTCGTAACTTGTATCGGTAATCAAATTGTTTTTTGGGTCAAATGGTCTGTGGAATATAGTCAAATTTTGATTAACGAAATCAGAATTTGCAGTTCCTGTGCCTTGTGCTGTATTTGCTTGTAACGTAACGGCTGATACGGCTGCACCACCTGTTACGCTTAGCAATAATTGCTTCCACGCATCAGAACCGGAAACTCCATTAACAACCAATCCTGCAATAGAAGCATCGGCTGCATTAGCACCACCAAGCTCACCATTTGGAGCAATGATAGTATTTTGACCGTCCTCTAACCTTGACATCAAAGTAAAATGGACTGTTTGTGTATATCCATTAGTTACTGTAAATCTAATCTTACCTCCATTTGTATTTCCGAATTTTCCCATATCAAATGGGGTAGATACTGTTGGAGCAACTGTGCAACCTGTATCTTGACAGGGCAAACAACCGTCTGCATTTCCTGAATCAGGATTAACGATTGTAACTGTTTGGGTAGGAGCAGGAGATGAAGATCCGACTACTGCACCCATTTGCGCTAAACGCTGAATGTCTTGAATTGATGGCATAATATTTTTTTTTAGTTGTTAAAAATTATTTTCTATTCGATAATAGAATATGAAAACAAAATTCTATAAAAAAACAACCGATATAAAAAATATATGATATGATTAAATATATTTAAAATTTATGCTATAAAATTTGCTAAATACATTTATTTTTTACATGGAGTTATTCTTGTGTGTTTTGATTTTCGTATTTTGTTTTTAATATATTTAATACGGTGCTATTGAGTATTTTTTCTTTTATGTCATTCTTATTGTAGTTTGAAATTACGGGCGAATGGGTAGCATTTATTTTCATTTCATTAGTCAATGTAAATTCTTTTGTGCCATCTAAAATAATTGCTCTTGTTTTACCATTCTTTTTTGCAATGACTATTATTTTATTTTGTTCGTCCAAATATTTATCGATTTCCGTATCAAATATTTCTATCAATGAAATAATTTTTGGGTACAAATCGATTAATTGAGGAAATGCAGTTAATAGTCCATTTGCCATTAACGATTGTTGAATTTTATCTTCCAAGTTTTTTATTTCAAGATTTTCCATGTTTGGTTTTTTTTAGTGAGATGTAAACTTTATTTATTAAGATTAATGCAGCAGTTAAAGAAATGAATAGTATAGGATTTAGTATTGCGAAATAAATTCCTAATGATAAAAAAGACAAAAGGACAATTATAAAATAACTAATATAATCTTTGTACTTAGCAAAGATGTTCATTCCTTTAAAAAAATAATTCATTTTAGAAAATGATTTTTTATTTTCCAAAGGATTTTTTTCGGGTTCCATATCAAAAATATCGTAATCCATTTTTTTATATTGAAAATTCTTTTTTCATGTTATAGCCTTTCGGCGCATCGTCGGGATTTAATGTATTAAAAACAATATAAGGAAATCTTTGCCCGAAGTTTGGTGCTGAATTAAAATTAGCATCATTAGGATGTTTACCTAATCCATATATTGCTGTGTATTTGTTTATGATTTTTGAAATATCTAACAGCTTTTTTGAGTTAGGCATTTTCTCTTTAAACTTCCCTTCGCTTGTTTTAGTATGGAATATATAATACTCTGTTATATAATCAACAATCATATCTATTACATGGCCAGGGGAATGGCAGGATATTATAAAGTCGAGATTATAATGCCATCTCGACGAAAAAAGGTCGAACATACCTGGTGTTGCAACATAATTCGGGATTAACGATTTGTAATCGTCTAATACAATTAATGAGTTTCGTACTTTTTTAAAAACGTGAATAGCCCAATTTTTATCAGGATAAATATATTGGTCAACCAATCCTTTAAACTGAAACTTTGGATCGAACGCAACTACTTTATATTTCCTTGAACCATCGGATAACAATTCAGGTCTTGATGCCCTCCATTCAGCAATCATTCGACGTGTGGTAACACTCTTGCCTGTGTGGTTAGCTCCAATCATTTGGATGACAAAATTATTTCTTTGACCCGACATTATTAATTGAGCTTAGCGATTTTAGAAGGCTTACCGGCAAGCAATGGAATACCTTTAGAATTGTATCTCACTTTGATAACTTTACCATTTTTATTTCTCTTGTAAAGTGGGTAGATATTCTTTGCAACATAATCATAAAGCTCCTTTGTGCTTTCGGCAGTTATATTAGCGTCGGGATTTTGAAAACTACCTTTGTAAACAGGTTGTGAGGCTTCTTTAAATGTTTTAGGAATTTCAGGGACTTTAAGATTATCAACAGTTGCTATCTTCAAAGGAGTTATAATTGAATCTTGAAATTTATTTTTTGAAACCGAACTATCGTTTTTCCTTTTTTGAACAGCACCGAATAAAATAACTCCATAAGAACCTAAGATGGCAAACAGTAAAGTAGCCCATAATGGCATATCTGTTTGTTTACCATAAAAATATTCAACTAAAACATCTTCGAGCATTTTTCGGGAATCTTTGTCGGGCGTATAACTCGACTGCTTAGTATCTTTTGCAATTTTCATTGCTGCAAATGATATTATATAATCAGTTACGTATAAAAACGCACGGATGCCGCTCCTTAATTGTTCTCTTGTTTTAATCTGCGTCCCAAATGAATGACTTGTACTATCCGCATTAAATGATGTCTGTTGAGATGGATTTAAATAGTTTGCATTATTTACTTCGGAATCAGATTTTGCATCGGGTGTTTTTGCTGCTATATGAGCCACGTCAATATCGGACTGAAACAAATCTATTTTAATTTTATTTTCTTCCTGCTGAATATTGTCTATATCAAATGTTTTTGTAGTGGGTATTTTTTCGGCAGCATTTTCAACGGATTGAATTTTATTAAATTCTATATTCTGCCCGATTGTATTAATAACATTTTCTAATGAATCCATAATAATTAAAAATTTATTAAATAAAATAATTTTTAACAAATGTATGAATATCCTGTTAAAAGACGTGATTTTCTTTAAAAAAAATATACTTTGTAGGCATTAACAAAATTTATTTAAATTTGTAAAATTTTCAATTAAATGATTCCGTTAACTAATCCTTCGTTAGAGCTTAAATACAGTAAAAACCGGCGCATTAATCAATATAGGAGCCTTACCATTTCGGCAATAAAATTGTTGGTAGATTATTCATTCCCGAAAATGTGTTTAAAGGTTGATCGTAACAATAAAGAATTTTGTTTTGAAATTTACCTATTCAGGATTAAAAACGGCATAGAATTAGATATGGGCGAGGTTGAACGCTTCCGCAATTTTTGGGGGTCGGGATTAAAAATAAAAATCGTAACCGAAGATTACTTGTGAATGGACAAATATTGCATCCCCGAAGGATTACATATTTCACATATTTTTCCTTCGTTTCATAAAAATGTTAATAGCTTAGATTTTAACTTTTGTTTTTCAAATAATTGCATTTACGATTTGAAGGATGACGATAACAGAGATGTTAATAAATTGTATGGGTTAGGATTTGGCATTAACCATCACAATAACTCTATCCGCATAGGATGGAATTGCGAAAAGAAAAATGGCAATATACAACTCCATGCCTACTACTATAATAATTCAAAAAGAAATATTGCTTATATTTGCGAAGTAAAAACGAAAGTAATTTGTCATTGTGTACTTTCTTTTGATAGAGTACTTAATAAGTTTTTTATCTATGTAAAGGATGACGAAAAGACTATCAATGCTGAATTTAAATTTGATTTTAAAGAGTGCAAAAAATGGGGATTCAAACTCTATCCCTATTTTGGAGGTAACAAAACAGCACCTCATAAAATGAGTTTATACCTAAAAGATATTAAATAAATGGAATCGGGTAGTTACATTAAATCATTTGGAGAAAACATAAAAACTCCTGCTACATTATACATATTCATTTTAGGTCTTGCATTGAGTGATATAATACCAACTATTGCAGACGCTTTTGTTTTTTCTAAACAAAGGACGCTTCGGGACGAATATTTCAACGGAACGATTACTCCAAAGCAATATTGGGACAAATCCGCCATTGTTTATTATACTTATAATTTTTTCTATTGGATTATTATAGGCATTATCATTGTATCAATAAAAGGAGATTTTCAAACAAAGTTAAAATGGTTAGCCGGAATTGTTGGAGCCGGCGTTGTTTTTGGAGTTATTTATTCCAACATAAAAAAAGACGAAAAGGAGAAGCAGTTGCAACAAGAATCTTTAATTCCACAAAAATGAATAAAAAAATAGTAATACCATTTATTGCTGTCATTGCCATTTTAGTTTTTCTGTATGAAAAATTTAAAGATAAAGATACAAAGCGCTTATGTTTTAATCTATCTACGAATCCCGATCCATCGGTTTTTGGAAAATCATATTGGGAGGCATTTCATACATTAGCGGGTGATATACCATGCTCGGGCTGTAAAACATTTGCAGAAAAATTCATGGTGTTTTTTCACGATTTAGTTAATATAAAAGTCGGGCATCCTATTTATGACCAAAAAAACTACGATTATTTTCTACAATTTTTTTCTGATTTAAAGTCAGGAAAAAACATATCTACTGTTTAAAAAAACGAAAATGGAAATCGAAATATATAAAAAAGGTGGAACAATAAAAGATAAAGTTATTGAACACCAAGATATTTTAAAGGCTATGAAAACTCATGGTGAGTTATACCGATGGGCAAAGGAAAACGAGATGGATAATAGATCGGCGTTCCCTAAATTTAAAATAGCTTTGAATGAAATAGGCATTGATTATGATTCAATAAAAGAGGGAATACATAAAGAGCGAGAAAATGAAATCAAATCGAAACTAAAATATGAAGTTACTTTATATTCAGATGCAAAGGCTTCAAAAGACAGATTTGCCATAACAGACGAAGATGGAGATGTTTTATGGTATGGAAAATTTTTTGACAGTGATTCAGATTATGATGGCGAACAAAGTAGCGGTGAGTTAGCTGCCGCCAAAAAAGCTGTTTGGCTTGCTTCAAAGATAAAAGAAGCAATAAATGAGGAAGTTATCCGATTAAATTTATTTGTTGATGCACAATGGTTATTATATCAGGATCATGCCGGACAAAAAGGGTATGAATTAACTCGGCTTGCAAAAAAATACAATATTGATTTGAACATTGAGTGGGTGCCTGGGGAAAATAATCCGGCTGATACATATACAACAGAGAGCGGTTTTAAAAAATGGAGTGATAATGACTTGACCTCTTTAGCGAGTGAGATTATAAATAATAATGAGGAAGATGCTATAATTGAAAGTGAAAATATAATACCTTCCGAAATCAATACAAACGACGGAACTAAAGGAGGAATAGTAGAGGGAAATACGCATGAAGATGGGGGGGTTCCGGCAATCATAAAAGAAACTGATACACCGATAGAGGTAGAGAAAGACGAAACAGTAATAAATGCTACGTCAATGAAAGACGAAGATACATATACTGTTACCGGAACGCCTATACAGATAGCAAGTGCTATCAATGCTATTGATGGGAATGGGGTTGATTTTGCTAAGGGAGCCGAAATAGAAAAGGTTGAAGATGTTGAAACAAAAGAAAATACAGACGCATTAAAAAAAGAGATACAGGAATCCATAACAAAACTTTTGCAAGAAGTTTCAAAAGAAAATCGGCATCTTCTTACAAAACATAAACTTCGTGAAATTGAACAAAAACTCGATAATTTAATTTCAGATTATTGGACAGATGTTGTATCTGTAAATCCAAAAGAACTTACTGAATTTTTGGAATTTCAAAAAGATATTCCAAAAAGGTATTCAATAATGATGAGGTATGCCTATCTTGATACTTCAGAAAATTCGGATAACTCAAACGAGTTTATAAATAATTTAAAAACTAACATCTGGTCGTTAATTCCCGAAGATTTTAAAAATCATAAAATGCCTAAAAAAGTATCATACAAACCGGTACACACCGATAAAGGATTGTATGAATTGGCAAAAGATTTTATTTCGCATGATTTGGTTAGACCTTCTATAACCGGAGTTCGTTTTGATAAAAAAGGAATAATTGCTACTGATGCTCATAAATTATTATTTTTATATCAACCTGATGACAAAAGGGAGGAAAAAATATATTGCATTGAAAAGAATTGCTTAGAAATCAATAATAATGATGTAATAGTAGAACATAAATATCCTAATTATGAATTTGCAATTTCAGACCATGAAAATTTTGTTTCGATACATACTGAAAGCCTGATAACTTATCTTAAAACAGTTATTGATATTGAATATTTTAATTCTTTTACAAAACCTGCTTTTATAAAATTTGATAACGATTTATTTATAGCTTTTAATGTTACCTATTTATTAACAGCAGCAAAAGCAATGTATAAATTAGGCTATGAGCAAATCGATATTGGTTATTCACACGCAGCAAGAGGAATATTAATGTGTAACAAAGGTGAATTAAGAAATGTTAAAAAACTAAAAACTGATTTTGTTCTTGTTATGCCTATATCTACTTACGAAGTATTTAAAGGTACAATGTATTTTGATGCTACTTCTGAATGTGTTGCCACCACAGACATAGAGGATGTTTCCTGTATCAATCCGGTACATATACAAAAGCAAGAAATGAATAACGTGCTGAATGAAACAAAAGAGATTTTAAAAAAGATTGAAACTATTAACGAGAAAAAAGAAACTGAAAGTAAGCAGAAAAATGAGGCTGATAAAAAAACGCTTGAATTGAGATTGAAACTTCTTAAAAAGGTACATGGAAAAAATCCATCACCAAAGATAAAAACAAGGATAAAGATTTTAGAAAAGATGCTTAAAGTTAAAATGGAGTTTGGAGGAATGATAGGCGAATCTTGTGGATGCACAAATTAAATATAAATTAGTACAAACAAAAAAATAAATAAATCATGTCAAACGAAAAAAAAATACGTTCCTTTAACAGAAGCAGGGATAAAGAAGATATTGTTAAGGATAAAAATTTCAGAGCTTTAAAGCCTGGAAAAAGGATTTCAGAAGAAGGTAATGTGTATTATGAAAACAGACCTAACAGGTCGGATATAGCTCCACGACAAAAACTTGCAGAGGGTGGAGTGATAAACGAAAAAAAAATTGCTTCCATAGAGGCTGAAATTGCCGAGTATGAAATGTTATTAGACGATAGCTCTGTACCGGCTGACGAGAAAAAATTTGCCAAATCAGAAATAGCCGATCTAAAAGAAAAAATAAAAAGTTTAAATAAAAAAAAGGCTAAAAGTTTTAAGAAGTCCGATAAGAAGTTAAAACATTTTAAAGTTATAAAATCCACAAAAAGAGGTAAAAGTAAAGCCAAAAGTTTTAAAACAACGGCAAAAAAAATACGTTCCTTTAACAGATGTCGGGATAAATCGGATATTGCTAAGGATAAAAATATCAGAGCTTTAAAGCCCGGTAAAAGGATTTCAAAAAGAGGATGGAAAAATCAATATGGAACAAGTAAAGGCGGTAAAACATATTACGAAAACAGACCTAACAGGTCGGATATAGCACCAAGACAAAAACTTGCAGAGGGTGGAGTGATAAACGAAATAACGGCAAAAGATGCCATAATACAATATGGAATTAACAACCTTTCAGAAGGCGTTGGTGTTAACAAATACGGATCAGATTTGCATATATGTATGCTTATATAATAGGCGAAGAAGTATTAAACAATAGTAAAACTTTACAAGATGCTTGGGATAGGCATTTAACAGAAGAAGATATTAAAAACATCATAGAAGAATTAAAAAATCAGCTATCGACAAAAAAATAAATACATTTATTAATCAATAATAATACTAACATGGAACAAGTACAAACAGAAAAAAAAGACCTAAAAAAAGAATACCTAAGAGAATGGATATATCGATTTTCTCCGGTAAACAAATCAGATTTTATTAACATTACCGGAAAAAATAAACTATTCTTAGTTGTAAATGGCAATATAACTGATATAGGCATTGAAAAGTTATTTATTAACATTCCGGTTGTTTATGCAGATGAAATTAAAGGGTATAGCATATTACAAATGATGAAGGGAAAATCTGATAGTAAAATAAAACTTGATTCAAAAACAACTGTTACAGTTACGTTTATTGACAAATTGACAAATAAAGAATTTTTCATTTCAGATATTTATTGTCCATTTGTGCAGGATTATGATAAAGAAATATCACACTCACAGCTTTTTGAGATTGTGAATTTATTGATAAATGCTGCATCTGTTACTACTTCAAACAATGATGTAATTACAAATACTAAAGAGCAAGAGGCTAAAGCGAAAGCAGAGCAAGAGGCTAAAGCGAAAGCAGAGGCAGAGGCTAAAGCGAAAGCAGAAGAAGAGAAACGTAATGTACTTGGCGGATTAGATTGGGAGAATGAGCGAAAAGATTATATTGATAACAATTTCATTGAATATAAATTTGGGGACTATCGTTTTTTCCATCGTAATGGAGAAACGCCCGAAGGCGAACCGGAAGTCGATTTATATTTATTAGTCGAAGGAGATTATTTACAGGCAGATTTGTCCATAGGAGATATTGAGGAAGATAAAGAAACTTATCTTTTTGAAGATGAGGAAGGGGCTGAATATCTACTTCTATTCAACAAAGACAGTGGGAAAATATCAATCAGAGAAAATGAATAATGAATTAAGTTTTGTTATTCATTACGATTAAACTATCCAAAGATTCTCTTAATTTTTGTCCGAGTGTTTTTGAATTTGGAATAACCTGTTTGTTATTCATGCACTTTAATTTATGTGCCTGATAATTTTTTTTCCATTCAGCATCTTCTTTGCTTAAAATGGTTTTATGATTAATACTCGGAAACCCTTTGAAGTTTTTTAGTCGCCGTTTACTTTCGCCGGTCAATATTATTTGTACAAATTGTTCTCTTATTCTATCGCGGCATCTGCTTCCATATCTTTTCATTATTTCGTCAAAAGTAAGGTTCGTAGTTATAAAAGTTCTTAACCCTTCATTCCGCCATTTATCGTACCGGAATTGCAATAGCTTTTCAAAGACTTCGACCTTTTCGCCATATCTATAACCAATATCCTCTGTGCCTAAGTCGTCGTATAATACGTTCAATTTATCGTCATCTCTAAAACATTCATGTCCTCTTAAATTAAAATCGAGTACAGTATCGAGTACATTCCTGTTTCTAAATCTTAGTTCACTCTGTGGATGGACGATACGTTTTAGTATTTCAAAAATCATGCTTTTACCGGTACCATTACTTCCACAAATCCAAATACTTTGTTTGTCCTCAAATGCTTTTATAATGTCTTTTAAAAGTAGGGGGTTTCCATTATCTATAAATCCTCCTTCGAGGCATTTATCAGCATACCAAATAAAATTTTGAATTAAATTTTCGTACGGCAAATCAATCCGTTGTATAGATTCGTTCATGTTGTGGTATTTCTTTTTTTTCTGTTAATACTTTATTTAGTTGAATAGTAATCCAATTTATAAAATGGTTTTTTAGTTCGTTCAAACTTATTTTATCAAAATCGCTTTTTAAAGATTCTTTGTCCAGAAAGTATTTTATATAAACATTTAATTTATCAATAGGAATATTTTTTTTCATAGCGACTTGCTCCAACCATTTATGTGAGTTAATTATTTCATTGTATTTATCAGTTTTAGGGTTGTCATTTAGATTGAATGTATTTAGTTTTTGCTGTTTCAGGAACGAATATATTTTTTGTTTACATAGTTCCATACCACCATTTACCTCCACAGTATATTTATCGATATATAGAGTTAGGTTTATTTTAGGGTTATCAATTTTTTTTCTCCCTGCGTTAGTTCTTTTCCCCCCGTGTTTGTGTTTCATGTTTTTGGAATTTTCAGCAAACATACAAAAACAAATCCTCACCCACTTGAAAAGGTCTTGAAAAAATCAAGGTAAAATCAAGATGGCATATAAACACCTGATGACCAACCAATTGCATCCGTTACGAAATAGACCTC
>JADLGN010000022.1 GCA_020849295.1 Bacteroidia bacterium
CGCGCGAAAAAATTTTCTTTTAGATGCTATTAACAAAGTAAGCCAATCGGGCGCGCTGTTGAGCGGCGATGATGATAATGCTGGTTTTGGCATTGAAGGAATGTTAAGTGCTACAAAAAACAAAAGCTCGAAAGGGCTCGAAATTGTAACCGTGTCTCATATTAGCGTGAATTTAAACGCGAAATATTACAAGACTGACGATACGGGGCAAGTTAATATAAATCTATGTGTATTAACACAAACAAACGGGAAAAAAATTCCGGGCGCTGTTTACATGGATGCTACAAACGATGGTGCAAATATCGTTTTTAGTATTAAAATAAGCGGCGAGATGGTGGAAATTGCAAAAATATTGATGTCCGATGTTCCGAAATTTAAGGAAGCCGGTAAAATAGATATAAAATTTGAAGACAACGTGGAATTTTTAGCCGCAAAAAAAGCAAACGGAAGCGCAAAGGAATGCAAGTTTATTATTAAAGGCAGTCAAGAGCAACCAACGGCTCGAATTTACATCCCGTTTAAATCGATGGATCTCGCATAACATAAAATAAGATATATACCGCAAGGTATATATCTTTTTATTGCTTTCAATTACCCCACCGTTTGACGCACTGCGACAAGAAGCACGAAAACTAACCTATGGATTGGGCGGCAGGAAACCGCCCAATTTTTTTTAACTTAGCCCTATAAAAACCATGAATAAATTAACCATACAACTGAAAAAAGATTTCCAGTACAAAAAAACACGGTTTTTGGGATCAATAAATCCTAGTCTTATTGCCCTAGATTCAATACTTTGCAAAGAAATTTTTAAGTGTAAAGAAATCGATGAATTTTGGTGTGGTGGGTATTTTAACTTTATGAGTGATGTTTTAATCCCATTTCGCGATGGAGTAAGTTTTGATGAAATCTGCAAAAAGATTATTAGTTGCACAAGAACCCTATCTGCATGTAGTGCATTAAGAAACTTGGAAGCAGTTCTTTATATAGAAAACTTTGTTAATATAGAGATATTAGATACCAATGATAAAATAGTAGGCCAAGTAATACAATCGCATAGTAATTATGAGGACTACAAATACGATAACCCCAAAAAAACCTATTATATGGGGTTAGATACGCACAACGAAGGCAGGGAAAATTTAAGGAAAATTTCTAAGCATATCTACAAAAACAATTTTTTCAGTGCTCTTCCATATGAAGTTTTTATGTTTCAGGAATTTCGTGTTCCGAAATTATTTCTTGTTGCAAAAAACAATTCTACTGGAAAATATGAGCTTTGGTACGATCTTTTAGAAATAATTAATAAAGAGTCGGACATGCCTTATCACATTAACTTAATGATGGCATTTAAAAACAATCAAACTTCATATTCAGATATTCGTGGTGGATATTTCATGGCTACATGGGATTACATTATTTTGATTAGCAGCCTATTCTTTGTGCATGACAAAGAATACAAGCAATACGATAATGAAATTACAATAAGTGTTGTTGAAAAATTGTTTTGCAAAAACGTTTATTCTTTTCCTGCAATAATTGTAGAAGAGCTATCTGACGATGTTTTCAATACCATTACTAATTTAATTTTTAATGCCAATTCGATTAAATCAATGGTGTTATAATTTTGATAAAAATCATCCCGCCCAACCCAATTATAACAGGGGCAGAAATGCCCCATTTTTTTTTATTTTTTTTTCAATTTTACCCATCAACCAAACAATAATATTAACCATGAGAAATTTAGGTTTAATTTTATTCTACATTGCTTTAACAATGTTTTTCTACTTTTTATTAAGTACCATTGGATGTCTGTTTTACAGTCCTGATGGCAACCACTACAGCTACATAGAATGCATAGGAAACCTCCAATGGTTTATATTTTACATAGCATTAATACACTGGCTGCCTGTATTACCGTGCGTTATAGAATACTACGAAAAATATATTGTTCAACCTAAAAATACCAACAAACCAGAATAATGAAAATAACGGGGGCAGAAATACCCCATTTTTTTCTAATTAATTATTAACCAAAACCCAATACATAAACCAATGAGTAACGATGAACTTAGGAAATTGAAGTACAATCTTCCCTTTGTTAAAAAATTATATCAAAACTTAGATAAGTTGCCTTCAATCTTTATTGGCAATTTCTCAACCGAAGCCAATGTGCCGTTTTATGCTTTCGTTAATGAAAGAACACAAACTTACCACTTTGCTTATGATGTGCTGATGCTTTATACAGAAAATCACGGCCTTTTTTCAGACATTGTGCAAATACCGGGAGAACCGGTCAAAAGTATAGCTATGGGAAAAATAAGTATTTTCCCTGACAGAGTTATATTGTATGCACTAAAATCACAAATTGACCACCACGATATAAAAATTTTAGAAACTTTAGCAGAAAAAATATTTAAACGCTCTGCTTTAATCTTTGCTGGCGGTATTTCAAAACACCCTCTTAACCAAAAATAACATCAACTCCTGTATGGATTGAAATAATGGCAGAATCAGCAAGTCAGGCACAAAACAAATATTGGACAGTAAACCCAACTCACTTTATTTGTGCAACTGTAGATATGGAAGAAAATCCTGACTTTGCTGGTTTTTAAATCGCCATTATACCAAATAACACGAATGTAGGCAAAATTGCCAGCATTAGTATTAGAATATAAATACGCCGCCCACGATGCTTCGATAATACCTTGTTTAACTCCTTTGGCGTTAATTCGCTATTGTACGTTTTTTACAATTTCACGGCAACGCGGGGCGGCTATCTTCTGAAACCTTCAGAAATACCACTACTTTAAATTAAATGCTATAAAACCAAATTTAACCAATTTTTCTTAACTTTAATTACACCAAAACAATGAAAAAGAAATTTGTAGTTTACAGACTTAAAGAAGAAGTCGTGCTCAAAAATGATGTAACAAAAAAAAATTTACTTGACAATCTTCCTCACTTATCGCCGCATTTATACGATATTGTGGGTGAATTTGACAATGATGACGATTTAAAAGATGCAATTTGTGCATATCAAGTACACGAATTTGACCTTTTATACAACTTTGAAACATTAACCTGCGTCTTTATTACAACAATAAAAAAAACAACAAGAGTAGAAATGTTCGGTGCAATACTCTGGGGAGAAGGCACATCACAAATACTTTCTAACTTTTCATTAAATTAAAAAAAATAAAATTCCCATGACAAAGAATCATTCAAGTAGTTTTATCGGCTTTCCTAGCTTTTTTATTACTTTTTGTATTATCCTTTTATGCGGCTTTTGGCTCTTGTACAATAAAACTGTGTTTGAAGCTAAAATACCCATAATAGACCTAGAAGTAATTGCTCACCCTATCGGCGAAATTGATATTAACAAATTGCCAGTTAATTTTTATTATGGAAATGTTGCTAATGTACTAACAAAAACGCCAGTAATTTTTGCCACAACTGCTAATATTAATTTAAATGCCGATTACAGTTCGCCAACCGAAGGCATCAAAGACAAATACTATTACTTTGGGCTAGCCGAGAATAAAGGTAATAAAGCGCCGAGAATTTATAGTGCTGTAAACCTTTTCAAAAGTATTTTTCCTGCGCAGGTGACCATTATAACAGCAGCTTGTGATCCAGAAACCTTAGAAATTCTTTCGGAAATAGGTAAAAAACTGAACACAAAAATTTACCTTGAACAAGAAAGCGAGGATTGCTTTGTGCAATTTATTGCCGAAACTCCGCAAACTGTATTGGATTTCTATAAATTGTATTATGGCATTGAAAATGCAATGGAAATATTATAAAAAAAATTAATTATTAACCGATGAAGCCCTGCTTTTGGCAATACCTTGTTAGGTGCAGGGCTTGTAAAACGTTTTAAAAATGGAAAATTTATTTTTTTTATTTATAAAGTAAAAATTATAGAAAACGAAATGAGAAAACTAATTGATAAAGTAAAGAATTGGAAACAATTTTTGAATGA
>JADLGN010000023.1 GCA_020849295.1 Bacteroidia bacterium
ATATATCAAAAATCTGCACTTCTAAATCAGCTGAGTTTTGGGTTTCTATGGAGAAAGTGCCGTTGTTTGGGTTGGGGTAAATTTTGAATGTTTGTTGTTTGAATGTTTGTTTTATATCCAGAGGAACGGTTATACAGGTTTGGCTGTTGCAAGTGTTTACATCGGTAATTTGCAAGCAAACTTTTATAGGTTGCCAGTTTTTTAGTTGGTGGACGTAGTTTTCGGCAGTTACGGTAATGCTGTCATTATTGTTAAATTTCCATTTATAACTGCTATAGCCTGAAGTTGCTTTCAAGTTGAGCTTATCACCTGTTTGATTATAAGAAAAAGCTGAATTAGGGTTTTGACTTACAGTTACAGGGTTTACTACCGAATCTGCACAACCTGATTTTGCAACTAAAGTTACCAAAAATGTAGTAGTTTGAGTAATTGAA
This sequence comes from Bacteroidia bacterium, assembly GCA_020849295.1. Taxonomy (GTDB): domain Bacteria; phylum Bacteroidota; class Bacteroidia; order NS11-12g; family UBA9320; genus JABWCE01. Next base: position 435 of record JADLGN010000023.1, read on the forward strand.
TATTTATGTATCGGACTTGTATCGCCTGAGGCGAGACCATCTCCAAACTTCCACAGAAATTCATCAGCATCTACTGATTTATTTACAAATACTGCCGAATCGCTTTGGCATATATCTGCAACAGTAAAATCAGCAAGAGCTTGTTTTTTAATTTCTACATTCTTTACTATTGTATCGTTGCAAGAATTATCGGCTTTTACCACGAGTTTTACTGCTTTGTTTCCAGCTGTTGAGAACATGTAAGAAGCATATTCGGTATAGGCTTTACTTTCGTTATCAAAATTCCATTCAAAGGTAGAATTTGTAAGTTTTTTACCGGTGAACGTAAAATCTGTTTTTGTCTTACTGCAAGCTATCCCCCAAGTAAAATCTGCTTTGGGGGCGGGGAGAACAACAATCTGTTTTTTGGCTGTGTCTTTGCAGCCGTCTAAGGTTTGGGTGAAAAGTTTTATAGTGTAAGTACTGTCTTTTGAGTATGTTTTACCCAGAATGCTGTTTGTGTTTTTGGTAAGTGATTGTTCGCCCAAATCCCAAATACTTGTAATAACCGTAGTATCTGGTGATGTATTGAGAAAATCAAAACAGTTTTTGTTTAAACATTGAATACTGTCATTCACTGTAAAACTAATTTTATTTTGTGGCAAAACCCTAATTTCTCTACTTGCAGAGTCAATACAACCGAGTTTGCTTTGGGTAATTAGTTTTACTATAAAAACACCCGAATTTGCGTAGTACTTAGAAATTACGCTATCTGTAGAAAAGGTATTATCGCCCAAATTCCACGATGATTTTAAATATTTGTCATTATTGAAAACAGATTTATCTTTAAAAACAAAGGAATTTGATTTGAGGCAAAGTGAGGTATCTGAAACTATAAACATTGCTTTTGTTTCTGCACTTTTTACAACTATTGTATCTGAACTAACACAACCGTCATAATCTACCGTTGTGAGGCGGTAGGTACCGGCTTGGTTAATGGTGAGATTTTTTACTTTATAACTTCCGTTCCACAGATACGAAGTGTAATTTGGAGGCGATACAATTGTAAGCCTACCGCCCTTGCACATGGCGGTATCTTTGCCTAAGTAAGGTTGAGAAGTATTGAGATAAAATGTTTCAAAAATTGTATCAGAGAATTCTTTGTAAAAACTTATGAGTTTGGCGGTATAAAAACCTGCTTTTTTATAAACATGATAAAGTCCTGAAGTCTGCCTTGAGAAATTAAGCGAACCTGAAGCAGTATCGCCAAAATCCCACTTAGCCGAATCGAGATAAAAAGTATCAGAAACAGCAAAAAACACGGTATCACGCGTACAAGTCTGTCTTAGGTCAAAGGTTTTTTTATAAAAAAACGACTGTATCATGTTAGGCGTGGAAGCAGTTTCAGTTTCTTGTCCTTTAAGGTATAAAAAATTTTTTTTATAGTTGCATTTCAATCCTGCCGAATCTGGAGCCGTTATTGCATGTAAATATTTTCCATTTCCTTCAGGAATATAAATTTTCTTGTCAGGTCCAAGTTGCATTTGCAAAGTATTTTTATAATTTGAATCGCTGTTAATTACAACCCTTGATGCAAGAATTTTCTGTTTATTAAAATTTTTTAAATCATATTGTATCAACTTGCTTCCTTTTAAATATAAAAATCTGCTTCCAGATGAAAAATCACCCCCATTACTGTATTCCCAATGTAATTTAATAATATTTGATACTTTCCCGGTAACAGAATTAAATTCAGCAATGTAAGAAGAATCTAGATATGCAGAAAATAATTTTTTTCCGTCTGGTGATACTTTCATTGTATTCAATGTAATCTGATCTTGAATACTTGGATTATAATATTCTTTAATACCTGTATTAGATTTTACAGGTTTATACATTTCTACACCATTATACGATACAAGATATGCAAAAACCGAATCTGTATCATATTTGTGTGATAAAACCCAATATCCTTTCCTGTTTGCATGTTTTACCGCTGTTAATTTACCGCTTGCGTTTTTAAATAATTCAATATTTATTCTGCCTTCTACAGGTGCTCCTAAGTTATTATTTAATTTCAAGTCTATTACACTGTAATACAAGCCTCCATTTCCAAATGGGCTGTAATAAGCATTTGTTGAAAATACAAAATATAAATTACTGCTGTCGGGATTGGGGTGTGGTACAAATATTGCTGCTTGAACTCCTTTACCTTTTAACATATGGTCATATTTTTTAAATGTATTGTGTGTGCTATCAAAAACACAACCACCATCATTAACATAAAAAAGCAACCTCCCGCTTTTTGTACTTATAGTAGCATAACCTAATCTACCAAAATAGTCCATTTTTCGTATATATACTTTTGGTGATATATTTGGGTTATTAAATGAGATTCCTATTTTGTAATTGAAAGTCCAGTTGTAACCTTCTTTTTGACTATATGAAAAGTTATTTATTAAAATTAGAATAATACAATATAATTTTCTCATAATTTATAATAATTATTGTTCGCAGTTATGTATATAATTTGAAGGATTTGAGTTGATATAATTAAAGTTACCTATACCGGGGGTAACCAATATATTGTCATTGTGCATTACAAGGCTTACCGGAAAAATTGGTAAATCCAAATTATATGAACCAATATTTATATATCCGCATGGATTGTTATCGTTGCTAAAAATCCATACTTTATCCAACCCAACCTGATTTGTATTTGCATCAATTGCTTCGTCTAATGTTACTGTTACATATTCATCTGTTCCGCAACCAGATAAACAAGGTAAAGTATTACTTGCAGAATATATTTGTGGATATAAATAAGGGCATTTAGTAGTCACGTTACTCCAATATTTATATGATAAAATATTAGAAAAACCTTGAAATTTCTCAGCAGATTTATAAATATTAAAGTTGCCAATTGTAGGTGCCCCTGAACTTATATTACTATCAATTGTATTAAATGGCATATCAAAATGGTCATATAAATTATTACCTTGAGCAAAAACATGAGCAAACTTGCCACTTATAAATAAATTACCATCCGAATTAAAATAAATATTTTGAATATTTATATTGTTATGAAAATTTATGTTTACATTATTATATACAGTATCAGAAACTGTTAAATTACAAGTATAAGAATAAGGAACTTCAAATATATTGCCAAATAAATAGTTACCCGCCCTGTCCCAAAAACTTACACCAGAGGTGGCAAATGATGTTTCAAAATTAACAGCCATAGCAATAATAGTTCCTGTATTATTCATAGCAAGTCTTGAAGCATTTGCTAATTTTATTATCGACTTATACCATGCAAATGAACCGTCAGACAGATTAACTTTTGCAATAAAAGCAATATTTGAACTGCTGTCAAGACCTGGCGTAGCATCACATATGTCAATCTGTTCAGTAATATTACCGCAAACAATAGCCGAATCATCGTCAATTAAAATTAAATCATGAACTATGTCAAAATCCTTTCTTGACAAAGAAACAGAGTGTTCGTAAGAATGAGTATAACGCATCCATTGTTTTGTGTATGCATTATCAGTTCGCAGCATCCAGCCAAGACGGTAGTTTGCATTTATATGCAAGGTATTGGTCATTGCTCCGCAAAATAAAAAATCACCACCCGAGAGTTGGTCTACATCTGTAAAAAACCCCGGATGGTCTGTAAATACTTTAAACTCAAACGCAGCGAGTGCAGCATCAGTCCTTATTACAAATGGATGAGGTAATGCAGGTGTATCTAAATCCATTACATAACCAATAATCATATATTCAGTATTATTATTAATTGTAATAATTTTCAATGGAAATATATCATAAGTAGCAGTACTTTCTTTGATGTAATCGAAGCTACCTGTAAGCATAGTACCGTCACTTTTAATTCTTGCACCTCTAATGGTAAAAGAAGGGGGAGTAACATTCACATCTCTGATGGCATGAACGGCAGCATAGGTGTAGTTTGCAGGATCAACGGAAGCACAGGTTACAAACTCTGAACTGATTCCATCGCCACTACCGTAAGAACTCCCATAGTGCCTTTCGAAAGGCGTTTGAGCCGAAGCAGCTAAGCTAATCATAATTAAAAAATTGATTACCAGCCATTTGGCTGGGGGGGGTAAGTTTAATTGTTTTATTTTTCATGATAATTTATTATTTAATTCGTTATTTATTTTATAAAGTTTTTTTATGTTTATAAAAAAACTTGGTAACAAAATACTGTAAAATATTTGAATAAAAAAAGAAAAAAATTATTACATGCTTTTGACTGATAATGTGAGACATGAATAAAAATGAGATGGGTATTATTTTAGGAATTAAGATATTGGGTTTTAAAAAGAAGTTTACAGTTTAATTGATTAATCCTGTTTGTTGCATAGTTTACTTTGTAATTGATAATTTGTTCTGAGACTTTGCCTACTCCAAGTTTTATTATTTCTACTTTTGTAATAGTATATTGCTTATATGTGCTTCTTAATGGAAGAATGTCTAATTAAACTTTTAAAAAAGAATAGTTTAATTGAAACACTATCTATAATAATAACATCTTTGAAGGCAATAGGAAATTAAACCGTTTTCAACTTATATAGACAATTTTTTTATATCGTTAATTAAATGTTTGCAAAAAAAAATATTTATGTTATTTTTGAACTCTTTACCTATATTTGACAATAAGAATTATGCGAATTCTGAGCTACATACTTATATTTCTTTTATATTCTGTATCATTAAAAGCACAGCCAAAAAATGACAGTTGCTCAAAATTACAGTTAATCCCTATATCATTATCAGGATATGCTATTGGAGTATTCACTACAGATACATTTAATATTACATCAGCAACAATAGAGAGTTCAGAGTTTTTTCATACCGACCTTGTAAGTGTTGGAAATAATAAAAAATCTGTTTGGTTTAAGTTTTATCTTCCTGTAAAAAGAGCAGTAAGAATAGAACTAAAGCAGCCTAATACAAAAATTAGTACTAAAGATGCAGGTTTTGTAACATACAAAGCAAATAGTTGCTTCCCGGGAATATCTGAAGCTACGGCGGCTTATATTACTCCTTTAAACCAGTTTGGAAGTTCGTTTCATCCATGTATGGAAGCAGGGTGGTACATGATACAGGTAGGATCAAAAACGGCAGCAAACGGACCGATTTTTATAGAACTTACTATTTCATACCCTGTTCAGTATAATATAAATAGTTCATATTATGACCTCACTGATTCTGCATATAACTTCAAGACTCTTGCCATAGGAAGAAATGAAAAAAGTGTTGAGTATGAAATAGGTTGTCATACCTTGCAAGACTCTTCAGAATATTACCCAAAGATTGGTACCGATTACAAAGAATATTCACAAACATCTTGGCATGTATTTAAAACCAACTCGAGAATAGACTATTTTGAATTGCTTATGTCAGAAGCGTATGCAAGTCCTATGATTTATTTTCCTACTAATACAAAAATTTACGCAAATATTTATGAAGGTGATGTAAAAAATACAAACTATAAATCATTACCAATAATAGACACATGTATTCTATTTGATTTTGACCATAGAATTTCTTCAAAAGGTTTTGCAGGTAAAAGCTTTGTCTGTAAGTTTAAACCAAATACAAGTTACTCAATCCAGCTTATATTTAAACATGATTTTTATAAAAAAATTCAGCTAACAATTCGTCAGCGAACAGCAGATTCAGCTACTTTGTCGCCAGTACCAATAAAAAGTAGTTTTAAATCAAATTCAAAACTTGGGGTATTGCCACATTCTTCATCAGGTGTTGTAACCCAAATTAATGATTATATGGGATGCGAAAGCAGAATGATAAATTCAGCATGTGGAAATGCAAATATTGCGAATGGAATTACTCTTGGGGGAATTAATTATAAACTCGCTACATGGGCTACATTTAAACTTGCAACACCCGCAAACATAAAATTTGAGTTTTCAAATACATCGAATAATCAGTGTTCGGGCAATCTTGCATTTAGATTATTTAAAGATAGCTTACCAAAAAATTGTTCTGATTTTGATACTTCAAAAATTTATAGTAAGGGAAAATTAGATGGAAAATTTTTATATTGTGTTCCACAAGGAGATTATATTTTACAACTTTTAGGTATTGATACAGCAAGCTATACTTGTGGTATTGGAGAGCATTTAGGTTATAATCTCGGAATAAATTTAAGAGTTTTTAGTGCGGTTGATTTTAGTAAATTCGGTTTAAGTGATTCATCGAGAATAGATACCGTAAATTCATTTAAAGCACTTAAAACAGGAGTATCTTATGATGCAAAATTAGATGAATTTGGTTGTGGGCATAATGTTTTGCCCGGAGCAACCCGATGCGATACAGCACATAAAAAGGCAATTTATCGTTTGCTAAAAATTGGAGATGCAGACGGCGATAGTAAACCCGATAGCGGGTTGTTGTCAATATTTAATTTAAAAACCAATCAAGGTCCTGAGAAAATTCAATATGTACTTTACAACAAAAATTTACGAAGTTTAGCAATTTCACAAGGCAAATATTATTATCCTGACACTATTTCAAATCCGGGGCAAATATCATCATGCACAAATTACAATGTAGGATACAATGGAGCCTCAAGTAGATATTATTGTATTACACCAGGAGATTATACTCTTGGTTCATTTGGAGGAGTAAACCATCTTGGAGTAAGAGATCAACCGGTTTTTATTTTTACCAAAACTATTTCAAAATTCGGCAAAACAACTTCGCCTGAAAATATGGATACTATAAAGTATGATATAAATTCGAAAGTTGATTTTTTTAGTTGTCTTAACAATGCTGAAGTTATTGATGGTGCAATACCTTGCGGTAATAAAAAAGTTATATATAGAGAATTTTATTTGCCAACTGCAAAACTTATTGAAATTTCGAATACAGACCCATCAAGTTTTGATAATATTTCACTTTATAAAGGTAGAATTTCACAAGGCAAATCAGGATTAAAACTAATGAAAGACCCTGATAATAGAAAATGGGAATGTTTTGTGAAACAGAGGGCAAATGATTGCTATCCTTTACCAGCGGGGTGGTACACTTTGGTAAGTTCTGTTTCAGGTCCAGGTTATGATGACAAAATACCATTTGACGATGTAGCACATCAAAGTGCAGGTACTGTAAATGGTAAAAATCAAATTAAAATCAAATTAATAGAGCAAATAGCTTCAAAATTTAATCGTCCTTTTAAAGCATGGCCAATTGATGATAGCCTTAATTTTGGAAAACCTCTAAGTTGGAAACCAAATTATGCAACATCAGCCTACCCACGAAACGGATACATTTATAATTTAAGACAAGAAAACTTTACTTGTATTCCTGATACTCCATTTTCTATACACCCACTTAGCCCATGCAATAATAATTACAATCATATTGCTTACTATGTTTTTAGTTTACAATACGAGTCTTACTTAAGAGTCTCAGGTTTAAATGCAGATATTAAAGCATATATTTTTGATTTTGATGTAAGGAAAGATTCAAGTAAAATGGCAACTTCTACACCTGTACAAAGTTGTAATACATATAGCCGAATAGAAATGTGCAGAATTAAAGCAGGTACTTACACCTTAGTATTAATGGGAAGTAATAATGGTTTGATATTTCCATACAAAGTAGCACCTACACTTTATATTGACAGTGTAGGTACGTCAAGATTTGATTTTGCATCAAAAGCTTATGATTTTGGTAGCGTTTTGGGCGATTCGGTTTGGTATTCAGGCAAAAAAGGCACAACACACCCAAGTGTATCAGGCAGAGCCGCAAGTAGTGATTTTTTCTTTTGTACAACAGGAGGAAGTAAAACCGACCCTATGTTTGCATGTGGAGGTTATTACAACCCAAATATTTATCCCGACAAAATAAATAATCCACAATACAATATTGATAGTATTGGTTCAAAATATACTTATCTCGGTTATCATGCACTTAGAAATTTATGGTACACATTTACACTAAAAGGAGCAGGAAAAGCAAAAATCAGGATAGAGAACAAAACAAACGGAACGGCATGGGGCAATAATTTAAGCTATGGATTGTATATGAGTGATGAAAGAGGAAATTTAAATATTGACACATTAAGAAAATTCGGCAAAATTGATTCTACTTCAGCAATGGGTCTTCAGCAAATTGAGTATAAACCAAACAGCGGACAATGCAATGGAGTAGATTGGCTTAATCTTACTAAAGATATTTGTGATTCTATAAACGAAAGAAGATACTATATAGTGGTTTCATTAAATGAAGCAACTATGCCAAATTTAAATACACAAATTGATGTAAATATTTTATACGATTCTGTACCAGTTCCTCCGAAAAGATTTGATCATTATTCACAAGCAAATGTAATAAACGGATTAAATCAATCAGCCCCGCCATATTCTAATGTGATTTTAAATTCAAACAAACTATACAGAGGATATAATGGTTTTTTTGTAGGAACCACTACAGACTCGGCAGACAGAACTATATCATGTTCTACATACGGTAAAAAGAATGGAACAATCTGGTACAAATTCAGAGCAGATAGTACAGGAACTTTATTTGTAAATTTAAGAAGATATTCTTTTGCTTCCGGATACAGTTCATTTAATGATTATACCCCTGCAAATAATAAGTATGATGACAACATAATTTTACTTAAAGAAATTATAAGTGGAGATTCTTCTAAAAAAGGTTTAGCACAGGTAAAATTTGATTACAATCCAGTTTCATTAACAAATTTTAACAGAGATTTTGCTAGTACTTGTATAAATAAAGGCTGGTATTATATTCAACTTTCATCATGTGGTCTTGAATGTTCAGATATGTTAGTTCCAGAATTTGTAATTCAATACCAACGTGGAGATTTTTGTAATACACCTATTAATTTAAAACTTGACACCATTGGTATTACTTCTGGTTCTGCAATAGTCAATTGCCATAGTATAGGAGAAGGATATGGAGAAAATGGCTCAAATATGGGTTGCCTATATGGACCAACAGGATACAAATCCACATGGTTCAAAATTGATTATACAGATTCTGCAAAAGCAGATTTAGAATTTAAATTAACAGAAAATACTAATGTTTTACCCAAAGATATAAGATTCAGAACATTTTATGGAGGTTGTAATGCCCTTACACCTGGGCCATGCAATACAAACTCACAAACTGTATTTAGTCTCACTTGCATGAAAAAAGGCTCGTATTTTATTCAGGTAGTTTCACCATCAAATGCTATAGGTAGTATTGACTTAAAAGTTACCGCAAGTAAAAATTTGGATACATCGTGCAAACCCTACGAAACATGGACACCAAATGCAAATTTTGCAACAAAAAGAACATGTCCGCTTAACGTGATTTCATTTACTAATTATTCTACCAAAGGTGACTCAATAAGATATAATTGGGATTTTGGATTTTCAAAAACCGATACTGCATTTGAACCAACTATTACATTCCCAACAAGCACTTCCGATGTAACATATCCTGTAAAATTGCTGGTGTATAATGTTACCAGAACAGGCAAAGATTCAATCACACAATATATAACTATACCTGCTACACCGGTTGTAAAATTGCCTAATGACACATCGGTATGTATGGGAGATACTTCTTATTTTAATTATAAACACGCAAAGTATCGTCATTACTGGCAAAACAATTCAGGTTTGCAAACTTACAAAGCATTCAAAACAGGTATAGTAATATTAAATGTTGTTCAAAAATCAGGGAATGACTCATGTATAATATCAGATACTACATTTGTAAAAGTAAATAATAACCCTGTAATTAAATTAGGTAAAGATACTCTTACATGTTTGTACGATAGTATAATTGTAAGTGGACCTATTGGAATGAAAAATTATTTTTGGAGTACCGGACAGACAAGTCAATCTATAAAAATAAGTAATCAAACAGTTTCATTATTTGTAATTGACAACAATAATTGCAAAGCAAGAGATACAATTTACACCAAAATACAGATATATAATGATACAATAATAAGGCAAACCAAAGCTATATGTGTAGATGCAATAAATTTAAAAATTAATGTTAAACCTAAATTTTCCGGTTTCTTTTATGGAAATTCAAATATAGATTCGAAAGGTAATTTTAATCCAAAAACTGCAGGCAGCGGAACACATAAAATTTATTATCAATTTAAGGATAATTACGGTTGCACATTCAAAGATTCTGCATTTGTTAGAGTAAATGCACTACCAGACGCATCAATTATTCAAGCAGGACCTTTTTGTGTAGATGCCGGAATAAAACAGATTTACCCTAAAACAAATCCCGGTGGAGTATTTTCAGGTGGTAGTTATATTAGTAATTCTGGAGTTTTTAACCCTTCGGTGGCAAAGTATGGTGCAAACAAAATTTATTATTTTGTAACCGATTTAAACAATTGCAGTAATAAAGACAGTATAAATATAATTGTAAATCGTTTGCCTGATTCAAAAATAAATTCTGACGGTCCATTCTGTATAAATGCAGGGATACAAACTTTTATTCCTAAACTTAACAGTGGTGGCAAATTTTATGGTGGAAGTTTTATTGACACAACAGGAAAATTTAACCCATCAGTTGCTGGCAGTGGAACACATAAAATTTATTATAGATTTACTGATAAAAATTTATGCTCGAGTTTTGACAGTACACTTGTAAAAGTAAATCCTTTGCCTGATGCTTCAATTATACAAGCAGGTCCATTTTGTGTAGATGTAGGAATAAAACAAGTATATCCTAAAACTAATATAGGAGGAATATTTTCAGGAGGGAACTACATAGACTCTTCAGGAATCTTTAATCCAAAAAAAGCTTCTCCAGGCACAAATAAAATATTTTATTTTTACAGTGATGTAAATAATTGTACTAATACAGATAGTTCTGAAATAATTGTAAATACTCTGCCTGATGCCTCAATTACACAGTTCGGACCATTTTGTATTGATGCCGGAACACAAATTATTAAAGCAAAAGTAAATATCGGAGGCAAGTATTATGGTGGTATATATATTGACACAATTGGTAATTTCGACCCTGCTCTTGCAGGATTAGGCACACATAAAATAACATATATATATACAGACAAAAACAACTGTACAAACAGCGATAGCATTTTTATTAAAGTAAATTCTCTCCCCGATGCTTCTATAACCCCAACTGGACCATTTTGTATTGATGCAGGACTTCAAACCATTTTACCCAAAGTAAACACCGGAGGAATTTTTACAGGAGGAAATTATATTGACTCCTTTGGAGTTTTCAATCCAAATATTGCCGGAGCAGGAAATCATACAGTAAAATATTATTTTTCTGATGGAAATAAATGTGCAAATTCTGATAGCATTTATGTATTGGTAAATACATTGCCGGATGCATCAATTATTTCAAACGGACCATTTTGTATTGATGCAGGAATTCAGATTATTAGTCCAAGAACCAATATTGGAGGCAAGTTTTATGGTGGAAACAATATTGATTCATCAGGCAATTTTAATCCATCAAAATCCAATATAGGAGCAAATAAAATATACTATACATACACAGACATTAATAAATGTACAAATTACGACAGTACTAACATTGTAGTAAATCCACTACCTGATGCTTCAATTATTCAGGCAGGCCCATTTTGTATTGATGTTGGGATAATTCAACTAAAACCAAAAGCAAATAATGGCGGAAAATTTTATGGAGTAAACTATATTGACACTTCAGGATTTTTTAATACAAAAATTGCCAGAAGTGGTTTTCATAAAGTAGTTTATAAAATTACTGATATAAACAGTTGTTTTAATAAAGACAGTATTTATATTAAAGTAAATCCATTACCAGATGCTTCAATAGCTAATGCAGGTCCATATTGTGTTGATGCAGGTTTGCAAAAAGTATCAGCAAAAATTAATATCGGAGGTAAATTTTACAACGGTAATTTAATTGATTCAGTAGGATATTTTAATCCTAAGAATGCCATAATAGGAAACAATAAAATATATTATACATACACAGATGTTAATAAATGCACAAACTACGATAGTATAAATATAAAAGTTAACCCATTGCCAGATGCATCAATTCAATCAATAAATCAATTGTGCATTGACTCTAAACCTGTAAAACTAAATGCTAAAGTAAATGCAGGAGGTATGTTTTATGGAGGAAATTATATTGACAGTACAGGCTTTTATAATGCACCTAAATCCGGAATTGGATTATTTAAGGTTTATTATAAATATACTGATAACAACTCTTGCACAGGCAAAGATTCTATAACAATTACTGTAAATGCTTTGCCAGACGCATCAATAATACCATTAGGTCCATTCTGTGTTAATGAAGTATCAGCAGTAGTAAAACCAAGAGTTAATCCCGGAGGTAAATTTTACGGGGGTAATTATATTGATTCTTTTGGGAATTTTAACAATTTAATGGCAGGAGTAGGCAATCATAAAGTAGTATATAAAATTACTGATGGAAATAAATGTTCAAACAAAGATTCAATTAGTATAGTTGTAAACGGATTGCCTGATGCAAGAATAAATCCTTCAGGTCCATTTTGCGATAATGATGGAATAAAAGTTATAACTCCTATGACTATGCCAAATGGAGTGTTTTTTGGTGGACCATATATAGATGCAATTGGAAATTTTAATACCGGTATAGCAAGTGCCGGAAATCATAAGATATTTTATAAAGTAAGCAATACTAATAAATGTACTAATACTGATTCAACATTTATTAAAGTAAATGGAAAACCAATTTTTGATTTTGCTGCAAATCCAGTTTCAGGATGCGAGCCATTAGAAGTTAATTTTAATGCTACAACCGGGTATAAAAAGTATGAATGGAATTTTGGCGATACAAAAACAGGTAATTCTGACACTGCAATTAATATCTATAAAAAGTCAGGAAATTACAATGTATCATTAAAAGTAACAGATTTTAATAATTGTATTGTTACTATTTCAAAACCTAATTTTATACAGGTTTATCCACGTCCCAAAGCTGATTTTAATTATTCACCGTTTGAAATAAATATGGGAATTACCCCAGTTCAGTTTACCAATTTTTCGTCAGGTAAAAATATTTCAAAATATCAATGGAGCATTGACGATGAATACGAAACCGACCAAGAACATTTCAGTAAAGTATTTGCCGATTCGGGCAATATAAAAATCAGTCTTCTTACAGTAAATAGCTGGGGATGTAGAGATAGTGTTTCGCAATACATTTTTGTAATAGATACTTTTATTATTTTTATTCCAAATGCATTTTCTCCAAATTTTGATGGAATTAATGATGAATTTAAAGTTGGGGGTATTGGAATTAGAAATTTAGAAATAACAATTTATAATCGTTGGGGTGAAAAGTTATTTTATAGAAGTGAAAATTCAAACACTTTTGGTTGGGATGGAATTTATTTAGGAGAGCAAGTTCCTCAGGGAACATATTTTTATACAATTTTAGCTCGAGATAATAAAAAGCGGAAATATTTGTTTGAAGGTACAATTTCTGTTCTTAGATAAGCTAAAATTCAAAAATTAAACTTAGCCGAAAGCCTTGTTGAGATAAAATATTCAATAGAAATTGCCTTAAAATTTATAATACACACAAAACAAGCTGTTTGTAAAATTAATTAAAAGTGAAAATTTTTTAAAAAGAATCTTTTTAGTAAAATTTTTAATAGATGTGAATAAAAAATTAAAAAAAACGAACTTTGTAAAAATATATATGAAAAGTATTAAAAAATTGTCATTAATTTTAGCTTTATCAGGTGCAATTCTTTTTTCAGCATTTAAAGCAAGTGAAGATTATTTTGAAATTTCAAAAAATCTTGACATTTTCAGTTCGGTTTACAAAGAAATTAATGTAAGTTATGTAGATGAGGTAGAGCCGGGAAGCTTAATAAAATCAGCTATTGACGCTATGTTGAAAAGTTTAGATCCATATACTAATTTTTATTCAGAGGCTCAATCAGAAGATTACAGATACCAACTTACTGGCGAATATGGTGGGGTAGGGGCTACAATCAAGCAAATAGGCGAATTTATTGTAGTTGATGAACCTTACGAAGGATATCCCGCACAGATAGCCGATTTAAGAGCAGGTGACAAAATAATAGAAGTTGATGGAAAATCAACAAAAGGTAAAACGAGTGATGATATGACTAATCTCCTTAAAGGCTCTGCTGGTACTGATATTACTTTAAAAATTGACAGACCAGGAGTTGGAATATTGTCAAAATCATTTAAAAGGGCAAAAATTAAAGTAAATAATGTACCTTATTTTGGTATGATTAATGAGAAAACAGGTTATATAAAACTTAGCGGTTTTACTCCAGATGCAGGACAAGAGGTTCAAGATGCACTTAAAAAATTAAAATCAAGCAATAAAAGTATTAATTCAGTAATTCTTGATTTGCGAGGAAATGGAGGCGGTTTGTTACATGAAGCAGTAAATGTGGTAAATACATTTGTTAAAAAAGGCGAATTGGTAGTAAAAACAATTGGTAGAGATATTGAGAATAATAGAACATATTCAACTTTAAACCAACCTGAAGATTTGGAAATAATGCTTGCGGTACTAATTGATAATGGCTCTGCGTCTGCATCCGAAATAGTTTCAGGCTCTATTCAGGACTTGGATAGAGGTATTTTGATAGGGCAAAAGTCATTCGGAAAAGGATTAGTTCAATCATCGCGAATACTTACTTATAATACACAAATGAAACTTACAACTTCAAAATACTATATTCCTTCTGGTAGATGTATTCAGAAGCTTGATTATACACATAAAAAGAATGGCAAAGCAGAAGCAATTGCAGATTCACTAAAACATAATTATTTTACTAAAAATAGGCGTAGTGTACGTGATGGTGAGGGCGTTACTCCCGATATTTTAACCGATGAACTTGTTTATAGCAAAATAACTAAGAGCTTGTTAAGTAAAAATATAATATTTGATTATACGAATTTGTACAGAAATACTACAGAGTCAGTATTATCAAGTAAAATGATTAAGTTTGATGATAATGATTTTAAGAAATTTATAACATTTATAGAAGGAAAAGATTATAATTATAGCACTGAAACTGAAGATGCACTTGATAAATTTAAGAAACAAGCAACAAAAGAAAACTATTTTAATGAGTTAAAAAGCGAATATGATATACTTCAAAATAAGCTTAAATCAAATAAAAATAACGATTTAAGTAAATATAAAAATGAAATATTACAAATACTAGAAGAAGAAATTGCAGAGAGATATTACTTTGAAAAAGGTAAAATAGAGGCATCTTTTGACAGTGATATTGAAATAAAAAAAGCTATTGAAATTTTTGAAAATCCACAGCGATATACTGAGATATTATCAGGAAAATAAGCCATAAATGAGCGAAACTGTAAATTTTGTTTTACTGTATATTGCAGGATGTGCAGGCGGTTTTTTAAGCGGGCTTCTTGGTGTTGGAGGAGGAATTATATTTGTTCCGATATTTGATTATTTTCTTAGATTAAATGGTGTAGTTGATTCAGACTTAGTTTCATATACCCTTGCAAATTCGTTTTTTGCTGTAATGATTTCGGGATTTACAGGTAGTTTTGGAGCATTTAAAAATAGAGATTTTGACTTTAAGAATTTTTATTATATAGCTTTATCAGCAATATTTTTTATATTACTTACAACATATATTATTAGCATAAGCAACTGGTATTCGCCGGCAAAGTTCAAAATAATTTTTTGTATAATGTTGCTTGTAAGCATGATAAAAACATTAATACACAAGACACAAAATGATAAACCTGAAAAAATGAATAATAAAATAAGTCTTTTTGCCGGAAGTATTACAGGCGTTATTTCAGGATTGAGCGGAATTGGAGGTGGTGTAATTATGATACCTATTTTTACAGTCTTTGGAAACATGCCAATAAGAAAAGCCTCAATACTATCACTTGCTGTAATTCCTGTTCTTGCATTGCCAAATGTGGTTTTTTATCTGTTTGGAAACCCTTCACATAGCCTTAATTATTCTACCGGATATATATCATGGTTTCTTGTGTTACCGCTAATTGCCGGCGTAATTACTACTGTCAAATTAGGATTAAAAACTGCTAAAATGCTCTCATCTCAGACCATTAAAACTATATTTGCAGTATTTATTATAATTACTTTAATAAAAATTTTATTTTCAATTTAATTCATATTCACACTTAAAATAGAATGACAAAATTTATTTATACAATATTGATTTTTTCACTTACAGTAAGCAATATTTATGCTCAAAATCTGAACAAGAAGGAAGAAAAATCAAAAAAACGTATTCAAAAACATATAGAGTATTTAGCATCTGATGCACTCGAAGGCAGAGGCACAGGCAGTAAGGGAGAAAAACTCTCTGCTGCTTATATTGCAAATGAATTTAAAAAATTAAAATTAAAACCAAAAGGAGAAGATGGAGATTTTATACAGAAGTTTAGCGTTGTTACGCTTAGAATGTCTAAAGACAGTTCATCATTATCAATAAATGGAATACATTATCGCATTTTTAGTGATTTCTATCCTTTGTCATATTCGACCAATAGCAAGAAAGTTAATTCTACTATTGTTTTTGTAGGGTATGGAATTTCAGCCCCGGAGTTAAATCATGATGATTATAAAAATAAAAATGTAAGTGGTAAGGTAGTAATGATTGATATTGGTTCGCCTGATTCACAAACAGCACATTCAAAATTTGCAAATTATTTATCATTAAAACACAGAGTAGAAAAAGCAGAATCAAACGGGGCGGCAGGAGTAGTGTTTATAAACAACGGAAAAGAAGCAGATGACCCTTCTGGTGAGCTTTCAAAGAGTATTAAACCATCTTCAATTCCTGTTTTTTTTGTAAAAGAAGGTAAAAAAACAGGGTGTGTAGAAGGATTAGAATTTCCTGTAACAATGAACTCGTCAATTCTTAGCATAGTTTCTTATGGGCATAATGTAATCGGGTATAAAAATAATAAAGCCAAATATACAGTAATTATAGGAGCACATCACGACCATTTGGGATATGGAGAAATAAAAGGCTCGCTTGAGCCAAACAAAACTGCAATACACAACGGTGCCGACGACAATGCCAGTGGAACATCGGCAGTTATAGAACTTGCCAAACAATTGAAAAAAAGAAAATATAAAAAATACAATTATTTATTTATTGCTTTTTCTGGGGAAGAAATGGGTTTGTTAGGTTCAAAATACTTTGTTGAAAACCCAAGCATAGACCTAAAAAAAGTATCTTATATGATTAATCTTGATATGGTAGGGATGTTAAAAAACACATTAATTATAAACGGAACAGGTACATCGCCTTTTTGGAATGGGGCAATAAATGTTCTGAGAGAAGACAGCAGCGATATAAAAAAAATAAAAACTACCGAATCAGGCATAGGAGCCAGTGATCATACTTCATTTTATCTTGCAGGTATTCCTTCTTTGCACTTTTTTACAGGGCAACATGAGTTTTACCATAAGCCAAGCGACGATATTTCAAATATAAATTATAACGGAGAGGTAAAAGTTATAAATAAAATTGTACAAATTATTAAGCTTTCGCAAGCAAAATCAAAACTTGAATACAGTAAAACAAAAGATGAAGAAACCAAAACGAGTTTTAAGGTTACATTAGGAATAATGCCAGATTATACTTATGACTCAGAAGGTGTAAGAGTAGATGGTGTAAAGGACGGAAAACCCGCAGCTATAGCCGGAATTCAAAAAGGAGATATAATAACGATGCTTGGAGGTGATAAAATAAAAAACATTGAAGTATATATGAAAATATTGTCAAAATATAGCAAAGGAGATACTGCCGAAGTTGTGTATATTAGAAATGATAATACTTATACAGCAATAATAAAATTTTAAATAGGATGAAAATTATTGATAAAATAAAAAAATCAGATAAAACACTTTTTTCTTTTGAAATATTGCCACCACTGAAAGGTAGCAGTATAAATTCAATTTTTCATTGCATAGATAAACTGATTGAATTTGAACCCTCGTTTGTAGATGTTACATATCATCGTGAAGAATTTATTCTTAAAAAAAGAGCAGATGGCAGTTATGACAGAATTGTAACACGCAAAAGACCCGGTACAGTAGCAATATGTGCATCAATACAAAATAAATATAAAGTAGATGCTGTACCTCATATAATTTGTGGAGGCTTTACTAAAGAAGATACCGAAAACGCATTAATTGATTTAGATTTTTTAGGTATTAGAAATATTTTGGCATTGCGGGGAGATAATGCCAAAACTGAAACACAATTTGTTCCTGAGCCAGGCGGAAATCGAAATGCACTTGAATTGATAAATCAGGTAAGCAATATGAATAGTGGGATATATTTAGATGAAGAACTACAAAACCCAACACCAACGGATTTTTGTATTGGGGCAGCATGCTATCCCGAAAAACATCAAGATGCTCCTAATATGATGTCAGACCTTAATTATACTAAGCGAAAAGTTGAGGCAGGAGCCGAGTTTCTTACAACTCAAATGTTTTTTGACAATAAGAATTACTTTAGCTTTATTGAAAAATGTAAAGAAGCAGGAATAAATATTCCAATAATTCCCGGAATAAAACCAATTACAAACCGAAATCAACTTTACCTATTGCCGAAATATTTTAAAATTGATATACCATTCGAATTGTCTAATGCAATTGAAAAAGCAAAGACAGATGAAGAAGTAAAACAAATAGGAATAGATTGGTGTATTGAACAATGTAAAGAGTTAAAAGCAACTTCTGTCCCCGTTTTACATTTTTATACAATGGGATACCCCGATATTACAAGCAAAATAGCTAAACAAGTATTTTAAAATAAATGAAAGGCAGAGTTATCAAATCCACAGGAAGCTGGTACACAGTATTGGGAGATGATAATACAGAGTATAATTGCCGTACTAAAGGAAAACTAAGACTTGCCGATAGTAAACTTACAAACCCCATTGCAGTTGGTGATATTGTTTTTTTTGAAAAAGAAGACAAAAAAGACAATGATGGAATAATTACATCTATAGAGCCGAGAACTAATTATTTAATTCGCAAATCAAACAAATTATCAAGCCGCTATCACATTATTGCATCAAACATTGAATGTGTTTTACTTGTAGTAACACTGGTAAAACCACGCACTACAACTGTTTTTATTGATAGAATATTACTTTGTGCTGAAGCATACCATATTCCGGTTGTAATAATTATAAACAAAAGCGACTTATACAACAATGAACAATTGCAAGATTTGAATGAATTGAAAAACATATATCAGAATATAGGATACAAAGTATTAGCAATATCAGCCCTTGACGAAAAAGATATTTTAAAAATCGGAAAAACCATAAAAAATAAAATTTCACTTATCACAGGACATTCAGGAGTAGGCAAATCAACAATTTTGAATAAGCTAAATGTAAAACTTTTATTAAAAACACAAGCCCTTAGTAAGTATCATCAAAGAGGCATGCACAGTACAACTTATGCACAAATGCATAAAATAGATGAAAACACATATATAATAGATACCCCTGGTATAAAGGACTTTGGAGTAATAGAATTTGAAAATGAAAATATATCTCTTTATTTCAAAGATATCAGTAAATACGCAGTTTTATGCAAATTCAACAACTGCACTCATGTGTTTGAACCGGATTGTAAAGTAATAGAAGCAGTAGAAAAAAATAAACTTTCAAACTCAAGATATGAAAGTTATCTTAACATAGTAAAATCAATAGATTGAATTATAAAACAATTATATTTGTCCTAAATAATACACAATCAAAAAAAATATTTAAATATTAAAAAAAAATAATAGCATGAATTTGGATATATCAAAAAAGTGCTGTTATATTTGCCAGATTATTAAAATTAAGTATAATGACTAATAGTACTAACTTATCAAAAACAAGGTCTATTTACAGATTAGATCTATGGAAAAAAGCAATCTTAATAACCTTTGTTGCTTTGTTTAGTTCCTTTTTATCAATGTCTCAATCGGGCTTGACAATAAACACCCAGCCTGTTAAAATGCAGAGAATTTGTGTTCCAACTATGCCGAGTACCCCAAGGCTACAAGTAGCTGCGGTTACTTGCGGAGGAGCATCTCTCACCTACCAGTGGCAGAGGCTTAGACCTACATCCATTGGCGGTACAGGTACTTTTACCGACATTGGTTCATGGCCGGGATATACAGGCTATAATACCCCAACTTTAGATATTACTGTGGCAGACAGTATTACCGGTAATCGTGTTGAGTATTTGTATCGTTGTTTTATTGTTTCATCATTCCCATGTTATGGAACAGCATATACTGATACTGCACGAATATTTGGTGTTCGTAAACCTGTTGTTAAATATTTAACTCCGGTTGATACTTCAGTTTGCGAGTCTTATTCTGGTTCAGATTCTAAGTATCCTTTAAGAGCAAGAATTATCGGTTTATCTAAAA
>JADLGN010000024.1 GCA_020849295.1 Bacteroidia bacterium
GTTTGAAAGTTTGAAGGTTTGAAAGTTTGAAGGTTTGGAAAGTTTGAAGTTTGGAAAGTTTGAAGGTTGTGAAATTTTTATATTAATTGTTCAACATTAGCGGCATTATAAGCATAAGTAAATTTTCGCCGCTTTCTTTTTCTGCAGGATATATAATTCCAGCACGACTTGGTGAACTAAGTTCAATTCTTACTGTTTCGCTTTCTAATGAACCGAGCAATTCTAAAAGCATTTTTGAGTTAAAGCCTATTTCAATATTTTCTCCGGTAAATTCACAAGAGAGCTTTTCAGTAGCTTCATTGCTCATATCATAATCTTCGGCAGATAAGCTAATAGAGTTTTCTGAAATTTTTATACGAATTTGATAGTTTGATTTATTTGAAAAAATAGAAATACGTTTAACTGAATTATATAATTCTTCACGATTTATAAATAGTACATTTGGATTATCTGTAGGAATTACCGAATTATAATCAGGGTATCTTTCGTCTATAAATCTGCAAACAAGTTTTGTGTCGCCAAATGTGAAAAATGCATTGGTTCTGTTGTAGTCAACTTTTACAATTTCATTTGACCCTGCAAGGGTTGTTTTTAATAAATTTAATGCTTTTTTTGGTAGAATAAAACTATGTTTTACTCCTGGTTTTACATCTGTTCTTTCATCTTTTACAAGTCGGTTTGCATCTGTTGATACAAATGTTATTTTGTCTTCTTCTAGGTCCACATACACTCCAGTAAGATTTATTCTTAGCTCGTCATTACTTGTTGCAAAAATTGTTTTTACAATGCAATCATGCAATTTGTCGGCAGGGATATTAAATGAAGAGTCTGATTCTGTTTCGGGTATTTTTGGAAAATCTTTTCCAGCTTGGGTTGCAAGTTTGTAGCTGCCGAATTCTGTTTGCAATTGAACTTGGTTTGTGTTTTCGTCAATTGTTATAGTAACAGGCAAACTTGGCAACGACCTTAGTATTTCTATTGTAAGTTTTGATGGTACTGCTACAGAAGTTTTAGAGTCAGATTCTACAGTCATATAAGTAGTCATACTAGTTTCTAAGTCTGTACTTGTAATACTAAGTTTGTTTTTTTCTAAACTAAAAAGAAAATTTTCTATAATAGGCAAAGTGGGTTTTGATACTAAAGTACCACTTATTTTTTGCAAATGTTCTACCAGTGTTGATGAATTGGCAATAAATTTCATAATGAGCAAAAATACATAACTGATTATATATAATTCAACAATTTTACTTAATAAATTTTATTTTTTATTTGATATGTTGTAATTGATTGATTTTTCAGTTTTTTACTAATTTTGAAGTTGAATTAAATATGAAAAATATTTTTGTTTCAGGTGATATTAAAACATTTGAATTACAGGTAGGAACTGAAAATATTGCCAATTTTGACAGCGGTATTGTTCACAATGTATTATCTACTTTTTCAATAGGAAAATATGCAGAATGGGCGAGTCGTTTGTTTGTATTGGAAATGAAAGACAATGACGAAGAAGGGATTGGAACATATCTTGAAATTTTTCATAAAAGTCCGGCACTATTAGGCGAAAAAGTTTTGTTTACGGCAATTTTTCATAAACTTGAAAAGAATAATGTATTTTGTTTTTTTAAAGCAGAAGTAGGTGTGAGACTTGTAGCTCAAGGTAAAACAGGGCAAAAAATTCTTAAAAAGGATTTATTAAATGATAAATTTTTAAAACTCAAAACAGATGTCTGAAAATACAATTTTGATAAAGAATAAAAAGGCATTATTTGAGTATTTTATCGAAAATACTTTTGAAGCCGGAATTTTACTTAAAGGTACCGAAGTGAAATCAATTAGAAACGGTCAAGCAAATATTAGTGACTCTTATTGTGTAGTTGACAGTAATAATGTTTATGTAAAAAACATGCATATATCAGAATATAAAAATGCCGGATTTACTCAACATTCCCCAATATCTGACCGCAAACTGCTATTAAAGAAAAGTGAAATTAAAAAAATAAATGATAAACTAAAAAATATAGGATATACTCTTATTCCGCTTGAACTTTTTTTTTCTGATACAGGTTATGCAAAACTTAAAATTGGTATAGCTAGGGGTAAAAAATTGTACGATAAAAGAGATGATATTAAAAAGAAAGATATTGAAAGAGATATTTTGAGGTTTAAATAATTAATACTCTGAGTTTGTACTGTCGCTTTTTTGTTCAATAATTAATTTTTCAAATTTTTTCATGTATTTCAATCCTCTTGGTACATATTTTCTGTTATGTGTACGCGGGGGACCATATAGTGGGTGTTTCTGCCCGGTATTATGCAGATGAAAAGCATCTTTGTATTTTTTCTTTTCAAGGAATTCTCCATACATTTTCTTTATCCACAATGCTCCGTAATAAATAGTATTTTTACCTCTTAACTGTTTTATTTTAATATCGAGATGAAAACACTGGTATCCCATTATTTGAAATGGACCCCATGAAGAAGCAAGGTTTTTTAGTGCATCATCGTTGCTGTTGTATATATCTTGCTTAACAATTCCTTCAAAATTTTCTAATTTGCCATCTCTTACTTTTTGCAGTTTTTTAAAAATATATGGTTCGAAACGACTTTTAACATCTCTGTATCCTTCACATTCAAGAGCAATTAGAGCAAGCAGATAATCGGCGGGGAGTTCAAGTTCTGAGCTTACTTCCATAACTTTTTCTCCATAATTAAGCCAAGTGCTTTCAACAGTGTTAAGTTTGAAATCGGAATTTTTGTATAAATTGTTGTTGTAATATTTCTGATAAAAAATTATTGCTATTGCAATAAATACAATTGCAAATGCTGATATAAACCAAATTTTTTTTGATTTTTTTGACAAATTATTCCAGTTTTCTTCTCAAAATTTTCCCAATATTTGATTTAGGTAATTCATCTCTAAAAGCAATGTGTTTTGGCAATTTATAAGGGGTTAGCCTTTCTTTGCAAAATTCTTTAATATTATCTTCTGTTACACTTGGGTCTTTTTTTACAATAAATGCTTTAATTGCTTCTGTTGTTTTTTCATCAGGCACACCTCTTACTCCAACTTCGAGTACGCCAGGGTGTTCTGAAATGACTTTTTCAATTTCATTAGGAAATACATTAAATCCTGAAACAATGATCATCTCTTTTTTGCGGTCAACAATTCTAAAGAATCCATCTTCGTCCATCACCCCAATATCACCTGTAAGCATAAACTCTCCTTTAAAAACTTTAGCATTCTCATCGGGCTTTTGCCAATAGCCTTGCATTACCTGAGGTCCTTTAATAGCTATTTCTCCGGGTTGACCTGGAGGAACTTCATTTCCATTATCATCAAATAGTTTGAAAACAGTAGATGGCAGTGGTAAACCGATAGTTCCTATTTTATGTTTGCCATCAATTGGATTTACACTTGCACCGGGAGATGTTTCTGACAATCCATAGGCTTCAATTACTGGATTACCGGTTACTTTTTCCCATTTTTTTGCAACTATATCTTGCATAGCCATGCCTCCAGCCAAAGTGATTTTTAAACCTGAAAAATCAATTTCAGCAAAATCAGGCTGATTAAGCAGCCCGTTGAAAAGTGTATTAACTCCGGAGAAAAATGAAAACTTTTCTTTTTTCATTTCTTTTATAAAGCCTTTTAAGTCTCTTGGATTAGTAATAAGTTTAATTTTTGCTCCAAGATGAATTCCGAGTATTAAGTTTGCTGTAAGTGAAAATATATGATAGAGTGGTAGAGGAGTAATAAAAATTTCTTTTCCTTCCTGTAAAACATTGCCCAACCAACCGTCAACCTGTGCCATATTTGCACATATATTTCCATGAGTAAGGGTTACACCTTTTGAAACCCCGGTAGTACCTCCGGTGTATTGAAGAAATGCAATATCTTTGATAGTAAGAGGGTATATTTCGGGCTTATTTTTTTGATTTATGGTTTCTTTGAATGTTGTGAACTTTTCAATTTTATACGGCGGAACCATTTTTTTTACATTTCTCACTACAAAGTTTGTAATAGCTCCCTTAATTGTGCCTAACATATCTCCAATAGAGGCTATTATTACATTTTCAATTTGAGTGTCATTTAATATTTTTTCGAGATTGCAAGCAAAATTTTCAAGTATTACAATAGCTTTTACCCCCAAATCATTAAACTGATGGTGCATTTCATCTGCTGTATATAGCGGATTTACATTTACAACTATCATCCCTGCTTTTAAAACTCCAAATGCTACAATTGGAAATTGAATTAAATTTGGAAGTTGAATAGCAACTCTATCGCCTGGTTTTAATTGTGTTTTGTTTTGTAAATACCATGCAAAGGCATCAGAAAACTTATCGAGTTCAATAAATGAAATTGATTTTCCCATATTTTCAATTGATGGCTTATGCTGGAATTTTACTACAGCTCTATTTAAAATGTCAATAATTGAACTGTACTTTTCAGGGTCAATTTCGTGCGGTGCAAAACTTGGGTAACTTTTGTACCAAGGGTAATTTTCTTTCATTTTTATAATTTTTTATAATTAAACTATTTTTTCTATAAAATACATATCAATCTGTCCTTTGTTTTTTGCATTAATTTTTCCGCGATGAACAAAATTATATTTATCTTTTACTTTATTATAAGTAGTTGAAGATATGTTTATTTTTCCTGCTTCGCTGTTTTGTTCCATTCTTGCGGCTGTGTTTACTGTGTCTCCCCAAATATCATAAGCAAATTTTTTCTTACCTACAACACCGGCTACCAATGGTCCGCTGTGAATACCTACTCTTATTTTAAAAAATTGTTTTCCTTCGGTTTTACGTTTCTCATACATGTCTGCCATAAAATCTACTATTTCAAAAGCAGCTTCTATTACTTTGGAAGGGTTGTGATTTGCCGAATTTTCATTTTCGTTTGATAATCCATCTGCACATAAATATGCGTCTCCAATGGTTTTTATTTTTTCAATTCCGTATTTTTCTATAATTGTATCAAATGCACAATAGCACATATCAATTTCATCAACAAGATTTTTAGGAGTTAAACTTTCGCTAATAATAGTAAAATCAATAAAATCAGTAAAAAGAACGGTTACCATTTCGTAATCTCTTGCTACAGCTTTCCCGGTTTCTTTCAACTCGTTTGCTGTTTCTAATGGAAGTATATTGAGCAACAAATCTTCTGATATTTTCTTTTCTGCTGAAATTATTTCATTTTTTTTGGAAAGTTCTTTTGCGAAGTTTTGTTTTGACCTAAATAACCAGAACAAAATTGCAGAAATTATCAATATTATAATTAAAATAAAGATAAGTGCTATCTTTTGATTTTGTTGTTTTTCTAATTCTAGTTTTCTGATGTGTGTTTCTTGTTCAAGTATTTTATTACGAGCTTCAAGTTTCTCAGCTTCTTCATTTAATACCGTAAGTTTATCATTGGTTTCTGTTAAAACTTTTTCTTTTTCGCTCAGTTCATTTTGTTTTGCTTGTATTAGGCTTTTGTTTGCTATATTGTCTTTTGACAAATTAGCAATTTCTTTTTTTATAATTTCTGCATCTTTCTTTTGTTTTTCAAGATCTGCTCTTTGTTTTTCTATATCTTCATTCTGTTTCTTTATATCTTCATTTTGTTTTTTAATTTGTTCTTCTTGTTTTTTCATCTCTTCACCACGGTCTATCATTGCTGCTTTTGATTTGTATTTAATATATTGAAGTTGATAATCGAGGATTTTGTAAATTAATGTCAATTGTTCGTAACTACGAGCCATACCTGTTTTGTAATTTATCTTTTCTGCAATTTTTGCTGCCTGATGTGCCAGTGGTTTAGCTTTTTTACAATCTTCTTTTGTTGGTTCTTTGCCCAATATTCTATCTACTTCATTGTTTATTTTGTCAACCTTTTCTTTATTGTCAGGCATCGAATTTATTGATTTTTCAAAATCTTCGTTTGTAGCATTAGATATTGAACAATAAAATGAGAAAACTATTAGAAAAATATATTTCGTTATTTTCATTTTGTAAATTTAATAATTTTCCTCAAACAAAATCAATTTTACTATTTATATCAAATTTATATTATCTTAGTTTTGTAAATTATTTTATGAAACAATTATTTATTTTAGTATTATCTGTTGTATTAGCAATTTCGTGTAATAATAGTGCCATTTTACATAATTCTTCATCTGTTGACAGTGTTTCAAATATTAATACAGACACAATAGAAGAGAAGAATATTGAAAAAGAGAAAACCACAATCAAACAAAATCAGGAAGAAATTATTATTTCGAAAGCAATTACAATATCTAATGAAATATACAAAAGTCTTTTAAAACAAAATTATACCGAACCTAACAAATTTCTTCATCCTGATGTTTTTGATGTTTCTACTCCTGATGATTTTACTGCCTCTTATAAAAATGCTCAAGTAAAAACAGGAAAACTTGCTTTCGTAAAATTAGTAGATCAAGGTGCAAAGTGCAAAACAGATGGCGAAAATGGGGTAGGAGATTATTGCGAACTAATATTTGATGCACAGTATAAAGATGGAACTTTGCGTGAAAAATTGATTTTTTTCAGGAAAGACAGCACTCAAGAATTAAAACTATTAGGATACCAATATCATCAGTTTGAAGATTATATTACACTAACAGAAAAACTAAGAATTAAAAAATAATTTAAGAAAATTTAAATCTTTTGAAACTCAAACTTTGGATATCCTTTTACTCCCAAATCATTGTAAAAATCAACAAAGTGAAGTTTGTAATAAAATCCGTTTTTGATTGAAATTACATAATTGAAATGTGGTAAAACAATATATGAATTTGTAGAAAAACTGTATTGTTTCCACTCATAACCAATTGCATCATTATCTGATAAAAATTTATAAGAATCAAGTTTGCTCAATGAAATTTCATTAAATGGAGTGTTAAAATCATAAGCTACCGTTACTTTATTCGGATTTATCAGAACTCCTGCAAGTTGGTAATTTTGTACAATTTTTAAATCAGTAGAATAAATTCTTTTCACATATTGGGTAAAAAACAAATCCCATTCGTCTTTTGGAGGTTCAATAAGTAATTTTTTATTATTGATAAATGAAAAATGTACAAAATTATATTTTGAGTCTTTTTCTATTATTGAAGTTTGGGTATTGTTTTCATTTAGCATACACCATTCAATTTTTAATTTGTTGTCGGAGGTAAGAGTTGGTTTGCACTTTACAAATCCAACTGGTAATCCTATTTGGTCAACACCAAGATTTACAATAAAAATTTCAGGATTTTTGAGCCACCATTGTCCAAAAGCAAGACTGTCAATATGAAGTGATGGTTGCCCCCAATTAAATTTGTATCCTGCTGTATCTGTTACTTCATTAAAATTACTTTTGCCGGTAAATGCTACATATACTCCTCTGCCATTATTAGGATGTATTATATGTTTAGTTTCGCTACAATCAAAGGCAATATCCCAGTCAAGTTTATTTATTACTTTAACTATTTTGTTTGAATCGAGATTGAAAAAAACATGTTGGTCATAATTATTCCCCATTTCAGCTACATTTGTAGCAATATTTCCTCTGTCAAAAGGCTTTATTGGCTTTTCTTTCTTTTCACATGATGAAAGTATTGAAATAATCGTGAATAATATTATGATTAAGTTTCTCATTTATTTGGCAAAATTATATTCAATTTTAGCAAAATATATTCTTCCCATACCTATTTGCAAATTACCTCCATTACTATGTGAGCCGCCTGTATTTGCAGATGCTGAAAGTGTTTTAATATTAAAAATATTTTTTACACCTAAATAAGCTGTAATGTTTTTATTAAAAAAGTTTTTGTTCATTGTAAAGTCAGCCCATAAGAATTGGGGTATTTCAGATTTTATGGTTTCACCGTTTTCATTAGTTGTGAAGTTGTATGAAACGCTGTTATATTTTATAAAAAATGAAAAATTCAAACTGCTTTTTGGTTCTGAATATGTTGTATTACTTGAAATCTCATAAAAGCTTCCGTCACTATACAATCCATTTTTCCCAGTAGAAATAGTAGAACCTGACAAGCCCAAATTTCCTGAAATGTATTTGAGCCTATATGCAAAATTTGTATTAAACCACAAAGACCTGAAATTAGCTATATTCATGTATGTGTAATTTGTATTTTGTAAATAAGAAAGAAATATCCTGTCTTTTATATTGTTTGCATAAAAAGAAATCTCTGGATTAAAAATATTTTCTTTTTTAATAATTTTTTTGGAAACAGAAATTTGAAAATTATCAGATTTTTCGGGCTTTAGCTTGGGATTGCCGGTAATATCGTGGTTTATATCTACAAAATTCATATAAAGTTCTTTTAAATCCGGGGCTCTAAATCCTCTTGCATAAGATGTTCTGATTACAAGATTATTTTTAAACGAATATTTTAAATTAATGCTTGGAATTGGAATAGTTTTAAAAGCCGAATTATATGCGTATCTTATTGCTGGTTTTATCTGAAGTTCTTTTTTGGGCATATACTCAAAACTACTGAAAAAAGCTATATCATTTATGTACTCAAATTCATTTTTGAGCCTTTGCCCTGAGCCTTTTTCAAGATTTATATCATACCCGGTTTGATAGTTTAATTTTGCATTTTTCAGTGATTTTGAAAAAGTGCCTCTCATTACAATATTGGTAAATGTAGTTGTATCTTGTTCATTTGCTTCGGGTACCAAAGTTTTATCTAAATTTACCCGATTAAAAAGATAGCGGTTTTTTATTCTCGAATAAGTATTATAAGCAAATATTAGATTCAAAAATCTGTTATGTCTGAATTTGGTATTTGCAGTGATAGAATTATCAAAACGATTTGTAAAATAGTATTCGTCAAATGCAGTTTCATAATAAGGCATTCGCGGAACTCCCTTGTTTGTCAGCTTTTCGTTGAAATACTCAGATTTATACTCGGTGTCAAAATTTTTAATTTTTCGCAAATAATGAAATCTGGCAAAATATTGTTCTTTTGGTTTCCATTCCTGAAATCTTTCTAAATTAACAGATGACCAACCATCAAAATAATACCTGCCAACTGAAAAATTATAAATACCGTTAGCTTTTCTTAGCTTAATTGATGCGTCAACATTGTATTTACCTGCACTTTCATATAGAAATGAACTAGAAATATTGATTCTTTTTGAGTGTTTCTTTTTGGTAATAATATTAATTGCTCCTCCAAGAGCATTTGTTCCATAAGCTACAGAAAGTGGTCCTTCAATTACCTCTATTCTTTCTATATCATTAAGATTTATCTGGCTAATATCAATATTTCCGCCAAGTCTTCCAATTACCGGAATCCCATCAATAAGCAATTTTACATTTTGTCCACCTAAACCCATCAATGATAAATTGCTTCCTAAAACATTGTCCTGACTGATTTTGAAATTTATCTGATTTGATAATAAATCTGAGAGATTTGCAGCACCCATGCTTTTTATTTTCTTTTCATCAATAACAATAATTTTTTGAATAGCCTTTTCTGGATTGATAGCGGTGTATTGGTCTGTTACAACTGCTTCGGGCAAATATTTAAGGTCTGTTTTTACTAAAACAGTATAGTTGCCAGTATTTGCAAATGTATCAGTTCTTAATTCGTACCCAAGATATGTAAAATAAGCAATCAAACCGCTTTTCTCATTGTCAATCTTTATAGTACCATTAATATCAGTCTGGCATTGCAGAGTTTTACCACTATTTATAATTTTCCATTTTACAGGAGCAAAAACTATTGGAGATTTTTCTGTTTCGCTTATATAAGTAATACTAATTTGTGCTTGAACTAAATAAGTTATAAAAATTAAAATGACTGTAAATACACTTTTGTTACTAATGTATTTTATAACCAAATTTATATACTTATTTAAATAGTTCAATATTATTAGTTTTTAATAAACTTCAAAATACCTATTCCGTCTTCTGAGTATATTTTAATTAAATAAATACCCATCTGTAATTCTGAAATATTTATTTTACTACTGTTTCCTTTAAGAATTTCAGCTCCATTTATTGAACAAATTGTGTAATTTTCTATATTTTTTTCAGAAATAATATTCAAATCATTATTTGCAGGGTTAGGATAAATACTTAGTGTTTTATTAGAATTATTCTTATTAACTGATGCTACAAAAAATTGCTTAGTGAAATAATAAGTACCGGCAGTACCACCTTTATATCCTGTAAAATATATTTTCCAATTTGCATTTTTTGAATTTTTTACGAAGTAAACCAAACTGTCGGTAATATCATATTTGCCTAATGACATATTGTATTTTTTCCAGTCATATCCAATAATAGAATTTGTATCAGAAAAATTATAATTATTGTAGTTTACAATGTCTTTTGAAACTTTTCTGGCTTCGGCACATTTTGTATCTTTATTAGTCCATATACCTGCAACATTATATTTCTGCGGTATAAAAACAGCGTATTTTGTAAACACAATATCCCAATCAGCATTAGATGGTTCGCGATCTATCACAGTATCATTATTAAATGCAAAATATGCAAAATTTCTGTTTTTATAATTTGTTTTTGATATAGATTTCAATTTACTGTTTGAGCCATCAATTGATGCATATTTGAAATTATATATACCAGAAATCAAATTTAATATCATAATTTTCTTTAATGATCCGTCAGCAAATTTTATCAAAAAAATACTATCGCCATTTACTGCATGTGTGTTCGGGTCATAAGTACCCCAGCCAAGATCATAATTTCCGTCTGTATGCCTATTGAATGCTCCGAGGTTCCATGTATATTCGCTGTTATACATTTTTTTGAAGTTTTTGTAACCGGTAGTGTCAAATGTTGCCCATTGTGCATTAGCAAAAGGTGTTTGATAAAGTTCAATACCTTTTACATGGTTTACAAGTATGCTTGCAGCCATTCCGCTCATTTCAAATGCTAAATCCCAATTTGTATTAGAAGAGGTTTTCACTACACCGTTTTCAAAACTGTAATAAACATCGTTTGTGTTAGAAGTTCCGGTGCTTACAGAGTCTGATGTTTGTGCAGATAATGAAAAATTTGCTGTAATAATCAGTAGAATTATAAATATTTTATTTATCATTTTTTTATATATTGGATAGCTGCAAATTTATTTATAATAATTCTAAATAAGCAAATAATTTTTTAAAAAAAACAATGATTATTGTCATTTAATATCTCAGGATTTTAAAAAATAATAAAATAAATTTGTAGCAATTATGATAGAAAAAATAAAGTGTTTAATTATTGGGTCGGGTCCGGCTGGATATACAGCTGCAATCTATGCATCAAGAGCAGATATGAAACCTGTAATATATGAAGGTTTGCAACCTGGCGGGCAACTAACTATAACAACAGAAGTTGAAAATTTTCCCGGATTTCCGCATGGAGTACAAGGTCCTGAATTAATGAATTTGTTCAAAAAACAAGCTGAAAGACTGGGTACTGATATTCGCTATGGTTTGGCAACATCAGTTGATTTTTCACAGAGACCATTTAAAGTAGTTATAGACAACAATCATGAAATAGAAGCCCAGACAGTAATAATTGCTACCGGTGCATCTGCCAAATGGTTAGGCATTCCGTCCGAAAAAAGACTTAATGGAGTTGGGGTATCAGCATGTGCTGTTTGCGATGGTTTTTTTTATAGAGGAAAAGATGTGGCAATTGTAGGGGCTGGTGATTCAGCAGCAGAAGAAGCAAGTTATCTCGCAAATATTTGTAATAAAGTTTATATGCTTGTGAGAAAAGATAAGATGAGAGCTTCAAAAGCAATGATTCACAGAGTTAGTGAAACCAAAAATATTGAGATTTTGTATAATACTGAAACCGATGAAATACTTGGCGAAAATGCAGTTGATGGTGTAAGAGTAAGAAATAATATTACCAATGAATTAAGAACTTTAGCAATAGATGGTTTTTTTGTAGCTATTGGTCATAATCCAAATACAGAAATTTTTAAAAACTATATTGATTTAGATGAGCAAGGGTATATAAAGACTATTCCGGGAAGTACAAAAACAAATATTGAGGGGGTGTTTGCTTGTGGTGATGTACAGGATAAAAATTACCGACAAGCTATTACAGCAGCAGGTTCAGGATGTATGGCAGCTCTTGATGCTGAAAGATTTCTGGCTTTAAGCCATTAATAGTTTATATTATATATTCGATTAAAGTATTGAATATTTCAAATACTATTAATCCTATTATTATTATTTCTAGTTTTACATCAAGTTCGTGGTCAACTATGTCATTAAAAAGTTCGAGTTGTTCACGTATTACTAATAGTTCGCTATGCAGGGTATCGCTTCTTTTGTACATATTCAGGTTTTCTTTTAATCCTAAATCAAGTGTTTGAAGTTTTTCATTCTGATATGTTCCCGGAGATGCATCTAAAATATATAAATTAGTAATTAAGCGGTTTTTAATACTCAATACTTTTCCTATTATTCTTTTAAGTTCCTTGTTAGAAACGTTTAATTTTTGAAATTTTTCAAGAGATTCTGAGTGCAAATTTACATCATTGTATAATATTTTGGCTTGCAATGAATAGTAATCAAGAGTGAGAGATTGAGCTACATTAAGCATAATCAACTTTATAATTTCACTTTCGGGATATCCTATTTCAAGTTTATTAAAACTAAATTTTATACCGTGAGAATAAGTTTCTACATCAAATTCTTTTATTAGTTCCCAGTCAATTCGGGTTAAAGCAAATGGATATATCAGTTTTAAAAATCTTTCAGTTTGATCTGGTTTTATGTTGAAAAAACATACAATACCATATTTATATACAGAAATATATTGTTCTTTATAAATTTGGTAGAACAGCTCACTTTCTATAGTAGGATCAAAATAAATCAATTCAGCAGGTTTGGTATCTTTAAATTTTAAGATATCTATTTTTTCTGCTATTTGATATGCTACTATCTTTATTTTAGCCATTCAGATATTTTTTTGATTTTTATTGTTTTCAAAGGAATAATTTATTTAAAATTAAAAAAAGCCGATATTTTCAACATTATTTAAAATATCGGCTTTTATGTCTTAAAAATAAAACTATTGAATTATTAACTTATTAGTTTCAGTAATCGAATTATTAATCAACTTTACAAAATATAAACCTTTGTTTAAAAAATTGAGATTCAAATTGTATTTTGAAAACTCTAAAGTACCTATGTTTTCTGAAAAAACAATTTTACCCTTAATATCTGAAACTTGGATTTTACTGTTTGGCTCAATCAGATTTTTAAATACTAATGTGATTTTTCCATCTGCAGTGGGGTTTGGATAAATATTTATTCCATTGTTTTTAATAACATTAACAGGGACAAGATTAGAATATGAAAATGTATTATCGTAATTAGTTTGCTTTAGTCTGTAATATGAAATTCCATCGAAAGGTTGAGGGTCAATAGTGTGATATTTCAATTTTTGGCTGCTGTTTCCTGCACCATCAATTTTATCAACAAATATAAAATCTTTACCATTAATTGTTTTTTCTACTGTAAAGTAGTCATTATTTACTTCTGTTGCCGTTGTCCAGTCAAGGTCAACTACATCATAATTTAATTTGGCAGTAAAACTCATTAGAGTTACAGGCAGAGGGTTAAGATTAGAAATTGTACCAAATGCAAAACCTCCAAAATTGCTTGAAGATGATGACGCTGTTAATGTACCTGCCGAAGTTGTACCTGTTGTACTTGCATTTCCTAAGTTACTCCAAAGTGAGCCATTCCATTGAGTTACCCTTAAGTCACTTAAATTACCAATATTACTTGTATTTCCACTCCAGTGTAAAGTTACTGTTACATTTGATGAACCTGTAGTGCGGTCAAGTTGCCAGTATTCGTTATCAGTTACTTTATTTAATGAAACATCTTTTGAAGAACCAAAAGTAGATTTTGGATCTGTTCTGAAATATTCCGCAGTAAATGCATCTGTGGCATTGCTTGGTGCTGTTATAGAAATAGGCATGTAATAGCCTGTTTTACCAATATGATAAGTAAATGATTCATCACCAATTTTCTTTACCGGACCAATAATATAACTGTCTGACGAACCTCCAGAAATGGTCGCCCCGTCATTCAATACAAGTAAATTTGAATTATTTGTGTAAACCATTCCATCGGTAAGAGTTAATAAATTTGTTACAACTACATTCCCGCCACTGAATGTTACACCCGTACTGCTGGTGTTATTTATTACCAAATTGTAAAATGTAGTAGAACCGCTACCCGATAGCGTTTGGGCACTTGTACCGTCAAAAGTAAATGTCCCTGAACTTTGAGTATATGTTCCGTTATTGGTAAAATTTCCGAAGAAAACCATATTAGCCCCCGAGTGAATTTGCAGGTTGCCTGTGTTTACTATATTATCTTGTGCATTTAAGCTATAAATAAAAATTATAGATATAAATGAAAAAATTATTTTTTTCATAATTTTAAAAATTAGGTTAATTTAATTTATTGTGTATTAGTAAACCATTGCAAATCTTGCATTTTTATTGTATAATTACTTGCACTTGTATTGCTTGAAAATATTTCAAAATAATCATTTTGTGATACATTTTCTATATATGCAATAAATGAAAACTGAAATGGTTGGTTTGACGTAAGTGTTCTCAATGTTGTTGTCCCATACTTATTTGCTGTATTTCCATTTTTTACTATACAAACATTAATGTTTTGGTTACTGGCATTAACCACCGATAAGTTTCCGGAAACAAAAATTACAACATTTCTTTTATTAGTAGGTTGATATGTTATTTTATTGTTATTAATAGTCCATTTGCATGTTTCAGAAGATGTGTTACTACCCCAATTTACTTTGTAATATGTATTAATTGTAGTTAATGTAGTTGTTGTTGCAGTATTATCTAGTACATTTATAAAACAATTTGGTTTTTGGTCTGCCATGCCTGCATTACTTTCGAGAGTGGCATTTTTATCTCTGCCGTCTGTTCTTGTAAAATCAAAGCCTGAAATATAGCTTCCCTCATTATTCCACGAATTTCCTGTTATTGCCATATTTGTAAAACTAAATGTATAAGGATGATAAGTTATTGCGGAGTCGCTACTGCCATTGTAATATCCCCCTGACGCTAATTGAATAGTAGTTGAAGAACCTTTATCAAGATTAACTCCATGCGTACAATCTATGAAATCTGTTTCTGCAACTTTAAGTATAGCACCGGCTGTAGCACTATGCAATAATATTCCGTTTAAGGTAGCATTTTGAATATCAGTTTCAAAAACCCAAAGTTCAGCATTACTTGAATCGGTAATTGTATTATAAAATCCATCAAAAGTGCAATCTTTTATTTCATTATAGGTATCTTCTCCAAGAAAACGAATAGCATCTTCCCCAGAAGAATTACCATGATCTCCGGATCCTCCACCATCATTAAAACCAAGCATTTTAAAGTAGCAATCAGTTTTACATCTGAACATTGGTTTTCCACTCAAAGCTGTTGTATCTGCTACAATTGATGATGTACTATATGACAATCCTTGTATTGTAAGAGAATATGGTAAGTCAATAATAATTGTTTCATCTATTACATATTCTTCATCCCCAAGTCTTAAAATCATAGGTTGTGCCATGTGTTCTTCTAAAAATGCAATAGCCTCGGCTATTGTTGTCCAACTGCCTTCTGCATTCACATCCATTATATTATCCGGAATATTTTCTTTGCGTTTTGTAATCTAGTTTCCGCCATTTGCTATAAAAGTCATACCAATATAACGAGTTTCATTGTACTGCAATTGACCGTCAATGGTTGCCGATCCATACCCATCAACAGTTACCAAATCATCATAAGAGCCATTGTTTTTTACTGTAATTTCAAGCCCATTGTCAATAGAGGTAATTTCAGGAAGCGTAATGGTTGCACTTGTTGTTGCAGGGTTTACCAAAACAAATGTTTCATTTTTTGTTAATGTGGCATTTGCAGTTTTACTTGCAGGGTTCGAAGCTCCATTTAAAATTTTTGCCCATTTGGTACCATCCCAATAATAAAATCCTTTAGAAAGAGTGCTACCGCTGTTATATACAATCATTCCTTCAGGGATTGGGTCTGAAAGAGGTGCTACAATACTAACTCCTGTAAGTGTAACACGCGGAATTAAAAAACCTTTAGTAGTACTTTCAAGTTCAAGAATTGAATTTGAATTAATTGTTCCGGGATTGTCCCCGATCTTAACTTGTGAATTTGCAATTTTGCTTGTAATAAATAACAAGCACATTGAATAGAAAATTTTCTTTGTCATAATAAAATAAATTAGGTAACACAAAAATAAAGCATATTTATATTAAAAAAACAAGTAACAAAATTATTATTAACATGCAATATTTTGTTTCCATTGTTTTGGACATGATGAGTAAATGTGAAAAACTTATATAATATAAAAAAAAACTATTATTTATCTTTGATTAATCAAACAAAAAAGCTTATGCTAAAATATTACAAAATACCTCAACTAGCAATCGTTGTGTTGTTTGTAGCACATATTTCAACTGCACAATCAAAACCAAAAACAAGAGAGCAAATATTATCATTTAGTGATAGTGTGTGTCGTGCAGCAGGTGTTCCAGAAGGTTTAATAAGAGATATAGGGAACAATGAAACCGGATGGAGATTTATTCGCGACTTTAGTGGAGGAACTGCACATGGCGATTTGCAAATTGTTAATAATACTTTTAACCATTGGTATAAAAAGTTAAATCTAAAAGGTGGGAAAACCCGTGAAAATTATCTGATAGTTGGTATTTATTACCTGAAATTTTTGCATAAGCAATTTGGTAGTTGGCAAAAAGCTCGCTATGCTTATGCACGAGGACATTGGAAAGAACCAACTAAATGGAGTCAACTTGAAAAAAAGTTTATGGGTAAAATAGACTGGGCAAAGTATGATTCAGTAAAGGTATCTAAAAAAGATACAGTATCACCATAGTATTATATTAAAAATAATACTTTTGCAGTAATGCTTGCTGAATTACGGGTAAATAATTATGCACTTATTAAAAATCTGGTTTTTACTCCTGAAAATGGATTTAATGTAATTACCGGTGAAACAGGAGCAGGAAAATCTATTATACTCGGGGCACTCGGACTTATACTTGGCGAAAGGTCAGAAAATTTTTCGATAGCCGAGAATGAAGAAAAGTGCATTATCGAAGGAGTTTTTGAAATTAAAAATTACAATTTGGAAAAATGGTTTAATGAAAACGAATTTGATTACAACAACCAATTAATTATAAGAAGAGAAATATCACTACATGGACGTTCTCGTGCTTTTATAAATGATACACCGGCTCAACTAAATCAACTTAAAGATTTGAGCAAAAATCTTATTGATATTCACTCTCAACATCAAAATCTTGATTTGTTCCAAAAATCATTTCAATTCAAAGCACTTGATAGTTATTGTGGGACAACAGATTTGCAAGAAGATTATTTTAAAAAATATAATAATTTAAAAAATCTATATAAAACACTTGAATCAATAATAGAAACAGAAAGGAAAATTGCGGAAGCAAAGGATTACAAACAATTTTTGTTTGAAGAACTTGAAAATGCCGGTTTAAAAGAAAACGAAACTGAAGCACTTGATGAAGAATACAACATACTAAACAGTGCCGAAGAAAATTTAAAATCAATTTCTGAAATAAAGAATATGTTTGTTGATTCTGATTTTGCAGTATTAGAGCAAATTTCTGCTGTAAAAAATCTGTTAAGAAATATTTCTAAAAACGACAAGCGATTTGAAGATTTACTTGAAAGAACTGAAAACACTTTTTTTTCATTAAAAGAAATAGTTTCAGATATAGATAAAATAGAATCACAAATTGTAATTGACCCACAACGACTTGAATTAATAAATCAAAGAATTAGTTTTTTGCACAGTCTTACTCAAAAACACAAAGAAACTGATTTAATTAAGGTGAAATTAAAACTTGAAGAAGAACTCGGAAAATTCAATGATATAAATGTTCAAAAAAACGAAATACAGAATCAAATTTCATTATTAGAAACTGCATGTAAGAAAATAGCTTTCGAACTTTCAATAAAAAGAAATGAAGCCAAAACAGAATTAGAAGAAAAAATAAATAATATGGTTGAAAGCCTTGGGATGAAAGGAGCGTCAGTAAAAATAGACCTGAGCGAAAACAAAGATGCTGAACTCGGAAATTTTGGAATTAATGATACAAACTTTCTTTTGTCAGCGTCAAAAGATAAAATGTTCAATCCAATACAAAACATTGCTTCGGGAGGTGAAATTTCAAGATTAATGCTTATTTTAAAATCGGTAATTGCAGAAAAAAATATTATGCCTACAATTATTTTTGACGAAATTGATACCGGCATTTCAGGTGATACTGCACTTAAAATAGCAGATTTGATGAAGCAATTAGCAACAAAAACTCAATTAATAGTAATTACGCATTTGCCACAAATTGCCGCATCTGGCAAAAGTCATTTTTTTGTTTACAAAGACTTACAAAATGGCATTACTTCAACAGGAATAAAAAAGTTGAACAAAGATCAAAGAATAGAAAATATTGCAGAAATGATAGGTGGAAAAAATTACAGCAATTCAATATTTGAAGGTGCTAAGCAAATGATAGATTAGATAGTTTTGAAATTTTAATTTTAAAATATCATTTAAATTGAGATTTTAAAAAATTAATATTGCACAATTTTTGTGAAGAGCAAATTTAAAATAAATATGATTAAAAATAGAAATATAATACTTGCATTACTAATTATACTGTCAGCATTAAACCTGATGGCACAGCATAATACATGCGGTACTGACAAATACACATCTGATATTATTAAATCAGACCCTGAAATACAGAAAAGATATAATGAATATAATGAGAATATTCAGAAAATTTCAGACAATGAAAAAAAGCAGTTCAAAAAAGGAACAACCCGAACTATACCGGTGGTATTTCATGTAATTCATACTTACGGTAGTGAAAATATTACAAAAGCTCAAATAGAAGACCAGCTTAGAATATTAAATGAAGCATATCAACGTCAAAACGCCGATACTGTAAATACACGCAGTATTTTTAAAGGATTGGCTGCCGATATGGATATTGAGTTTAAGCTTGCTCGAAAAGATCAAAATGGAAATTGTACAGAAGGAATTACAAGAACATTTTCATACCTTACAGACGGGGGAGATGATGCAGTAAAAAATATTATAAGATGGGATTATCGCAAATATTTAAATATTTGGGTTGTAAAAAATATAGCAATGGATGCTGGCAGCGGTGGCAGAGTATTGGGATATGCTACATTGCCAAGTTCTACTAATTCTACCAAAGACGGAATAGTAATTCTTTCAGATTTTGTTGGAAGTATAGGAACAGCTACAAGCAATAATTACAAAGGACGAACCTTAGTGCATGAAGTAGGACACTGGCTAGGATTGTATCATCCGTTTCAGGGAGGCTGCGGCGGAAATTGTAATAATTCCGGTGATTATGTATGCGATACTCCTCCGGTAAAAGAGCCAAGTTATGGTTGTCCAAATACAAATAATACCTGTTCAAATGATTTTCCTGACCAGTTAGATATGATTGAAAATTTTATGGATTATGCAACAGGTTCTTGTCAAAATATGTTCACTAAAGGACAAAAAGCTGTAGTTGATTATTCCCTTGGAAATGCAAATTACAGAGCACAAAATATATCTACGGCAGCACACAATGCAACAGGTATTTTTACAAATCCTTCATGTACGCCAATTGCAGATTTCAATACTTCAAATAATATTATTACAGTTTGTGAAAAAGGCTCTGTTACATTTAAAGATTATACATATAATGCAACTGCTACTACATACTCATGGACTTTTGAGGGTGGTACACCTTCAACATCAAGTTCAAGCAATCCTACGATAACTTATAATACTGCCGGTACATATAAGGTTACACTTACTGTAAGTAATGCCACAGGGCAAAACACTAAGATAGTTGATAAAATGATAACTGTAATAGCTGCCGAATCACAGTTGAAATCGCCCTATACCGAAGGGTTTGAAAATAGTCAGATACTAAATGGTTTTTGGAAAGCATGGGAAGCCGGAGATTATGGATGGCGAAGAATAACAACCACAAAATACGAAGGAGTTGCAGGTATGCAAGCTTATATTGATGCTGGTTCGGCTTCAAATACATTGTATAGTCTTGTTTCTGATAATTTTGACCTTAGTACAATCAAAGGTAGAAGTCCATTGTTGAAATTTAGAGTGGCATACCGTCCGGCAGTTGCAAATAGCACAGAAGTATTAACAATATATGTATCTACAAATTGCGGACAAACATGGCTTCCATTAAAAGCAATTTCAAATGCAAACGGACTTGGAGTTGATAAAGTAATAGAAAATGGATGGCAACCTACAATGCAATCACATTGGAACGAAATAAGTCTTGATATTACAAAATATGAAAGTACAAAAAACTTGATATTGAAATTTGAAGCACGAAGCCGTAGTGGAAATAGTATTTATCTGGATAATGTGAAAATTGAAGCATTGTTGCCGGCAAAAGTTTCGGAAATTGAAAATGAAAATTTGTTTCAAGTTTATCCAAATCCAAATAATGGAAAATTCAATATAGTAATTAATCATGGAAAATTTAAAATTAATGATTTGAAAATAACTGATATTTCAGGAAAGGTAATTACTATTAAAGATTCAAATTACCAAAATGGTGCAAACGAAAGCAAAATAGAGTTAGATAATATACCTGCCGGGATGTATTTTATAAATCTTAATATTGAAAATAAAATAATAACTAAAAAAATAACAGTATTACCATAATCTGATATGACCAAAAACCTCGTAATTGTTGAGTCACCTGCAAAAGCAAAAACTATTGAAAAATTTCTTGGTTCTGATTTTACCGTGAAATCATGTTTTGGTCATATACGCGACCTTGACAAGGGAGATGATGCAATAAAAATTTCTGATAATTTTAAGCCTACATATATAGTACCTAGTGATAAAAAATCAGTAGTTGCAGAACTTAAAAATTTAGCTAAGAATTCTGAAACTGTTTGGCTCGCATCCGACGAAGACCGTGAAGGAGAAGCAATTTCATGGCATTTGTCAGAAGTTTTAGGATTAAATGCAAAAAATTCAAAGCGTATAGTTTTTCATGAAATAACAAAACCGGCTATACTTAAAGCTATTGAAAATCCACGTGAAATTGATAAAAACCTTGTAGATGCACAACAAGCAAGACGGCTTTTAGACAGAATAGTAGGATTTGAATTATCTCCGGTATTATGGAAAAAAGTAAAACCCGCACTATCAGCAGGCAGAGTACAAAGTGTAGCTGTAAGATTAATAGTAGAAAGAGAAAGACAAATTACTGATTTTGTTACAAAATCTGCATATAAAATTGTAGCAGAGTTTGAATTTAATAATAAAAAATTTAATGCCGAATTACCTGAAAGATTTGATAAAAGAGAAGATGCAATAAAATTTTTAGAATCCTGCAAAAACTCAGAATTTATTGTAGAATCAGTAGAAATAAAACCGGGGACCAAAAAGCCGTCTGCACCATTCACTACATCTACATTACAACAAGAAGCTAGCAGAAAACTTGGTTTTTCGGTTTCGCAAACTATGACTCTTGCTCAAAAACTATATGAAGAAGGGCATATTACATATATGAGAACAGATTCGGTAAATTTGTCGGAACTTGCAATAAGTGCAGCAAAAAGTGAAATAGTAAATAATTACGGCGAAAAATACAGCAAGCCACGCAGATACCAAACAAAAAGCAATAGTGCACAAGAAGCACATGAAGCAATAAGACCTACATATTTCGAAAAACAAACAGCCGGAGCAGATGCTCAGCAAAAAAAACTTTATGATCTTATTTGGAAACGTACAATAGCTTCACAAATGAGCGAAGCCGAAATAGAAAGAACTGAAGTAAAAATTAAAATATCGAATAATGGAAAAATTTTGCTCACAATAGGTGAAGTGATAAAGTTTGACGGATTTTTGAAAGTATATCTTGAAGATAAAGACGAAACATCTGTTGAAGACGAATCTCAATTATCTGTTTTGCCGGCAATGAAAAAGGGCGATATATTAAAAAATTTATTAATTACCGCAACCCAGCGTTTTACCAAACCGCAACCGCGTTACACAGAAGCAAGCCTTGTAAAAGATATGGAAGAATTAGGCATAGGGCGACCATCTACTTATGCACCCACAATTACTACAATTCTAAAAAGAGGCTATGTAGAAAAAGAATCAAGAGAAGGAATTAAGAGAAATTATGAAATAATAAAACTAAAAGACAATATAATAAGCGATGAAATAAAAACTGAAATTACCGGTGCTGAAAAAAACAAATTATTTCCAACTGATATAGGAACAGTAGTTACAGATTATTTACTTAAAAATTTTATCCAGATAATGGATTATAACTTTACAGCAAATGTTGAAAAAGAATTTGATGAAATAGCACAGGGAATGATAGAGTGGACAAAAATGCTAAATGAATTTTATCATCCATTTCACAATCTTATTGATTCCACAATGAAAATTTCAGAAAAGGTAACAGGAGAAAGAGATTTGGGCATTCATCCAATAACAAAACAACCGGTATTTGCAAAAATCGGAAGATTTGGACCCATGATTCAAGTTGGCGATGGAACAGACGAAATTAAACCTGTATTTGCAAGGCTTAAAAAAGGTCAAAGTATTGAAAAAATTACTTTAGATGAAGCATTAGAACTTTTTGAATTGCCCAGAACACTTGATGAGTTTGAACAAAAACCTATAAAGGTAGGTGTTGGCAGATTTGGCCCTTATATACAACACAACAATAAGTTTTATTCATTAGCAAAAACTGATGATCCATACCAAATAAGCTATGAAAGGGCAATTGAATTAATAAACGAAAAGCGTAAAGCAGAAGCTGAAAAAGTAATTTTGGTTTTGCCAGAAAATATTTCAGTATTAAATGGTAGATATGGACCATACATAACTCAAAATAAAGAAAATTATAAAATTCCAAAAGGCATTGAGCCAAAATCATTAACTTTAG
Organism: Bacteroidia bacterium; assembly: GCA_020849295.1. GTDB lineage: Bacteria > Bacteroidota > Bacteroidia > NS11-12g > UBA9320 > JABWCE01. The sequence continues at coordinate 23,099 of JADLGN010000024.1, forward strand.
AACAATGTCTTAAAATAATTGAAGAAGCAAAAAACAATTCAACGCCCAAAAAGACGTTTTATAAGAAAAGTAAAAAATAAATAAATTGATTAACGAGTCAGAATTAAAAGCATTGATATATTTGCTTGATGATACCGATGACGATGTGGTAAATCAGGTAGAACAAAGACTGTTTCAGTTAGGACCTGATGTTATTCCGACACTTGAACAAACCTACGAACAATCTGATATTAATGAACTAAGACAAAAACGCGTTGACGAAATTATCAGAAAAATTCAATCACATTATTTAATTGAAGAGCTAAAAAAATGGAAAGAAAATAATCAGGATGATTTACTTGAAGGAGCTTTAATTATTAATAAAATTAAATACCCTGAAATAGACAGGCAATACATTGAAAATATTTTAAATAAAATAAAGCTCGATGTTTGGCTTGAACTGAATTATGACCTGACTTCATTTGAAAAAATTAAAATATTAAACTATATAATGTTTGATGTTCATCGTTTCTCAGGAGATAATGAAGATTATCACAACCCTGATAACTCATATTTGTCAAAGGTGTTAGACAGAAAAAAAGGAAATCCTATTTCTCTGGCAATTATATATTCATTAGTAGCTCAAAGACTCAATTTGCCTGTGTTTGGTGTAAATTTGCCACAGCATTTCATAGTTGGATATCTTGAAGACAAAACTGATATAAAACCCGTAAAACTGAATGAATCTAAATTTATGATACCAAATCAATCATCAATTGTTCAGTTTTATATTAATCCATTTAATAAAGGTTCTGTTTTTCCGAGAGAAAACTTGTTTGTATTTTTAAATCAAGTAAATATTGAACCAAAAGATGAGTATTTTTTACCATGTAAAAATATTGAAATAATAAAAAGAATGGTTCGAAATTTACATTCGTCTTACGAAAAATTGAAAAATACAAATCTTATGCAACAATGCGAGCTTATATCAAATATACTTGAAAATTAATTTTATTTTGCTCTTAATAAATTTTACTTTACAGATTAATTATATATGAGAATTGAGTGTTTATATGAAATAATTTTTTATGTAGCCGACCAAAACAGAAGTTCTGATTTTTATTCTCATATTTTGAATTTAAAACCTACGCTATATGTCCCCGGTATGACAGAATTTGAACTTTCAGATAATTTAAAATTAGGTATAATGCCTGAAAACGGAATAGCAAAAATTTTAAAAAACAAAACTCCACATCCACAAAGTGGAAATGGAATACCGCGTTGCGAATTATACATTAAAACAGATAATGCCGAAGAATTTTATCAAAGAGCAATAATTTCTGGTGCTAAATCTGTAAGCAAAATGCAAAAACGCGACTGGGGAGATACAGTAGGATATGTGGCAGATTTTGACGGACATATTATTGCTTTTGCAAAATAAAAAAATAAAAAAAATATGAAAATATTAAGACCAACAATTTATTTTACTTTTATTTTAACATTAATTTTTTCTTCAAACAGTTGTAAAAAAAAGGATGACCCTGATATCAACTCAAGAGAAACAGTAATTGATGACTATAAAAATATATATTTAGCTACAATGGTTACCAACACTGGTTGGACAGGAAATACTGCTAACTGTGTAGCAGGCAGAGCCTCAAATAATACATCTGAAATGGTAATAAAACGAATTAACTATTTCAGAAAACTTGTAGGATTAAATTACAATACAACACTTGACACATCAAAATATGAAATGTATCAGCAGGCTGCCCTAATTATGGCTGCTAATTCACAACTTAGCCATAACCCACCAAACAATTGGAAATGTTGGACACAAAAAGGATTAGACGGTGCTAAAACAAGCAATTTAAGTCTTGGAAGTCACTCAACTAATGCAATTACTTCTTTTATAAACGATTTTGGCTCAAACAATAAACCATGCGGACACAGAAGATGGATATTACACTCAACAAAAACACAATTTGGTTACGGTACTACAAATATGAGTATGTCGCTTGGTACTATTGGTTTTGCAGGAGGCAATACTGTAATTCCTGAATTTATTGCATATCCAGCAAAAGGTTTTATGCCTCAGGCATTAGTATTTGCAAGATGGAGTTTTGGAATTCCGGGTGCAGATTTTTCAAATGCTACAATTACTATGACAGGCCCGCTGGGAGCTATTGTACTTACAATTGTTTCAAAAACCGACAATGGTTATGGCGACAATACTATAGTTTGGGAACCCCAGGGAATAAACACTACAAGTGCAGAAGATATTGAATATACTGTAACTGTAGATGGTGTACAGAAAGCACCGCAATCAAAATATACTTATGCAGTAACTTTAATAAAAATCTGATTTGAAATTGGTTTTTTATTCTGATTATCTTATAAAAAAACATACATGTTTAATTAGGGGAAAAGCATAGATTTATATAAATTTCTTAAAAAAATCATTGCATAAATTCTTAAAATTAATGTATGTTTGACTGCTATAATATATGTCAAATTCAGTAAAATTTAAGAAGGAACTTGGTCTGTTCGACAGCAGTATGCTTGTTGCAGGCTCTATGATTGGTTCAGGTATTTTTATTGTTACAGCCGAAATGTCAAGACAAGTAGGCTCTCCGGGCATTGTATTGTTAATTTGGCTTTTTACCGGAATTTTAACAATTATGACTGCACTTGGCTATGGCGAACTTGCAGGAATGTTTCCAAAAGCCGGCGGTCAATACGTGTATCTTACAGAAGCTTATGGCAAAGGAACCGGTTTTGTATTTGGATTAATTACATTTTTCGTAGTTCAAACAGGTGTAATAGCTGCTGTAGCTATTGCGTTTGCAAAGTTTTCGGGTGTTTTATTTCCGTGGGTTAATCCTGAAAATGTATTATTAGATTTAGGTTTTTTTCAATTTAACTCTCAACAATTAATAGGAATTTTACTTATTGCAATACTTTCAATAAATAATATATTAGGATTAAGAAATGCTAAGATTGTTCAAGGAATTTTTACAGTAGCCAAAATTGGTTCTTTACTTTTTTTAATTATTGCCGGTATTTATGTAGGAATAAACAGTGAGGCACTTGCACATAATTTTTCACATTTTTGGGAAACATATTCAACAAAAGCAAGCGAATCAGGAATATTTAAAGAATCATTAAGTGGGCTTCAACTTTTGATTGTTATTGGTTTAGCAATGGTAGGTTCACTTTTTAGTTGCGATGCATGGAATAATATTACTTTTACAGCAGGTGAAGTAAAAAATCCTCAGAGAAATATTCCGTATAGTTTAATAATAGGAGTAGGGCTGGTAGTTTTACTGTATTTTTTTGCAAATATTGCATATTTTATGCTTTTGCCTGTAGATGGCAGTATTCAAGGTGCTTCAATAATTGAAAGAGGAATAATGTGGGCAGAAAATGATAGAGTGGGAGTAGCGGCGGCAGGAATTATTTTTGGCAATTCGGCTATAATTCTTATGGCTATTTTGATAATGGTTTCTACCTTTGGCTGTAACAATGGGATGATACTTGCCGGAGCAAGACTATATTATGCAATGGCAAAAGATAAACTTTTTTTTAAGCAAGCAGCTACACTTAATAAAAATCACGTACCAGGGAATGCAATTGTTATGCAGGCTGTATGGGCAAGTGTTTTGTGCCTTAGCGGTACTTACGGTAAATTATTAGATTATACAACTTTTGCTTCATTATCATTTTATGTTATTACTATCGGTGGAATTATTGTTTTAAGAAAAAAACAACCCAATACGCCAAGACCATATAAAACCTTGTTTTACCCGTATTTGCCAATTTTATATATATTACTTGCAGGTATAATTTCATTTGATTTGTTAATTTACAAATGGGAAACAAGTCGTATAGCAGTTGGTATTATTGGAGCAGGGATAATATCATATTTCTTAATAACAAGATTAAAAAAAGCTGTTTGATGAGGTTTTTTCTGACAATTTTTATAGCAATATATTTAACAAATAATATTTTTTGCCAAAATCTTGAATGGAGCAATACAACTAAAATAAGAGGCAACTCGCTTTACACAACCGTAATTGGCGAAAATGAACAGGGAATTTATTTGCTTCGTCATCGCAATAAGTTTTTATCGAAGTTTGTTGTTATAGAAAGGTATCGTCACAATTTAGGACTTGAATCAAGTAAGAGTTATTTAATGAAAAATTCAAGAGTTTTATACTCTGATATTAATAGAAAAGGCATTTTAATTATAAAACAGATTTATCAAAAAAAAAGCAAAACCTATATTATTTCAGCATTTTATTTAAACAACAATTTTGAACAAATTACTAATGAAAAAATTTTGCAAAAATTTATCAATCACGACTATTATTCAGAGCCTAAAGTTATTGTAAAATCTGATGATAATCATGAAAACTATCTAATATTAAATTCAACAAACCTTAGTACTAAAACCAAAAATTTTGAATATATAATTTTTGATATAAATCTTGAAGCTAAAATTGATAAAAGCATTAAACTAGAGAAAATTTATAAAATAAATGATGTTTATTTTGACTTAAAATTTGAATTGAAAATTCTGGCAGAAAATAAAAATACAGAAAAACCATTTTCAGATTATTATTTAATATTTCAAAAAAGCGACAGTTTTACAAGCAAAAAAATCAGTGACTCAAATTATGTATTTGATAAGGTAAAACTAATTTATAGTCCGGTATTGAGAAAAGGAATAATTAGCGGATTTTATACTTCGTCATATAAAAGCGGGTACGAGGGGCAGTTTTGGTGCAGTGTCGCAGATAATATAAAATATATAAAAACACCATTTTCTAATGAAATAATCAAAGAAACCGAAAGTGATATTGGTTCGCATTATGGGTTTATTCCTACTTCATACAATCATTTAAAAACCATAAATTGTACAAATGGTGGCATTATTAAAATTATAGAAAATTCAATAGTAAATAAAGATCAGGAAATACTAATGTTAAACGGGAGTCCTACGGCAAAAGGGAAATACATTTTTATTTATGAAAATATGATAATACAGAATTTTGACAGCACCGGAAAACTTATTTGGGAAAATAATGTAAATAAATTGCAAAATTCTGTAAACGATGATGGGGTACTTGGTTCAGTATTTATTTCAACAACACCAAGCAAAATTTTTATTTTATATAATTATCCTATCACAAATGGGGGTGATGTGTTTATGGTTAGTTTTAATTATTTAGGAGAAAAAAAAATACAAAAATTAATAGACGGCAATCTTTATAATGCATTAATAATACCCGAAGAATGTAAGCAAATTTCATCAAATAAAATTATTGTTCCTGTTATAAAAGAACGTAAGTTTGCTTTATTAAAAATTCAGTTTTAGGCAAATGGTACAATTGATAAGAAATAGAACAATTGGGGGAATTATACTTGGATTGATTATATTATCACTTTCAAAAATGTTTTTTGAATTTGTTCCCGAACCACCAAATGTAACATATACTCCATTGTTTAACAACATAAAAAAAATGTTTGAAGGGTATCAACTTGCCGAAATTATAACAGCTTCAATTTTTGTAGTATTACAAGCAATTTTTCTTACTTTTATACTTCAATATCATAAAATAATCAAAAAAAAAACATTTTTCCCATTTATTATTTACATACTTTTAGCAATAGTTTATAATGAACAGTTTTATTTAAATCCAGCTTCATTTTTCAATTTTTTTTTATTAATAATTACGGAAAGAATGCTCAGATTGCAAGATGCCGGTAAATCTGCCGGCTTATTGTTTCTTGACATAGGGACTATAGTTGGTTTGTTATTGCTGTTTTCAAAAGAAGCTATTTTTTTTATTCCTGCCATTATAATTGGGATAATATTAATTTCAACCTATGATGTTTCAAATATTCTGATTCTTATTTTATCTCTTATTATGGTGTTAATTATTACTTCAGGTATATATTATCTTACGGGAAACATCAGGCAATTTGTTTCATTCTTTTCTTTCTCTCCTGTTAATATTGATATAATAATTAATCATTGGCAAGAAAGATTTTATTACTTAATGGCTTTAATATTGGTTTTAACAATTATAACTTATACTTTCTTTCAGTTTAAAAGTACAATTGTGTCAAACAAAGCAAAAAGATTTGCAGGAGTGTTTTTACTCATTTTTTTTACAAGTCAAATAATTGTAGTAATTCAAGAAGTAAATATATGGTGCAATATGGCATTATTTGCAATACCTACAAGTGTATTTGCTGCCAATTATTTTCAAGAAACAAAAGGAAATAACTGGTTTAAAAATATAGTTTTTCTATTATTGATTATTGCATTAGTAAGCATTCAACTCAATTATTGAAATTATCTTAAATAATCAAGCCAAAACGGCAATTCTTTTTTTAGTTAAGTGAAAAACTAAAAAAATAAGTTTTTATTTTTGTAATAAATTTCAAGATATATGAACGACTTACCATCAATTTTAAGATACACAAAAGAGCACATGGAAAAAGCTATCGAACATACTCGTATTGAGTTTTCGAGACTTAGAGCAGGTAAAGCTTTACCATCATTATTAGATGGAGTTATGGTAGAATATTACGGAGCACTTATGCCACTAAATCAAGTTTCGAGTGTAAATACGCCAGATTCACGCACATTGTCAGTTCAGCCTTGGGAAAAAACAATGATTCCGATAATTGAAAAAGCTATTTTAAATGCTAATTTGGGATTAAATCCGCAAAATGATGGTACAGTAATTTTAATTCCTATACCAATGCTTAATGAAGAAAGAAGAATATCGCTAGTTAAACAAGTAAAACACGAAGCAGAAAATTCAAAAATTGCTATAAGAAACCTTCGTAAAGACGCTAATGAAAAAATAAAAAAGCTACAAAAAGACGGATTAAGTGAGGATTTGGCAAAAGATGCCGAAGATGATGTACAAAAAATGGTTGACAGCTATATTAAGAAAATAGATGAACTTATCGTTCTTAAAGAAAAAGAAATTATGACTGTGTGATATTGCAATTTGAAAAACGATGAGATAAAAAAAACAATATCTGAATTGCCCGATAAGCCGGGGATATACAAATATTTTGATAAAACAGATACAATAATTTATATTGGCAAAGCCAAAAATCTAAAAAAAAGAGTAAGCAGTTATTTCAGCAAAAAAAAATTTGACAACAGAAAAACTGAAATCTTAGTTTCTAAAATTTTCAAAATTGAATACACTTTAGTAAATACCGAACTTGACGCACTTTTACTTGAAAATTCATTAATCAAAGAATATCAGCCAAAGTACAATGTAAACCTAAAAGACGATAAATCATTTCCATTAATAAAAATTACAAATGAGCAGTTCCCCAGGGTTTTTTCAATGAGAAATCCTGTAAAAGACGGTTCTGAATATTTTGGGCCTTATTCATCTCCAAGAATTATGAATATAGTGTTAGACCTGGCAAAACTTCTATATCCTGTAAGAAGTTGCAATTTGCCACTAACTACAAAAGGAATTCTTTCAGGCAAATTCAAAATATGTCTTGATTATCAAATAGGGAAATGTCGAGGACCGTGTGAAAATTATGAAACGGAAGATGAATATAAAGAATCAGTAAAAAATATAAAACATATTTTTAGAGGAAATCTTACACCTGTAAAAAATCATCTTAAAAAACTAATGCTTGGTGCTGCTAAAGAACTAAAGTTTGAAGACGCAGAATTATTTAAAAATAAACTGAAATCATTAGACGAATTTCAAGCCAGAACAATGGTGGTAAGCCATAAAATCAACAATATTGACGTGTTTAATATTAGTACAACAGAGCAATTGGCATTTGTAAATTATCTTAAAATTTCAAATGGTATGATTATTCAAACCCAAACCATTGAATATAGAAAAGTGCTAAACGAAAAAGATAGCGAAATTTTACTTATGGCAATTGCCGAAATGAGGCTTAGATACAATAGTAACGCAAAAGAAATAATATTGCCAATAGAAACGGATTTGAAAGTAGATGATGTAAAACTTACAATACCTAAGTCGGGAGATAAACTAAAATTATTGCAAATAAGTATGGCAAATTTGCTGCATTATAAAAAAGAAAAACTTGAGCAATACGACAAATTAGACCCAGAACACAGAATAAATAGATTGATGAATCAAATGAAAGAAGATTTAAGACTTAGTTCGCAGCCTAGATATATCGAATGCTTTGATAACTCTAATATACAAGGCAATTATCCCGTATCTGCTTGTGTAGTATTCAAAGACGGTAAAGCATCAAAAAAAGATTATAGAATTTTTAATATTAAAACAGTGCAAGGACCAGATGACTTTGCAACCATGCAAGAAGTTATATCAAGAAGGTATAAAAGACTTACAGAAGAAAAAAGCTCATTGCCAGATTTGCTTATAATTGATGGTGGCAAAGGACAACTTAGTTCAGTTATAGAAGAATTAAAAAAAATAAATTTATATGGTAAATTTCAAATTATTGGAATAGCAAAACGCCTTGAAGAAATATATTACCCTGATGATTCTATACCTGTTTATATTGATAAAAAATCTGAAACATTAAAAATTATACAACAAATAAGAGATGAAGCACATCGCTTTGGAATTTCAAAATATCGGAATCGGCACAAAAAAGCACTTGTACAAACAGAACTTATCCAAATAAAAGGTATAGGAGAAGAAACCGCAGAGATTTTGCTTAAAAATTTTAAAAGTATTAAAAATATTAAACTTCAAACTTTAGATACACTTACAAATATTATAGGAAAGCACAAATCAAAAATTTTGATAGAATATTTCAAAAATAAATAGTTAAAGTTTTTTTGTGAACCCGGAGGGACTCGAACCCCCAACCTTCTCATCCGTAGTGAGATGCTATATCCATTAAGCCACGGGTCCTTAATTTTTAATTGAGCATGCAAATTTAATATTTTTTGAACACAAAATATTTTTGATTTTGAATTTTAGTCAAAATTTTTTAAAAACTTCATTTGATTAATTAAAATTAATATTTAATTTTGCAGCCCTTAAAACAAATGTACGCAATAGTAAATATAGGAGGTCAACAGTTTAAAGTTACAGAAAAACAGAATATTTACGTTAATCGTCTTTCTGACGAAGAAGGAAGTTCTGTAAACTTTGATAATGTATTATTGATAGACAATAATGGCTCTGTTACAGTGGGAAGCCCTGTGGTAGAAGGAGCAACAGTAAAAGCAAAGATTATTTCGCATCTAAAAGGTGACAAAGTTATTGTTTTTAAAAAGAAACGCCGTAAGGGGTATAAAAACAAAAAAGGTCATAGACAATATTTAACAAAAATTGAGATAGAAACTATAAAAGGATAAAGCAATGGCACATAAAAAAGGAGCAGGTTCATCAAAAAACGGTCGTGAGTCGCATAGTAAACGTCTTGGCGTAAAACTATTTGGAGGACAAACTGTAAAAGCAGGAAATATTCTTGTAAGACAAAGAGGAACAAAACATCATCCAGGTAGAGGAGTAGGTATGGGAAAAGACCATACTTTGTTTGCCCTTATTGACGGAAAAGTTGTATTTAAAAAGAAAGAGAATGACCGTTCATTTGTTTCAGTTGAGCAAACAGTATAAAAAGAAATTAATTTAATTAAGAATTATAAAAAAAGCATCCTATTAAGATGCTTTTTTTATTTTATATCTAAGAGCTTTGTTATTTTATGAAAAATATCAGTATTTTCATAAATTCCTGTGAAGTTATCAGAGCCTGGTCCATAAGCAAATACTGGAACCATAATACCTGTATGTTCGGTAGTTGAAAATTTACCTGTTAATTTTTTATCTTTTAATGAACCGCCTGTTAGACTAAGTCCACCGGTTTCGTGGTCGGCTGTAATAATTACTAGTGTGTTGCCGTCTTTTTCTGCCCAATCAAGCACTTTGCCAATTGCATTGTCGAAATCCAGCATTTCATTTACTGTATATGAAAGAGATGTGTCATGACTACCCCAGTCTATTTGAGAACCTTCAATCATTAAAAAAAATCCTTTTTTATTTTTACATAAGGTTTCAATTGCTTTCATAGACGCATTTTCTGAATAATTACCTCTTCCTTCACTCATTTTTGGCAAGTGATAGTTATTGGTAAATTTGTAAAACTTATTGCTTTTTATTTTGTCAATTTCATAAGTGCTATCATAAACAGTGTAATTATTTTTAATTAATGTATCAATAAGATTTATTTTGTCTGGACGCTTGGTAAAGTGCGCCATTCCACCTCCAATTACCACATCTATGTCAGTTTTTGTAAAATCTTTTGCAATTTCGTACTTCTTTTTTCTAGAGTCAACATGAGCAATAAAAGAACCAGGTGTGGCATGGGTAATAGCACAAGTAACTACCATACCGGTTGATAAATTATTTTTTTCAGCTAACTCTAATATTGTTGCTTGAGGTTTTTTAAGTGAATCTACTCCAATTGCACCATTAAAAGTTTTTTTACCAATTGAAAACGCTGTTGCACCTGCAGCACTATCAGTTACATAATCATCGGAACTGTTTGTTTTTATCAGACCTATTTTTTTAAATCTTGAAAGATTAAGGTCTCCTTCTCTGTAAACCATACCCGCACAAATTTGTGCTAATCCCATTCCATCTCCAATCATTAAAATTACATTTTTAGGTTTCGGTCTTTTTTGTGAAAATGAATTGAAATTAAAAGCAATTATGAGTAAAAATAGAGTTAGATAATGTAGTTTTTGCATTTTAATAATTTTAATCTTCACTTTCTTTTTGTGGTTTGTTTTTTATATAAATTATTTTATCTCTCACTGCAAATACATTGTCAAAATATTTTAAGAGTCTTTTCTCGAGTGTTTTTGAATCGGCTTCTTTTACAAAATTACCAATTCTAACTTTGTAGTTTGGCGACTGGTATATAAGAAATATTTCGTTTTCGTATTCTGGAAACAGTTTTATTAACTTTTCTTTTATTTTAATGGCTTTTTGCCTGTCATTGCTAAAAAAAACTTGTAAGCGATATCCTGGAATTATTAATGTGTCTGGTTTGGCATCGGCTATTTTTTTGTTTTCAAGTCTTTTACTCATTAGAAGATAAAGTTGCGAATCTGCTACAATTTCAATACTTCCTTGTGCATGAATAGTTTTTGAAACAAGTATTAAAATAATTATTACAAACAGATTTTTCATTTTCATCAATTTAAATCTTTACCATGACATTTTTTGAATTTTTGCCCACTACCACATGGGCAAGGGTCGTTTCTGCCTACTTTTGGACCAGATATAATTGGACTTTGGGGCACTCTTTCGGTTTCAATATTTCCAGCTTGCTGATTACTTGTTTGTGCAATTTCATCTCTGCCGGTTTTCATCCTGCTCATATCAGTTTTTTTGCGATCTTTTGCCTCTTTCAGATCGCTTTCACCAGTGCCAGGAATATATGATTTGAATAATATCGATAGTACTTCATTGTTCAGTTTTGATATCATTTCTCCGAAAAGACTAAATGATTCTTTTTTGTATATTAAAAGAGGGTCTTTTTGCTCAAGATATGCAGTACCTACAGCTTGTTTTAGGTCGTCAAGTTCGCGTAAATGTTCTTTCCAATTTTCATCAATATTATTCAGAGTAACAAATTTTTCAAAACTATTTATCAATTCTTGTCCATCGGTTTCAATGGTTTTATTCACGTTAGAAATTACATTTATATCTTTTATCCCATCAGTAAATGGAACGATAATATTATCTATTTGTCCATTTTTTTCCATTTGCAAACGTTTGAAAACAGGAATTGCTGTCTGGCGAAGATGTAATGATTTTGAATTGTAATGTTCAGTAAGTTCATCAAAAAGTTTGTCTGAGAGGTCATCTGGTTTTATTGAATTAAATTCATCAATTTCTAATGGTGTAGAATAAGCGAAATTTCTTAATATCTCAAGTTTGAAATTTTCTAAATCACCCGATTCTTTTACTTGAATTGAGTTTTCTTCGCACCATTGAAATAGCATATTGCTTAAATCAACAGACAATCTATCTCCAAATAGAGCATTCTTTCTTAAGGAGTAAATTACTGTTCTTTGCTTGTTCATAACATCGTCATATTCAAGTAAGCGTTTTCTTATACCGAAATTGTTTTGTTCTACCTTTCGTTGCGAACGTTCTATGGTTTTAGAAATAAGTGAATGTTGTATTACTTCGCCTTCTTTATAACCAAATCTATCCATAATTTTTGAAACCTTTTCGCTGCCGAACAATCTCATCAAATCATCTTCAAGACTTACAAAAAACTGAGAACTTCCAGGGTCACCCTGTCTTCCAGCTCTACCTCTCAACTGTCTGTCAACCCTTCTGCTTTCGTGCCTTTCTGTTCCTATTATTGCAAGTCCACCACTCTCTTTTACTCCTTCGCCTAATTTTATGTCAGTTCCACGACCAGCCATATTTGTAGCTATTGTTACAGAAGATGCTCTTCCGGCTTCAGTTACTATATCTGCTTCTCTTTGATGTTGCTTAGCATTTAATACATTGTGCTTTATTTTTCGCATTGAAAGCATTTTGCTCAACAATTCCGAAATCTCTACAGATGTTGTACCTACAAGCACAGGTCTGCCTTTTGAAGTTAAATTTACTATTTCTTCTATTACAGCATTATATTTTTCTCTTTTTGTTTTATAAACTAAGTCTTCTCTGTCGTCTCTAATTACGTTTTTGTTAGGAGGAATAACTACAACATCTAATTTGTAAATTTCCCAAAGTTCGCCGGCTTCTGTTTCGGCAGTACCGGTCATACCGGCTAATTTGTGGTACATTCTGAAAAAGTTTTGAAGAGTAATTGTTGCAAAAGTTTGTGTGGCATTTTCTACTTTCACATTTTCTTTGGCTTCAATAGCCTGATGTAATCCGTCAGAATAACGCCTGCCATCAAGAATTCTTCCAGTTTGTTCGTCAACAATTTTTACTTTACCATCTTGAATAATGTATTCAACATCTTTTTCAAACAACGTGTATGCTTTTAATAACTGATTTATAGAGTGAATTCTTTCTGATTTTATTGCAAATTCCCTCATCAATTCTTCTTTTTTTATTGCTTTTTCTTTCTCATTTGCAATATTTTTTTCAATTTCTGCTATTTCAGAACCTACATCAGGTAGTACAAAAAAATGCTTGTCTTCGCCACCTGCCGTAATTGTGTCAATACCTTTATCGGTAAGCTCAATACTGTGGTTTTTTTCATCAATAGTAAAGTACAATTCTGCATCAGCTTTTGGCATTTCTCTTTGATGATCTTGAAGGTGATGATTTTCAGATTTTGTAAGTACTGCTTTAATTCCAGGCTCGCCGAGATATTTAATTAATGCTTTATTTTTGGGTAAACCTCTGTAACAACGCAGTAATGCAAGACCTGCACCTTTTTCATCATTTACTTCTAATAGTTTTTTTGCTTCGGCAAGAGCAGAAGTAACATAGCGCTTTTGCAATTCAACAAGTTTTTCTATTCTTGGTTTTAATTCGCCAAATTCATGTTGGTCGCCTTTGGGTACAGGACCTGAAATAATTAATGGTGTTCGTGCATCGTCAATAAGTACCGAGTCAACCTCGTCAACCATAGCAAAATGATGTTTTCTTTGAACTAATTCTTCAGGGTCATGGCACATATTATCTCGCAAATAATCAAAGCCGAATTCATTATTTGTGCCATAAGTAATATCAGCTTGGTAAGCATTGCGTCTTTCCGGCGAATTCGGTCTGTGATAGTCTATGCAATCTACTTTTAATCCGTGAAATTGAAATATAGGTCCATTCCATTCGCAGTCACGTCTGGCAAGATAATCGTTTACAGTAACTATATGTACGCCCTTTCCCCCTATTGCATTTAAAAATGCTGGCAAGGTTGAAACTAATGTCTTTCCTTCGCCAGTAGCCATCTCGGCAATTTTACCGGAGTGCAAAACTATACCGCCAATCAACTGTACATCATAATGTACCATGTTCCACTTTACACTTTGACCTGCTGCGTCCCATGAATTTTTGTAAATAGCTTTATCTCCTTTTATACTTACAAAATCTTTGTTAATGGCAAGTTCACGGTCATAGTCAGTAGCTGTAACTTCAATCTCTGTATTTTCAGTAAATCTGCGGCTGGTTTCTTTTACAATAGCAAATGTTTCAGGCAATATTTCTTTTAAAATTTCTTCTAATAAACTGTCATGTTCCTTGTCAAGTTTGTCAATTTTGTCATAAACTTCCTGTTTTCTTTGAATTTCTTCACTAAGCAAATGTTCAGTTTCATGTTTTAAGGCTATGATTTCTTCATTTATTTCTTTTAAATAATCTTTTATACGATTTTTTAATTCAAGAGTTTTTGCTCTTAATTCATCATTTGAAAAAGATTTGTAAATATTAAAATGCTCATTTATTTTATCTACTAATGGTGTTAAGTCCTTTACGTCTCGCTGAGATTTATTTCCGAAAATGCTTGAAATGCTTTTTACTATACTGCCTATCATACCGAATTATTGATTCAAATGTTATACCAAATAAACGGACAAATATCGGTTAATTGGATTTTATTTTTGTATTCTTTAATTTATAAATTATTTTTTGCTATGAAATAAACTTCAAAGGGTAATTTTGTAAAGAATATGAGAATACTTATTTTAGGTTCGGGAGGTAGAGAGTGTGCTTTTGCATGGAAATTTTCTAAAGAATTGGCAATTGAAAATATTTTTATTGCTCCCGGAAATGCTGGGACATCGCAATATGGTACTAATGTTAATTTGAGTATAACAGACTTTAACCAAATTGGAAGTTTTTGCATCAAAAATAATATTGATTTTATTTTACCTGGAGGTGAAGATTCACTAGTAGCAGGCATAAGAAATTATTTCGAAAACAGAGAAGATTTAAAAAAAATATATGTATTTGGCCCTGATGTGCAGGGAGCAATGCTTGAAGGCAGTAAAGAGTTTTCAAAAAAATTTATGACTAAATACAATATCCCTACTGCAAGATTCAAGTCATTTAATAAAGAACAAATAGAACTAGCTTTTGAATTTTTAAAAACATTAAAATCTCCTTATGTAATAAAAGCTGATGGACTTGCAGCAGGAAAGGGTGTATTGATTTGCAACTCAATTAGTGAAGCTAAAGATGCAATAAAAGATATGCTCAAAAATGACATATTCGGAACAGCCGGCAATACAATTGTTATTGAAGAATTTTTAAGTGGCATAGAAGTATCGTTTTTTGCAATTACAGATGGAAATAATTACATTTTATTGCCAGAAGCAAAAGATTATAAAAGAATAGGAGAAAATGATACAGGTTTGAATACAGGTGGCATGGGTGCTGTTTCGCCGGTAATATTTGCTGACAATAAATTTAAAGAAAAAGTTGTTGAAAAGATTGTTAACCCTACAATTTACGGTTTGAAAAATGAAAACATTAATTATCGAGGTTTTATATTTTTTGGTTTAATAAATGTAAATAACGAGCCTTATGTGATTGAGTATAATTGCAGAATGGGCGACCCTGAAACAGAAACTGTATTACCAAGATTGAAAACTTCACTTTCAGAAATTATAAAAAAATCGAAAATGGGACAATTAAGTAGCTTGCAACCAGAGTTTATAAATGAATATTGTACTACAGTAATTTTGGTATCAAAAGGATATCCGGGCAATTATGAAAAAGGAAAAAAAATAATAATAAACGATGTAAATGATAGTTTAATTTTTCATGCGGGTACAAAATTTGAAAATGCTGAAACACAATCAAACGGAGGGAGAGTTTTGGCAGTTACATCTATAGATAATTCTCTTGAAGGTGCTTTAAAAAAGTGTTATAACAGCATAAATAAAATTCAGTACGATGGTATGAACTTTAGAAAAGATATTGGCAAAGATTTATTAAATTATAAATAATATTACAATGGAAATTTTTAAAAAATTTTTAAACTATTTGTTATTTAAAAAAACGAGTAATAGCAATAGTAATTTAAGCATGAATCTTATGAATCGTTCTAATACAATTTCGATTATTATGTTTGTGCTCTGCATGATTATTTTAATTTATAAATGTGTGAAATGAAAATTTATACTAAAAAAGGCGATAGGGGCGAAACATCTATAATTGGTGGTGTAAAACTGAAAAAATCAGATTTAAGAATTAATGCTTATGGTACTGTAGATGAGTTAAACTCATGGATTGGTGTTTTAAAAAATATTAAAGAAATAGAAAACGAAAATATCTTATATCAAATACAAAACACTTTATTTACTATCGGTTCGCATCTGGCTTCACATCCCGAAAAGTCAAAAATGAAATTACCTGAAATAAAACTAGAACATACCCTTTTGCTTGAAAATGAAATAGACCGAATGGAATTGTGTTTACCTCAATTGACAAATTTTATATTACCCGGAAGTTCAATAGATAATGGATTTTGCAATATAGCAAGAAGTGTTTGTCGTAGAGCAGAAAGATGTGTTGTAGAGTTATCATTATGTTCAACTGTAAATGAACAAATAATTATTTATCTGAATAGATTGTCAGATTACTTATTTGTTCTATCAAGATACATTACACTAAAACAGGGTGACAAAGATGTTTTGTGGAATTCCTGATTAAAGTCTTTTTTTAAATGACTTTACTAAATCATTTTTCCATTTTGCAAATTCTCCGTCAATAATTTTTTGTCTGGCAGTACTTACAAGCCACATATAAAATTTCAGATTATGAATACTTGCAATTTGACTTGCAAGATATTCGCCTGCAACAAAAAGATGTCGTAAATATGCTTTTGAATAATCAGAAGTAAGTTCATCATCAATTGCCGTAAAATCATTTTCCCACTTTTTATTTTTGATGTTTATTGTGCCATTTTTAGTAAAAAGCATACCGTTTCTTGCATTTCTTGTAGGCATTACACAATCAAACATATCAATTCCAAGCGAAATACATTCTAGTATATTTTCAGGGGTACCCACACCCATAAGATAACGGGGTTTGTCTGAAGGTAAAATATTACATACTTGTTCAGTTATTTCATACATAAGTTCAGCAGGTTCGCCAACCGAAAGCCCTCCAATGGCATTTCCACAACATTGTGTATTTGCAATGTATTCTGCCGAAATTTTTCTTAAATCATTATAAACACTGCCTTGTACAATAGGGAAAAGACTTTGTTTATATTGATAATATCCCTCAGTTTCATTAAATCTTTTGATACATCTATCGAGCCAGCGATGAGTTAAATGCATACTGTTTTGAGCATAATTTTTTTCACATGGAAATGGTGTACATTCGTCAAAAGCCATTATAATATCAGCACCTATCATCCTTTGTGTATCAATTACACTCTCAGGAGAAAAATGCAATTTTCTGCCGTCAATATGGCTTCTAAACTCAACTCCGTATTCTTTTAATTTTCTTGTTGATGAAAGTGAATATACCTGAAAACCTCCACTATCAGTCAATATTGGTCTGTCCCAATTGATGAATTGATGAAGCCCACCTGCTTGTTTTATTATTTCTTGTCCTGGTCTTAAAAAAAGATGATATGTATTGCCTAATATAATTTGTGCATTTATATGTGTTTTTAATTTTTTTTGATCAACAGCTTTTACGGTGCCTTGTGTACCCACAGGCATAAATATAGGTGTATTAATTGAGCCATGCTCAGTACTGATTATGCCAACTCTGGCATTGGTTTTATTGTCTGTTTTTAAAAGATTAAATTTCAATTATTCGAAATGAAGAGAAAATTGAATTAATTTAGGATATAGTCCGCCGAGTGATTTTGTAAAAATAAAACCATCTTTTACGATAGCATTTGTAATATCGTTGCTGATTTTTATTTCAGGCGAAAATTTGAAATACGGATAGTACAAATCAAAGCCAAATCCTATATCGTAATTGAAAGTATTAGGCTTAAGAGCAACTATTGGCTTAGTAGTACTTCTTTGAGTTTCTACATCATTTGTAAAATTATACCTATATCCTAAACCTCCAATTATATAAAATCTGTGGTTTT
This sequence comes from Bacteroidia bacterium, assembly GCA_020849295.1. Taxonomy (GTDB): domain Bacteria; phylum Bacteroidota; class Bacteroidia; order NS11-12g; family UBA9320; genus JABWCE01. Next base: position 41,126 of record JADLGN010000024.1, read on the forward strand.
TCTTTCTTTCCGATTTATATTTTATTAAAAGTGGAAGTTCAAAGTAAGTTGATTGAAGATATGCTGTTTTTTCAATACCGCCCCTGAAATGATAAGTCAAATTTCGTTGAGTCATTACTTGTACAATAATCATTGACCTTAAATCCCAGTTTTCGTTTAAGTGATAATTGAAAATTCCACCAACTCCAAGCCCTGGAAAATTTTTTGTTGAAATATAATTTAATGTATCATTTTCTAATGTGAAAATTTCCTGACTTCCTGAAAATTTCATTTTACCATAAGTGCCTATAATTGAAAATCCAAAATGTACTTTTTGACTTCTGTCGTATAAAGGGTCGTTTTGCTGAGAGAAAGATTTTACAGAAATAAAAATCAAGATAAATATCAATATTTTTTTCTTCATAATTATTTTTGACCGTTGTAAAGTGTGCAAATACCGAACAATAAACGCTTTTGAGTACAATAATTATATCCGCAGTTTTGCATTATTTGCAAAAAAGCTAAACTTTCAGGAAAATTCATAACCGAGTTTGGAAGATATTTATATGCTAAATTATTTTTTGAAAATATTTTTCCAATAAAAGGTAGAACTTTTAGAAAATAAAAATTATAAAGTTGTTTTACCGGAAAATTTGCAGGCTTCGAAAATTCTAATATTGCAACCATACCGCCGGATTTAAGAACTCTGTTCATTTCTTTAAGACCTGTTTCTAAATTTTCAAAATTTCTTACTCCAAAGGCTACTGTTACTGCGTCAAAGGTTTCGTTTGCAAATTCAATATTTTCTGAATCTCCTTTTCTAAGTTCTATATTATTGATTTTTTTGTCTGCAATTTTCTTTTTCCCAATTTCAAGCATACCTTCAGAAATGTCAATACCTATTACTTTTTCAGGATTAAGTTTTAAAGCTTCAATAGACATATCGCCTGTACCTGTTGCCACATCTAAAATTATTTTAGGATTAATTTTAATTAAAGAATTTATTGCTTTTTTTCTCCATAATTTGTCTATACCCAAAGATAAAGTGTGGTTAAGAAAATCATACTTGTGACTTATTGTGTCAAACATTTTAATAACCTGTGTTTTTTTGGTTTCTTCTGAATATATATCAGGTTTTACAAGCATTTGGGCTGCAAATATAGTATAATTTAAATGAACTCTGAAAATGAGTTTAACCACAATTTTATAACTTTAATTTTCTTTGATAGTCAATTTAATTGTTATAAAATTTAATCTTTGCATTAATGTTTGAGATTAAAAAAGCTGAATTTGTAAAGTCATTTGATACTGTTTCAAAAATGCAGGATAACAAAATTCCCGAATTTGCTTTTATTGGCAGAAGCAATGTTGGGAAATCTTCACTTATAAATATGTTGTGTGGTAACAAAGAGCTTGCAAAAACTTCATCAGTTCCAGGGAAAACCAAATTAATAAATCAATTTGAAATTAATGATAACTTATATTTTGCTGATTTGCCCGGATATGGATATGCTAAAGTGTCAAAAAAGGAGAGGAGTATATTTGAAAAACTAATTGAAGATTATATTTTATATAGAAAAAATTTGTATTGTTTATTTATTTTAATTGATAGCAGGATTATACCACAAAAATCAGATATTGCTTTTATAAATAACTGCGGAGAAAATAACATACCGATATGTCTTGTATTTACTAAAACAGATAAATATAAAGGTAAAAATGTAGATGAAAATGTAAAGTTGATGAAAGATGAACTTAAGAAAAGTTGGGGCAAATTACCACACTGTATTTTTACTTCTGCTCAAACAGGATATGGAAAAATTGATTTTTATAAATTTATAAACGACGCATTAAAATGCTGGGAATAAGGCTCTGCCAGCTTCACGCCAAGGCCAAGGAATACTTATTAGAATGAGAAAAATTCCTATTGAATACCATATTAAAGCTTTTTTATGCTTTAATTTATCTGTATTTGCTTTTTTAGATAATATTCTTGCTATTTGAACAATAACAATTGCTATTAACATTCCGGTAATATGCTCAACTCCCCAAAATCTTGTAATTGAATTTTTCATACCTTCGCCCATATTGCTAAAAATGGTGTAGTGCCCAGAATAAATATACAGAAATAACCCGGTAAGCAGTTGGGTATGGCAACTCATCACAAACCAAAACCCAGCACTTTCGTCTGTGCTGCTCCATGATTTATTGTTTTTATATCCGCTGTATGCTCTTAAAATTGCCCAAAATCCGGTAAAGAAAACTGCCCAACGAAGTAAGTTGTGAATATGGTGTAATGCTAAATTAAAATATTCCATTCGATTTTTTTTTTCAAAATTATTACAAAAGTTTAATAAAACACAATCTGATTTATATAAAACACAAATTTTGAAAAACTATTGGCAAGCTACTCTAGTCTATATTTATGAGGGTTTTTAGAATTTTTATAAAAATCCATATATCTCACCCAAAATCCTTTTTCAAACTTAAAGAAATCATAAGAGCCATCAGGCAAATAATATTGAAATTTACCTTTTAAATATGGGTTTGGCGGAACGGTATTGGCTAGTACAATTACATTTTTATCTTTTTCATATCTCAAAAGCATGGTTGCTTCTTCAGCAAATGTAAAAACCATTCGCGATTGTATATTTCCGCCATTGTCAAATACAGGTTGCCCAAATTGAGGATTCCCATTATCATCAAACCAAAGTATTTCTATAATCTTACGATTTACCTTCGCATCCTCGCCGTCCCATCCCATTAACAAATATTTTGTTTTCTTTTTGTATTTGTATTGATGTATTTGGTAATACAAAGCCCCAACCCAGTGTCGGTTATCAAATGTATTATAAGATATTTTTTCGATGTAATGACTGCTGTCGTATAATCCAAAAATTTTTACTGAATCTTTTTGATTCATTTGTATTACGCCAAAATACATGTATTTTCCACTGTCGAGCAATAAGTTCCATGTAAAAATCCTAAATTTATTATCATCAGGTTTTAGTATAGAAACTGTTTTGATTAAAGTAAAATTATAATTGAAAGAATTTTTAATAACAAGTACACTTTTGAGTTTTTGTATAAAATAATATGTGCTTACTATTCTTGTTTTTTGATCTTCACCGTTTATTATATTATTACTTAATCCCTCAAGCTGATATTCGAGATTTCTTATAGAATCGAAATTTGTTGTATCTTTTCCGTTAAGTGATTTTGCAAATGCATTTACGGAAATTAGTAATAATGAAATAAAGCAAATTTTTTTCAATTAATTAAAATTTTAAAAATCATAAATTTTCAATAACAATAGCACTTGCCCCTCCGCCACCATTACATATTGCAGCGGCACCATACTTTGCATTATTTTGCTTTAATACATTAATAAGTGTAACTATAATTCTTGCACCAGAGCAACCCAAAGGATGTCCAAGCGAAACCGCTCCTCCATTTACATTTACTTTGTCTGCACTTAGTCCGAGAATTTTATTATTGGCAAGACCTACAACCGAGAAAGCTTCATTAAACTCAAAAAAATCTATATCCGAAATATTCAATCCAGCTTTTTCTGCAGCTTTGGGCAATGCAAGCGAAGGGCTTGTTGTAAACCATTCTGGAGCTTGCTCAGCATCTGCAAAACCTGAAATTTTTGCTAATGGTTTTAAGTTCAGTTGTACCATTTTTTCTTTACTCATTAGAATTAACGCAGCAGCTCCGTCATTCATTGTGCTTGCATTTGCGGCAGTTACTGTTCCGTCTTTTTTGAAAACTGTAGGTAATGATGGAATTTTGTCAAATTTTACATTTTTATATTCTTCATCTTCGGCAAAAATTATTGGTTCACCTTTTCTTTGTGGAATTTCTACAGGTACAATTTCTGCATCAAATTTTTTGTTTTGCCATGCAGAGGCAGATCTTTTGTATGATTCAATTGCAAAATCATCTTGCATTTGGCGGGTTATTTCATATTTATCGGCACACAACTCAGCACAAGAACCCATTATTTGCTGGTCATATACATTTACAAGACCATCAAACTGCAATCCATCTATCATATTAATGTTGCCGTATTTTGTACCATTTCGCGAACCAATAAGATAATGCGGAACCATGCTCATATTTTCCATACCTCCCGCTATTACAACATCTGCATTGCCAAGCATTATAGATTGTGCAGCAAATGCAACTGATTTCATTCCGCTTGCACATACTTTATTTACAGTGGTACAAACTACTTTTTCAGGCAATCCTGCAAATATTGCAGCTTGGCGTGCCGGAGCCTGTCCGAGACCAGCTTGCAAAACACAACCCATTATTACCTCATCTATTTCATTTGGGCTTAGCCCTATTTTGTTAATAGCACCCTTAATTGCTGCTGCACCGAGTTTTGGGGCTGAAACAGTTGACAAACTACCCATAAAACTTCCCATTGGTGTACGAACTGCTGATACAATATATACTTCTTTCATTTTTTTAAATTTTGTGCAAATTTAAAATTTTCTACCTTTTGTTTTCTCTAAGTTTATACATAATTCCAAAAGAAAGAAACGGACTTAATCCTTTAGTTTCAAAAATTGCTTTATTGTAATTAGTTGTAGAATTAATTGCATAATTTATTTCTGCTTTGCTTAGCTGGCTTGTGCTGCTTGTAACGGCAAGAGTTGTTACAAATTTTATATCGCTGTTTATTAAATAAAGCAACTTTAGATCAGCGTTAAGCAATATTGCACTACCAGTCATTCCATAAGTTTTTATTGAATAATTTATACTTTGAGTTCCTTTTGAGTTTTGAAATTCGCTGTTTCTGTATAAAATTACATCGTAAGGATTTTTAGCTGTAATAATTAATGATGTTCCTAATGAGCTAAATAGTTCTAAATTGTCATTTAATTTTTTGCTTAGATAATTTATATTAAAAAATATTCTGTTACTTCTCATAATACTTACAAGTTCACGTTCTGTAAACAATTCGCCAGTAGGTGAGTTTATTCTAAAATTTAGTTTGTAATTGTTTGTAGCAAATCCCAGTTGCCACAATAGTTTTTCATTTATTTTTTTTGAAAATGAAAAATGTATTAAAGCTCCAAAATCAAAATTTGTTTTAAAGTAATTATTGCTTTGTTTTATAGTATAAAAATCATTTTTTGCTCCTATCCCAAATTCTAAATATTTAGATTGACTGAAAGAAAATTTTGGAAATATTAAAATTAATAACAAATAAAATTTAAGATTCAAATTTTAAAAAATTGATAGTTGAATTGATTTTAATTTAAAACTTTTGCGATGATTCGGTGTAAGACCAAAATTTAATATAGCATCAATATGATCTTTAGTGCCATATCCTTTATTGTTTTTCCATTTGTATTCGGGATACAATTTGTCGAGTTGAGCCATAAACTCATCTCTATTTGTTTTTGCAAGAATAGATGCTGCAGCAATGTTCAAAAATTTACTGTCGCCTTTAATTATTGTTTTATATTCGATATCACTATGTGGAATGAAATAATTACCATCAATAATTAAATGATTTGGTTTTATTGATAACATATCAATACAGTTGTGCATTGCAAGTATTGATGATTTAAGTATATTTATATGGTCAATTGTAGTTTCGTCAACTTTAAAAACACTGTAACAAATAGCGTTTTTTTCAATTTCTAATCTTATTAAATCTCTTTTTTTGGCTGACAACTGTTTTGAATCATTGATTGAAGAATTTTTATAATCGTCAGGAAAAATCACAGCCGCTGCAAATACCGGTCCTGCAAGGCATCCTCTGCCAGCTTCGTCAAGTCCGGCTTCATTGCAATTTTTTTTAAAACAAGTTTCAAGCACTTGGTAAAAATAACCTTAATTTGTGAAATTATTTAGAAATCAAAATTTTTATTAATGTACAAATACCGCGATATTTTTTATAAACAATACTTTTCAAGTCAAGCCGGAAAAGCTGACCCATCAGCATTTGCTAAAATATTTAAAGAACAGAAATGGTGTTTTGCAAAAGAAATTATTCCGCTTTTTCCAAAAAATAAAAATGTTGAAATTTTGGATATTGGAAGCGGAATAGGTTCGCTAATTATGGCTGCAAAAGAAAATGGTTATAATAATATTATAGGAATAGATATAAGTGCAGAACAGGTAATGATAGCAAACAAACTCGGGGTTGGTGAAGTAACTGAAGGCAATTTGAATGACTTGATAAACAAAAGCGAAAAAAAGTTTGATTTGATTACAGGTATGGATATTATTGAACATTTCTCAAAAGACGAACTTGTAGAATTGATAATAAAACTTAAAAAATTGCTTTCAGAAAATGGAATGGTGATTTTTAGAACTCCCAATACTGACGCACATCTTGGGACTGTTTTTGCAAATGGAGATTTTACACATGAGTGTCTTTTGAATAAGAGTTCTGCATTGCAATTGATGAAATCATGCGGGTACAAAAATATTGAAGTATTGCCCTCAAATATTTCAATGAAAAATTCATTTAAAGAAGTTTTAAGAGCTATACTTTGGTTTTTTGTAAAACTATTTCTAAAAGTATCATTGTTTAGTACAGCCCGTACGTGGCATCAAGTTGTTTTTACTCCAAATCTAATTATCAAAGCAAATAAATAAATAAATAAATAATCAGCTTTTTAAAAATTTCAGAAGTAAAAATTATAAGTATTATGCAAAATCTATGTATGTTTGAACTTGTGAAATTAAGGTATTTTTTTATAGCTTTTTGCTTCATTTCTTTAAATAAAATTAATGCTCAAAGCAACTTTTCATACAAAGAGATTAATATGAAAACTTCGATTTTGCAATGCGGAAATTTTGGTGAAAACACAAATGAAATAGTGCAATTTATTATAGCAAATGAAGCACCACTGCCAGGTGGAAATTATTTAGAATCCAAAAAAATTGTAAACAAGCAACGTCAAGAATATTATAGAAAATTGTATAAATCGGGCAACTATAAAACTACAGACGATGAACTTTTGCCTGAAATTGACACATCTTTTGACGGACAAGCAACCGGCTCGAGAGGAATACCAAACGACAATCATATTGCGGTATCAAATGAAGGGAAAATAATTAGCGTTCAAAATTCATCGATTAGAGTTTTAGATGAATTTGGCAAAACTTTAATGTTTAAATCTCTTTATGCATTTGCAAATGGTAAAATTTTAGGTTTTACAAATTATTGCTATGACCCAAAAGTGCTTTATGACCCGATAGCAGACAGGTTTATACTTTTTTTTCTTCATGAAAGTAAAGTTATTTCGAGTTTTGGAGTTATAGCATTTTCAAAAACAAATGACCCTACCGGAGAATGGAACTATTATAAAATACCGGGCAATCCATTGAAAAACGATAAATGGAGCGACTACCCGATTTTGTCACTTTCAAAAGATGAAGTTTTTTTAACTTTAAATTTATTATCTGAAAACAAAGACTGGCGTGATGGTTTTAATCAAAGTGTAATTTGGCAGATTTCAAAAAATGAAGGGTACAATGGCGATACACTTGTTCAAAAAATGTATTATGATATAAAATTCAAATCTAAATCTATATGGAGTATTTGTCCTGTTCAGGGCAATTTTGATTCAACAATAAATGAAAATTATTTTTTATCAGTACGTCCCGGAGATTTAGAAAATGACACACTTTTTTTACATAAAATAAGCAATACTGTTAAAAGCGGAAAATCTACTTATAGCTTAAAAATATTGAAGACAGATAAAAAATACGGATTACCTCCGGCTGTGCCTCAGCCTAAAGGAGGCGATACATTGCAAACTAATGATTGCAGAGTTCTGGGAGCTATTTTACACAAAAATAAAATTCAATATGTGCAAACAACTGTTATAAAACCCTACTTTGGCTCTGGAATTTTTCATGGAATTTTTGATATCAAAACTTTAAATACTGTAAAATCAAAATATATTTCATCAGATAGTATTGATTATGCTTATCCATCTATTTGCTACGCCGGTGATGGAAGCAATTCTGACCAATCGAGTGTGATAACATTTTCCCACGTTTCTTCTAAATCATTTCCGGGGACATCAGCAGTTTTTCATACAAAAGCTTCAAATTTGATAAGTAAATTTTCGCAAGTTTTAAAAGTGAAAGATGGAGAAGCAAATATTGAACGTTTGCCTTCAAGTCAAGTAAAACATGAGCGATGGGGCGATTATACAGGCATTCAAAGACAATTTAGTAAACCAAATATAATATGGCTTGCAGGTTCTTATGGAAACAAGTCGCAATTTAATGGTACGTGGATAGGCAAGCTTAGAGTAATAGATAAAGTAGAAATAGAAAATATACTAAAAACATATCCTAACCCATCATCATCAAATATTACAATTGGAGTAAATTGTGATACAGAACAACTGTTAAATATTCAATTGTTCAATGATAAAGGGAAAATAATAGCCTCAGTTTTCAAAGGAAAATCAGCAGTTGGATATAATGAATTTATATTTGATATTTCTATGCTTTCTCATGGATTTTATTATGTAAGAGTTTATGATGAAACAAATTCAAAATACTATTCAGAAAAAATTATTAGATGAAGTTTGAAAATCCCGATAACATTATTCTTTTTGATAAACCATACGGCAAAACTTCATTTGATATAGTAAAGTTTCTAAAAAAACAAACAGGTCTTGCAAAAATAGGTCATGCAGGAACTCTTGACCCTCTTGCTACTGGACTTTTGGTATTGTGTACAGGAAAATTTACTAAAAAAATAAGCGAAATACAGCAATTAGAAAAAGAATATACCGGCACATTTATTCTTGGTGCAAGCAGACCATCTTATGATATGGAAACTGAAATTGATAAATATTTTGAAATTTCTAAATTGACAAATGAAAAAATCATAAGTATATGCAAAAAATTTGTTGGAGTGATAGATCAAACTCCACCAATATATTCTGCCGTAAAAGTAAATGGAAAAAGAGCCTATGAAAGTGCAAGAAAAGGCGAGGAACTTAAAATTGAATCGAGAAAAGTAGAAATAAAACAGTTTGAAATTACAGATATAAGAATTCCTGCAGTTGATTTTAAAGTAGTTTGCAGCAAGGGAACATATATTCGTTCATTGGTAAATGACATTGGAAAAGAATTGGAAAATGGGGCTTACTTATCATCCTTGAGACGTACCAAAATAGGTGATAACAAGGTAGAAAACGCAATATGTTATGATGATTTTGCAAACTAAAATTTATTAAATATACTTGTAATCGTAGAAGACTTTAGATAAAAATACTAATTTTGCAGCCCTTAATATGCAGGTAATTTCAGGGCTTGAAAATATTTATAAAATTAAAGATTCAATTTTAACACAAGGAACATTTGATGGTGTTCATACAGGGCATTTAAAAATATTGAATAGCATTGTAAGTCTTGCCAAAGTTAGTAATTGTAAATCAGTATTACTCACTTTTGATCCACATCCAAGACAAATACTTTCAAGCGAAAATAATAACATAAAACTTTTGTCATCACTTGATGAAAAACTTGAACTTTTAGAAAATACCGGACTTGACTATGTAATTGTTATAAATTTTGACAAAAATTTTGCAGAAATGAGCGCAGAAGATTTTGTAAAAAAAATACTAGTAGAAAAAATTGGTGTAAAAACAATGGTTGTTGGATATGATCATAGATTTGGCAGAAATAGAGAAGGTACATTTGCCGATTTAGAAAAATTATCAAACAAATACAATTTTAACGTAAAAGAAATTGAGGCATTTGATATAGAAAATGCAGTTGTAAGTTCTACAAAAATCAGAAAAAGTTTGCTTCAAGGCGATGTACTAACTGCAAACAAATATATTGGAAGATTCTATCAATTGGGAGGCACAGTAATAGAAGGCAAAAGGCTTGGGACAGAAATAGGGTATCCAACAGCTAATATAAAAGTAGATAATAATGAAAAATTAATACCTGCAAACGGTGTGTATGCTGTAAAAGTGAAGTATAAAAATAAGTTATATGGCGGAATGTTAAATATTGGCAATCGCCCTACAATACAAAATGCAAAATGGAGTGTAGAAGTAAATATTTTTGAATTTAATAAGAATATTTATAATGAAAACTTAACAATATACTTTATTAGCAGAATGAGGGAAGAAAAAAAATTTGATTCAATTGAAGAATTGAAAAATCAATTGACAAAAGATAAACACAATGCAAATAAAATATTAGAAAAAATAGAACTTGAAGATTGTAAAAAATAAAATATATGAAAAAATATTATTAGCTATTTTCATTTTACTTTGTTGTTTTACAGAAGTAAAGTCGCAGGATTTTGAAGCAGATTCAACAGAAACCGACTCATTTGAATTTTATGAATACATATTTGAAAAAGAAAATACAAAACTGTGGGATACATCAAAAATAGGTATTATTTCTCTTTCGCAATCTCGACGCGAAACCTTGTGCATTGATTTAATAGACAATGTTCATTGTTGTTTTTCGGCACCGTGCAAAGGCAAGGTAACAAGTAATTTTGGATGGAGATGGGGGCGAATGCACGCAGGTATTGATATTGATTTGGAAACCGGAGATCCAGTATTTGCAGCATTTGATGGCATAGTGCGACAGGCCGGTTGGAACAGAGGGTATGGATATTATGTAATTATAAGTCATTTTAATGGTCTTGAAACACTGTACGGGCATCTTTCTTCATTAAAAATAACAACTTTTCATCCAGTAAAATCAGGCCAATTAATAGGTTTAGGCGGAAATACTGGTCATAGCAGAGGCTCACATCTGCACTTTGAAATAAGGTATTTCGGTCGTGCTCTTAATCCGCGAATTATTGTAGATTTTGATAATTATTCTCTAAATTCAGGAACGCTTATGGTAGGAAATTATGCTACTTTTTCAACTTCACATTATCTTAACGAAGTGCAAAGTATAGTAGAAGTAGTAAATGATAGTTTGTTTGCCAAAAAAGAAGCTCAATACGAGTATAAGAGAATGCAGGTATTGAGAGAAAAAGAAAAAAGAAGAGCAATAGAAAAGCGGAAAAAACAAGAAGCAAAACGAAAAGCCAAGCGAAATCAGAAATATCATGTAGTAAAAAGAGGCGATACTTTGTCATCAATAGCACGCAAATACAATACATCAGTTGCAAAATTGTGTAAACTAAATAAAATGGATTCTGAAGATAAACTTAGCCTTGGCAGAAAGATAAAATTGAAATAAACATTTGAATATTAAATTCAATAATTAACTTTGCAAATCTCAAAAATGGGGGGTTAGCTCAGTTGGCTAGAGCGTTTGCATGGCATGCAAAAGGTCATCGGTTCGACTCCGATACTCTCCACTAAACCCGACAAATCCAATTTATAGTTGTTTTCTAGAGTTTCTTTTTTGTCTAAAACCCCCGTCATTTGGGCAATCAGAGAAAAAACTAAATTGACTCTTTCGGTTCGAACTGTATCTTTTTTGTGATTGTAGTAAATACCCTCAGGAAAGAGTAGGTTCTGTAATTTTTCTATGGTAGTAACATTCCCAGAATCCCATAGTGACGAGAGTTTACAGCTTAAATCAAGGGCTATGTCAATTGCAGCGTCAGGGTTCGACATCTTTAAGGCACTTCACTCTAATTTTTTAGTGATATTAATCTTTTCCTGATTGTATCGGTCGTTTAATTTATTGAAAGTATTAATGTCCATTTGGCCTAGGGCATAATACTTTTCTTCAATCGTTTCCAGCTTTTTATTAACCTCAATCAAGTTCAATTTCAAGGAGTGTTCCAATTCTCTGTTTTCTTTTGTTACCTCATCATAGGTTAAAGCCAGTTGATATTTTAGAGGCTCAATCAGTTCATTTTTGACCGAATATTTATTCAATACCTTTTTAAATTTTTCGTGAATATGCCTGTTGGGTTTGAAATATAGGTGGGTTAAGAAATGGCGTTAATGGATACGCCATATTTGAGTCGCGGTCATCGGCAAGCTTGATTGCTTCACCTCCGGTTCGTGAAAACCGATAACCGTATAGACCAGTATTTGATAGATACTGCCCTTGCTTTTCTTGTTATAATCAAGCATCAGGTTAAATTCCATGAGGCCAACGCTATCTTTGGCTGATTCATGTTTGCCACCGAAGTATGCTACTATAGTCAACCCTTAACGACAGTCTGTCTCCCGCCAAGTCGGGACCTCTTTTATTTTCATAATTCTATTAAAAAATAGCAGAATAAATCAATTATAAGAGAGTTTTATTTGAGAAAAATTATGTTTATCTTTATTTTCATCAACTGCCTACTCCAAACAAAAAAACTCTAATTGGTTTCTATTTTTACATGCTATAAATTTCATGGCATAAATATACTGAAAATCAAAATAGTAGCAAAGAAAAACATCAACAACTTATTCACACTCAAATTGTTAACAAGAATAAATGAGTTCCCGACTTGGCGGGAGACAGTTTGACGAGCGGCAAATTGGCGATGGAGCCGACTTTAAGCACAAATGTTGAATAGAATTACTACCGTTCAAACTTGCACAAAAACTCAATAGAAGCACTTCACCGGCTCTATTGCCAATTTGTTTGTTAGGTGCATACCCTTGTGTTTCAGCTTATAAGTAGTCTATTACAAACTGTTTACAATATTCCTTAATTAACTGTCTAACCTTTCTAAATTCAGCAATAATTTCTTCTTCTGCTCCAGTTGCTTTTGCAGGGTCAGGGAAGTCTTTATGAAACTTTTTTGCTTTGGTAGGGAAGTATGGACAACGCTCTTTTGCATTATCGCAAACCGTAATTACATAATCAAAGTCAATGTTGCGATATTCGTCAATATTGTTTGAAGTGTGATTTGAAATGTCAATGCCGTCTTCTTGCATTGCCGCAATGGCTTTGGGATTTACTCCGTGCGTTTCAACTCCTGCACTGTAAACATCGGCTTTATTGTCTGCAAAATATCGTAAGTAACCTTCGGCTATTTGACTTCTACAACTGTTTTCTGTGCAAAGTACTAAAATTTTCTTTGTCATAGTTTTAGCAACAACCAGAGTTTGGTGAACAACAATCTGTTGGTTTTTCTGCATAAACAGTTATACTTCTAATGACAGTTTCGTTCGCTTTGTACTGAGCAATTTCTTCATCATTCAAATAGTTTTTCAGAATATCGTCAGGCACAATGATAGCTTTGTCTTTCTGAATTTGCATATTGGCAAAACCCACTTTGCTTATATAACTCAAATATTCGTCTTTGTCAATCGCGCTTGCTACGCAACCGGCATACATTTCTGCAGCAGATTTTATTTTTTCAGGCAATTCACCCGTCAAGACAATATCCGATATACTGAAATGTCCGCCTGGTTTTAAAACTCTATAAATTTCTGCAAATACAGCTTGTTTATTCGGTACAAGATTTAAAACACAATTACTCACAATCACATCAGCGACATTAGCAGTTACAGGCACATTTTCAATATCGCCTTGTCTAAACTCCACATTGTTGAAACCCAATTTTTCAGCATTGGATCGGGCTTTATCTATCATTGCTTCTGTAAAATCAATGCCGATAACTTTTCCTGTTTCGCCCGTTTCTGCTCTTGCAACAAAGCAATCATTACCTGCTCCGCTACCCAAATCAATTACGGTGTCTCCTTTTTTTATTTTGGCAAATTGAGTGGGCAAACCGCAACCCAATCCTAAATCAGCGTCTGGATTATAGCCTTCAAGGTTGTTGTATTCTTCACTCATTATGTTATAAACTTCGGTACTACAACCACCGGCACCACAACAAGATGAAGCGTTGGTTTCTTTGTCTTGCAAGGCTATTTCACTGTATTTCTGCCTTACCATTTCTTTGATTTCTTGTTCTTTGTTCATTGTATTTATATTATTAATTGATATTTGATTAACAGCAGTTTTGCTTAGTAACTGTTGTGATGATTTTTGAAAAATAATTTTTAAGGACTTCAAAAGTTTTTTCATCAATGCAGTAGCATATCGCATTGCCTTCGATGTTTCCTTTGATTAGCCCTGCGTTTTTTAGTTCTTTAAGATGTTGCGAAACGGTTGGTTGAGCAAGCGGTAATTCGTTTACGATGTCTCCGCAAATACAAGCGTTTACTTTCAACAAATGCTCTATGATAGACACTCTTGCAGGATGTCCCAATGCTTTTGAAATAGTTGCGATTTGATTTTGTTGGTCTGTAAAGTGGTCAGTTTTTGTTGCTCCCATTTTTGCTATTTATTTAATATTGCAATATTACGATAATTATTTTAATTGTAAAATAATTTTCGTGATTTTTTTTAAGTGGATTAATGATTTAAAGTTTGTTCAGACTGTTTTATGTCTGTCTGTTGATGTTAGCACGGTCGTTTGTAAGGTTGCACCTAACGTCAGTCTGTCTAAAAACCCCTTTCAATTCTCAAACGGAATTCAATGATACGCATTTATTTTCATTTTAAGGCTACTTCAACTGTTCTTTTTTCAAAGTTTGGATGTTTTGTTTTTAAAAATAAAATGCGGTAAATCGTCTTAAAATAGCTTCTCAGAACGAGAAAATAAAGGGCAAGCTCTCTTAGGAACTTTTTAAGCAGATTTGGGTCTAAAATATTGAATATTCGGCGGAGATCCGTCTACTCGATTATCGCTTCGGTGTTCTTTTTCGTCCACTGGTTTGTAGGTTATTTTGGTTGTGCGGTTGGACAGACACACTCTTTGCCAAGCTTGGGTTCTAGCGTTGGTTTGAGCGGCTTGGCAATGTGTGTGGCTGTGAAGCGTTGGCATTTTCTATAGGTTTATATTTGTCAAAGTTGATACCTGTTCTAATGTTTCAATTGCTCTTTTTAAGTCATTTTGGAATATTGGAGTATAAACGTCATAATGTGAACCTGGATTAAAAATATGTGTCCGCATTAAATCAAGGTCTTGTATTAGTGAAACAGGTAAACCGTTAATTCTTGCTACTGCTCTTGATTTTCCAATCAGTGAACTTAAATCAAGTGGTTTAAAATTACGGTCATATTGGTTTCTTGCTGGTACATATTCGTGAACAAAACATTCCGTTGCTTTTCTCATATGGTTTGCAGATGCAGCAAATTCCTTTTGTTTAAAAAAACTTTTTGCTCTTTCTAAATTGGTTTTAGATTTTAGAATTAATGGTGTTGCATTGCAGCATTTGGAAAAATCATTTTATCAATTTCATCAAAGGCTTTAACCTTGGCAGGACCTCTTTTTAAAACTTTCAATACATCTCCAACGCTTTTAGTGCTGTTGATGCTGGCAATTAGTATGTAAGGAAATATTTCGTCTTCAAACCATCCGAAAAGATTGTTTTCTTTGGAATGTTTAAGATTATGCAGTCTGAATATTACTCTGTAATTGATAAAATCACTTGCCTTACCGCTTTCTCGAACGGCAGAATTTGAACAGACGTCTTCAATTGTAGAAGTTTCACCGTCAACATAATATTCAGTGTCAGGAACTCCGTTTCCTCTTAATACTGCTTTGATATGAGCCTTGTGGTTTTTAGGTGACTGAATATTTACTAAACCGTGTTTGCCACCTTTTTCAAAATACTTTGAAACTTCTACATTTTCTGTTTTAAAAGCACTTTCGAGCAAAGTATAAATTGACCAATAAATGGTTGATTTACCACTTCCGTTTTCACCGTAAACCAATAAGTTTTTCCCATCTATTTTGTGCAAAGGACTGCTTGGATCTTGCTTTGAGAAGAACTTAAAGTTGTTGATATGTAATTCGTGTAATTTCATCTCTAACTCGTTGCTGCATTAATTCTTGCAATGGTTTCACTACGGCTGCTGGCTACCAAAATGCGGTTGCGGATGGGGTTGTCTTTTTGTTGCAATAATTTAAACCAATCTCTCTTTTACAAAACTACTTACAGTCAATCTGTGTACTCCTAAAATTCTACCAATTGCCGAATAGGACACTTTTTTATCTACCAATTCCTGTATCTTTTTTTCTTGACCTGTAAGTTTTGTTTTTGAAGATTTACTTCCCTTGGGTCTGCCTAATATAACACCTTCGGCTTTTTTGCGTGCTAAGGCATCTTTGGTACGTTGCGAAATAAGATTACGTTCTATTTCTGCCGATAAACCAAAGGCAAATGCCAATACTTTAGAACTAATGTCGCTTCCTAATCGGTAATTGTCTTTGATGGTCCAAACCTGAATATCACGGTTCATACACTCGTTGAGAACACCCATAATCATTAACAAATTTCTGCCTAAACGAGATAATTCTGAACAAATTAATATATCGTCTTTTTTCATTTTTTTGAGAAGTTTACCAAGTTTCCTTTCATCTATGTTTTTTGAGCCAGAAATGGTTTCTTCTATCCATTTATCCACCACCAAAGTATTAGTAGTGCAATAGTTGTTAATTTCGTAGCGTTGGTTTTCTACTGTTTGCTTGTCGGTGCTCACACGAATATAAGCGTAAATCATAATTTTTCTTTGTTTAAATGAATACTATTTGAAATGTATCATTTAAACGGAAAGTACATAGAGAAAACCTAAGCAATTTTAGTGGCAATCATTCCAGCGTTTTTGTTAGACAAAA
>JADLGN010000025.1 GCA_020849295.1 Bacteroidia bacterium
AAACGAAATATCAAGATACTGTCAATCAAGAAATAGTAAGTAGGTTTTCATTGTGGGAAACATTGAGTTTCTTTGAACTTGCATTTGCCATAATTTTAGCAATTACCTTATTTGTGGGACTTACAAAGAATAACAATAAATGAAGTACAACATTTGTGAATACTCATACACGACATATTAAGATGTTGAGACTAAGTAATGATAATTATATACAAAATAAGACACTTGGAACCACTGGCTATAACACGGTATTGCCAAAATGGCGGCAGAAGTGCTACTATGAAACATTTGTGCTAAATTTAACGGCAGTAATTCTATTAAACTTTAGTGCTAATAATCCGCCACTTCGGCAATACCCGAACCGTCAAACTGTCTAAAAACTAAAAAATGAAGCGATTTTTAAATAAAATACTCGGACACATATCTTTGAAAAAATTATTTATTCGATTCTCGAAAGGTTCGTTTTGGGTTTTTAGACAGACTGCCGTTATGGGCAAGTTTAAACGACACCACAGCGGACACGGGCAGACCAGAGAACCACCTTCTTTGCGGTTTGACAGTTCTTGACTTTTAGGACTGACAGAAAATTAAAGTGGAGACCAACGACCACTTCAAAAAAAACGGGGCGACACCGAAAAGCCAAACGAGTAGGAAAATTAAATTTGAAATTAAAATGGAAAATAAGTTCTTGACATTCATAAGTCCATATCTGTCATATATTGACAAAGGACATTTATTCCGAAAACCATTCAGTTGGTTGTATGCAATAATTGGAATTATTAACCTGCTGTTGCCTCTGTATATTCTGTATCAACTCATTGACCAAAGAATATTTGACGCAGAATTTAAAATCACAATCACTGTGCTTTTAGCGTGGGCAATTATTGCGTTCGCTGGTTGGTTAAGTTATCAACTTTGGTGGGACAGAAAGACAAAAATTACTTTCTCATCAGACGATAACGCAGAATTTGTTGCGACACCTGCTTTCTCTCATCTTATTCAGACACTTGGTGAATGGATAGGAACTTGGGTAGGACTTGTAGGATTTGGATTTGCACTCTTGACGACCATAATACTTGGCGAGCAAGGAGATTATTTGGGTTATCAATTTGGAATTCCAATAGTCGGGGAATACTTGGGTTTTGGATGGACTTATGTGTTTCTTATGCCGATATATGGTTTTCTCATTATCGTGCTGACAAGATTTTTAGCAGAACAAATTAAAGCACTTTCTGCTATCGCGAACAACACGAAACACAGACAAACCAGCCCATAACAGCACATTGGCGAATATGGCGGGTGTAGTAGTAAAATGAACAGTTGTGCTTCTATCAAACTTTGGTGGTAGCTTGACAGTTTAATGCTTCTAATCCCGCCACATCGCCAATCTGCAAACCGTCAAACTGTCTAAAAACTCATTTATTCTTGTTAACAATTTGAGTGTAAATAAGTTGCCGGTGTTTTTCTTTGCTAATATTTTGATTTTCAGTATATTTATGCCATGAAATTTATAGCAGGTAAAAATAGAAACCAATTAAAGTTTTTATGTTTAGAGCAGGCAGTTGATGCTTTCTGTGATGTTAGACTTATAGACTTGTTTGTTGCAGGACTTGATTTAGCTAAGTATTGGTTTAAGTAATAAACCAAAAACTCTTTTCAAAAAAAACTCTCTTAAATTTCATTTATTCCTCTATTTTTGAACTAAAATTTGAATTTAAATGAGATCCCGACTTGGCGGGAGACAATTTGTCCCGATTTGGCAGAAGATTGAATTTATAAGCAACTTTTTGAGAAAAGTGCATTACTCAAACTTTCTACCTTTGACCAACAGATGATGAACACAAAATAAGAGTGAAAAGAACGATTAAATACTACCGAATAATTTGGCTCAAACATGACTTACCAGCCGGTCTTTCAGTTTTCCTTGTAGCACTTCCACTTTGTTTGGGAATTGCGTTGGCTTCTGGTGCACCACTTTACGCAGGACTTTTATCAGGCATTATTGGTGGACTTGTAGTTGCACTAATTAGCGGTTCTCAACTTGCAGTTTCTGGACCTGCTGCTGGATTGACAACTTTAGTTGCAGCATCTATCATTTCACTTGGCGACTATAAAATTTTTCTTCTTGCAGTAATCGTTGCGGGTTTGTTTCAACTTCTGCTTGGACTTTTAAAACTTGGTGTGATCGCTAATTATTTTCCATCATCAGTAATTAAAGGGATGTTAGCGGCAATCGGTATTATCCTTATCTCCAAGCAAATTCCGTTGGTGCTTGGTTACGACCAACCCGACTTCTGGACTGTAGGTTTTCTTAAATTGTTTAGTTTAGATGATTCCCGTAGTAACTTTGCTACATTAAATCAGCACATATCCAGAGGTGCGATTATTATATCAGTTGTTTCTATTATCATTCTTACTCTTCTTCAACTTCCATCTGCAAAAAAGCTAAAAGTAATTCCTGCACCTCTATTAGTTGTTGTTGTTGGAGTTATCATTAACATTATATTCACTAGTTTCGTTTCAGACTTTTCGCTTAAGCAAACACAGTTGGTAAGTATTCCTTCTAATATTTTTGCAAATATTTCTTTGCCTGACATTACCAAATTATTTTCAACAACTGAGATTTGGAAAGACGGAATTATCATAGGGCTTCTTGCAACGCTTGAAACTTTGCTTTGTATTGAAGCCATTGACAAATTAGATAAACGAAACCGCATAACTCCTGTAAATCGTGAACTTATTGCACAAGGCATTGGCAACATGACTTGCGGACTTTTAGGTGCTATACCCATAACAGCAGTTGTAGTAAGAGGTGCCGCTAATGTTGATGCAGGTGCAAGAACAAAACTTTCTGCTTTCACTCACGGACTTTTCATTTTGCTGGCAGTTTTACTTGTTCCGTTTTTGCTTAACAAAATTCCCTACGCATCGCTTTCAGCAATACTTTTAATCACTGGTTACAACCTTACAAAACCAAAACTATATCGTAATATTTGGAGTTTAGGTTGGAAGCAGTTCCTTCCATTCATGCTCACGATTATTGTAATTCTTTTAACCGACTTATTGATTGGTGTAAGCATCGGTTTATTGCTTTCTACTTACTTTATTATACGCAATAATTTCAAAGCTGAGTATAAAATCACAAAGAAAGTTTTGAATGGAATTGAAACTGAATATATCAAACTCAACAGCAATGTCACATTTCTAAACAAAGTAAAATTGCGAAAATCTCTAGACGAAGTTGCAGAATTCAGCGTGCTGACAATTGACGGGAGCGAATGTAACTTTATCGACTATGACATTCTTGAAATCATAAGCGAATATGAAAACAAAGCACAGGAAAGACACATTGAGTTACACCTTATGGGAATTGAGAAAGTAAATGTTACTGCTATACATTAAATGGACATTATAGTAACCTATAACAGGTGTAATCGTTGCACAACCTCTTAATAACACATACATAAATAATGTGGTAAATTAGTGTTTAAAATACTAAACTTGCTTATTGTTGACAGGAATTTTTAGAAAAAATATTTAAAGGAATTATTTTTGTATGCAGTTAATTTAAATACAAAATTAAATGAAAAAGTGGTTATTAATTATTTTGGTTTCTACAATTAGTGGTACCGGTGGAGCATGGTTATTTTCAAAATTTAATAAAACAAACAATTTTAGTAATATTTCAGAATTTGCAGAAGTTGCACATAATGTAAATTATAATGCAAACGGATATTCGCCTGTAGATTTTGTAAAAGCCGGTGAAGTAGCAACTCCATGTGTTGTTTTTATCAAAACCAAATCTGAAGTGCAGAGACAAAGCGGCTGGGGTTGGTTTTTTGATTTTGATCCTTTTGGCAGTATTGGTGAAGTTGCCAGTAGTGGCAGTGGAGTTATAGTATCAAAAGATGGTTATATTGTTACTAATAACCATGTAATTAAAGGTGCAAAGTCAATAGAAGTTGTATTAAATAAAAACCGAAGAACTTACAATGCTGTTCTTGTTGGATCGCATCCATCGTCTGATTTGGCTTTACTGAAAATTGATGCCGAAAACCTCCCTTTTATACAATTTGCAAATTCAGAGGAATTAAAAATTGGAGAGTGGGTTGTTGCTGTCGGTAATCCTTTTAATCTTACTTCTACTGTTACGGCAGGTATTGTTAGTGCCAAAGGAAGAAATATTAATATAGTAAACGAGCAATTTCCTATTGAATCTTTTATTCAAACTGATGCAGCTATTAATCCGGGGAATAGTGGTGGCGCCTTAGTTGACTTAAATGGAAATCTTGTTGGGATAAATACTGCTATTGCTTCTAAAACAGGCTCTTATGTTGGATATGGTTTTGCAATTCCTTCAAAAATTGTAGCTAAAATCATTAAAGATTTAAAAGAATTCGGGACTGTGCAACGTGCATTTTCGGGAATTACAATAGTTGACATTGAAGGCGACATAGCACAAAAGTATAAAAATCAAAATACAGGAGTTTATGTTTCTAATGTTTCGTCGAGTTGTCCTGATGCATTTAAATTTATTGAAAAATCTGATATAATATTAAAATTAAATGGTCATTCTATAGATAATAAATCTATGTATGATGAACAATTGGCATATTATCGTCCGGGAGATAAAGTAATTTTTTTGATTTTGAGAGATGGTAAGGAAATAGAAAAATCTATACAATTAGTGAATGAAAACGGCGAAACATCTGTTTATAAACGCCTAATATTAAAGTCGCAGATATTAGGTGCAGAATTCGAGCCAATAAGCAAAATAGAAAAAGACCTATACAAAGTAGCCTCAGGCATAAAAATAATTTCAATAAGTAGTGGAAGACTATCGCAAATGGGTTTTAGCGAAGGGTATATTATTACATCAGTTAATCAAAAAAGAGACAAAACAGCCGAAGAATTGATAAGCATTCTTGAAAATACAAGTGGAAGATTTATTCTTGAGGTAATTTCTCCTGATGGACAAAAAAGTGTAAACCAGTTTTATTTATACTGATCTACACTTTAAAAATTTTTATGCTACTATAGCAATTTAATTTAATGTATAAGAACAAACTTTCCCGCTTTGCACTTGTTTTCGAGACAATATTTTAAGAAATATATTCCTGAGGGATATTGCGACAAATCTATTTTGATTAATTTTTCATCTTTATTCACATCTACTTTCATTATTATTTTACCGTTTAAATCGGTAATATACAAATCAGAGCTAATACCGCTACATTCTACATACAATATATCTTTACATGGATTTGGATAATATTTTAGAAAACTAAATAAATTTTTTGAAATAGTATCATTTTTGTCAAAAGGACTTGTAAAATAGCTTGTATCTTTAACAAAACTGTCAGATTGATTTTTCTGTAATGAATCAATAATATCGGTTTTTATTGTATTATTACATTCAGGTACAAATACATATTGTTGCATCAATCTCACAAGTAAATTATTCAGAGTTTCTACATCATATTTATCTGTACTTGGAGCCAAATGCGGATTTCCTATTCCTGAGTTATCAGTTAGAAATACATAATTTCCATTCGTAGCAAGAGCAATACTTCTCATCAGGTACTCGCCAGACTTGTCAATTCCACTACAAACAACCGGCACTATTCTTATCCCAAGTTTTGCTGCCATTTCGGTATATTTATGTATTCTTTCAACAACCTCTTTATTCTGGTGTGGCGAAGCATCAAGTACAAGAAAAACTATTCTGGTTCTTGCTTCTTTACTCCAATCAAATTTTTCTATTGCAACTTGCAATGCAGCATCTACTGCCTCAGGCTCATCTCCTCCTCCATCAGCACTTTGTTCTTTTATAAAATCAATAACTTCCCTGATATTGCTTGTCAAACCTTGTTCTTTTGTAATATATGAATCGTGAATATCTCTATAAAATACGCTTCCCATTCTTAAAGTTAAATCAGAATTATTTAACTTGATTTTTTCAATTACATCATAAAGCTCTGTTTGCAAATACTCTATTTCATCTCCCATTGAACCGGTAGCATCAACCGCAAAAACAATATCAACATTTGTTTTTTTATCACAAGTTGTATTTATAATATAATTATTTATTCCATTTTCAAATTTTTTGGCTTTTTCAATTGAATATGTTTTTCCATTATATGCAATCTCAATTTCAAAATCGTTTTGACCCAATATTGATGTATCAAACAAGTTTGCCCAAAGTTCTGCTTTGCCTGTATTGTCAGAACGGCTTTGCCAAATTATTTTATTATCATAATTTTTTAAAACAACTTCTACATCATTTAATGGTATTTTATTTTGATTTGTAATGAGAACGCAAAATCTATATTTAGGCAAAAAAAACCATGTAGAAATATACGACTTTAATTCGCCTTCATTTAAGTCATTCCACAGAGTCCATTTACTAAAATCATTTATTTCTCCTGCCGTAAGCGTACCTGCTTTTAAATCTTTTTCAATTGATTTTCCTAAATATTTTGTTCTTTCAGAGCTTGTTTCGCCTATATCGTAAGCATAAAAACCTCTTTCGCCTCTTGATGCAGCACCTACATATACATCAGAACTTTCTAGGCTTTCATAAGCTTTTTCACTTTTAACAGTACTATACTTTGATTTTTTTGAAATTGTTTTAATGTCTTTAGTACTAGAAATTTTTGAAAGCAAAATGTTAGCAGTAATAGTTGTATCTTTTGTAGAATTTATATTCAATTTTGTTTTATAAGTTGAATACCCCGGTTTACTAAATTCAATTAAGTACTCTCCTTTTTGTAATTTTAAAATGAACTTTCCGTTTTTGTCAGAAATAGTTTCAAATGACAAACTACTTTTGTAATTCTTAGCAACAATAGAACAAGACGTAATAATTTCGCCTGTTTTTCTGTCTTTTACAAATCCTGTATAAGTATAATTTGTTTCAGTTGGATTAAAAAATAAACCTAAAATCGAAAAAATTGATATGATTAAATATTTCATGTATTTGTTTTTATATTATGAGATGCTTGTTTAAATCTGTTTCCATAAAAAATTTATTAAAAAATTATGGATTTTGTAAAAATCTAATACATCTACAATTAAAAAGGTAAACAAATTTTTAAAATGAAATAACTGCCATTTTTCTGACAAATTGACTTTTTAAAAATTTAAAAATCGCTTGGCATAAATTTCGTTTAAAGATTTCAAAAAAATTAATAATAAAAGAAAAATGAAAATACAACCATTAGCAGACAGAGTATTAGTACAGGCTGCAGCAGCAGAAGAAAAATCAGCAGGAGGAATTTACATTCCTGACACTGCAAAAGAAAAACCTCAGAAAGGAACTGTGATAGCTGCAGGACCTGGCAAAAAAGATGAGCCGGTTACTGTTAAGCCTGGCGACACAATTTTATTTGGGAAATATGCAGGAACAGAAATTCAGATAGAAGGAAAAGATTATCTTATAATGAGAGAATCAGATATTTTAGCAATCGTATAAGAAATTATTATTATTATTATTATTATTATAAAATTAAAAAAAACACTTAAAATACAATGGCAAAACAAATATTATTTAATGTACAAGCCCGCGAAGGATTAAAACGCGGAGTAGATGCTTTGGCAAATGCTGTTAAAGTAACTCTTGGACCTAAAGGACGCAATGTTGTAATCGGAAAAAAATTCGGTTCACCTGCAATTTCAAAGGATGGAGTAACAGTTGCAAAAGAAATTGACTTGAAAGACCCTGTGGAAAACATGGGTGCTCAAATGGTAAAAGAAGTAGCAAGCAAAACTGCTGATCTTGCAGGAGACGGAACTACAACTGCTACAGTGTTGGCACAAGCAATAGTGAATGCCGGTTTGAAAAATGTAGCCGCTGGTGCAAACCCAATGGATCTAAAAAGAGGCATTGATTTAGCCGTTTCTAACGTAATAGAACACCTTAAGAAAAATAGTGAAGTTATTGGAACAGAATATACCAAAATTAAACAAGTTGCTTCAATTTCTGCCAATAACGATGAAAAAATTGGCGAACTTATAGCTGATGCAATGCAAAAAGTTGGCAAAGATGGTGTAATTACTGTTGAGGAAGCAAAAGGTACAGAAACAGAAGTTAAAACTGTTGAAGGTATGCAGTTTGACAGAGGCTATCTTTCACCATATTTTGTTACAAATGCTGAAAAAATGCTTGTTGAACTAAGCAGTCCTTTCATTTTAATTTATGATAAAAAAATAAGTAACATGAAAGAAATACTTCCAATTTTGGAAGCTACAGTACAAACTGGTAAACCACTTTTAATTATTTCAGAAGATATAGAAGGTGAAGCTTTGGCAACTCTTGTAGTAAACAGATTAAGAGGTTCGCTAAAAGTAGCTGCAGTAAAAGCTCCGGGATTTGGTGACAGAAGAAAAGAAATGTTGCAGGATATTGCAATTCTTACAGGTGGTACAGTAATAAGCGAAGAACAAGGTTACAAACTTGAAGATGCAACGCTTGCAATGCTTGGAACTGCTGAAAAAGTAACTATTGACAAAGACAATACAACATTAGTAAATGGTGCAGGAAATCAAGAATCAATTAATGGAAGAATAGCACAAATAAAATCACAAATTGAAACTACAACAAGTGATTACGACCGCGAAAAACTTCAAGAAAGACTTGCTAAACTTAGTGGTGGAGTAGCAGTATTGTATATTGGTGCTGCAAGTGAAGTAGAAATGAAAGAAAAGAAAGACAGAGTAGATGATGCATTACACGCAACACGTGCTGCAGTTGAAGAGGGAATTGTTGCAGGAGGCGGTGTAGCTTATGTACGTGCTCTTGAAGCATTAGAAAAATTAAAAGGTGCTAATGAAGATGAAACAACTGGAGTTGCAATAATCCGCAAAGCATTAGAAGAGCCATTGCGCCAAATTGTAACAAATGCAGGTGGCGAAGGTTCTGTGGTTATTCAAAAAGTAAAAGAAGGAAAAAAAGATTTTGGCTACAACGCACGTACCGAAGTTTATGAAAACCTTATTACAGCAGGAGTTATTGATCCAACTAAAGTAAGTAGAGTAGCTCTTGAAAATGCAGCATCAGTAGCATCAATGCTTTTAACTACAGATTGCGTATTGGCAGACGAACCTGAAGAAGAAAAACCACACATGCACGGTGGTATGCCGGGCGGTATGGACGGAATGATGTAGATTTTTGTATTCATAAATATGATAAATTATAAAAATCCCGGGAAATTTCTCGGGATTTTTTTTTATAGTTTGCTTATAATTATCATATTCTTATTGAATATGTTTTTTATAAATAATACTTAAATTCGCCAAATGAAAATTGGTGTAATTGGTGGTGGTAGTTGGGCTACTGCAATTGTTAAAATTTTATCAGATAATAAACATAATAAAACTATTAACTGGTGGATTAGACAAAGTACAACTATTGATTATATTAAAAAATTTAAACATAATCCAAATTACATTTCCTCTGCATATTTAGATACCGACAAAATAAATTTATATAATAACTTGCCGGAAATAATTAAAAATTCAGATTTAATTATTGTTGTTATTCCTGCTGCATTTCTTTATTCAGAATTCAAAATTATTGATAAGAATATTTTTGAAGATAAAATAATTGTTTCTGCAATCAAGGGTATTATTCCCGAAACCGGCCAAATAGCAGGTGAATATTTTGAAAATGAATTAAAAATTAATAAAAATAGAATAGGTGTGATAACAGGACCATGTCATGCAGAGGAAGTGGCACTTGAAAAACTTTCATATTTAACCGTTGCTTCAGAAAACACTGAAATTGCTTTTCAAATAGAATCTCTGTTTATTAACCATTATATTAAAATAAATGTTTCAGACGACATTTACGGCACTGAATATTCTGCTGTTTTGAAAAATATATATGCTGTAGCTTGCGGAATATGTCACGGACTTGGCTGTGGAGATAATTTTCAGGCAGTACTTATTTCAAATGCAATTAGAGAAATAAAGAAATTTATTGATTATGTACATCCAATTAAAAGAGATATTAATGATTCTGCATATCTCGGCGACCTTTTAGTTACTGCATATTCTCAATTTAGCAGAAACCGCACATTCGGAAATATGATTGGCAAAGGTTATTCTGTAAAATCAGCCCAAATTGAAATGAATATGATTGCTGAAGGTTTTTATGCTACAAAATCTATTTATGAATTAAATAAATTATATAGTGTAAATATGCCAATTTTAGATTTTACCTATAAGATAATTTACGAAAACATTCAAGCTTCTGTTGCCTTTCTTACACTAAAAGAATGTATTGATTGATTGATTAATTTATTTCTTACAACATTTATCTCCAAAAGGAAAATATTTCACTCCTCCATTTATTACAAAACCATCTAAAGGTGCGTATATATCTCTAAAAGTAGGATTATTAATGCTTCCTGTATAAATAGTGTCAAACCTGGTTTGTCTAACATCAAGGAAGTTTTCAAAATTTATATATACTGAAAATTTCTCCCATAGCTTTTCAGCCATAAATCCGCATATCCAATAGCTTTTTCCTGTTTTTCCATCGCTTAGTTTTTGTTTGCTGAAATAATATGCTTCAAGTCCTATTTTCCATTTTCCTTCAAGTTCATACATCAATACATTATTCATACGGTGTTTTGGTGTTAAAAAAACTGTTTGAAAATTTGAATCTTCTTTTAATTTTACATAAGTATAAGTATGTCCTAAAAATAATTTAAAATCTCCAAGACTTACCGTAATATTCGTTTCAATCCCTCTTGTATCAATATATCCATCTATATTTTTTAAGTAATAAAAACCATCTTCTACATATTTTAATATAAATGGAGTATTGATTTTAGTATAAAATAAAAGGATATTAGCATTTACGGATATTTTGCTGTTTTCAAAATAGTTTCTGTAATTAATGTCACCGTTTATTCCATAACTTGTTTCAAGTTTACTTTTATCAATATTAACGGGTTTTAAATTTCTATATAATATTCTTTCTGTAGCTTCATTAAATATATTTGGAATTTTATATCCAAATCCCGAGCCTATTCTTGAAGTGAAAAGAGGATTTATTTTATATAAAACAGAAACTCTTGGCAAAATAGCATTACCATATTCTAATACATAATCATTTCTCAAACCACTTTCTATAGTAATTTTTTTATTTATTCTAAAATTATTTTGTGCAAAAACTCCAATTGTATTTTGAATATAACTTAAATTATATAAAAAAGGCAGAGTAGGATTTAGGTGTTTAAATTCTTCATTGATAAAATTTATTCCAGCCAACCAATCAGTTTTATTTCCTCTTTTTGAGTAGCTCATTTCTGAAAAAATATTTTTTTGCTTACCTTTAAATTGGTAAAACATTTCACTTAAGTTGCGATTGTAATATGAGTGCGAACCTTTGAAATTAAATACTTCATTTTTGTTAATAATATAATCTATTTCAAATGTTGACGAAATTCTCTTAGTTTCATTCATTTCAAAATAATATTCTGGCAAACCAATACCGCCATTTATCAAATAAATATTTCCACCTTTCCTTTTCTCGCTTACTGCAGATACTCCAATATTAATTTTAAAATTTTTATTTGGATAGAAATATATTCTAGGGTTAAGAGTATATCTCTCAAATTCAGGTATAGCTGTTAGTCCTATATTAGATGGGTCGTATGCTTTATTACTATTTCTTGCTGCATAAATTGTAGTTCCTATTTTCTTGAATTTTTTGCTATAAAAGCCATTAATATCAAAGCCCATAGCACTTGTACCATTTATCAATAATTTTATTTCATCACCATCTTCTGGAGTTTTTGATATTAGATTTACCATTCCGGCAATAGCCCCACCTCCGTATAATGTAGAAACAGAACCTTTTATAACTTCGGCTTGTTTCAAATCTAAAGGCGGAGTTTGCAGCAAACCTAAGTTTCCAGAAAATCCTGAATAAAGAGGGAATCCGTCTATTAATATCTGGGTAAATCTGCCATCAAGACCTTGAATTCTGATTGATGAATTTGCACTTGTGGCTGATGTTTGCTGAGTTTGAATTCCTGTACTTTCTGCAAGCAACATTCTAATATCTCCAGGCTTCATATTTGCTTTTTCTTCAAGCTCCTCTCCTGCTATAAATTCAACTCTACTTGGTTCATCTTTAATTGTTCTGCCGCTTCTTGTTGAAGAAACTACAATTTCATTTATTTCTTCTTCTATTGAAATTAATTTAATAAGAAATATCTCTATGTCTTTTTGAGGAAAAATAACAGAGTCCATAATAGGCATATAACCAATTATTTTGTATGAAACAATATAATTTCCATTTGGAATATTAGAAATTGTGATAATACCTTCTGCGTTACTAATACCAGAAATATTTGTATTTTTTATATGTAAAACTACACCAAGAAGTGGCTCCCCTGTATGACTGTCAGTAATTTTTGCATTTAAAATATTTTGTGCATTTATAAATATACTTATAAATGTAAACAAAATAGTATAAAATACTCTTAATTTTTTCATAATCGCGAAAATAGAAAAAGCAACTTTTAAAGTTGCTTTTTCTATTTATTAAGTAATTAAAATTTACATTTATTTTACTTCTTCAAAATCTACATCCTGAACAGTATCATTTTCTTTGTTTGCATTAGATGAATTTGGTTCATCTTGATGCTGTTGTCCATTTTGCGATTGTTGCTGCTGGGCATTGTACAAATCTTGTGAAGCGGCTTCCCATGCTTTATTTAAAGATTCTGTAGCTGTTTCTATTGCTGCCATATCTTTATTTTGATGGGCTTTTTTTAGTTCTTCTTTAGCATTTACAATTGCATCTTTTTTATCTGCTGGTATTTTATCGCCAAACTCGCTAAGTTGTTTTTCAGTTTGAAACACTAACGAATCAGCAGCATTTAGCTTTTCAATTTCTTCTTTTGCTTTTTTATCGGCATCAGCATTAGCTTCTGCTTCGCGTTTCATTTTTTCTATCTCATCTTTACTTAATCCTGAAGAAGCTTCTATTCTAATTTTTTGTTCTTTGCCGGTTCCTTGGTCTTTTGCACTTACATTCAAAATACCATTGGCATCAATATCAAATGTTACTTCAATTTTTGGAATTCCGCGTGGCGCCGGTGGTATTCCGTCAAGATGAAATCTTCCAATAGTTTTATTATCTCTCGCCATAGAGCGTTCGCCTTGCAAAACATGAATTTCTACTGATGGCTGGCTATCACTTGCGGTACTAAATACTTCGCTTTTTTTAGTTGGTATGGTTGTATTAGAGTCAATTAGCCTTGTCATTACACCTCCCATTGTTTCTATTCCTAAAGAAAGTGGAGTTACATCAAGCAATAGTACATCTTTTACTTCTCCTGTAAGTACTGCTCCCTGAATTGCTGCACCAACTGCTACTACTTCGTCAGGATTTACTCCTTTTGAAGGCTCTTTGCCAAAAAAATCTTTTACTATCTTTTGTATAATCGGTATTCTGGTTGACCCCCCTACTAATATTACTTCATCTATTTCTGATGTTGAATATCCTGAATCTTTTACTGCTTGTTTGCAAGGTTCAAGTGAACGCTGTACGAGTTTGTCTGCCAATTGCTCAAATTTTGCTCTTGAAAGTGATTTTACAAGATGCTTTGGAATACCATCAACAGGCATTATATATGGAAGATTGATTTCTGTTTGCATGGCACTTGAAAGTTCTATTTTTGCTTTTTCTGATGCTTCTTTAAGTCTTTGCAAAGCCATAGGGTCTTTTCTCAAATCTACTCCTTCATCTTTTTTAAACTCATCTGCAAGCCAGTCTATTATTACATGGTCAAAGTCATCGCCACCAAGATGTGTATCGCCATTAGTAGATTTTACTTCAAATACACCATCTCCAAGTTCTAAAATTGAAATGTCAAATGTTCCTCCTCCAAGATCATACACAGCAATTTTCATATCTTTAGAACGCTTGTCTAATCCATAAGCAAGTGCTGCTGCAGTTGGTTCGTTTACTATTCTTTCTACTTTTAATCCTGCAATTTCTCCTGCTTCTTTTGTAGCCTGACGTTGTGCATCATTAAAATATGCAGGGACTGTAATTACAGCTCTTGAAACTTCCTGACCAAGATAATCTTCGGCAGTTTTTTTCATTTTTTGTAATACAATTGCTGAAATTTCTTGTGGAGTGTATTTTCTTTCACCAATTTGTACTCGTGATGTATCATTATCTCCTTTTACCACCTTATAAGTGATATTTTTCATTTCTTCGGTTACTTCACTATATTTTCTTCCCATAAATCTCTTTATAGATGAGATTGTATTTTGTGGGTTAGTTATAGCCTGTCTTTTTGCAGGATCGCCAACTTTACGCTCTCCGTTGCCATTGTCAAGAAATGCTACAATTGATGGTGTTGTTCTATGACCTTCACTATTTGGTATTACTACCGGTTCGTTTCCTTCAAGAACTGAAACACAAGAATTTGTTGTTCCTAAGTCTATGCCTATTACTTTACTCATTTTTATTATTTTTTCTCAAAATTTAACAATACAAGTGCCAAAGGAATTTTACTGACAATAAGACATTTTTTGCTTAAATATCAAAGCAAATCAACACTTTAAAAGATATTCTCATTAAGGTTTAATATATCTTAACTTTCACATTATTTTTGCCAAAAAAATTAAAACACATGAGAAAAGAATCAAAAAAATTTTTAAAAACTTATTTAAATAATGCTTCTCCAACAGGGTTTGAGTCGTCTGGTCAGCAAATCTGGCTTGATTATATTAAACAATATATTGATGAGCAGATTGTAGATAATTACGGCACAGCTGTAGGAGTAATAAACCCAGAGAAAAAATATAAGGTTGTAATAGAAGCTCATGCTGACGAAATATCTTGGTTTGTAAATTATATTACCCCTGAGGGTTATATCTATGTGATTAGAAACGGAGGCTCTGACCACCAAATCGCACCAAGCATGAGAGTAAATATTCATGGTGACAAAGGAATTGTAAAAGGAATATTTGGTTGGCCTGCTATTCATGTAAGAGAGCCGGGCAAAGAAGAAATTCCTTCACTTAAAAACATTTTTATTGATTGTGGGGCAAAGAGCAAAGATGAAGTTTTGGATATGGGGATAAGACCAGGTACAGTTGTTACTTTTATTGATGAAATGATGGAATTGAACAATGATTTCATTGTAGGCAGAGCTTTAGATAACCGAATTGGAGGATTTATGATAGCTGAAGTTGCAAGATTATTGGCAGAAAATAAAAAGAAACTTCCTTTTACACTTTATGTTGTAAATTCGGTACAAGAAGAAATTGGGCTTCGTGGTGCTGAAATGATTTCACGAAAATTGAAACCAGATGTAGCAATTGTAACAGATGTAACTCATGATACCAGTTCGCCTATGTATAACAAAAAAGATCAAGGCGATATTGCATGCGGCAAAGGTCCTACACTAACTGTAGGTCCGGCAGTACATAATAATGTTTTTAAAATGTTAAGAGAGGTTGCTGAAAAGAATAAAATAAATTATCAGCTACATGCTACTGCACGAAGTACCGGCACTGATACAGATATGTTTGCTTACTCTGCCGAAGGTGTTCCATCAGCATTAATCTCCCTACCTTTAAAATATATGCACACTACTGTAGAAACAGTACATAAAGATGATATTGAAAATGTAATAAAACTGATTTATGAAACTGTATTAAATATTAAAGCAGGACAAGATTTCAGATATATAAAATAAAACTATCTGGGCTTATAATATTTCAATGCTTCTGGCATACATTTATTGAGGTATTTAATTCTATTTTCTGGATTAGGATGTGTACTTAATAATTCAGGTACTCTTGAGCCACCTGCTTTATTCATACGTTCCCAAAATATTGGAGCTTCGCGTGGGTCATACCCTGCCATTGACATAAAAATTAATCCCATTCTGTCAGCTTCACTTTCGTGCTTACGCGAATATGGCAACATTAAACCTACAGTAGAACCAACACCATATGCTAATTGAAATATTTGACGAGTTTCTTCAGGTTTTGTAGAAGTAGCAACATCAAGTGCTATTCCTCCCAATTGAACCATAAGTAATTGGCTCATTCTTTCATTTCCATGTCTTGCAATAGCATGAGCTATTTCGTGTCCCATTACAACTGCTACTCCTGTTTCATCTTTGCATATAGGTAAAATTCCGCTATAAAAAGCAACTTTTCCGCCCGGCATACACCATGCATTTATTGTAGGGTCATCAATTAAGTTGAATTGCCAATTGTAGCCTTTTATTCTACTTGAAAATCCGTTTGAATTCATATAATTGGTAACTACATTTGATAATTTATTCCCTACATTTTTTACTAAATCTGCATTTGAGCCGCTACTTATCACTTTACTTGAACCGAGTATTTGATTGTAATTTGTAAGAGCCATAGACATTAGGTTGGTTTCTGGAAGTAAATTAGTTTGTTTTCTGCCTGTTATCGGTACTTTTGTACATGACAATGTTAAAAATACAACTATTAAAGTACTTATGTTTATATAATTTTTCCTCATTTCTTATTTTAAAAAATATATACTGCAAACCTAATAAAAATCATACCAAAAAAATACCCCCGGTTTGGGGGTATTTTTTAAACTAAATTGTCAAAAAAAAAGTAGTATTATTTAGCAACCATATTTTTACCTGCAATATTTAGCGATCATTTCTATTGATTTGTCATATTTAAAATTTCTCGACTTTTCAAAATCTGAGCATGCAAGTTCTGTTTTTTTATTATTTTCTCTTATCACTCTCATATTGCTTTTAGAACTAGCGTCTGCCGAAGTAATTCCGCTTGAATTTATATATGCCAATCCTCTAAAGTAAAATCCTTCTCCATTTGAAGGTTGTAATCCTATTGCAAAATCAAAATCATCTATTGCATTATCAAAATCGTCTTGTTCAAGATAACAAATTCCTCTGTTTACAACAGCTTTGTAATGGTCTTCTTGCAATTTTAATGTTTTATTAAAATCTTTGATAGCATTATCATATAACTTTAATGCAAGATACGATGTTCCTCTGTTATATAAAGCGTTTACATTGTTTGGCTCTAATTGCAAAACTTTGTTAAAATCTTCAATTGCGCCATTTTCATCATTTTTTAATGATTTTAAAATACCTCTATTTAAATATGCACTTTTGTAATCATTTTTTAAAGCTATAGTTTTATCATAATCTAACAATGAATTTGTCAATTCCATTATCTCTTTGTAAGCATTTGCCCTATTGAACCATGCTAGGAAAAATGCAGAATCAATTGTAATTGCTTTTGTAAAATCTTGTATTGCGTCTGTGTAATATTCTAACTTGCTTTTTGCAACACCTCTATTATTAAATAATGCCGGTGAGTTTGGGCTAATAGCTATTGCTCTGTCATAATCTACAATTGCGCCAGAGTAATCGCCTTTTTCAAATTTTACTTTTGCTCTTTGATAAAAATCTCCTGCTTTTTGCCCGTAAATTAAGGGATTAAGAAAAAATAACGATAAAACTGAGAATAAGAATAACCTTTTCATACCTATTTTAAATTGTCAATAATATACCAAAGGTAATAAAATCTTTTTTTAAAAAACAAATTTTTTTTTAATTTTTTATTTTTTCTTATTAATTTTTGTATTGTTTTTCTTTTGTATTTCTTCAAGTTTTCGCTGCAATGAAGATTTTTTCATTACAACTGGTTTCTTTTTATTTTCTTCAATTTGTTTGTGAAGTTTCTTTTCGTCCACAAACCATCTTCTAATTACAACATTTTGCCCAAATGTAATCATATTAGCCAAAAAGTAATAATATGTTAGACCCGAAGCATAATTATTAAAGAATCCTAAAAATAAAATTGGCATTAAATAACTTATCCATTTCATTTGCCCACTTACTCCTGTAAGTTGATTATTCATTCTTGTATAAATTAATGTAGAAATTGTCATTAATAAAGTAAATAAACTTACATGGCTACCATAACCTGGTATGTGAAAACCAAATTCAAGAACAGGGTCATAAGTTGATAAATCATTTGCCCACAGAAATGCTTTTTGACGAAGTTCAATACTTGCAGGGAAAAAATTAAACATTGCAAGTAAAATTGGTAATTGAATAAGCATTGGAAGACATCCTCCAAACGGGCTCACTCCTGCTCTTTTATACAATTTCATATTTTCTTGTTGAATTTTTGTCAGTTCATTACCGTATTTTTCTTTTATTTCATCAATTTCAGGTTTTAAAATACGCATTTTGGCAGATGAAACATAAGACTTATATACAAATGGGAATAATAATATTTTAATAATTATAGTAAGTAGTAAAATTACTAAGCCCATATTTACAATATTTTCTGACAAAAAGGAAAATATAGGAATAATCATAATTTTATTTACCCACCCGAAAAATCCAAGCGAAATTATATCTTCAAGCTCTAAGGCTTGTTTTGATAAGGTCTTATAATTATTAGGTCCAATAAAAAATTCAAATGTGTAAAGTTCCTTGTTTTTAAAACTATATGGTAAAATAAAATTTGATGTCAGTTTTTTGATTGAGTTTGTATCAGGAACTTCCGTCTTTTCTACTTCTATATTTACCAAATCAGCAAAACCTTCTTTATTAATTATAGTAGTATTAAAAAACTTTTGTTTATAGCAAATCCACTGTACTCCTTTTTGAAGTTTTTTGTTATCATTGTCTGTTTCTGATAAATTTTCAACATCATTATCAGATTTGTATTTATAAAAAACAGTAGTCTTTGATTGCTCGTCTTCTATACTTTGTTCAGCTAATATTACATTTGATGACCATTTAAATTCTAAATAATTTTGGTTTGGCAATATATTTTTTTCAAAGTTTAATAATTCAACCTTAGTTAATAGATTATATGTTCCTTCTTTTAATTCGTAACTTAAATTAATACTTCCTGATTTTGTGTTTGATTGAAATACTATCTTATTTTTCTCAATTAAAACTGGATTAAAAGTAAGACTCATTGTATTAATAATTCCTTGTAATGTATATATTCTATAATTAAAAGTATCAGATGGATTTTTCAATAATATAAGTGGTTTTCTGTAAAAGTTTTTATATTCTTTCAAAAATGCCTTTGATATTCT
The DNA here is from genome assembly GCA_020849295.1 of Bacteroidia bacterium. Classification (GTDB taxonomy): domain Bacteria; phylum Bacteroidota; class Bacteroidia; order NS11-12g; family UBA9320; genus JABWCE01. Next base: position 19,124 of record JADLGN010000025.1, read on the forward strand.
TGCTCCTTTGTTAGTAATATCAATTTTAAGATTAGAATTTGAAATTGAATAAATTCTTTCAGGAATAGAGTCTGTTATCTTTTCTGCAATTAATGTATCTGCGATGGTTTTTGTTATAGTATCATTTGGCAAATCAGTTTTTGTATTATTACTAATATGGGCAGTTGTATCTGATTTTTGAGCTTCTATATCCGAAACATTTTGCTGATTAATATAAAATGTAATAAGAATTATTGCAAATATTAAAATATAACCAATGGTTGCTTTTTTGTCCATTATCTGATGTTTTCTTAAAAAATGGCTGCAAAAGTAAAATTTATTTATAGCTTTTTCTTTTATTGGCTTACATTTTTTTTTCAATTTGCTTAACAATTATAATAAATTATATAATTTTGCACCCTGAAATTGGCGGGGTAGCTCAGATGGTTAGAGCGTCGGATTCATAACCCGGAGGTCGGCAGTTCGATCCTGCTCCCCGCTACTATAAAAAACACTCTAAGTTTATATTTTTTATTCATTTAAAACAACTTTATTAAATATTTTAATACAAAATAAGAAATGTCAGGAATTTTCAAAACACCCAAAGCTATTAACGAAACGGTTCTCGATTATATTCAAGGAAGCAAAGAAAGAGAAAATCTAAAAACTGAAATTGCTCGGCTTAGAAGTATTGAAATAAATGCAGGAATGCATATTAATGGAGAAATTATACATACAAATAATAAAGCCGAAATGCGACCCCCTCATGACTTAAAGCATAAATTAGGAGAATATTCAATTGGAGATTCATCACATGTGATTTCTGCTATTAATTCAGCTATGGCTGCAAAAAAACAATGGAGTGAATTACCTTGGGAACACAGAGCATCTATTTTCTTGAAAGCTGCAGATTTACTTGCAGGTCCTTACAGAGCAAGGATAAATGCAGCAACTATGCTTTGCCAAAGTAAAAATGTATATCAGGCAGAAATTGATGCTGCATGTGAAATGATAGATTTTTTAAGATTTAATGTTCAATATATGTATGAAATATATAACGAACAACCAACTGAAAACTCAAAAACAATTTGGAACAGAATTGAATATCGCCCCTTAGAAGGATTTGTATTTGCTCTTACACCATTTAATTTTACAGCAATAAGCGGTAATTTACCAACATCTGCTGCCATGATGGGCAACACTATTGTATGGAAACCTGCAAATACACAAATTTATGCAGCTAATATTCTAATGGAAATTTTTGAAGAAGCAGGATTGCCTCCAGGTGTTATTAATTTAATATATGTAAGCGGACCAACAGCCGGTGATATTATATTTAAACATCGCGATTTTGCCGGAATACATTTTACAGGTTCTACTGAAATATTCAGACAAGTTTGGAAAGAAATAGGAAATAATATTGAAAAATACAAAAGCTATCCAAGAATAGTTGGCGAAACAGGTGGCAAAGATTTCGTATTAGTACATAAAAGTGCTGATACTGATGTTGTAGTTACAGCACTTTCACGAGGAGCTTTTGAATATCAGGGACAAAAATGTTCTGCTGCTTCACGAGCATACATACCAAGTAGCTTGTGGAATATTATAAAACCTAAATTAATAAAAGAAGTATCGTCAATGAAAATAGGACCAACTGAAGATTTTTCTAACTTTATTAATGCTGTAATTGATGAAAAATCTTTTGATAAAATTTCTTCATATATAAATTCTGCAAAAAATGATAATAATGTAGAAATAATTGTTGGTGGCAATTGTAATAAAACTTCAGGTTATTATATAGAGCCAACAATTATAGTAACAACAGACCCTAAGTACCGTACTATGTGCGAAGAAATTTTTGGTCCAGTATTAACAATTTACATATATGATGATGAACAATTCGAAAAAGTGATTGAATTAGTTGATAACACTTCAGAATTTGCTTTAACAGGTTGTGTAATAGCTCAAGACAGATACGCAATTGAATTTTCAACAAAAAAACTGGTAAATGCTGCAGGAAATTTTTATATAAATGACAAACCAACTGGCGCTGTAGTAGGACAACAGCCATTTGGTGGAGCAAGAGGCTCAGGAACAAATGACAAAGCTGGTGCAAAAGTAAACTTATTGAGATGGGTTAGTATGAGAACAATAAAAGAAAATTTTGTTCCACCAAAAGATTACAGATATCCATTTCTAAATTAATAATTCAATAATTCTAAATTTCAATGCAAATCAATTGGGTAAAAAATGACAAAATTGATTTTGAAAGATGGGATAATGTCATTCTCAATTGTGAATGGGGAAACATATATTCTCTGGGTAAATACATTCAACTTATTACCAATAATAATTGGGAAGCTCTAATAATAGGCGAATATGAATACATAATGCCTGTACCGATAAAAAAAAAGTATGGTTTAGAATTTACCTATCGGCCAGACTTTTGCCAGCAATTAGGTGTATTCAGCATTTCAAATAAAATAAATGATGATATTTTAAGTAAATTCATAAAAAAACTTAACAGCAGATTTAAATTTTATGTTTATAATTTGAATTATAGAAATAATTTGAATAATTATAAAAATATAAAAGTTTCGCAAAAGACTAATTTTACAATTAACCTAAATAATAATTATGAATTTATATATTCAAACTACAATAAAGAACTAAAAAGAAATCTTAAAAAAGCTGAAAAAAATAATTTAGAAATCACTAATAATATTTCATTAAATCAATTAATAAGTAATTATAAGAATGCTTGGCAAAGCCGATATTCTATTTCAGATACAACATATAATAATTTCAAAATTATATGTGAATGGTGTATTAAAAATGATTTAGCCAAATTGTATTCAGTTAAAAAGAATAATATAATTTTATCGTCTTGTATTATTTTTCTTTTTAAAAACAGAATTTACTACCCTTTTTCATCGATAATTTCTGAAGGGAAAAAAAATAATTCTACAGAGTTTATGATAGATTTCATAATAAAAAAACACTCTAACACAAATTACGTTTTTGATTTCGAAGGCTCTGACATACATTCTGTTCAGTCATTTTATAGAAAATTTTCCCCACAAAATGAGCCTTATTTTCAAATATCGAAAAGAGTCTATTTTTTAGAATGTTTTATTAATTTTAGAAATTTTTTAAAAAATGTATTGTTTATTCGAAAATAGTATTTATATTTGTATTACAATTTGTTAATAATATTTTATCATGAATGATTCAATAGAAAAAAAATTTGATTTTATTAATTTCTTTTATGGACTTGGGGCAGCTATAATATTAATAGCAGCAATGTTCAAGTTTTTAGGGTGGAATCTTGGAGATATTTTGTTTATTATTGGTTTAAGTACAGAGGCAATTATATTTCTAATTTCATCATTTGACTGGAAATACACTAAAAAAGAATATGAATGGGATAAAGTATTTCCGCAATTAGGTAATAATAAAAATTATATTGATCCTGAATTAAATATTTTAGAAGGGACACAGGAATTGCAAATCAAAAAAATTATTGAATCACTTACCACTTTGCATTCATCTGTTGTGAGCCTTAATAATGCTACAAGAAAACTTAATGAATCTATAGAAAAAATTGATAAAAACTTTGATATAATTTCTGAAACTTCGTCATTATATCAAAATGAATTAAATACTTTAAAGGAAAAAATTGCAAAAGCAAATTATAATTTAAAAGAATTTGATAATTTTACTATTAATAAATCTTAGCTTAATCAATATTATTTATGATTGTAAGTAATTCAAAAAAATTAAGGCAAAAAGTTATAAATCTATTGTATTTAATTTTTCTTGCATTCATTTATATATTAATACCATCAGATTTTGTAGATTCTACATTTTATTCAAATAAGAGCCTTGAAGATATAAACAAAGAAATTGATATATTAAGCACAAATAATAATATATACTTCCTTACAATTTTAAAAAATGACCCAATTTTGTTTGATGAAACAAAAAATAATTTTATCAAGATTGAAAAAATTTGTGATATCCCTCTTAGAGCTATAGAAAGATACAGAAAAGAACTGATAAGTATTGATGGAGTAAATAAATACGGATATTATAATAAAGGGAGAGCTGAGATAAGTTCTAATAATTTTTTTATCTATAATAATAAAGCAGATTCATTATTTCTTATACTAAAACAATTCAAATCTCAAATAAGCGATTTAGTAACTTACAAAGAACTTGATTATATTAATGAATTATTACCTTTAAAAGAATATGAAAGAAATTCAAGCGGAAATTTTACACTATCTAATAAGTTTTTTTTCAGTAAAACTCCTTTAAATGTTTCATTACTAAATTTATCGCATTTTGAAAGCAGAGTAAAAAGAATTAAAGTTCGCACATTGCAAAAAATCATTAAACAAGTTATTGTTGAAAATAATGCATTGCCTCAAGAAATTTCCGTTGCAATTTTAAACAATGGATTACCAAATAGTTCAAATACTAATTCAACAACATCAACTACTCAAAATGCAATAAGTAAATTTTACCAAAGATTTAAAAAAGATTTTGAATTAATTTATATAAATACACCAGATTCCAAATCAATAAATAATAAAGTTGATTCAATTCCACAAAAGTCGGAGGTTTCAAAAGCATTATTTATTGAAACTTTAACAGATAGTGTTCACCCAATTGGAAAACCGATTAAATTTAATATAGGATTTGATGAAAAATCTAAGCAAGTAATATTATTAAATATTTATACAAGCGACGAAACCAAAAGTTTCAATTTCAGCAAACCAACTGAATTTGTATATTTTCCTCAAAGAAAAGGTCATTACAAATTTTCATTTGACAATGGCATAAAAAAAGTGATTAAAGAAATAAGAGTAATTGATATTGAACCTATCATTCAAAATACTAAACTTCCAACTATATATATAGGAATAGATAATCCTTTGAAAATTAAAATTACAGAATATAGTACTAAGGACAATTTAATTGCAACAATCAGCAATGGATTTATAATAAGAAAAGGCGATATTTTTTATGCAAGAGTAAATAAAAAGGGAATTGTAAAAGCAGAAGTTTTTGCAAATATGCCTTATGGCAAAGTTAAAATCGCAGAACAGCAGTTTGCGGTTAGAGAATTGCAGAAACCTATTCCTTTTATAAATAATACTTTTAATGGAGACGAGATTGATGAAAATGACTTAAAAACTTTTAAAAGAATTAGTTTAAAAACAGACGAATACCTTGTGAACGAAGAGGTATATGTTGCAGAATTTGATTTTATGAAAATATTCAGTAAAGAAAGTACAGCATTAAAACCGATAAAAAATATCGGCTCGTCATTTAATAGTGCTATTTATAAAATAATTAAAAATTCAAAATCAGGAGATATTTTGATTTTTACAAATATTAAAACAAAATCATCTCTCGGCACTGAAGCCAACATTTCATCATTAACAATTAAGATAAAGTAATTATGTACAATTTAATTAAAAATATCTGTGTAATAGTTTTTGTTATTTTATTCTTTGCCCAACAATCATCAGCTCAAAAATTTTTAATTTTTCCTGATATAATAAGCAATAATACTGAAATAGATTCCGGAAACTATATAATTAATAAAATAATTACAATAAAAAAAGGTAAAATTTTAACAATCAAAAAAGGGGTAAATTTATTTTTTGACAAAGATGCCCAAATTGAAGTTTATGGAGGTTTTGTTTGCAATGGAGAAAAAAATAATCTTATTACTTTTACAAGCTTAAATCCTGAAAATCCTGGCAAAGGAATAATAGTGAAAGGTGCAGATAACACTCCATTAAATTTTAATTATTGTAATTTTAAATATATGTCGAAGCCCTTACATATACAGAAAAATTGGCTTAGAAGTACAATAAATATCAAAAACAGTATTTTTAAATTTTCTGAACTTTATGGTGCAAATATTGAAATAAATGAAGTTGATAATTTACTAATTTCTAAACCTACAACTATTACTATCGAAAATAATACATTTTCTAATAATTCTGGGTCAATTCTAATATCAGAAATTTCATCAGAATTTTTACAAACTTCGATTAAGTCTAATGTTATTTGCAGAAATGAATATATTGGACGTGACAGAAACGGAATGTTTACATCTCCTTTGTTTTTTAACTATAACAAAACTGAAAATTCAAGATTACCTATTTTTAAAAGTAATTCTATTTTTGACAATTTTTCAAATCAATTTACAGATGATTCTCTTTCTATTGATTATACAAACCTTAGTGTAGTGGGAAATGCTGATAATTTTGATGTTTCTGACAATTACTTTGGCGATCCTAAAAACAAAGAAATAGAAAATACTTTTGATTTTGTTTCTGCAAATTATATGGCTCCAATTTTACAATTCAATCAATTAGATGAAATACCCGACAGAACACTAAACGGACACTTTTATAAAATCTTAGTGAACAACAATGAACTTGATGAATTAATAAACTTTACAAAACTAAAAAGTAAAATTTCATCAGTTGAATTTGAATTTAACAGACCTGTGAAAAGCTCTGATAAATATAAAATTTTATATTATTATTTATTAAAAGACACTCTTATTAGTCAAGAATTAAAGCATAAACTGGTATGGGAAGAAAATAATAAAAAATTAAAAATAGAAATAAATGACAATATTTTTAATAAACAAAAGAATGGGTATATTTTTATTGATGGTTTTTATGATGAAAACGGTATGGAAGTCCCCTCTCTGTTTATTGGAAAGAAACAATTTATGAAAAACAACGAAATAGAAATGATTATCAGCAATTTTTATGAAAATATTCCAAGAAAAGATTTGTGGAAAAAACGTAAGAAAAGTACATCAAATAATATAGCAAATAACAACATAAATGATTCTACAAACAGATTTAATGATTCAATTAATGATATCTTAAAAAATTCAAAATATTGGGAAGCCGGAGTGTTTTTTGGCAATTCACTTTACTGGGGAGATTTATACACAACTACAGTTGGTCTTACCTATGAAAACTTTAAACTGTCTTATGGCTTAAGATTAAAATATCACATAAATGAAAGATTTCTTGTAAACTTTGGAGCAAATTATATGGTAATTTCGGGCACCGACGATAAAAATACTGTTCTTGGAAAAGAAAGAGGAACCGGGTTCGCAAGAGGGCTTTCATTTAGAACCACCATTTTTGATATAAATGCTATGCTTGAAATGGATTTATTAAAATATAAATCTACCAAGTCTTATACACCTTCTATAGCAGTTGGAGCAAATGTTTATAATTTTACTCCTTATGGAAAATACAATGATAGATGGTATAAACTAAGACCAATAGGAACTGAAGGACAAACATTAAAAGGCGGTTCGGGTGTTTATGAAAATTGGCTTTTCGGAATTCCAATTTCAATTAGTGTAAAAAAGCACATGGGCATTAGAAATGTTATTAGTTTATCATATACATATAATAAAATTTTTACAGACTATCTTGACGATGTAAGTACCGGTATTTATCCTAATGCTGATGAATTAAAAAAAGCTAACCCTTCACTTGGAGATATTGCAGTAAAACTGTCAAATCCAAATGACCAAAAAGGACAACGTTCTGCAAGTGCAGATTTTGATGGATATGGATATTGGGGAATTACTTGGACACATAAATTCTTAAAAAAGTAAATTTATAAATTATACCTGAGAGAAAAAATAATTAACCTATTAAACAAACCTCGTCTGTTTGTATAATAGTTGATTGAGTTATAAATTTTCTTTTCAATTGAAATAATACTGTTTTCATGAGTAATACAAAAAGACAATCTTTTATCAATTTTATGAGTTATCCCTATTATACCGCTTATTTCAACAGGTTTTAATTCTTCATTTTGCCAACCGAATCCGAAATCTGTTTTTGCATTCACAAAAATATTGCCTGATATGCCGGCTTTGAGTGATAAATTTTTATAATTTTTAATTACATTTTTAAACTCAGCAAAAACAGGAATACAAACATAATTAATTCTAAGTTTAAAAATATCAGGGTTCTTTTCACTTGTTTTTTTACGGCTTCCTTTTGATGAATAATTTATTTCAAACCCTAAATTCTTATTTTTTTTAAGTTCTCTATAAAAAGCAAAACCACCATTTAACCCTATTTGATTATATCCTGAATATCTATCTCCATCAACTTGCGAAAAATTTATACCTGCATGAATTTGGGATTTAAAACCTTGTGCAAAACAAAATTCAATCGCCAAAAACAAAAGTATAGTAAATATGGTTTTAATCCTTAGCATAAATATTATATGTTTGCGACAAAATTAAACAACAATATAACAATAATGCACAAACACAATAAAGATATATGTGGCTATCAATTGCTTTGTATGTTATCGCAAAGTGATGGTTTTTTTGCTCCAGAAGAAGGAAATATTATAGTTGATTATATTCTTAAAAATTTTCCTCTTGGCGGAAACCTTGAAAATGCTCTTGAAGAAATAAGCACACTAACCGAGAAGGATTATATGTTTTTTTATGAAAAAGTAGCTAATGATTTTTTTGACGAATCTACTCACAAAGAACGCACAGAATTTTTACGATTTGCAATGAAACTGATAAATGCCGACGAAAAAGTAGTTCGTGAAGAAGATACTATGATAAGCAAACTCTTTGATTGGTGGGGGCTATAAAAATAATAAACTGAAAATTGTCGTCAAAAGAATTTTATAAAGTAAAGGTTAAAAAAATAACCCGAGAAACACAAGACTGTGTTTCTATTGTATTTGATATACCCAAACAAATAATTCATGAATTTAATTTCAAACCAGGGCAACATGTAATTATTAAAAAAGAAATTAATGGTAATGAAATAAGACGTACTTATTCAATTTGCTCAAGCCCGAATGAAAATGAAATAAAAATTGCTGTTAAAAGAATAGAAAATGGTATTTTCTCAAATTTTGCAATAGAAGAATTAAAAGCCGGAGATTCACTTGAAATAATGCCTCCTCATGGTAGATTTTTTATTGAAACAAATTCAGAAAACTCAAAATACTATATTGCATTTGCTGCTGGTAGCGGTATAACTCCGATAATTTCTATTGTTAAATCTATTTTAAACAATGAACCATTAAGTAGCATAACTTTATTTTACGGTAATAAAAAATCAAACACAACAATATTTTTAGAAGAAATTGAAGGATTAAAGAATTTTTATATAGATAGATTTTCGGTATTTTATATTATGAGCAGAGAAATTCCCGAAAGTCCATTATTAAAAGGTCATCTCGACTTTGAAAAATGTATTAAATTATCAAAATATTGTTTTTCGCCAAAAATTACTGATGAAGTATTTATTTGCGGACCTAAGCTAATGACTGAAAATATAAAAAAATGTTTAACTGAAATAGGAATTGATAATAACAAAATTCATCATGAACTTTTTACAAATATTGGCTATACCACTAAAACAGAAACAACTGAAAAATTAGCAAATATTAAAAGTAATATCACTATAATAAATGATGGAAATGAAATAAATTTCAATCTTGAAACAAGTGATGAAAATATACTTGATGCAGCTTTAAAAAATGGAGCAAACTTGCCTTTTGCATGTAAGGGTGGCGTGTGCTGTACATGCAGGGCAAAATTACTTGATGGAGAAGTGAAAATGGATATTAATTATAGTCTTGAACCAAACGAAATTGAAAAAGGATATATTTTGACTTGTCAGTCACATCCGGTTTCTAAAAACATTAAAATTACATTTGACGAAGTATGACAGCTAAGGCGATTTCACAAGAAGAACGCTTTTATCAATTAATTGATAAAGAAGAAAAAATTGAACCCAAAGACTGGATGCCTGAAAAATACAGAAATACCATGATAAGACAAATTTCACAACATGCCCATTCTGAAGTTGTAGGAATGTTGCCAGAAGGAAATTGGATTTCGAGAGCCCCGAGTTTAAGAAGAAAAGCTGCTCTACTTGCTAAAATTCAGGATGAAGCAGGTCATGGACTTTATTTGTATAGTGCTGCAGAAACTTTAGGAGCAGATAGAGAAGAGCTAATTGAAGAATTGCACATTGGCAAAGCTAAATATTCCAGTATTTTCAATTATCCAACACTAAGTTGGGCAGATATTGGAGCAATAGGTTGGCTTGTAGATGGTGCAGCTATAATGAACCAAGTTATGTTATGCCGTACTTCTTATGGCCCATATTCCAGAGCAATGGTTCGCATTTGCAAAGAAGAAAGTTTTCATCAAAGGCAAGGATATGATATTTTGCTGACTTTATGTAATGGAACTAAAGAACAAAAAGAAATGGCACAAGATGCATTAAATCGTTGGTGGTATCCATCATTAATGATGTTTGGGCCTAAAGATGACGAATCTGTCCATTCAGATTACTCAATAAAAATGAAAATTAAAAGATTTTCAAATGATGAGCTTCGCCAAAGGTTTGTAGATGCTACGGTTCCACAAGCAGAATACTTAGGATTAAAAGTCCCCGATAAAAATCTGAAATTTAATGCTAAAACAGAAAATTATTCATTTACCGAACCAGATTGGAGTGAGTTTTACAATGTAATAAAAGGTAACGGTCCATGCAATAAAGATAGAATAAAAACAAGACGTGAAGCCTTTGAAAATGGCAAATGGGTTAGAGACGCAGCAATAGCTTACGCCGAAAAACAAAAACAAAATAATAAAAATGGAAAACAGTAAAAATTGGCCTCTTTGGGAAATTTTCATTAGAAGCAAGCGAGGCTTAAGCCATAAGCACGTTGGTAGCTTAAGAGCCTCTGATGCACAAATGGCTATTGAAAACGCAAGAGACGTTTACACACGAAGACAAGAAGGAATTAGTATATGGGTAATTGAATCTAAAAACATTACAGCTTCAGACCCCGGCGAACAAGATTCTCTTTTCGACCCTTCCGGCGACAAACCATATCGTCACCCTACGTTTTACAAACTTCCTGACGAATTAAAAAATATATAACTTTTAATTAAATGAGAAACAACAAAACATCGTATTTGTTACACCTTGCCGATAATGCTTTAATACTTTCGCAAAGACTTGGCGAATGGTGTGGGCACGCTCCTATTCTTGAGCAAGATATTGCAATCACAAATATCACGCTTGATATTTTAGGACAGGCAAGATACTTTTATCAGTTAGCTTCAAGGGTTGACAAAAAAGATAAAGAAGAAGATTTTTATGCTTATTACAGAAATGAAAGAGAATTTAAAAATCTTCTATTACTTGAACAACCAAATGGAGACTGGTCACAGACTTTGTTGAGGCAGTTTTTTTATGACAGTTACTGTATTTTGCTTTACAGCGAACTCGAAAAAAGTAAAGATAAAAACATTGCTGCAATTGCTTCAAAAGCTATAAAAGAAGTGAAATATCATTACAAATATAGTAGCGAATGGGTTATAAGACTTGGAGATGGAACTAAAGAAAGTAACCAAAAACTAAAGAACTCACTTAATTATTTATGGGACTTTACAGGTGAACTTTTTGAAGTTGCAGAATATGAAAAAGAAATGATTGAAAAGGGAATTGCTCCTGATGTTTCAAAATTTAAAACAACTTGGTTTAATAATGTAACTGAAATATTCAACAAAGCAAATATTGAAGTTCCACAAACTACATGGTTTCAATCAGGAGGAAAAAGTGGTTTGCATACAGAAAATTTAGGTAAATTACTTACCGATTTGCAATATATGCAACGCACTTATCCAAACTGTACTTGGTAATTTAGTTTTTAATAAATTTATTTTATTGTAATTATTAAAATATATTTGAAAAATTATGGAATTTATTTACTACATACCTGCAATCATAGTATTCTTTTTGTTTTGTTTTGTAACAGTAAAACAAGGCACAATAGGTGTTATAACAATTTTTGGCAAATATCGCCGTATTCTACACCCGGGATTGAATTTCAGAATTCCGTTAATTGAAGTTATTTACAGAAGAATAAGCATTCAGAATCGCTCAACAGAACTTGGGTTTCAGGCTGTAACACTTGACCAAGCAAATGTTAATTTTACAGCTTTAGTTCTTTATTCTGTTTTAAATCATGATGAAATAACTATTAAAAATGTAGCATTTAAATTTATTGACGAAAAAAGTTTTATGCAATCACTTATTCGCACCATTGAAGGCAATGTCCGTTCTTTTGTTGCTACAAAAAAACAAAGTGAAATTTTAACTTTGAGAAATGAGATAGTATTATTTGTTAAAGAAAATCTCGATACTATACTTGAATCGTGGGGATATCATTTGATAGACCTGCAAATGAATGATATTACATTTGACGAAGAAGTAATGAGAAGTATGGCAAAAGTAGTAGCATCAAATAATCTAAAAGCTGCTGCTGAAAACGAAGGTCAAGCATTATTAATAACAAAAACTAAAGCTGCCGAAGCAGACGGTAATGCAGTAAGAATTGCAGCAGAAGCAGAAAGACAAGCTGCTATCTTACGTGGTCAGGCGGTTGCTTCTTTTAGAGAAGAAGTGGCTAAAGGTATGAGTATGGCTGCAAAGGAAATGCAACAATCAGATCTTGATAATTCTGTTATTCTGTTTACTATGTGGACAGAAACGCTAAAACACGTAGCTGAAAACGGCAAAGGAAATATAATTTTTCTCGATGGTTCGTCAGAATCAATGGATAGAACATTAAAACAAATGATGGCAATGCAATCAATGCATAATCCTTTTCAAAATGATTCGAATCTTCACACACATCCACACCACGAAAAGCACAAAAAATAAATTCATTGAACGAAAAGCTCACTAAAAAGCAAATTTTAAATATTCTTTCAGAAGTTGTTGACCCTGAAATTCCGGTTATTAGTCTTGAGGAATTAGGTATAATTAGAGATATAAAAATTAAAGATAATATTCCTGAAATTATTATTACTCATACATACAGCGGCTGCCCGGCTAATAATATTATAGAACTTGATATTAAAATGGCTTTATTAAAGTATGGGATTAGTAAATTTAAAATAACAACAACTCTTTTTCCGGCATGGACTACTGATAATATTAGTCAATCTGGAATTGATAAACTTCTGAATTACGGCATTGCTCCACCTCCTAAGTTAAATTTTAATAACATAGAAAATGATTTACATGTAAAATGTCCGCGATGCAATTCAGAAAATACAGAACAAATAAATAAATTTGGTTCAACATCTTGTAAAGCATTATACAGATGTTTGGACTGCAAAGAACCTTTTGATTATTTTAAGTGTATTTAACAATTAAATGAAAATTGGAATAATTGGTTCGGGAGCAATGGGAAGCGGCATTGCACAAATTGCTGCAAATTCGGGATTTGAGACTGTATTATTTGACAATAATCAAATTGCTTTAGAAAAAGCTTCACAAAAAATAAAAGAGACATTAAGTAATTTAGTAGTTAAAGGTAAAATTAGTAATGAGCAAGCCTCACAAACTTTAAAAAATTTAACTCTTGCTAATGATTTCACTGAATTTTCAACATGCAATTTAATAATTGAAGCTGTAATAGAAGATCTATCAGTAAAAAAACAAGTAACGAGAGAACTCGAAATGATTGTAAATGCAAATTGCATAATAGCTTCAAATACTTCATCGTTTCCTATTACATCAATAGCTTCATCATGCAAAAATCCTGAAAGAGTAATAGGTATTCATTTTTTCAATCCACCAGCAATTATGCCATTAGTTGAAATAATACCTGCAATTCAAACAAACCAAATAACTTTGAATAATTCAAAATGTTTTGTAAAAAAACTAAATAAAACAATAGTTATTGCCAAAGATACTCCGGGCTTTATTGTAAACAGAATTGCAAGACCATTTTATGGCGAATCATTTAAAATTTATGAAGAAGGAATTGCCAACTTCAAAGAAATAGATTTTGCATTAAAATCACTCGGTAACTTTAAAATGGGGCCGTTTGAACTATCAGATTACATTGGACATGACATTAATTACAATGTAACAAAATCAATTTGGGAAGCAACATATTTTGACAGTCGTTATAAGCCCTCATATTGCCAGAAACAATTGATAGATGCAGGTTTCTTAGGCAAAAAAACCGGTAAGGGTTTTTATGATTATTCTATTTCAAATGAAGAAAATAAAACAATAATTGACAAAAATAAATCAATTGAAATTTTTGAAAGAGTACTTTCAATGTTAATTAATGAAGCAGCAGAAGCTTTACATTCAAAAATTGCAATAGCAAAAGATATCGAAACTTCAGTTATTAATGGATTGCACTACCCAAAGGGGTTACTTGCTTGGGCAAATGAATTTGGCATTAATAAGACCGTAAATATTCTAGATTCATTATATAGTAAGTATAAAGATTCGCGATATAATTGCAGTATTATTTTAAGAGAAATGAATGAAAAAAATAAAACATTTGAAATAGATTAAAAAATGAAACAAGCTTATATCATTTCGGGAACACGTACGCCAATAGGAAATTTTGGAGGCTCTCTATCCTCAATTAGAACAGATGACTTAGCTGCACATGTTTTAAGAGAATTGGTAAATAAATTTTCTGAATTTGACAAATCTAAAATTGATGAAGTAATACTTGGTTGTGCTAATCAAGCAGGAGAAGACAACCGCAACGTTGCAAGAATGGCAGTTTTATTATCTGGATTACCCTATACAGTAACCGGCGAAACAGTAAACAGACTTTGTGCAAGCGGAATGGGTGCAGTTGTAAATGCAAAAAGAGCAATAAATACCGGAGATGCCGATATAATGATTGCCGGAGGAGTAGAAGGAATGACAAGGGCACCTTATGTTTTTTCAAAATCTGCTAAACCTTTTGGTACTGATTCTAAGCTGTATGACAGTAGTTTTGGATGGCGTTTTATAAATCCTGAAATGCAAAAATTATATGGAACAGAAAGCATGGGCGAAACTGCCGAAAACCTTGCTGAATTATATAAAATAAGTCGTGTTGAACAAGACAAATTTGCCGAATGGAGTCAGAAAAAAGCTACTGATGCAAGAGATAAAGGAAGATTTTTGAAAGAAATTTCACCATTAACTATTAAAAATCGCAATGAAAACATTTCTATTATAAATGACGAATTTATTAAACCTGGTACAACAATTGAAATTTTAAGTAAGCTAAAACCTGCATTTAAAAATAATGGCAGTGTAACAGCAGGAAACTCAAGCGGACTTAATGATGGGGCATCTGCAATACTAATAGCTTCAGAAAATGCAATAAAAGAAAATAATTTTAGGCCTATGGCAAGAATTGTTTCAAGCGGAACATCTGGTGTAGCACCAAGAATAATGGGTATTGGTCCTGTTGAAGCTACAAATATTGCATTAAAAAAAGCAGGACTAACTCTTGATGAAATCGATGTAATTGAATTGAATGAAGCTTTTGCCGTACAAGCCTTGTCATGTATTAGATTATTAAAATTAGACAATGACGACAATAGAATTAACCCTAATGGAGGTGCAATTGCTCTTGGTCATCCTCTCGGTATGAGCGGTAGTAGAATTATATATTCCGCAGCTCTTCAACTTCAGTTAACTCAAAAAAAATATGCTCTATGCACACTTTGTGTTGGAGTGGGACAAGGTTATGCAGTTGTTTTAGAAGGTTGTTAAACTAAAATTTCTATTTTTTTAAAAAAAACTTATTCACATTTTTTGTAAAAAATTTGTTTTTTAAAATTTTTTAAATATACATTTGATATATCATTAAATAAAGAAAATTATGAACACAAAAATTTTATTAGCCGCATTAGCCGGCGCAGTAGTAATGTTTTTTTAGGTTGGGGCATTTATGGACTTGCTCTAGAATCTTTCATGAAAGAAAATTGTAATGGATGTATGAATCGTCCAAAAGAAGAAATGGTAATGTGGGCTATGATTTTGGGAAACTTGTTTTTTGGATATTTGCTTGCAACTATGCTTAGTTGGGCAAATGCAAACAGTTTTATGTCAGGATTGATTAAAGGAGGAACCTTTGGTTTACTATTAGCTTTAGGAATGGATTTTCAATTCTGGAGTATGACTACTTGGTTTAGTAATATGACAGCAATGATTGTTGACATAATTGTCAATACAGTTATGATGGCTGTTGCAGGTGGTGCTGTTGGATATATGTTAGGCAGAGGAGGAACTACTGAAACAGCATAAATAAAAAAATTAATTTTAAAAAATTTTTAAATAAAGTCGGATTTTATATCCGACTTTTTTATTTTTAAAACTTTGTACTCTCGCTATGTCAAGTTCTTTTTCCACTTAAAACTTGTTATCATTTTTTTAAGGGAAAACAGAAATCAGGTAAGTTTTTATTATCTGGAACAGGCTATTGATGATAATAATTACGAAAGGCTTATTGACTTGTTTTTGCAGGGCTTGATTTAGCAAAGCTTGGTTTTAAGAAATAAACCTATAATTTATCTCAAATAAAATATTCATAAAATTCATTTATACCACTATTTTTGAACTAAAATTTGAATTTAAAAAGGTTTTTGACTTGTCTCTACATGGCAGGAGACAGACTGCAGTTGGCGGTCAGTTTAGGGCGACACTGCAAACAGACAAGTTAGCCGACAACCCAAGCCCACCCACCACCCCAAATTCCCGACTTTACAACGAAAATTGCCATACTGACAAAAAATATCATTTTTTTGATTTTTCGTCAATAAGATCTAATATCTTTGTCAGGGACAAAACAGAAAAAAATGATAAGTCGAGAAATATACTTGCAAAAACTAAAGCAACTGAAAGACCAAAACATCATCAAAGTCGTTACAGGCATCAGACGTAGCGGCAAGTCCACACTTTTGGAATCTTTCAAAAACGAATTGATTAAAATCGGTGTTGCCAAAAAAAATATTGTGTTCTTAAACTTTGAAGAGCGTGAAAACCTACATCTAACCGAATGGACAACGCTTTACGATGAAATCATCAATACCGTTTCTTCTGAAAAAAAATACTATGTGTTTTTAGACGAAGTGCAGTTAGTGAACGATTTTGAAAAATTGGTTAATGGATTGTTCCGAAAAAAAAATATTGACTTGTACGTTACAGGTTCAAACGCTTATTTACTTTCAAGCGAATTGGCAACCTTACTCACAGGGCGTTACATTGCTATAAACGTACAACCTTATTCGTTTGCCGAATACACTTTGGCATACAGCAAAGAAAAAAACACCGACAGACTTTTTCGCCAATACATCAATGCAAGCAGTTTTCCCGAAGCCGTTACATTGGCTCAAAGTGATGAGACGTTGGTGAACGATTATTTGCAATCTATATACGATACGGTTATTATCAAAGACATTGCCGAACGTAACAAACTGCGAAATTTACACAACTTACATCGTGTAATCAGTTTTGTATTTGATAGTGTCGGCTCTTACATTTCGCCTACGAACATTGCGGTAGCTCTCAACAAAAGTTCCAAGAAAACTATTTCGCATAACACGATAAGTAAATATTTGGATTTTTTGACCAATTCCTACATCATTTATCCTGCACCACGCTATGATATTAAAGGAAAAGAATTGCTTACCACCAATCAAAAATATTATTTGGTGGACTTAGGTTTGAAAAACATAGCAACCACTAACAGGTACGATGCAGACTTGGGACGAAAATTAGAAAACGTAGTTTTCTTTGAATTGATCAGGCGTGGCGGAAAAGTGTATGCAGGAAAAAACAACGACAAGGAAATTGATTTTGTAGTACAGAAACCGAACAACGAACGAGAATATTACCAAGTAGCGTTTACCGTAACTGACGAAAAAACTCATGAACGAGAAATTTCGGCTTTTAGAAACATTAAAGACAATTACCCTAAATATTTACTTACGCTTGATTTTGATAACACAAGTATTGAAGGAATACAAAAAATAAACGTGATTGATTGGCTATTAAAAACCACTAAACAATAAGCATAGATCAAAATGGCATTAAGCTGGAACGAAATAAAAGATAGAGCATTAAAATTCTCAAAAGAATGGGTGGACACTTCAAACGAAGAAGCAGACGCAAAGCCATTTTTAGTTGAGTTTTTTAATGTGTTTGGCATTAGCAGTAAACGTGTTTCGACCTTTGAACACAGAGTAAAAAAACTGGACGACAAAGACGGTTACATTGACCTGCTTTGGAAAGGAACAATTTTAATTGAAATGAAAAGTCGAGGTAAAAACCTTGGCAAAGCATATCAACAAGCCAAAGACTACACACACGGACTGAAACAACACGAATTACCGAAATACATTCTCATTTCTGACTTTGAAAATTTTAGACTTTACGACCTTGATGAAGATAAAACCGTAGAATTTAAACTCAACGACCTTGTAAATAATGTTCAGCATTTCGGTTACATTTTAGGTTATCAAAAAAAGGTTTACAAAGAACAAGACCCTGCAAACATTAAAGCGGCAGAGTTAATGGGTAAACTTCACGACAGACTTGAAGAAATCGGCTACACAGGACATCCATTAGAAGTTTACTTGGTTCGTATTCTGTTTTTACTTTTCGCAGAAGACACAACAATTTTCAATAAACAACAATTTCAAGAATATTTAGAACAGCGAACAGCCGAAGACGGAAGCGACCTTGCAGCCAAATTGCAAGAGTTGTTTCAAGTATTAAACACACCAAAGGAAAACCGTTTTAAAAATCTTGACGAACAACTTGCCGACTTTCCGTATGTAAACGGAAAACTTTTTGAAGAAAACTTGTCTACGGCAAGTTTCGACACAAAAATGCGTCAAGCCTTGCTTGACTGCTGTTACATTGATTGGAGTAAAATATCGCCAGCGATATTTGGCTCAATGTTTCAAAGTGTAATGAACCCGAAAGAACGCAGAAACTTAGGGGCACACTACACAAGCGAAACCAATATTTTAAAACTGATTAAACCGCTTTTCTTGGACGACCTTTGGAAAGAATTTGAAAGTATCAAAGACAATAAAAACAAACTTCCCGAATTTCATAAAAAACTTAGCACACTCAAATTCCTTGACCCTGCTTGTGGTTGCGGAAACTTCTTGGTTATTACTTACCGAGAATTGCGTTTGTTGGAATTGCAAGTAATGCGAGCTTTGAACAAAGCAGGGCAACGCTTTTTGGACGTGAGCCAAGTGTTGTGGATAGATGTTGACCAATTTAGCGGAATTGAATATGAAGAATTTCCTGCACGAATTGCCGAAGTTGCAATGTGGCTTATTGACCACCAAATGAATATGCAAATAAGCAATGAATTTGGGCAATATTTTGTGCGTTTACCGTTAAAGAAATCTGCTAAAATTGTTCACGGAAATGCTTTGCGAACCGATTGGGAAAGTTTGGTATCTAAAAACAAACTTTCTTACATCATCGGAAATCCTCCTTTTCTTGGAAAGAAAGAACAAAATGTACATCAAAAATCTGATATGGAATTTGTTTTTTCGAGCATTAAGGGAAGTGGCGTTTTAGATTATGTTACGGCTTGGTATTTAAAAGCAGCACAACTTATTCAAAACACAAAAATCAAAGTTGGTTTTGTTTCAACTAACTCAATATCCCAAGGCGAACAAGTTGGAATTTTGTGGCAAATACTTTTCAATCAATATCAAATCAAAATTCATTTTGCACATCAAACATTTTCTTGGACAAATGAAGCAAAAGGCAAAGCGGCTGTTCACGTTGTAATTGTTGGCTTTGCCAACTTTGACACCAACGAAAAACGAATTTTTGAATACGAAAATATTAAAGGTGAAGCCCACGAAATAAAAGTAAAAAACATCAACCCATTTTTGGTTGAGGGCAAAGACATAACGGTTGAAAATAGAAAATCGCCAATCTGTAAAGTTCCCGAAATTGTTTACGGAAGTTTTGCATTAGATGATGGAAACTATACGTTATCAGAAGAAGAACGAAAAGAAATTATTTCTGAAAACAAAAGTTCAGAAAAATTGATTAAGCCTTTTATTGGTGGGCGTGAGTTGTTACACTCTGAAAAGCGTTATTGTTTGTGGCTTGCAGAAGCAGAGCCAAATGAAATTAAAGGCAACAGCAAAATAAAAGAACGTGTTGAAGCAGTTCAAAAATGGCGTTTAAATAGCGACAGAGGAAACACAAAAAAACTTGCAGATACACCGACACTTTTTGCAGAAGTTAGACAACCAAAAACAAATTATTTAGCATTCCCGACAGTTTC
>JADLGN010000026.1 GCA_020849295.1 Bacteroidia bacterium
CCTTAGCCTGTTTTTTTATTTCAATTGTTTTTTCTATTGTGTCGTTGCAATTGTTGTCTGCTTTGGTGATTAGTTTTATTGTTTTATTTCCTGCACTTGAAAACATGTAAGAAGCATTTTCGCTGTAAGCTTTGCTTTCATTATCAAAATTCCACTCAAAAGTGGTGTTTGTTATTTTTTTTCCTGTAAAAGTAAAATCTGTTTTTGTCTTGCTGCAAGTTATTCCTGTGGTGAAATCGGCTTGGGGAGCGGGTAAGACGGTGATTTGTGCTTTAATCGTATCTTCGGGAATTGAGCAATGGTCGGTTAAGGTTAAGGTTAAGGTTGAGGTTGAGGTTGAGGTTGAGATGATGAGGTTTTTTCCTGTTCCGATTTCTTTATTGTTGAGCAGCCATTTGAAACTGTAATTGCTGCTGTCGCCACCTTTTGCTTTGGCTGAAAAACTCAAACTTCGGTTTTGACACACAGTAGTATCTTTTAAGTTTGTAATAAGTTCAAGTTTAGGTTTGACTTTAATGTTAAATACAAACGTATCAGCCAATGCAAGGCAACCGTCATTTACAGTAAGTTGAACTTTTAAAGTGTTATCAGCAGAAGTTTTTAGCGAAGCGGAATCAGAAAGAATTGAGTTTGAAATTAAATCTTTCCATTGATATTGGTAATATTTAGCAACTCCGCCAGTAGCTTGGGCTGTATAATTAATTTGGTTTCCATAGCAAAGCGTGGTATCTCTAAGATTTGATGAGATTTTAACAGGTTTTCTTTGGCTTATTGTTACAAAGGCTGTGTCGTGTTTGGCAGAACAATTATCGCTTAAGATTACAGCAAATTTTTGAGAATATGTATTATCAACCGAAGTAATGAGTTTGAGTGTATCAGAAAGTTTAAATTTTCCACTTCCCAATGCAAAATACGATTTTGGTGAATTTACCAAAAACCATTCCCATGAGTAATTAGCAGAATCTCCACCAACAAACCTTACAGGAATTTTAATAAAATCATTACTGCAAACAGCCGAGTCGGTAATATCCAAGACCGCCTTTGGCGATGGCTTTACAACAATAAGTTTAAATGCTGTATCTGGCTTACCGCAACCGCTGCTATCGGCTATCACAATACGATAAATTGTACTTGTATCAGGATTTACAAGTGGCTGGCGAATTGTTGAGTCGTTCATTTTATACTTAAGACTCCAAGTCCATTTTGTACCGCCGTAGGTACTCAGTTTTATAGTATCGCCAAAGCAAATAGTATCGGGCAAACCCGGGTCGGCTTTGTCGCGTGAGTAAATGAGAAGGCGGAGGGTATCGTAGCGGTAATAGCTCTGAACGGATGGATTATTGCTCACAACTCTTATTCTGTAAAGAGACGAAGATGAAACCTTGAAATTTGGTAAAACACCTATAATAGTACTGTCTTTATTAGTTTTCAAACGTCCTAATTGGCGATAGCCATTATCAAAATTGCCGTATTCATCGCTGAGTTGGGCAAAAAAAGTATTGGCTGTGTCAAACACACCAAATTTTGTATATGGTATTAGAATAGTATCACCGGCACAGTAAGGACCTTGCTTTACCTTGCCACGAGTAATTGAAAAGTCAGTAACTTTTGTGATGAAAGCGTCTAATCCGCCTTTTGAGAAAGTTTTTAAACTGCTAAATTTTATACTATCGGTAAATCTGCCACAAGCAATTACCGATTGACCTATTTTAGCTATATTTGCAATACCACCTTGATATGTATTACCTTGTGTAGCCCATAAAACATTACCTAATGTATCAGATTTAAATAATAATATATCTAAATTGTTTGAACTTAAAATTAAACTGTCTATCATAATTTTAGTATTAAAATAACCGCCAAAATAAAGATAACCAGCATTTATTTCAGCACAAATTATTTGGTTACCAATGTTTTTAGATGTTTTCTCTAAAATTTTTGGTCTGAAAAACCATACAGGTTTCAAATTATAATTAACACAAGCTACAAACAATTCGAAGGCATTAGGCGTGCCCGAGTTTAGTTCAGGTAATATTTTACGACTACCAAATTTAACAGTATCAATAAATCTACCTCCGAAATATAAATTATTATTATCAGTTAAGATAAAATTTATTAAAGTACCTTTACTTTTTACAAGAAATCTATTTTCATAATTACCAAGAGTATCTGATTTAACTATAAATCCTGAACCATCTTTAAATGTATCTGAATTAATTTTTATATCTTGCCCAACAACATTCCCGGATAATATTAATTTATTTTTTAAATACACTAAATCTGAAATAAGTAAAGTTTGATTATTAATATTATTATATAAATATTTAGACCATTTGACATTTCCATTGTTAATATTAATTTCACCATAAAATGAGGTTGGATACCCTCCAAAATAATATGTTGTTGAGCCAATTTTTGTAGAATCGGTTGAAAACCCAATAAAATACAAATGATTATTATAAAATTTTAATTTACGAATTACTGAAGTTGTATCATTGCCAAATTGATTAATCCAAACTAATTTAAAATCGTTACTAAACTTAGCAATAAAAGCTTTCCCATCTGATAAATTCAAATTATTCGAGTCTAATGTTCTATTTGATTTTGTAATAGTACCGCCTAAATAATAATTGCCATTGAAATCTTTACATAAACATAATGTATAAACATTCCCTATACATTTTGCTAAAATCGAATGGGATAAACTATCAAACCTTACTAAATAATCTTCTGAATTACTTTTGTTTGTTATATACTTATATTTATCAAAAGTTAAAGTATCTGAAATACCCAATGATCCATCAAAGAATATTTCATAATTATTATTGTTTTCAGCAAAAATATGTTGAATACTTTCATTTTTGTTTTTTGTACCATAAGATTTCAGCCACTCAAAATTTTGAGCTTTTAATACAAATTCAAAGATTAATATAAAAAATATACAAAATACGATTTTGCTTTTCATGATTTATTTTGAGAATATATTATATATTAAATAAATATTAATAAATTTCCAGTCTCGTATTGCTAAATGGTGCAACAAATGGTATATATCTGTAATTTACAGGTGAGCCACAGCTACATGTATGTGTGTAACAACATGTCAAACTACTGCAAGGACAAGCATTAGCAAAATTACAATCTCCTATAATCGCTATATCTCCACAATTATTACATACAATCGTAATAAATGGAGATGTTCCGGCACCTAAGGGGTTACCTAATGTCCAATATGACGGTCCACTACCAACAGCAATATTAGAATCTAATTGACAATTTGAACCGTCATTCCAAGCTACATGAATTGTAAATGAACAAGATATTGAATTAGCTATATCAAGATTTACTTGAGCATACAAGTTTGAAGAAGAAAATAATCCGATTAGGATAAATGTTGATAAAAGAATTAATTTTTTCATATTTTTATAGTTTGATTAGACGAATATATATATATTTTTGAGAAATAAGAACTTCCTGAAAAAATTATATAAATATTAGATTTGAATAGTTAAAATATTACCTACATACTATCCTTTCTACCCCAATCACACCATTTTGCTTGAGTTTTATAAAAAATAAACCTTTACCTGTTGAAAGTTTTATAGTTTGAAGTTTTGGGTTTTGAGAGTTTGAATGTAATGTAAAAG
>JADLGN010000027.1 GCA_020849295.1 Bacteroidia bacterium
CTTTTACATTACATTCAAACTCTCAAAACCCAAAACTTCAAACTATAAAACTTTCAACAGGTAAAGGTTTATTTTTTATAAAACTCAAGCAAAATGGTGTGATTGGGGTAGAAAGGATAGTATGTAGATAATGTTTTAACAATTCAAATCTAATATTTATATAATTATCAATTGGCAAGATGCCAAAGGTAACTAAAATTCTAATCGTTACTCTCGCAATTATATCCTTAAAGCTGTAAACAAAACAGAAATATTGTGCTATACCTATCCTTCTTTTTTGGGCGATGCAAACAAATACAACCCCGAAGAACAACTGCTGGCCTCGGTTTCTACTTGTCAGATGTTTTGGTGTTTGCATTTGTGTGCAATTGATGGTGTTGTGGTTTCAGATTGTAGCGATAACCCAACCTGAATAATGGTAGAAAGCGGTTTGAAAGAAGGCAGGTTTACTTATATTACTATTTTTCCGATTGTAACATTTAAAACTAAATATATGATTGTATATATTATTAAATTACACCATAAAGCTAATGATCTTAGTTTTAGAACAAATTCTTTGAACATCAAAGTTTAACATTTTGCATTTAAAAATCTTATTAGGGTACTTCATAAACATTTATTTTGCATAATTATAGCGTAATTCGTGTTTTATTAATCAAATTTGCAGAAAAAAATATAACTATTGTCAATAAAAAAATTATTCGGGAAAATATATGAAAACGTAGTAGCCGAAGGAGCCGGACATGATGGTTACTGCGTTGTTAAGACAGATGAAAAAATAATTTTTGTAAAATATTCGGTACCCGGAGATGTATTAAACATAAGATTAATCTCTAAAAAAAACAAAGTGTTTTTTGGCGAAATAGTATCAATAGTTTCGTCAGGCAGAGGCAGAATTGCACATTTTTGCAATCATTTTGGAATATGTGGAGGATGCAAATGGCAACAATTGGAATACAATGAGCAATTGTATTGGAAAAATCGTCTTGTAGAAGATGCATTTAAACGCATAGGTAAAATTAACTGCAACGAGTGGCAACCAATAATAGGGGCCACAGAAAACATAGCTTATCGCAACAAAACAGAATATACTTTCAGCAATAAACGGTGGCTACTCGAAAATGAAATAAATAATGAAAACATACAACTTAATGCTGCCGGATTTCATGTATCCGGAAGATTTGACAAGGTTTTGGATATTGAGAAATGCTACCTTCAAGATGATTTAGCCAACAAAATAAGACTTTTTATAAAAAAATACGGAATTGAAAACAAACTTAGTTTTTATGATATTAAGCAAAACAAAGGCTTTTTAAGAAACCTTATTATTAGAAATACAACACTTGGGCAATGGATGATAGTAGTAATAATAGGTGAAGAAAACGAAAAACAAATTCTTAAACTACTTGAAGAAACAGAAAAACAATTTCCTGCAATTACAACAATAATTTACGGAATAAACAGCAAAACAAACGATACAATATACGATACACAGCTAATTACATATAAAGGAAATGGATATATTGAGGAAAGACTCGAAGATTTGATATACCGCATAAGACCAAAATCTTTTTTTCAAACAAATAGTTTACAAACACTAAAACTTTATCAAAAAGTACGCGAATTTGCTAACTTAAAAGGCAACGAAATAGTATATGATTTATACTGCGGTACAGGCAGTATTTCGCTTTTTATTGCAAAGCAATGTGCCAAAGTTTGCGGCATAGAAAGTGTGCAACAGGCGGTGGACGATGCAAAAGAAAATGCAAAAACAAATTATATTTCAAATTCCGAATTTATAATGGGTGATATGCGGTATGTACTTAATGATGAATTTGTAGAAAAATACGGGAAGCCAAATATTATAATAACAGACCCTCCAAGAGCTGGAATGCACCCCGAAGTAGTAAAACAAATATTAAAAACAGAACCACAACTAATAATTTACGTAAGTTGTAACCCATCTACTCAAGCCCGCGACTTACAAATTCTATCAGAAAAATACTATATACTTAAAACTTGTCCGGTTGATATGTTTCCTCACACAAATCATGTAGAAAATGTAACATTGATGGAAAAAAGGTAATTTTCAATTAAAAACCTCTATCGAAAACGGACCCATATTGAAAATTAAATCAATTATACTTAGATTTTTTACAAAACCGTGTCTTTCGGCAAAAACCTGATTGTAATTTTTATAATTTTTTAAAGGTATTATTCTTTGAACTTCTGATACCGGTAATGGATTTAATTTTATTTCGATGTTACTTTTAATAAATTTTAAAACTAATCTAAGAGCTTCGATATTAAATTCAGCTAAAAGAAAATGTTTTGAATTAAACAGTTTATAAAAGTCATCAAAATAATACTCAAAATATGGTGAATTGCGATAAGATGACTCTATACTTTTCCAGTTTTTACTCATAGTATTTTCAGAATAATCAATTTTAATTTCACTGATTGTATCAGTTTGATGATAATGTTTTACTGGAATACTAAGTCTGAGAATTTTATTTGGCTCCATTATATAAAATCTGTTTCTCAAACTTTGTTTTACATATTTTTCAGAAATAGAAATTTCACATAATTTTTGATTTACAATATTTGCAAAATAATCAGTTCCAGCAAGGCAATATAAAGGTAATGGTTTATTCATTTATGGTTTTTTCAACCATTAAATTATCATTGCAATTTTTTAATAATTCATTTACACTTTTGTTTAATACAGGATGTTTAAACTCAGGTATAATTTGAGATAAAGGTATTAGTACAAATTTTCTGAGATGCATTAATGGATGTGGAATAATTAGTTTTTCGCTTTGGAAAATCAGCGACCCATAATAAATTATATCTATATCAATTTCGCGGTTTGCCCAAGTGTTTCGCTTTTGTCGTCCTATTTTTTTCTCAATTGATTTTATTTTTTTAAGAATTTCTTCGGGGTTTAAATTACAGTAATAAACCAAAGCCTGATTTAGAAAATCATCTTGTTCTGTAATTCCCCAAGCTTGTGTTTTAAAAATATTTGATTTTAATATTAATTTACCAAATTCTTTTTCAAGATGTATTTTAGCTTTAGTTAAATAATCTTTACTATCTCCAACATTACTTCCTATAAGTAAAACAAGTGATAAACTTTTCAATGACTAAGTAAATTTTAATTTAGAAAAACAGATTTTTTTATTTTACGAATTATTGAAACATCGCTATTAAAAACCCACAGCTTTTGTCCTGTAAAATTTATTGAAACACTAAGACAAGTAGCAAACAAGAATGCTAAATCTTTAATTTTAATAAAAGGAACTATCTGATCCCATATCAATGCCCATTTATTCCCTAAAATATTAACTAAAAATGATACTGCATAAAGAGTAAAAAATCTTGCAAGTCTTCTGTTGTTCCTGTCTTTTTTTTTCCATGTAAATCGTTTATTCATATAGTATGTGTAAAATGAACCACACATAAATCCTGATGCTTTGGCGATATCGGCATTTGTAATATTTAAAAATAAATTTCGGTATGTAACATTATCTCCACAACCATGACACAACAATTCGAGTGTTAGATTATAAATATAAAAATCTATTGCTACTGCCGAACAACCTATCACAAAAAATACAGAAAACTGTTTTAATGCTTTTTTCAATTTTTTTTAGTGGTCAAATTTAAGATAATTATCTTCTATTATAACATTTGCTCCCATAATTAATGGATAATTAGCTGAAATATGACCTGCATCTATTCCAAAATATATTGGAATATTAAGGTTTTCAGTATGTGATTTTATAATTTCATACGCTGATAAACCAAATCTTACTTTATTGTTGTGCATTTTATTCATACCACCTACAAGCAAACCTTTTAAATTATCAAGTTTACCGGCTCTTTTCAAGCATGTCATCATGCGGTCAATATGATAAAGATACTCATCGAGGTCTTCTATAAATAAAATTTTCCCATCTGTATTAATCTCAGATTTTGATCCCATAATAGAAATTATTACTGATAAATTTCCACCACTAAGTTCACCTTGGCAATTTCCATTAATATTTTTTTTATGATTTTTTAATTTGTATTTAGGTATTTTACCTTCAAGTAATTTAAATAAATAATCAAACGATGAAATTTTTGCTTTGTTTGATTTACTCAGTACTATTGGCATTGCTGCATGAATACTTGCAATATTATAATTTGAATTAAGATGACAATGAACTACCGTAAAATCACTAAAACCTATTAGCCATTTTGGATTTTTCTTAAATTTTTCAAAATTTAATTTATCAATTATTCGGGCAGTGCCATAGCCTCCTCTTGCCGCTATTATTGCTTTTATTTCACTATTATCAAGCCAATATTGAAAATCATCAGCTCTTTGATCATCTGTTCCGGCAAATTGATTTTGAGATGCAAAAAGATTTTCGGTAAATACAACTTCAAGTCCTTTTTGCTTTGTAAAATTTACAAATTCTAAAATTTCATTATATGAAATTTTTCGTGCCGGTGCTACTATGGCTATTTTATCTCCTTTATGCAGAAATTGAGGCAATAAAGTCATAATGCAAAATTATATTAATACTCTTAAAGTTTTTTAATAATGCTTTACATTGCTTAACCCAGATGATTTTACATCATAAAAAGGTTTTCCAGTATATTTTATTTTACTTGCACCCTTTGCTATTCCAATTATTGAATTTGTTTTCCCTATTTTAATTTGTGATGCTCCGGTAATATCTATATTTACACTTTTTGAAGTTAGATTTTCAGAATTAATACTTGCAGCTCCTGCACAATCATAACTTACATTGTTAGCTTTCCCTGAAATATCTAATTTGCTAGCTCCATTAATTTCAATTTCTATATTTTGATAATGTAAATCTACATTTGCTATCGAAGCTCCATCTACTTCTATTTTTATTGTATTTCCATTAAAACTGTCTATATTACATTCAATTGCTCCCGATAGTTTTAACTCTGATAATTCAGGTAATGTAATTACAATTTTAGGTTTATTTATTAGGTTTATAAATTTGTCATTGAGGCTAATTTCTAATATATCATTACTTATCTCAGTGTCAATATTATTGACAATATCGTTATCTCCTCTTGTTTGAATATCATAAATACTACCTTTTACTACTTCTACATCCATCCAACCTGTAATTTTTATTTTACTAAACTTATCCGAATTACTTATTGAGTTGATTGCGTAAGGCAAAGAATCTGAACATACAGGACAATATAAGTTACCTTTTAAAAATATTAATTCATTTTGTATGTCGTTTATATTGTTTGCTGTGTAAACAATATTTGAACCTTGTACATACAAATTTTGATTTATAAATTCCGAAGATAATTTAAATTTCAAATTATTGGGAACTTGAATAACAAACTCTGTCTTTTGTCTTCTGTACAGACCGGTTTTTGAATAATAATCGGATGTTTTAAGCATCAAAACATTATTTATAAATTCATAATTGGCACCTATTTTTTTTGCATTTATAATTGCATTTGATTTACTACTGCCCGAAGCTGTTTCTTTTATAAGTACATGTATAAAACTATCACTTGATGCTTCAATTTTATACTTTGTTGAGCCAAAAAATTCATCATCATTTATTGCTGTTTTTATTGTAAAACCTGCTTTTGTAATTTCTGTTGATTCACGATGGTTTGTTTCTAAGTTTTTAAAATTACTTAAACCCAGATAAGCAAAATAAATAATTAAAGGAATGGAAAATATCCATATAAAACTCAAAATTTTTCTTATCGGTTGATAATTTACTTTTGAATTAAATGCGAATTTCAACAACCTTGTAATAACATTGAAAAGTGGTATTCCTATAAATAGACCTATAAGAACTTTAAAAGAAACAAACTCCCAGCTTTCATTAAAAAAATCAGGAATTTTCGTTGCTGAAATTCCGCTGTTATTTATTACAAAACTACTTGTACCCGAAACAAGTACTATTATCAATATTGAAAAAAAAAAGAGAAGGATTACTCCCATTATAATTGCAAAACTTTTGAAAACAAATAATAAAACAGGTAAAATTGATTTAATAAACTCTCTTATTTTTTCTCCAATATTTTTTGACTTGATGTTATTACTTACATTTTCAGCTTCAAATTTTACTTTATTTATAATGTTATCCATTGTTGGGGCTTTGCCATTCATCTCAAGTTTTTGAGCCGTAGTAACTGCTTCGGGAACTATAATCCATAATAAAAAATAAACTAAAATACCAGTTCCAAAAAACAAAACAAGACAAACCCAAAAAATTCTTACAATTGTTTGGTCAATATCAAAATATTTTGCAATTCCTGAACAAACGCCACCAAGTGTTTTGTTTTCACTATCGCGATATAATCTTTTTGGTATATCTTTATTATAATACTTTTTTGCTTCATTGCTTTCTGTTGATTGTTCAAATTCTTCGGGATTTCCCATACTCTTCTTTGCAGATTCAACATCTGCAAGACTCGAAGCTACTTTGCCTTTAAGGTTTTCAATAAGCAATTCTGCTATGCGGGTTTCAATATCGTTTATTATTTCTTTACCATTTTCGGTTGCAGAGTATTTTCTTTCAATTGCATCAATGTAGTTTTTTAAAGATAAAAAAGCGTCTTCATCTATTTTAATAGAAAAACCTCCCAAATTGATAGTTATAATTTTGTCCATTATATTATTTTTTTAATGTTTTATTTATTGAATTATTCATTTCTTCCCAAGTTTTATTTAGCTCATTCAAAAAAAGTTTGCCATTTTCTGTTAGTTCAAAATATTTTCTTGGCGGACCTTGTATTGATTCTTTCCAAGAGTAGGAAAGTAGTCCTGCATTTTTTAGCCTTGTAAGTAAAGGATATAGTGTGCCTTCTACAACTATTAGATTAGCTTGCTTAAGTTCTGATAATATTTCGGAAGTATATATTTCACCTCTGCTTATTACAGTTAATATGCAAAATTCAAGAATTCCTTTTCTCATTTGTGATATAGTATTTTCCAAATTCATCTTTATTCCCCTATTGCACTGCAA
The DNA here is from genome assembly GCA_020849295.1 of Bacteroidia bacterium. GTDB lineage: Bacteria > Bacteroidota > Bacteroidia > NS11-12g > UBA9320 > JABWCE01. The sequence goes on from JADLGN010000027.1 coordinate 7,035, forward strand.
AGATATATGTTTTATATTATACTATGCAATACCTACTACTATAAATATTTTTTTATTTCTGATAATCAGATTAAAAAACTTTTTTTGTGCAATGATTTTTCGCTTCAAACAATTTGATGTATTGCATGGAAAAAGTTCTATGAAAGTAGGAACAGATGCTGTTTTGCTTGGAATATGGTCTAATATACAATTTGCTAATACAATTCTTGATGTTGGTACTGGTTGCGGAATTATTTCACTCATTGCTGCTCAAAAAAATCAAAAAGCAAAAATTGTAGGAATTGATATTGACAAAAATTCGGTGGCCGAAGCAAGTTTGAATTTTTTTAATTGTAAATGGTTTTCAAGATTATCAGCCAAGCATAGTTCAATACAAAACTGGGCAAAAAATAACAAACAAAAATTTGATAGCATAATTTGTAATCCTCCATTTTTTCATAAAAGTACACCATCTCCGGTATTTTCAAGGCATCGTGCTAGGCACTCTGATAGTTTAAGCCCTCTTGACTTTTTACAAAATTGTATTAAAATTTTAAATCCTACCGGCACTATTTCTATTATTATTCCATCTATTGATATTGATAGATGGCAAAATATATCTAATGAAAATTGTTTGTATATAAGCAGAAAAACAGATATTTTTTCATATCCAGATAAAAAAGCCGAAAGAACTTTGTTGGAATTAAAATTTGATAATATATCTGTTAATTATTCAGAAATATATATTCGCAATGGTAAAAATTGCGATTATACAAAACAATATATTGAACTAACAAAAGAATTTTACATTGATTTACTTTCTTCCCAAAGTAAAGGTTTTTTTAACAACCTTTAGTTTTCCGTCATCACCCATCATTTCTGCATATACAATATAAATTCCAATAGGGGTTCTTTTCATCTTATAGTCAATACCGTTCCAGTACCATGTTTGGTTGGCTCCTATCGGAATATTGTTTGCAAGTTTTATTATCTCTAATCCATTAATATCAAAGATTTTTAAAGTTGCTTGCGAATTGGGCTTTGAATTAGATATTGTAAATGAAATGATATCATCTGTACCGTCTTCATCCGGTGAAAAGTACTCGGGAGAAATACTAAGAAAATCATTATTGCCTTCGTTCTTTACATTATGCGAATTTATCATTCCCGGAGTACCAAAACCATAACTTGCCGCTGCCGAAGTCCAGTTTGATATTTCTTCTGACGAAGTTTTACAGTTTATCTTTTCAAGGGAAACACCTTCGGTTTCGCTTAGCAACTCATAGTGCATAGTCTCTTTATAATCAAACTCATCAATAATATTATTCCATTTATCAGATATACCTATATGCCCCATATCGTCATTCATTGCCGGAATAGAATTCAACTGTACTAATGACTCTTTATTACAAAACTTATAATTTGATAAAACCCATTGTGAAGAAATTGAAAAAACTTTATAAGAATAAGGCAAGATAAACCTACCTGACGTATCGGTTATTGAAAAGTTATCAGGCAAATTATTGCTATTAAAATTGAACAAGTATAAATTTTTAAGCGATATAAATTTATCTGTAATATTGTAAATTTCCACATAATCACATCCGTTATTTTTGGGGTTAAATAATATTTCATTAATTAATAAATTTCCATTTTGTGGTAGATAGGGAAATGAAAAATTTACAGCAGTATCTGGTATAGTATTACCATTGCAATCACTAATGTTTTTAACTTTAATTTCAGTTTTTTCAATTTCCTTTATTTTATCAGAAAACTTAATTTCAATCTCATTTAAGTTAATTTTTACAGCACTTATAGAGTTATTAATTATTGAATAATTATTTGAATTTGCAGCTACAAAGCTATCAAGTGTTTCATTAAAAACTAAAATAACAGAAGAATCTGTCTTAATGAAAATATCAATTAATTCAGGCTTAGATATATCAGAATTTTTACCCGAAACCGAGTTTGTTTTGCCAGGTGTACCACCATCATTACTTATTGAAAAAATATAATTTGATGAATTACAAGGATTGGTTTTATCAATCATTTCTAATGACCAACCTCCGTTTGACTTAAAATTATCTTTAAAATCATTTTCATTATAAATTAATCTATGTATTAGATTTCCATTTGAATTTCGCAATACTATTTCATCTCCTGTATTGTTTAAAGAAATGAAATTGCTTACCCCTAAGGTTGTCCCATATTTCTTAAAATAATTTTCATTTGATTTGTCGCATATTATTAAAAAACTATCAGGAAAAATTTGTATATCCGGAAATATAATACTTGAACTTTTATCATGAATTCTACATTTATAAAGTGTAATAATGTTTGAAGAATTATTGTATATTTCAACATATTCAGCATTTGGCAAACCAACTACTGGGTCAGGGTCGGGCATAATTTCACTTATCAATAATTCATATTTTTCAGGAATATCAAACTTGTTAATTTTTATATTAAAAATTGTGTCTTTTAATTTTAATCCTGAATAATCAATACAGTTTAATATATTTAGCTCATATACAATATTGTAGTTTATCTTTTTCCCAAACACTATTTCAATTATAGAACTGTCTGTATCATAAAATATAGCTGAAATAGGACTACCTATACCTTTATTAATATTAAAATTTGATAAATCAAGTGATGAATGTTTCATTTTTTCACTGCAATATATTCTGAAGGTATCAGTTGAAACAGACTCAACCCTCTTTATATAAGGCAAAATTGTATCTTTAAAAATTTTGCTAATAATAATGTCATCAAAATAATGAAGTTTAAAAAAACTGGATGTTGACTGCTTAATCAAAATTCCTGCAAATTCGGATGTTGTCAACTCGTTGTTTATTGTTTTTCCTTCTAAAACATAATTATTGCCAGTTGCTGTACTGTCGCGAAACAATGAAAAATTGTAGTTGCTATCGCAAATTACTTTGATTTTAAAAATGTTATTAGATTTATTAAGTACACCGTTTTTCCCGTCAATCAAAATTGCAGAAACATTTTTGATTTTTTTGTAAAGGCAAATTTCATCATTTGTTCCTCCAAGTCTTACAAAATATCCTGAGTTTTGACCATTGAGATTTGACGAATCAGAACTTAAAAAAATATCAGTATAATTGAGTGAAGAAGTATTAAATTGTAAGTTAATATAAAATTCAAATACAGTATTGTTTACTAATTTTGACTTGGTTGAAATGAAAAATTTGTCATTTGCAATTGAACTATTGCTTCGCAATCTGCCAGAAATTAAAATAAATTTAGATGTGTCGCCATACCAAAAAGGGTTTTTATTAAAGTTGCTGTCGTTAAAATTTTCAAAAGATTGAGCAAATAAAAAATTAAAATGTATCAAAAAAATAATTACACAAATGGTTCTCATAGTTATTTTGTTTAAGTTCAAATTAAATAAATTTCAAACATATTTTATAATATTGCCTAAATTATTTTTAGATGTCAGAAAAACACAAAAAATTACTAATTAAAGATTCGCTACTTTCTACACTTTTTGTTTTTGTATGTATTGGTATTTTTGCTTATAATCCAATAAACTTAAAGGTTTTTAATATATTATCTAAAACACTTAAAGATATTGAATTTACTGATATAATTTTTTCAGGAAAAAACTCAAAAAATTCTGATATAAAAACCAAATTTTCTAATGATATTGTAATAATAAATGCAGCCGATAGAAACAGATTTGAAATTTCAAGATTAATTGATAAAATAAATACTGAAAACCCTAAGGTAATAGGGCTTGATTTTGTATTTGAAGGACCTAAAGATTATGTTTATGACAGTGCATTAAAATCTTCAATTAAAAATACTTCAAGAATAGTTTTAGCAGCAAAATTTAAAAATGAAACCAACAAAAAAACTGATTATATAAAACCATCAGAAACACTTGGTAAATGCATTAGCGGATACGCAAATCTAATGATTCCTTCTATGGATAAAACAGTAAGGTATTTCCGATCTTTTGATTATTATAATGGAAAAAAAGTTTATCCATTTTCTTTAGAAATTGCAAAAATGTATGACCCTTCAAAAGCTGAAAAATTTATAAAAAGAAACAAACAATTTGAAGTTATAAACTATCAGGGAAATTTGGAATCAATACATCATTTCAACGGTAATGATATTATCAATGATAATTTTCCGAAAGGTTTTTTAAAAAACAAAATAATACTAATTGGTTTTTATGCTTCTGATTGCAACCCCAATCAGATACTAGATGATTATTTTTATACCCCAATGAATGAAAAAATTATTGGGCGAAAATTTCCAGACACTTATGGCGTTGTCATACAAGCCAATATTATTAATATGATTTTAAATGAAAGCTATATTAATAAATCATTTGCTTGGTTTGAATGGTTTTTAGGTTTTTTAATTTGCTTTTTACACAATTTAATTTTTTTACGACTATACGTACACCGCCATTTATGGTATCATTTGAATGCAAAAATTATCCAATTATTAACATCAATAATTTTAATTTTTATTTTTATTTACTTTTTCAAAACATTCAATATAAAGATGAGTGCATCGCCATTGATTGTACCGGTAGTATTAACAGTTGATTTATTGTATTTTTATGAAGCAATTATTTTGTGGCTCAATACAAAAAGAAAAATTAATACATACCTAACTACAGGGCATAAACATTTTTAAAAAGAAAAAAAATTGAAAGCATTAATTAAATTAGTTTTAGTATTGTTTGTAATTACATTCGGTTCATCATTTTTGTATTCACAAAAAATCAAAGTAGAATGGATTTCGGGCGATGTTACTGTTTATAAAAAAGGGACAACCGTAACAGCAAAAGTAAAAAGAAATGAACTAATAGAAGCTTCTGACCGGTTGTTTTTAGGTGATAAAGCATTGCTTGTAGTGTCTGATTACGCAAAGAGATATTACGAAGTAAAGAAAAAAGGATATATTACAGGAAAAGAAATTTCTGAAGGATTATTAAAATCGGCAGATAACGAGTATCAACGATATATTACTTATATAATTAATGAAATAAAAAGTCATGAATCTGAAATGAGCAGTAAAGAAAAAGGTATACCGGGAGCTCCAAGCAGAGGTGATGAATTTAGCATAACTATGCCCGATACATTAAATATTTTTAATGATGAGCAAATCCCGATAAGATGGAGTAGCAGCATTAATACTGAAATGGTAAATATTCAACTCTCAACCGAAAAGAGTATGTTGCTTGATGTTGATATAAATGGGGATATGCTTTGGTTGAACAATATGAGTACATACTTTCTTGTTAAAAAAACTCTATATCTAAGTATTTACGAACGTAGAACTGATGGTAATAAAGTTTTGAAATCAAAAACTGTAATTAATCTTTCAACATTAAAACCCGAAGCAGCCAAAAAGAATATAAATGAAGAATTTAAAGATATTGCTGACACAAGATTAAATCTAATAGCAAAAGCTACTAAATGGGAAATTAATAACTATCATCTGGCAGCACTTGATATTTACAAAATACTATTACTTGACTATCCAGAAGATGAACTTGTAAAAATAAATTTCACTTTATTTACTCAGCGTACAGGTTTTGAATAGTCTTTGTTCTAATTATTTATATTTTCACTTATCTTTTTTGGCGAATAGTTTTTTACGATTTCAGCTATAGCTTTTATGTGTTCGGGTGTAGTACCACAGCAACCTCCGGCTATATTTATCAACCCGTTTTTAGCAAATTCTCCCATAACCTGAGCCATACTTTGCGGTGTTTCATCATATTCTCCAAAAGCATTTGGTAATCCTGCGTTTGGATAACAACTAACATAACAATCTGCAACATCAGAAATTTCTTTAAGATATGTTTTCATTTGTGCGGCTCCCAATGCACAGTTTAACCCAATACTAAATAATTCACCGTGTTTTACTGAAATATAAAATGCTTCGGGAGTTTGTCCGCTTAATGTTCGTCCGCTTGAATCGGTAATTGTACCACTTACCATTATTGGTATATCAATGTTTTTTTCATTTTTTATATCATTTATTGCAAATAGGGCTGCTTTGCAGTTTAGGGTATCAAAAACTGTTTCTACCAATAAAATATCAACTCCCCCATCAATAAGTGCATTTACTTGAAGTTTATATGCTAAAACCATTTCATTAAATGTAACAGCTCTGTAACCCGGATTATTTACATCAGGCGATATTGAGCATGTTTTGTTTGTTGGTCCAATTGCACCGGCAACAAATCGGGGTTTTTGTGGTGTGATTTTACTAAATTCAACAGCACATTTTATAGCAATTTTTGCTGATTCATAATTTAATTCATATACATAATCTTCCATCTTATAATCTGCCTGACTTATCGTTGTACTATTAAAAGTATTTGTTTCAATTATATCTGCACCTGCTTCGAGAAATTGTTTGTGAATAGCAGTAATTATTTGCGGTTGGGTAATAGATAATATATCATTATTGCCTTTTAGTGAATTTTTAATATTTTTAAATCTGTCGCCTCTGAAATCCTCTTCTGTTAAACTATATTTTTGAATCATGGTACCCATTGCACCATCAATTATCATAATTCTTTGGTCTAATATATTATGTAAAATTTCTTTGACACTCATGCTTTTTAAATAAATAAATGCAAAATTAATAATAATAAAGATAGTTGAAATATATAATCTAAATTTGCCGATATGACTGTAAAATATGACATTGCTGTAATTGGCGGAGGTATTGTTGGTCTTGCTACTGCTTACAGATTACTTCAGGAAAAACCCGAATTAAAAATTGTATTATTAGAAAAAGAAAACAGCGTTGCACAACATCAAACAGGTAATAACAGCGGAGTAATTCATAGTGGTTTATATTATAAGCCTGGCAGTTTAAAGGCTATAAACTGCATTAGAGGTTATAAAATGCTGATAGATTTTTGTGATAAAAACGAAATAAAATACGACTTATGCGGTAAAATAGTTGTAGCTACAAACCAAGATGAAGTAAAACAACTCTCTTTGTTGTATGAAAGAGGAGTTCAAAATGGTCTTGAAGGAATAAAAAAACTAAGTAAAGATGAAATCAAAGAAAAAGAGCCTTATTGTAGTGGAATTGAGGGACTATTTGTTCCTCAAACCGGTATAATTTCATATTTAAAAGTAAGTGAAAAATTAGAAAAAAAGATTATTGAAAAAGGTGGTGAAATAAAATTCAATTTTAAGGTTAAAGATATTATTATTAATTCAGGCACAAGTAAAGTAATAAGTGAAACCGGCGAAATTGAAACATCATTAATTATAAATTGTGCCGGATTATACAGCGATAAAATAGCAAGATTGACTAATAGCAATATTGATACTCGTATTATTCCGTTTAGAGGCGAATACTATAAAATAATTCCTGAAAAACATTTTCTTGTGAAGAATTTAATTTATCCTGTTCCCGACCCTAATTTTCCTTTTCTGGGTGTTCACTTCACCAGAATGATAGATGGTGGTATAGAAGCAGGACCAAATGCAGTATTTGCATTTAAACGCGAAGGGTATAAAAAGACTGATATAAATTTATCAGAAATGGCAGAAAGTATAACTTGGCCAGGATTTATAAAAGTTGCATTAAAATATTGGAAAACAGGAATGGGAGAATATTACAGGTCTTTTTCTAAAAAAGCATTTACTCATGCTTTACAAAAATTAGTTCCTGAAATAAATGAAAGTGATTTGATTGAAGGTGGTTCGGGTGTAAGAGCTCAGGCATGCGATAAGACAGGCGGTTTGCTTGATGATTTTAAAATCATAGAATCGCAAGGTATTATTAATATTTTAAATGCTCCATCTCCTGCTGCTACTTCTTCAATAAGCATTGGTCAATCAGTAGCAGAATTAGCATTAAAAAGGATTAATTGAAGTATTTTACCATAAATGATCTGTTGAATTTTCTAACAATACCTCAAATGTATTTTTTTCTTTCTGTTTTAGGATATAAAGACATAAGTTGCTATGCTTAAAATCTTCCATTTTTTTTAGCGGTTCATTTAACATTAAACATAAAAAACTCTTTAAAGCTCTTCCGTGCATGCATATCAAAATATTTCTTTCATTTTCTTTAGACAAAATCTTTTCAAGACCCAGCTTTTGTCTTTGAAATAGTTGAGCCGGAGATTCTCCTTTTTCAACTGATTTATCAATATACCCGTTTTTCCAATCATCTATCATTTGGTAATAGTGCATTTGATTTATTTTGGTTGGTACTGCACCTTCCATCATTCCCCAGTTTATTTCATTTAGTTCTTGTAATTGTTCATGTTTTAAACCATTTTTTAAAAATGGATTTACACTTTGCAAAGTGCGTTTTAATTCTGAAGTATATATTTTATCGAATGGAATATGTTTGTATGCCATATAAAACAATTCTGCTTGCATAAACCCATTTTCGTTCAAATTAGAATTAATACCGCTACCTTGAATAATTCCATTTTTATTAAAATCGGTTTCTCCGTGTCGTATCAAATAAATTGTTTTTTTTGTAGTCAAATTTGTAAGTATGATTTTTAATTGCAAAAATATAACACCTGAATCATTAAATAATAAATTAAATGAAACTCTTGCTTCGCATTTGGGCATGGAAATTACCGAAATAGGGATGAATTATGTGATAATGAAAATGCCTGTTGACCACAGAACAAGGCAATATTATGGAATATTAAATGGAGGTGCAAGCTTGGCTTTGGCAGAAACTGTCGGGAGTATTGCATCAAATCTTGCTGTAAATTTTGATAAAAGATGTATTGGTTTAGAAATTAATGCAAATCATATAAAAGCTGTTTCTGAAGGATTTGTTTTTGCGAAAGCTAACCCTATTCATATCGGAAAAAGTACTCATGTATGGCAAGTAGAAATAAAAGACGAAAATCAAAATCTTGTGTGCATTAGCCGACTTACAATGGCTATTTTTGACAAAATTGATTAATTGAAAACTGATAATTTTATATATTGGAAAAATGCAGGCAATACCGATGTTTATTGTATAAAAACTCCATTTTTAAAAAAAATATCAATTGACGAAATATATAATGAAGGTTTTGCTTTTTTCCCATTTGATAAAAGTTCTCAAGGATTAATTTTTGAAGGTAAAATAATAAAAAGTGATTTTATTGAAATTTCTGATAATTTTCCCGAAATAAACTCCAAAGAAAAAGATTTATCGCAAAGTGAATTTGAAAAAATGGTTAACAATGCTATTAATAAAATCAAATCGTTTCATTTTGATAAAGTAGTTCTTGCCAGATTTTCAAGTCGGTATATTTCAGATAATTTCAGCTTGAAAAATTTATTTATTTCATTATGCAAAACTTATATTAACTCATTTGTTTATTGCCTTAAGGCAAACGAGCAAGTTTGGATTGGAGCAACTCCAGAACTTTTGCTTAAAAACAATAATTTTAATTTAAAAACTAATGCAATAGCTGGAACATCAAAAATTGGACAGAATATTAACTTTGGTGAAAAAGAAATTGAAGAACAGAAATTTGTAAAAAATTATATTGCAGAAATATTGACTAAAAGTAATTCTGAAAATATTAGAATCTCACAAAGTAATGATTTGCAAAATGGCAATTTGAAACACATATTTAATGAAATTATTTTTACAAATAAATATCCTTTGGAAATACTTAAAAAACTACACCCAACACCTGCGGTATGTGGCTTGCCATATACTGAAACATACAATTTTATTATTAATACCGAAAATTTTGACCGTTCTTTTTATTCGGGATTTTTAGGATGGATAAAAAATAAAGATGATTTTGAGTTTTGGGTAAATTTACGATGTGCAAGAATTTTTAAAAACAATATAAAATTGTATGCAGGAGCAGGAATTACTTCACAAAGCAATTCATTATTGGAGTGGTCAGAAACAGAAAATAAAATGAAAATTTTAGGGAATTTATTAATTACCTAAAAAGTTAGCTGAAATATTTTCAGCAATATTTTTAAGTTCTTCTGATGAAACAATTAATTTTGGTTTCGAAAAATCTATATCACCAATTTCTTCTATTGGTATCAAATGTATATGTGCATGCGGAACTTCAAGACCTACAACAGCCATCCCTATTTTTTTGCATTTTATTGATTTCTTTATAGCAATTGCTACTTTTTGAGCAAATTTATGCAAGCAGGCAAGTTCATTAGGATTAATATCAAAAATATAATCAGTCTGTTTTTTAGGAATAACAAGCACATGCCCTTTTTTCAAAGGCATAATATCTAAAAATGCTAAATGTTCATTGTCTTCGGCAATTTTATAACATGGTATTTCACCTCTTATTATTTTTGAAAAAATACTTTCCATAATTATGCAATAGCTATTTCGAGTATTTCAAAATTAATTGTTCCGGCAGGTATTTTTATTTCCACTTTATCTCCTACTTTTTTCCCTAATAATCCTAATCCAATAGGCGATTTCGAAGAAATTTTTCCAGTTTTAATATTTGCTTCTTTCTCAGATACAATTATGTAGCTAACTTTTGTGTTTGTTTTCAAATTCAACACAGTAACTTTTGTTAATATACCAACTTTGCTCAAATCAATTTTGGTTTCATCAATAATTCTGCTTTCTGAAAGTATTGCTTTGAGTTTTACAATTTTCATTTCCAGTAAGCCTTGTGCTTCTTTTGCTGCATCGTATTCGGCATTTTCAGACAAATCTCCTTTTTCTCTTGCTTCTGCTATTTGAGCACTAATACGAGGTCTTTCAACCTTTTCTAATTGTTCAATTTCTTTAATAAGAGCTTCAAAGCCTTCTTTAGTCATATAATTTGTTGCCATATCTTATTTTTTTAATTGTGTTTATAAAACAAATTGCACCAATCAATTTGACTGATGCAATTATGTGCAAATATAATATTTTTATTTAATTACTCTTCTGTTGCCCAAAGAGACATTTTAACTCCGATTGAATGTGTTCCCTGAAAAGGATTTGTATCGCGATATGAATAATCAATAGCAAAGCGATTTCCACTCTTTTTTAATGGTAATTCGTAAGATAATCCGCCGCATAATCCAGTATAAACTGTACGTCTGGTGCTATATTTAAAAATTCCATCTTCGTATGCATAACCGGCTCTAATCATAAACATACTTTTATAATTGTATTCAAAAGCTAAAGTAAATTGATTTTGTGAAAATGCATTATAGGTAAAATTAGCACAAGTACTTAATTTATGAAAACTTGTTTCATGTTTTTTATCTAAAATCTTATCATAAGAACCACCTATGTTTATTAATGCAGGAATATTAAATTTGGCTATCCTTTGATATACGCTTGATTCTTGATTATTGTCGGGGTTAAGTCTTTTAATTGTTATACCATCTCCTGAATATTTTACGTCTGGTCCGATATTTTTAATAGATACCCCAAAATGTATATCATTAGAAGTTTTCCAGCTTGTAATATATTGGATGCCCGCATCAAAAGCTACACCTTGCATTTTCAAACTTGAGGCATTTTCAGAAAAAACTCTTAGTAATACTCCGCCATAAATTCTTTCAGTAAATTTACGGCTATAACCTATTCCAAGATTTGTTAAACGTGGAGAGAATGTTCCCAATCCTCCATCCGGTTGTTCTACTGTTGTACGTGTAATTTCCCCAAAATTGATTGAAGAAATACTTAGACCTAATGCGTTGTCATTACCTAAATTGTGCGACATACCAAAACTGCTAATCCCAATCCCCGAACCTTGTAGCCAACTGGTTTGCGAAAATATAAAATCTGTTTTCTTTGTTTGAACTAATCCTCCCAGATTCATATACATTGCTTCTACACCTTTTATCTGACTTTGTGCAGCCCATCCTAATCCTGATGAACGTGACCAACCGTTTACTACTAATTGCGTGCCGCTTGCCTGACCACCTCTGTCAGGATTCCCTGCAAAGCTATTTATACTTAATAAACTTAATATAATTGCTGTTGATTTTAATTTCATGTTTCTCATTTTAATGTTATTTTTAGAAGGAATCTAAATCGAGTTCTCTTATTACTCCCATCCATTTTATTACTTTTTCACCAAGTCCGGGGGCTTTTATATGTATCAAATAAATTCCGCTTGAAATAGGAACTTTTGCATCATTTTTAAGGTTCCATTCTGTTTCGGTATTTGTGTCATCTTTTTTAATTCTCCTTACTAATGTTCCATCAACTGTGTATATTGATATATCGCATCTTTCAGGAAGATTAATAATTTTAACTTTATTGTCAACCGGGCTTGTTTCATAGCTTGAATATGCATAGTATGGATTTGGCACTATGTTTATTATATCAAGAGCATTTTTTCCGTTTTCAGTAGAAATTTCATTATATACTTCATTTGTATTAAATGTATATCGTGGGTTATCATAATTTGCTGATGCATCCATAGTTTTAAAATAGCGATATGGTTTTTTTACTCTTACTTTAAATCTAACTTCAGATGGTGGTACCGGCATACCATTTTCTTCTGATAATGTATATCCGTTATTTAAAAATGTTGGAACAACCCACATACATTGATACATTACTTTATTTATTGTCAAACTTCTGTTAAAATCTGAAGTGGTACCTGTAATAGAACTTAATAATCCGTGATATGCGTTACCTTCATCATATATTGGTAATAAAGGCTGTGAAGTACCCGTTCCCGAATAAGATCCCATAACATAAATATAATGACGACCTCCATTTGCCAAAACTCCTGATCCGCTTCCATAAAATCCTGCATCGGATGTAGGATTCCATTTCATATCTCTTCCATTATTTATGTACTGACGTGAATCTTCGCCAATGATTATATTAAGCCTTTCTCCGGTTTCTACATTTATGGCATAACCAGGAAACCAACTTCTACCTTGTTCTCCTTGTATTTCTTTACCATTAATATCAATAGAATTATGCTTTCTTAAATGAAACTTTTTACCTTTATTTTCTGATAGAATTGAATCGTCACTCATCTCTAATACACACACTTTTGACCATTTTGTAACATCAGGTGTTATTACTAAATCAATGCTTGAAAGATGATTTAATCCCCATGTATTGTTAATTGGTGTTCCGTCATAGGCAATCCCTTGTAATGATGTTGCAGGTATTTTAGCACTTCCTCCGCTATTAATAAATCTTGAAGCAAGGCGGTAGGGTCCTATTCTGCCTTCCCATAGCTTTTCATAATTATCATAAGGGTCAATTGCATTTCCGTTTATTGCAAAATCATTTTCTGTTGGGTCTTTATACCCGTCAGATTTTCCATTTATTCCTGAATGAATCCAATTCCAGAAATAAACTCCATCATTGTCACGCATTGCTGTTAGCCATTGTTTCCCTTCATTTGAAAATTCAACTTCTGCTCCTATTGAGCCATTTGTTTCATCTGTATCTGGATTACCAGGGTCCAAAATCTGATTTATAGTTACAGACATTCCCCAGTCTAATGATTTTTTTCTATAATATTTTGTAGCGTTTTCAGTAATTAATTGTTCATTATAGTTATTAATTGTAGTCTCCGAATAAACTGTATCATTTTGTCCGTTTTCATTTTTTCTAATTAAAATCCAGTTTGTAACATGCCCTTTTACACCTGATTCTCTCTTTTTTAAAGATGAAGAAATTGAGTCCTTGTTTTCAAGTATTACAAGCTCAAAGTCACCCTTAGGCACTTTTAAAGGATCCACAATTGATACTTTTACAGGTCCCATTCCTATTTTGTATGTTGGGTTTTTAAAAATATACGGCGGTTTGATAATTTCATTTTCACTTTCTAATGTAAGGTCTAGATAATTCCCTCCATTACCACTACCTTCCATTCTTGTAATTGGCGGTGTAGTTCCATATCCTGATTTAATTTTTGAGCCACTGTATCTTGGATCTGTATTGCGTGGCGATGCAATTATTTTTTTTATAAATCTACCTGCTAAATATTGGTCTTGAATACTTTGAGGTTCGGCAGAATACGACAAAATAATAAAATAGTATTTTTTAAAATTTACTATCGTTTTGTTTGAACCTGTTGCAAACGCATCTGTAGTAATTGAAAAAGAATGAACAAGCCCCTTATTTGGCGCATCTATCATAAGTTTTGGAATTCTTTGCCCTAATGATGGTTCAAAAGGTTTATTTACAAGTCTAACAATATTATTTTTTAAATCACATGTAAAAATTTCTCTTGCTTTATCCACATCTTCAAGGTCGCCTGTGCCTACTGAGCCATTTAATAACTGATAAACTCTGTAACCTTCAAATGCATACACTTGAGGTTTATTATTTTCATCAAGTATTGTATCCTTGTAATTTTCGATTCGTTTTGTATCACCAAATGTAAATACAAGTTCATTGTCAAGTTCTTGAACTGAAACATCTGGTGCATCAGGACCATTTACAGGTTTAAAACAATTATTAAACAAGGTTTGAGCCTTGTCGCTTGCAAGTTTTAATAATGTAAGAGAACCATCTGCCCCACCTGAACTTGTTCTTGCCCAAACAACACCTACTGTAAGTTTATTTATTGCCCCAGGTTTTAAAGTGAAAGGTCCGCTTGTCTGTAAAAAGCGTCTGTCGTTAGCCTGGTTCCCTGCTGAACTTTCGTTCCAATTTCCTGTAATTGTTGTATCAGTATCAAATGGGAATAAGTAATTGGTACATTTAAAACTTGCATCTCTACCATTTTTGTAATCTGCGGTAAGACATTTCCCATTTTTCCATTTGCCTACTAAATAATAATAATAATGCACAGGTAGTTGAGGGTTTCCGTTTGGCGACCAATCGTTATCATAATATACAAAACGGCTCATTCCAAGCTCAATTGAGGTATCTACTCCATTTATAGTAGTATCTTTCTTTGGTCCTTCAAAAAAATCAACACCTACAGATGGAGGATTCAATCCATAACCAAGAATTCCTTCGTCATTATCATCTCCATTATAGCAAAATCCAAGACTTCGTTTCACATCACATCCAACATAGTCATCTCTGTAATTTCCTAAATCAGCATCTACCCACTGCCCAAAATATGTGTCATACAATGATTGAAAACCACGGTTTACAATTCTTGTTGTATAAAACGTCATATTATTTATTTCATCATTGGTAGCATAAGCAAAAGCAATTGTGTGCAATTCTAATCCTATTGGGTCTGCTCCTGATTCTGCATGTAAATTTCCTTTATCATTATATACAAAGTATAACATTTTATCAGGCTGATCTTCAGGCTTATTATCTTCGTATTTATTCAATTTCATTCCTCTACATTCATTTTGTAATACTGGATAGTCTCCTGAGATCGGATTGTATATTCCATCATTATTATAATCAAAAAATGGTGCAAGTGCAGGTTGTGTTATACTTGTGCGTCCTGGCCAATTACTAATATCCTCTGTAAGTGTAGGCGAACCGTTTGTAATATTGTTGTAATGGTCTATAATATCTTTACGATCAATTTTATAAATATTGTCCCATTGTTTGCAAATTATCTCATCTGTATTTCCGGTAACAGGATCTAATGGACCTGGCCAAAAATCAGACCCCCCCTGGCGATAAGTCATTGCAGCGAGCTTAAGATTGCCCGAACCTCCTTTTTGAGAATAACCTCCTACCCAAATTGCTCCAGAAAACAATGAGTGTTTTTTTATGCTGTTTTGATCATCAATTTTTGGAACTTCATATTTTGGGTTTTTAAGATCCCACCACATGTCGCCTCCATTAAGAATTTTTGTTCTTACGTTATTTACATCAAGGTCTGCACTTGCAGTAGCCGGCTCGCAACTTGCAGCATATTTCATTAATTTATGAGAACCATTTTTTGGTTTAATATTTTTTTCGCCTTCATTTTCCTTTGCAACAAGATTAAAGCTAATAAACACTATTAAAGCCATTATTGTTGTATTTAATTTCAATTTCATATATCTCTCTCTTTAAAAAATTATAATGTGAATCTTAATCCTATTCTTATTAGTCTTGGAGTCCCATAATTATATGGGTTGTTTACACTTATGTTATATAAGTCAATAAACGATTGCTGACTTACTTGTTGAGCAATAACTTGTTGTCCTTCCGGTGATGACAAAAATCCATCATCATTTGGTAATCCGGTAAATGCATATACACCTTCTATATTTTTTGTGTTAAAAATATTTTGTACCCATAAAAACACTGTTATTCCTGTAACATTAATCCTATTGTCTTTAATTTGTTTTTTCTTTCTTTCAAATGACTTGCTGATATTTACGTCAGACTTAAATTGCCATGGCAATCTTGAACCAAAAGGATTTCCTTTAATCTGGCTTCTGGTAACAGTACCAAGTGCTGCTTGTGCAGTAGAGGTTGGGCTTGCATTGGCGGTATAAGGTGCTCCTGAGCGTGCAAAAACTATGAAACTAATTTCTGAATTTTCAAATACCTTTTTACCGTTCCAAATTGGTCCTTTGTAATCTTTTCCACCTTCATAAGCATAACTGAAAGTTGTATTAAAATTATGTCGGAAATCAACATCAAGCGGATACAAGGATCTTAAGTTTGGTTGATTTGCTTGTATAAGAGCAGCTTGTGAATTTATGTTTGAACCTGTTCCGTCTGCAAATAATAATGTATAGTTTGCTGAAATCTGAAAATTATTTAACCCGCGATATTGGTACTCTGCTCTAAATGCTTTGTTTGTTGAAAAGTCAATATTTGAATAACTTGTATAAGAAACCGGATACGCCTGGTTGTATGCAAACTGTCCAAAATCATTTCTTATTTCTGAATATGAAGCAATAATACTTATAGATGATACTTTGCTTAATTTTTGCTTGTAACCGAGTTCATACATAGTTTTAATCCTTGGTTTTAAAGCAGAATTAGCAATAAATCTGCTTTGATCTGACTCAAGAAAATAGTATGAACTTATAGGGCAAAATGTAGCCCCGTCAGTCGGACGTTGTGTTAATACATCATAATTTGCAAAAAATAATGCTTCTTTATTAATTGGAAATGAAAACCAAATTCTTGGCAATACATTTATTTGTGGCTCATAGTCCTTAAAGGCATCTTTTGAAATTTCTTTATTTGCATAATTTACAAGATATGGCTGTATTACGTTGTTTGAAGTTTGTTGTGCAAGAATTTCTGGGTTATCTACTTCAACTCCACTTGCGTTATACCATGTATTACCGTTTCTATACCCAAGTACTTTTGTAGGATTTTTTGCACTATTAACATATACAACATAATTATCTTCAATATTATCAGGATGATTAATTTTTATACTATTTATTTCACTTACTTCTCCTACTGTTTTAACGGGGTACAGTGAATATGGATCTTTCAAGACAGGTTGGTTTGCATCATATCTTTCTACCCTTACTCCTATCCTAAAAATCATATCTTTTATCGCAAATTTATCCTGAAGCCATGCTGCACTATAAATAGGAGCAAAGGAACTAAGGCTTCTGTCTTCTTTATTGTTTAAAAAATCATTTATCGAAAATCTCTTTCTTGTACGATTTCCAAGATAATCGTATCCGTAAAAACTTACATACTGATTGTTTTTATTAAACAAATCATCTGCACTAAACATATCCAAACTGAAATAATCCGGCGAAAGCGAGTTTACATCAATATAGCTAGTTTCTGTTATAGGATTACCATATACATCTTTTGCTCCGTCTGAAATTAATTTTGCTCTTAGCTTTTTATCAAAAGTTGATTGTTGATCAGCATCTAATCTTACTCTATAATTAACTGTATCTAAAAATAAACCATTCTCATCAAATGATTGAATACTGTTTAATATATAATCGCCTTGTGTTATTTTGTCAAGACTTGAAATATGTTTATTTGCTAATTGCGGCATAAGTACCCATAGGCTATTTGCACTTATACCATAAGAACTCGCTATATTTTGCTCATAAGTCATTCCAAACTGAAGGTCATGTTTGTTTTCTTTCTTCTTGCCTGTATTTAATGAGGCTTCGCCAATTGCATAAATAGAGAATCTTTCGTACTGACCTTTGCTGTATCCGGAAATAATAGTACCAGGATTATACCAAAGCGAATAAGTGTTTGGTAAATTATATCCATTTAATAATCCGTTATATGTAGCTATCATTCCGTCACTTGTTGCCCCTCTCAATCCGAATGATTTAAAATAATCAAATGCATTTTCAGTGTATTTGCTTCTTAGCGGATTAGCATCACTTGCTTCATAAGTTATCATTGTATCTCTAAATCCGGTTAATTCCCAATATCCTGCTCTTGTTACAGTGTCATTTTTACCATTTTTTGTTATAATATATTTTTGTGTCTTATCTTGCCAGTCGTATACCGGTGCTCTGTAATGTGTAAATTTACCTAAATAACCATAATTAAAAATATCGTCTTTATGAACATTATGTTGTGATTTGCTTAAACTTGTTTGGTAATCTGCTCTTATAGAGTAAAACGCGTCTGAAACCAAAGGTTTTTTTGCATCTTTATCTCTCTTGTCTCCACTTTGATGTCCTATTTTTTGCGTATATCTCAAATATGCTCTATATGTTTGATTTGTACTTACATTGTATTCTTCACTGTTTAATAATGATGAAGCATAAGCGTATCCTCTTGACTGCTGAAAACTGCCACTTGCAAAAAAAGTCAAAACTGATTGTTTTGTTGGGGTGAATTCAAACTTTGTATTTACTACACCAAGATAAAAAGGAACATTTTTTCTTGCTTTATTAAGTACAAGATCATCTTTGGTTAAATATGAAGATGAAGGTATAAATCCTCCTCCATTTGGATTTTCTATAAGTGGTCTTTCTTTAATATCATCAAGAATATCATCTTTTACAGCCCAAGAACCTAATACCGTTGGTGAATTATCTTTCTGATATTCAAAATGAGATGAAATATTGTAACCAAATAATACTCTTTCTTTATCTCCACCTCCTACATTTACTATTTTTAAAGGTCCCGAAAAAGCCATTTCTAAAGTATTGTAATGCCATTTATCAAATAGGCTTGAAGTTACATATTCATAATATTTAGAATGCATTCTGCTTGGTCCTTTTGTTGTCATATTTATTGCACCACCTGTCAAGTCTCCAAACATTGCTGGCACTCCACTTTGAATCAAATCTATTTGTTCAACACCAATTGTTGGAACTGATGAATTACCTATTACCGGTACGCCATCAATAAATAAACGCGTACCATCTGTACGACTACCTAAAAAAGAAATTCCACCACCTTTAACATTTACTCCTGATGATGTATTTGCTATTGCACCAACACCTCTTTGAGGGAGTTTCATAATATCTTTTGATGTAAGTGTATTTTTGTTTTCGTCTTCTTCTACAAGTTTTTTCTTATAATCAATTACAGTTACCTCGTCAATATCTATACCTTTATCGCTTATTTCTTCTACTTCAATATTCCAGAATGTTATAGACCCGCTTGTTACTTTAATTTTATTTGCAAGATATTTTTTGTATCCAACGTAGGTTACCTCAATTGAATACTCCCCCGGGTCAATGGTTTTTAAGTAATAATTACCGTTATCATCGCTTGAAGTAGATGTTTTGACAATTCCTTCTTTTTTAAGAACTACTGTTGCATACTCGAGTGCTGAACGTGTTTTTTTGTCAGTTACTTTTCCTCTAATTTCACCAAAATTTGACTGTGAGTGCGCAAATGTTGATACTGAAATTAGTACTAAAACGCCTAAGTAATGTTTTAATCGCATATTTTTTTTCTTTAAAATTCTTTGTTTTTCAAGGGTTATGTCTCTTTTTTAACAAACTTTCAATATTTGTTCAATTTTCATTAAATATCAAGCACTTTTTTTTAATATTTTCTTATTGCTATTTTATTAAATTTATTGCTCATTTCAATATTATCATTTACCGTCATTTTTGAGTAATTATTTATTTTTTGGGCAATAGCTTCCGATATTTTTTTGTAAGATTCTTTTGTCCAACCTGCAATATGAGGCGTAATTATCACATTTTTAAAACTACATAATTTTAAAAATTCAGTTTTTTCGTTTTTGTTTAGAGAATTTATTTTTTCATTTTCAAGTACATCGCATGCAAATCCTTTAATTTTCCCTACATCTATTGCGTTAATTATATCGCTTGTTTTTACAATTTCGCCGCGTGATGTGTTTATTAGCCTTATTGATTTTTTAAACTTTGAAATATAATATTCATTTACTAAATAACGCGTTTCAATTGTAAGTGGAATATGAAGCGAAACAATATCTGACTGATTAAATATTGTATCCATTTCAACTTCTTGCACATAATTATTACTAAAACCTGATTTATATTTATCATAAGCAAAAATATTCACTCCAAAACCAGAAATAACTTTTGCAAACTCGCTACCTGTATTTCCAAAACCTATAATTCCTATTGTTTTTCCAAATAGTTCCTCGCCGCGATTGTCTTCTCTATTCCAAATATTTGATTTTACTTCGCTATTCCCTTTTACAATGTTACTCATTAGTGCTAAAAGCATTCCTGCTGCCTGTTCGGCAACACTTACTCGGTTTGCTTCGGGTGTATTTAACACTCTTATTCCTTTCTTATCAAGCCATTCAATATCTATATTATCCATTCCCGAGCCTGCTCGTATTACTAATTTTAACTTGTTTGCATTTTTACATAATTTTTCATCAACTCTTAATTTGCTTCTTAAAATTAAAATTTCAATTTCCTGTAGTGAATTTTCAACTTCATCGGCAGAAATATCGGGATGATATTTCAAATTAATATCACTTCTATTAATGTTTTGAAAAAAAACAGGATGTAAATCATCAATTATCAATATATTTATCTTGTTTGACAAATTATGAAACTTTTTGAATTTTCTATTTCGAATTTATAACTTATTATTTTATCTAAACAATTTAATTGAACAAAGTATTTACAAATTTTAAAAACGGATTTAATTTAAATGATTTCTATATGTTTAGATTTAACAGCCTTTCCAAAAAAAGTATTGGCTGTAATATTAAATGATTCGGTATCGTCGCTTGTATAAAATTGTATTTGAGAGTTTTTTGAACATATTTGCTCAATTTCAGGATGTCTCATTAAATAATCGCTAAGACTATAAGCAACTATTTCATTTTGTGAAATAATTGTTATACTTTCAGGTATATATTTTTTTATTTTATTAATAAGCAAAGGGTAGTGTGTACATGCAAGCACTACAGTATCTATATCGGCAGATTGACTAAATAATAAATCAAGATACTTTTTTACATAAAAATCTGCACCTTTATTTTTATGCTCATTGTTTTCTATAATAGGAACCCACATTGGACAAGCTTGCTGAAAGACTTTTATTTCTGGATAAAATTTTGAGATTTCAATAGGATAAGACATTGAGTCAACTGTACCTTTGGTTCCAAGCACTCCAATAGTTCCTGATTTGGTATAGTTTCCAATAATTTCAGTAGTAGGTCTTAGTACTCCAAGTACTTTTTTAAGCGGATAATGTTTGGGGAGGTATTGTTGTTGAATAGTACGCAAAGCTTTTGCCGATGCTGTATTACATGCTAAAATCACCAGATTACATCCCAAATTAAATAACGAAGTTACACATTGCTGTGTATAGTTTGTAACTGTTTGAAAAGATCTATTGCCGTATGGTGTACGAGCATTGTCTCCTAAATATATGTAATTATATTGTGGCAATTGTTTTACAAGTTCACTTAGAATTGTAAGACCTCCATAGCCTGAATCAAATATACCAATGGCTCCTTCTTTTAATTCAATGTTTTTAATAGATTATTTTTTTTTAACGAAATTAATAATTTTTGAATAATTTAAGAACATCTATAAAATTAAGAAAACCGATAAAAAATATCGGTTTTCTTATTAAATATTTTAATACAGATATATTAGTTAATACCTAATTTTTTCTTTACATCATTCATTAAGTCGTTTGATGGATTTGTAACTAAAACTCCAAGTCCTTCAGAACTGTCAAGAACATAATCAAAGCCTTTTGCCTTAGCTACTTCATTTATTGCATTTTTTGCTTTTTTATAAATTGGCATGTACAATTCTTCTCTTTTTTTCTGCATGTCTTGTTCTGCTGTTTGCGAAAATTGCTGAATATTTGCTTGCAAATCTTCAAGTTTTTTCTTTTTAATTTCCATAATTGCTGGAGGAGAAATCGTATCGTTCATGTATGCGATGTAATCTTTTTGCAATTCATTCTGCATTTCATCAAGTTGTTTTTTTAATAATGTTTCATAGTCTTTTACTTTCTTTTCAAAGTCTTTCATTTCTGGCATTGCATTCATTAACTCTGATGTGTTGATGTGTGCAATTTTGCTTTGTGCATTAGTAATGGAATAAAATGCAATCAGGGCAATAAGTGATAAAATTATTTTTTTCATTTCTTTATATTCTATTTATTTTTTAATTGTATAATTATCTTGGTGGTACACCATCGTTATCTGGTGGAAACTCAGTGTTTTTCTTTTCTTTGGCTTTATCTTTTTCTTCTTTTGTAGGAGCTACTCCAAGTGCGGTAAGTACGTTGTCGCTTTTGTCATATTTGGCATTGCTATAAAGCATTGTCATATCGCTTGATTTGTCGAAAATAAAATCAAATCCTTCATCTTTTGCAAGTTTTTGTATTGCTTCAAATATCTTGTCTTGTATAGGTTTTACAAGTTCCTGACGTTTCTTGAATAATTCTCCTTCGTATCCGAATTTGTCTTGTTGAAATTTTTTAGCATCTTTTTCTTTAGCAATTATTTCTTCTTCTCTTTGTTTTTGCTGATCGGCAGTAAGCAGTACTTTTTCTGCCTGATATTCTTTGTACATTTTGTCAATGCCTTCGTATTTGTTATCTATTTCTTTCTGCCATTGCTCGGCAAGCTCATCTAATTTTTTTTGTGCTGATTTGTATTCAGGAAGTAATGACAATATATATTCTGTATCAACATAAGCAAATTTTTGAGCATAATTGGTTATTGGGGCTATTAGTAAAACAAATAGTACAATGATTGATTTTTTAAATAATGTTTTCATTTCTTTATTTTTTTAGTAATTAACATTGAACAAATAGTTTTCCCTCGTTTTATCCAAACTGCAAACATACATATTTTTCAAGGGTTCAAAATATTTTTTTTGAAATTTTAATTTTTTTTGTTGAATTAAAATTTGGACATCAGTGTTTTAAAAATATTGCTTGTGTTCTTGCTGTATTACTCTTGTTCAGGTTTCTGTCAATAATTATACATTCAAATAATACAGTATCTGGTTTTATTCCGGGGTATGGCGAAGCCGGTACTCTTACAATAAATTCACCATATACTTTTCTTTTTTTATTGCTTTCATTTAGTCGCTTAAATCTTTGATTAAAATTTATTGTATCGTTTAAAGGAGATTTGGTTATTTGTTCCCAAACCCCATTTTTTCTCACTAAATATTTTATTTTAAGATTATAAAAATATTTGTTTCCAAAATTAAATGGAGGAAATGTATCATTTTCAGACAAACCAAGATCTCCATCATTGTCAGAATATTTTAAAGTAATGTTTATCAAACTATCATTGCCGTTATTATTTTTGTATAATGTTACTTTTTCAATGCTTAATTCAGGGAAATGAGTTTCAGTTAGCTTGTCTTTACAGGCATTAATAATTAAAACTATAAAAAATATTTTGATTAATTTTTTCAAACAAAAAATATTTAATTCAGATTTTGACAAACTGGCTCTTGAAATTTTTAATTTTCAGTCCAAAAATAACAAAATTTACTCATCCTATCTTAATTTTTTAGGCATAAAACCTCAAAGAGTAAATGACATTAGTAAAATTCCTTTCTTGCCAATTGAATTTTATAAAAATCATATTGTGAGTTCGGCAAATAATATTAATTATATTAAAGTATTTGAAAGCAGTTCTACTTCTGGAATAGGCATTAGTAGTCATTATGTTTACGATTTGAGTTTCTATTTTAAAACGGCTCAAAATTGTTTTACAAATTTTTACGGGGATATTAAAAATTTTACTTTCAGATTTTTACTTCCATCATATATTGAAAGAGGTAATTCATCTTTAATATATATGGCAAATGATTTTCTTAAAATTTCGGGTAAAGGTAGTTTTTATCAAAAAAACTTTGACAAACTTTATAATGACTTGAATGATGATTTAAAAAAAGGCAATAGAGTTGTTTTGCTGGGTGTGAGTTTTGCTTTGCTTGATTTTGCCAAAAAATATAATTTTGATTTAAGTAAAATTATTATAATGGAAACGGGAGGAATGAAAGGAAGACGAAAAGAAATAACCAGACAAGAATTGCATGATTTTTTAAAAAAACAATTTAATACAGAAAAAGTACATTCTGAATATGGGATGACTGAAATTTTTTCACAAGCTTACTCAAAGGGGGACGGTATATATAATTGTGTGCCATGGATGAAAGTTATTACTACAGAACCGGGCGACCCTTTTGCATTGCAAAAAATTGGCAAAACCGGAAGAATAAATATTATTGATTTGGCAAATATATATACTTGCTGTTTTTTATCTACTTCAGATATTGGCAGAGTTTATGATGACAATTCATTCGAAGTGTTAGGCAGGATTGACAATAGTGATATAAGAGGTTGTAGTCTTTTTTTTGAATGATAAGTTATTCATCGAGTAAAGTAATCTTTACAATGTCTATCCTTGCTTCATCTAATTTTATAATTTTAAATTTATATTTATTAATTTTTATTATTTCTCCGGCATACGGGAAGCTTCCATGTTCTGCAATTATGTATCCTGCAAGTGTTTCATACTCGCCTACAGGAATTTTAAAATCATATTTTTCATTTAAATATTCTACCTGTAACGATGCCGATAATTCATACTCGTTTTCAGCTATTTGTTTTTCAATTTTATCACTATCATCATCATGTTCGTCTTCAATATCGCCAAGTATTTGCTCAACTATATCTTCTACTGTAATTATTCCTGCTGTTCCACCAAATTCATCTACTACAAGAGCTATACTTTTTCGTTTTTTTACAAATTCATTAAGCATTTGTCTTGCTCCTCTGCTCTCGTTTGTAATAATAATAGGTATCATTATTGATTTAAGTGAATTTGGCTTTCGGAACATATCAATTTGATGGACATAGCCAACAATATTATCAATACTCTGTTTGTAAACAAGAATTTTTGAATGACGTGATTCAGTAAAAATTTTATAAAGTTCATCAATAGAAGTTTCATAATCAATAGCTACAAGTTCTGTACGTGGCACTATACAATCGCGAACTTTTACATTGCTAAAATCAAGTGCATTTATCAATATTTCGGCATCAACTTCGCTTTTCTTATTTGTTTGAAGTGTTTCAGAAATAAAATTTCCAAGGTCAACTTTAGTAAAAGCCGGACCGGTTTCGATAAAAGTTTGTTTTGTAATAATTTTTAAAATTTGTTTTGATAGCCAAATTACAAAATAAACTATCGGATAAAGTAAATAATAAAATAACTGAAAAGGATAAATAAATATTGAAAGTATAAATCCCGGATTTATTCTGAAAAGTGCTTTGGGTAAAAAATCAGCAGCAAAAAGTACAATTGCAGTTGATATTACAGTACTTACAAGCAATTTGCTTATTTCGGTAAATTGAAAAATATCTAAAAAATCATTTAATACTTTTCCTATAAAAATACCATAAATAACAAGTGCGGTATTGTATGCAACAAGTATTGTGCTTATAAACTTTGAAGGAGTTTTGTAATATGCCGAAACAATAGATGCCCATCTGCTGCCTTGTTTACTTTTTAATTCTATTCTTAGTTTGCTTGAAGAAATAAATGAGATTTCGAGCCCCGAAAAAAAAGCAGCCATTACTAATGAAATAATAATAGATGTGAACGGCAATATCATATTTGAGGTATAAAAAAGCAAAGATAATATTGACTATAATATATTTATTTAAAATTTATATATATCATCAAAATCAAATGAAAATATTTTGTTAATTTCATTTCAATAATGTTGGTTTGTATTATGGCAGATATTGATAAATTTATTAATGATATTAATGGTTCTTATAATTTTTCAGGAGATTCTATATTACTTGGAGCGGCAGTGTTAGATGGATCTCCTATACCTAATTGTCTTGTAAAAGCACCTTTAAAAACTTTTAATAGACATGGTTTAATTGCTGGAGCTACTGGAACAGGAAAAACAAAATCATTACAAGTAATTACTGAAAAACTATCGCAATGTGGTGTATCTTCAATTGTAATGGATATAAAAGGAGATTTCAGCGGAATTTCTCAACCTGGCACTTTAAATCCAAAAATTGAAGACCGCACAAAAATAACCGGCGAAAACTGGAAACCACGTAAACTTCCAGTTGAATTATTAACCATTTCTAATGCACCTGGAGTAAAGCTAAAAGCTACAGTAAGTGAGTTTGGTCCGGTATTATTCAGCAAAATGCTTGAACTTAATGACATTCAGTCTGGTGTAGTTTCTCTTGTATTTAAATATGCTGACGACTATAATCTTCCTCTTTTAGATATTAAAGATTTCAGAAAAACACTACAATTTTTGAGCAATGAAGGCAAAGATGAAATGGAAAAAAATTATGGATTAATCAGCACATCTTCTTCGGGGGCAATACTTCGTAATTTGATTATGCTCGAAGAACAAGGGGCTGATATGTTTTTTGGCGAGCCATCTTTTGATGTTTATGATCTAATAAGATTAGATGAAAACGGGTATGGATATATAAATATTCTACGGTTAAATGATATACAAGGGAAACCAAAACTCTTTAGCACTTTTATGTTGTGTTTGCTTGCAGAAATTTACAATACATTGCCCGAAAAAGGAGATGTTGACAGACCTGAACTTGTTGTTTTTATTGATGAAGCACATCTTATATTTAGTGAAGCTTCAAAAGCATTGCTTGACCAGATTGAAACTATAATAAAACTAATAAGGAGTAAAGGTGTTGGGATATTTTTTATTACTCAAAGCCCTGACGATATACCTCAATCTGTACTTGCCCAGCTTGGTATGAAAGTACAACATTCACTTAGAGCATTTACTGCTAATGATCGTAAAGCAATAAAAACTGCTGCTGAAAATTATCCGGAATCCACATATTACTCAACCGAAAACTTAATAACCCAGCTCGGAATTGGCGAAGCACTAATAACTGTTTTGAATGAAAAAGGAATACCTAGCCAATTGGTTCATTGCCTTATGAGTCCGCCTTGCACTAGAATGGATGTAATCAATACAGATGAAATAAATGCTTTAGTTTCTGTTTCTGCACTCGTGAGTAAATATAACAGGGAAATAGACCGCGAAAGTGCTTATGAATTACTTAATAAAAAAATTGAATCTGCACAGAAAACTATAGAACAACAGGAAACAGAAAAACAAGAAAATAATAACGAAAAAAGTATTCTTGAAGAAGTAGCTAAGAGTGCTGTAACCCGTACTGTTGTTCGCGAAGTTACTAGAGGTTTATTAGGTATGCTCGGTATTAGCAGTTCATACCGTACAAAAAGGCGTTCAAGCTGGTTTTGATTTTTTAATATCTCTTCTTATTTCAAAATTATCTTCTTTTAACAATTGAAAGTATATCTGATTCAATTGATTTTTGAGGAGATTCAGTTATTCTGCCTTTTTCATCACCAAATTTGTCACTAATAATAAATAATGGTATAAATGTTATTTTATATTTTTCTATCGAATCTTTACAATTTTCACATTGCTTTTTGCGGTCAACAAACAAAATTTTCAATGAATTTTTATTGTATCCGCACTCTTCTATCACTTTTATAAATCTTGGCAGTTGTAATCTTGTATCGCTACACCAGTTGCCACCTATTATAGTTATATTGTAATTTTTAAGATTAATAAATTCTTTAAAGCTAGTATCTGTTTTATATTTTTCATACTCAGTTTTAAACCAATCTGTTTTTTTTAAATCCCTAAGTGATATAATACCGCAAACCGGAAATTCTGTATTACCGAGTTTAGTTGTAGAGCACGATGAAACTAAAATATAGATTGAGATAAATAAAATACTTTTTTTTTGCATTTTTTTAAAAATTTTGAAATTGAAGCAGTAAAATTAATATTTGTTTTCTTTAAGAAAAATGACAAATACAGCAAAAAAAACTTCTGCTAAATATGATAAATTTTTAATAATTATTATATTCTTAGCCTTTGCTGTTTATATAAAGGGCTTAAGTTTTGATATATTGAATTTTGACGATAATGAGTATTTTTCTGACTATCCTGAAATAAATAATTTCAGCCTTTCAAGTATCATAAAGTATTTTTCTAATTATTATGTTTTAATGTATCAACCTTTGCCTATACTAAGTTTTGCAATATTAGGAAACAATGCAACTCTGCAACATTTTATAAATTTAGCTTTTCATATTTTCAATATATTTCTTGTTTACAAGTTTTGTGGATTGATAAGCATAAATCAAAGTGTGAAAAGAATTACAACATTTCTTTTTGCATTACACCCTTTAGCAGTAGAACCTGTAATGTGGATATCAAGCCGAAGCAGTGTAATGTATGCTTGTTTTTATATATTGGCTTTAATTTATTATCTTAATTACAGAAATAGTGAAAATAAAAAAAAACTTTATTATTCTATCCTGTTTTTCATATTATCTCTGTTTTCTAAAGTTCATGCTGTTTCATTTCCATTGTCACTTATTGTTGTTGATTTATTTATATTGAAACAAAAATTTAATCTTAATTTAATAGCTAAAAAATGGGTGTTTTTCATAGGTTCATTAATTTTTGGGATTATAGCAATACAAAATACCGAAACTGAAATAAATATTAAGTTTAGCGCCGGTGCTTATACATATATTGATTATATTTTTATTTTTTGCTATGAAGCAATTTGGTATTTAGTTAAGATTATTTTGCCTATAAATTTATCACCTATTTATGTATATCCAGTAAAGACTGATGGGTTACTGCCATTTTTTTATTATGTTTCAGCAGGTATAATTATTTTAATTTCATATCTGATTTTTAAGTTCAAACAAAAAAGAGACTTTATTCTGTTTGGAATTTTGTTTTTTTATTCAAGTCTTATTTTCGTTTTTCAAATTGTACCTTCAAGATTATTTATAGTGGCTGACAGATATGGATATATTGCAAACATTGGTATATTTTTTATTATAGCAGGTTTAATTTTTGAATATTTTGAAAAAACAAAGGCTCTTGCTTCATTTTATACAGCAGCTTCTGCAATTGTAATAATTTCTTTTTTTCAAGCTGATATATGGAAAAGCGATAAAACCCTTGCAGATAGAATAATTGAAGTAAATCCTGAAACACCATATATAGCAAGAGCTTTTGGCATAAGAGCAAATTATTATAAAAACAAAGAAAACAAAACCGATTTTGCCCTGTCTGATTATCTTAAAGCTACAGAACTTGACTCTAACGACTGGATATCACCATATCAGGCAGCACTTATTTATACTGGCAACAGCGAGCTACAACAAGCTATTTTGTATTACGAAAAAGCCAATAAAGCAGACAATAAAACACCCCTTCCATATACAGATTTAGGTGTTTTATATACTATTTCAAATGATTTTATTAAAGCAGAACTATGTGCAGATAGTGCGTTACATCGCTCAAAATATTTTGCAAATGCAATGTTGTTAAAGTCAGTTTGCCGCCTTAATATGGAAGATTCTGTTTCTGCTAAAAATATTTTAACTCTGTGTATTGATAAAAATCCAAAATTTTCTCCAGCTTATAAAAATAGAGGAATTATATTGTTAAATAATTTTAAAAACACCGAAGATGCTTGTAAAGACTTTGCTAAAGCTAATGAACTTGGCGAGCCTGATATGCAAGATATATTAAACTACTATTGTAATAAAAAATAAAATTTTACGATTTGATTTTAAAAACAATGTTTTTATATTTGCAGCCCCAAAAACGAGGTGCGGTAGCTCAGTTGGTAGAGCAAAGGACTGAAAATCCTTGTGTCGGCGGTTCGATCCCGCCCCACACCACAAATTTCCCGCTTATAAAAAACTTAGGCGGGTTTTTTTTTAACTTATTATGTTGCCTAAGGTTTCTATAGTAATTCTGAATTTTAATACTCAAAATTTTCTCGAAAAGTTTGTGCCTTATTTGAAAAAAACCAATTATGAGAATTTTGAAATTATAGTTGCTGACAATGCTTCAACCGATAATTCTGTTGAGTTTTTATATGAAAACTATCCTGAAATAAAAGTTTTGGTTTTTGATGAAAATCTTGGATATGCCGGTGGATATAACAGAGCTTTACAAAATTTGGATTCTGATTATTATGTATTAATAAATTCTGATGTTGAAGTTACTTTAGATTGGCTTGAACCATTGATATTTCTTGCTCAAAGCGACAAAAATATTGCAGCAATTCAGCCAAAACTTCTTGATTATACTTCGCGAAATATGTTTGAATATGCTGGTGGGTCTGGCGGATTTATTGATAAGTTCGGATATCCTTTATGCCGTGGACGCTGGTTTAACTATATTGAAAACGACACAAAACAATATAATGATGTAAGAGAAATTTTTTGGGCAAGCGGAGCCTGCTTTTTGATTAGAGCCGAACACTGGAAATTGTCAGGTGGCTTAGATGAAGATTTTTTTGCTCACATGGAAGAAATTGACCTTTGCTGGCGATTAAAAAATTTAGGTTATAAAATAATGGTTTGCCCACAGTCTGTTGTATATCATATTGGCGGAGGAACACTGCCTGTTGGCAATCCTCACAAAACGTATTTAAACTTTAGAAACGGTTTGTTTTTATTATGTAAAAATCTGAATAGCAAAGTTCTATTTTCTACTTTATTTATACGTTTTATATTAGACGGTTTGGCTGCATTCAAGTTTTTAACTGAATTTAAATTTAGAGAAATTGCTGCAGTTTTAAGAGCTCATATTATTTTTTATGGTAAAATAAACTACTGGCTTAAAAAACGCGGAAACAACGGGAATAAACAAATAAGCCCTTATGGAATGTATAACAAGAGCATTGTTTTTAAGTTTTTTGTTTCAGGGAAAAGAAAATTTTCTCAAACCAATCTATAAGCCTGATAAATATTCTAAAGCGAGCTTGTATCCATCAAGTCCTAATCCTGAAATATTTCCTATACATGCTCCGAGTAGTAAGTCTGTATGGCGTTCCGTTTCGCGTTGGTAAATATTTGAAATATGTACTCCTATAACCTTACTTTTTACAGCTTTTACTGAATCTGCAATTGCTATACTTGTATGACTATACGCACCGGCATTAATTACAATCCCATCTAAGGTATTTCCCCATTCATGAATTTTATTTATTATTTCGCCTTCAATATTGCTTTGAAAATAATAAATCTCAGTTTGATTAAATTTTATTTTAAGTTCTTCAATATACTCATCAAAAGTAGTATTGCCATATATTTCAGGCTCTCTTTTTCCTGTAAGGTTGAGATTTGGACCATTTATTATTCCAAATTTTTTCATTGTTCAAATATTTATACTTTTTTTAACTTAATCAAATAATTGCTATTTATAATTATTTGAAAAACTTCACTAAATAATAACTTCATTATTTTTGCAAAATAAATATATGGTTTTCAGGCTCATTTTTATATTATGTCTTTCATTAATTAGCCACAATTCATATTCTACATTTATTGATTCAGTCAAATACTATTTAAAAAATTATAAACCCCAGTACAATGGCGGATTATCTTCTCGCAATACATTTATTGGCGATACAAAAAATAAAGTTGCAGGAATTTCGGCAGGTGCAGAATATGGGAATAAAATAGGTTTTTCGGCAGGCATATACTGGTTATCGGTACCGATAAATAAAATTGCGATATATAATTCATTTCAGCCCGATGAGTATAAGCAAAGAGAAATATCAAATTTTTGGTATTTTGGTTTGCAGTCGTATTATAAATTTTATAAGGTTGATAAATGGACATTAAATATTCCTTTGAGAATTGGCATTGGTGCTGCAAATACAAGAAATTATGATATTTCTCCTCAAAATAAATTTTTAAGCAAATCAAACACAGCAATTTTTCCGATAGAAAGTGGATTAAATTTTCTATATTCTGCTACTTGGTGGATAGGAGTAAGTGGTGGTTTAGGGAGCAGAATTGTTTTGGGAAATAATACATCTACTCGTTTTAGTGGAACTTATTATACTTTTGGCACTGTGTTTTTCTTTAGTAATATTTATAAGAAATTGCCTGAAGAGTTTAGAAAAAAAATTGAAGATTATAAAGATAACATAATCAAATGAAAACTTTTGGTTTAATTGGGTTACGTTTATCTCATTCTTTTTCTAAAAGATATTTTGAAGAAAAATTTAAATCGTTAAATTTAGAAAATCATTTTTACAATCTCTATGAATTAGAAAACATAAATGAAATTTTAACTTTAAAAAACAAAAATTTGGTAGGGCTAAATGTAACTATTCCTTACAAAGAAACAGTTATACATTTTTTAGATGATATAAGTAATGAAGCCAAACTAATAGGAGCAGTAAATACAATAAAATGCGATAGAAACCAATGGAAAGGATATAATACAGACTATTTTGGGATAATAAGTACTTTAAGCAAATTTGAAAAGGAAAAAATAAATGGCTGCCTCGTACTTGGTACAGGCGGTACTTCTAAAACAGTTTGTTTTGTGCTTAATCAATTGAATATATTTTATAAGTGCGTATCCAGAGATAAAACCGGTAATGAAATTATCAATTACAATCAAATTGACAGAGATTTGCTGAATAACTATAATTTAATTGTTAATACTACACCTTTGGGAATGTTTCCTCATCCATATAATTGCCCCGAAATACCATATCATCTGCTCAATGATAAAAACATTTTAGTTGATATGATTTACAACCCTACACAAACCTTATTTATGAAAAAAGGTGAAGAAAAAGGCTGTATTACCTTAAATGGACTTAATGCACTTTATATACAAGCAGAAGAAAGCTGGAAAATATGGAATAGTTAAAAAAAACTAACTTATTTTATTTAATCCCAAGTTCCTTTTTTTGCTCTGTACTTATTTCTGAAGGTGCATCAATCATTACATCTCTTCCGTTATTGTTTTTTGGAAATGCAATAAAATCGCGTATAGTTTCTGAGCCTCCAAAAAGTGAACATAACCTATCGAACCCAAATGCTATTCCTCCGTGTGGTGGAGCTCCATATTCAAAGGCATTCATCAAAAAACCAAACTGGTATTGTGCTTGTTCTTCTGTAAAACCAAGCAATGAAAACATTTGTTGTTGTAAAAATCTATCGTGTATTCTTATACTTCCTCCACCTATTTCAACACCATTAATTACCAAATCATAAGCATTTGCCCTTATTTTTCCCGGGTTTGTTTTCAAAAGTTCAATATCCTCTATTTTGGGCGATGTAAAAGGATGGTGCATTGCATGCCACCGGTTTGAATCTTCATCAAACTCAAGTAATGGAAAATCTGTAACCCATAATGGAACAAATTTTTCAGGATTTCTAAGTCCCAGCATTTTTGCAACTTCAAGCCTGAGTTCGTTCATTTGTTTTCTAGTTATATTCAAATCTCCGCTAAGTACAAGAATCAAATCATTCTTTTCACTATTACATTCTTTTACCCACAACTTAAGTGCTTCTTCGTTATAAAACTTATCAACTGAAGATTTTAATGTTCCATCTTCATTCACTCTGCAATATATTAATCCTTTAGCTCCTATTTGCGGACGTTTAACATATTCGGTAAGTTCATCTAATTGCTTTCTTGTATAATTTGAAGCACCTTTTACGTTTATGGCAATTATTGTTTCTGCATCATCAAAAATATTAAAACCAAAACCTCGAGCTACATTATCTAAGTAAACAAATTTCATTTCAAAACGCATATCAGGCTTATCGCTACCATAGTTCTTCATTGCATCTTCATAAGTTATCCTTATAAATTTTTCAAAACTCAAATTTTTTACATTTTTAAAAATATTCTTAATCATACCTTCAAATGTGTTAAGAATATCTTCTTGTTCAACAAAGCTCATTTCACAGTCTATCTGTGTAAACTCAGGCTGTCTGTCGGCTCTTAAGTCCTCATCTCTAAAACATTTTACAATTTGATAATATCTGTCAAATCCGCTTACCATAAGCAATTGCTTAAATGTTTGAGGGCTTTGAGGTAAAGCATACCACTCCCCTTGATTTAATCTTGAAGGTACAATAAAATCTCTTGCTCCTTCAGGGGTAGATTTAATAAGAACCGGCGTTTCTATTTCGATAAAATTTTGTGAGTCGAGGTATTGTCTTGCAAATTTTGAAATGGTATGTCTAAGTTCCAGATTTTTGCGAACAATTTCTCTTCTTAAATCAATATATCTGTATTTCATCCTCAGCTCGTCTCCGCCATCTGTTTCGTTTTCTATAGTAAAAGGAGGAGTTTTTGATTGATTAAGTACATTTATTTCATTTACAATTACTTCAATATCCCCGGTTAGCA
The DNA here is from genome assembly GCA_020849295.1 of Bacteroidia bacterium. GTDB lineage: Bacteria > Bacteroidota > Bacteroidia > NS11-12g > UBA9320 > JABWCE01. The sequence continues at coordinate 41,543 of JADLGN010000027.1, forward strand.
GTTTTTCATTTTTTGAAGTTCGTTCAGCAACTATTCCCTTTATTTGTAAAACATATTCTCGCCCTAGTTTTTTGGCTGCTTCAAAAATTTCTTTATTTCTATTCTGGTCAAACGAAAGTTGAGTAATTCCATATCGGTCTCTTAAATCAATAAATCCAATAGTTCCTATATCGCGAAATCGCTGTAGCCATCCACATAGTACAACTTCTTTACCTGTGTCTGTAATTCTCAACTCGCCACATGTATTTGTTCTGAGCATATTTTTGCTGCAAATATAGATATTTTGTAAATTAGACTTTAATATCTTCAGCAATCTCTAAGCATTCTTTGTCAACCAATAGAATACAAATAAATATCCAAAATTTATTACAACTATTTTAAAAAATAATTATTGAAGATTAGTTTATTAAAAATTCATTTAATATATTAGTAGAAATAATTTGAATTTTTTATTATTTTCGAATTAATAAATACAATATTATATGGATTATAAATTTACTAAAATTTTACTTGCCTACGACGATTCTCCCGCATCGTTAGTAGCATTAGACAAAGCATTAAAAACATGCAGAGCATTTAGAACCGACTTGTATGTAGTTTATGTAAAAGGTAAGAATTCAAACAATAATTATTCTGCCGAATTACAGGAAAAAGCTACTCCCTTTGGTGTTAAAATTCATTACATCGAAAAGCAGGGAAACGTAAGTCGCGAAATTTCTCATCTGGAAAAGGAAATGAAAGCTGATTTGATTTTAATGGGATCCCATGGTGTAAATGGATTTCAGCCATTTTGGGCAGGCAGTAATACTCTACGAGTAGTTGGTGCATCAAATTGTCCGGTAATAAGTGTTCAGGAATCAGCAATCAATTCTGATTTTTCACATATCATCTTACCTCTTGACGATAGTGATGATACACGCCAAAAAGTACCTTACTCTTTAATTATGGCAAAGGCTTTTAAATCTACTGTTCACATAGTTTCTCTTACAAAAACTAAAAATGAAGATGTACATAAAAAACTAAATATTTATGCCAGACAAGTTCAGGATTATCTTGATGAAAAAGAAATTAATCATACTTACGAATTGAGACAAGCCAATAATTTGCCTCAGGCATGTATTGATTTTGCAAAAGAAAAAAAAGGTGGGTTAATATTGATGATGTCAGAAACAGTATTGCTTAATTGGTTTATGGGCACAGGTGCTCAGCAACTCATTAATCATTCGCCGATACCGGTAATGGCTATACATACCCGCGATTTGATGTTAACAGGGGCTTCTGGATATTAGTCTATTTTTTTTATTATAATTCCTGCTGCCGGTTGTGCTTTGGGCATAATAACTATTTCGTTTATATTTACATGCTCAGGTCTTGTAATGCTCCAAAGCACAGCTTCTGCAATATCTTCAGCCACAAGGTTTTCAAATCCCTCATATACTTTTGATGCTTTTGCATTATCTCCTTTAAATCTTACAAGTGAAAATTCTGTTTCTACTGCACCAGGGTATATCCCTGTTACTTTTATATTTTTTTCTGCAAGTTCTCTTCTCATAGCTTTGGTAAGTGCGTCAACAGCAAATTTTGAAGCACAATATACATTCCCATAAGGATAAACTTCTTTGCCGGCAATACTTACAATATTTATTATATGACCTGATTGACTTTCTTGCATTAGCTGTATAGTGTTTTTTGTAACATACAACAAACCTTTTACATTAGTATCCAACATTTTTTCCCAGTCATCAATTTCACCTTTGTCAATAGAGCTTAATCCCGATGCAAGTCCTGCATTATTTATTAATACATCAATTTTTTTCCACCTTTGAGGTAAAGACTCAAAAAAATGATTAACTTCATCCAGTTTTCTTATATCAAAAGATTCAAAATAAATTTCTACTCCTTTATTTTTTAATAATTTTTTGAGTTCTGCAAGCCTATCAGTTCTTCTACCACAAATAATCAAATCAAAACCATGATTTGCCAACATTATTGCTGTAGCTTTACCAATTCCTGAAGTTGCACCTGTAACAAGTGCTGTTTTATTTAATGATTTCAATATTATTATTTTTTTTAATGCGAAATTAAAAACTTAAAATTGCAAAACTATTTTTCATAAATAATTAATTTACTATTTTGAAAAACATTAGCACTGAGAGCAAACTTACAATACTTGGATGTGGCGCTGCTGTACCATCTCTAATCCGTTATAATACCGCCCAAATTCTTGAAATGGATGATAAAATATTTCTGATAGATTGTGGTGAAGGAACTCAATGGCAATTGATAAAATACAAAATCAGTGTATATAAAATTGATGTGATATTTATTAGTCATCTACATGGCGACCATTTTCTTGGTTTGCCTGGTTTATTAAATACTCTGTCGTTATATGGAAGGAAGGAAAAACTTACTGTATTTGGTCCAAAGGGTTTAAAAAAAATCATTTCTACTAGTATTAATATTATCCCTGGATTTCCTACTTACGAACTTGTAATTATAGAAATTTCGGGCAATAAAAAACGCAATATTTATAAAACAGAAAATATACAGGTTTCATCATTTCCGCTTCAACATGGAATTATGTGTTTTGGTTATCATTTTGAATATAAGGTTTCTTTAATAAATATAATAAAAGACAAGTTTGAAAAAAGCAGATTGCCTCTTCAGGCAGCACAAAGTTTTAAATTGGGTAAAAATTTTAACATAGAAAACAAAGTTTATAATTTTAAAGAATATACAATTTTCAAAAAAATAAGGCATACCTATACATATATTACAGATACTTTGTTTTTGCCCGAAATTTCAACTTTTTTCAAAAACACTAAATTACTTTACCACGAATCAACTTACATGAATAATCTATTAGACAAAGCAAAAATGACCTATCACAGCACATGTGTTCAAGCTGCTGAATTTGCCAAATTATGTAATGCTGAGTTGCTAATTTTAGGGCATTTTTCATCAAGATATAACGAAACAGAAGATATGCTTGCCGAAGCGAGAACTATTTACGAAAAAACAGATGTTGCCGAAGATGGCAAAGTGTTTTATATAAAATAAACTATTATCCACATTCGTTTTTAAAAAGGTTTTTAATTAAAATTTTTCAATTAGTTATATTTGGAATCTTACACGAAATTTTACTTCGTATTATAAAAAGTAAGTGATGTCAGTTAATTCAAAAAAAAACATAAATGATTTTGAGGATGAGTTTGCCGAAAAAAAAACCGGAAAATCAAAAAATAATAAATCAGAAAAAAACGGAACCAATTTTACTGAAGTAAAAAATTTTATTTTTTTAAAAGATGAATCTGCACGAAAAATAGTAGGATTGCTTTTATTATGCTTTGCACTTTTTTCTTTAGCGTCACTCATTTCGTTTTTCATTTATTGGAAATCTGATTTGAGCATTTTACAAGGCTCATCAGAAAGTATGTTTGATACTAAAAATGACTTTGAAATAAGAAACTGGATGGGTTTATTGGGGGCAAAATTCGCATATAAATTTATGTTTACCGGCTTTGGAATATTGTCTTTTGTAATTCCTGTTTATGCATTACATTACGGTATTTATTTATTGGTAAATAAAAAACTTATTAAACCACTGATATGGCTAAAGAATATTACAATTGCCGGTATTTGGGTACTACTTTTAGCAGGTACTTTTCATAATTATATTAATCCTAATTTTGGAGGGCAAATAGGTTTATGGTTATTTCAAGAAATAAAAGATATAATTGCTCTTCCGGGGTTAATAATTTTCATTGTTTTATACACATACTTAGCCGTTTGGGCTATATTTGGATACGAACCTATAGGATTAAACAAATTATTTACAAAAGAAACACCTGACACAAAAAACGACACCTTAACAGACGATAGCGAAATTTACGAAAACCAGGTATATTCGGGAGATACACTCTTTGAAAAAGATAAGATTGAAATAGATAAATCTGATGAAAATACTTTTGATTTTAGTATAAGTATAAAAGATGGTAAAGATGAAAAAAAATCAATAACTAATGATGAATTAGCTCTTGAAATTGAAGAAACTGAAGACGAAGAAATTCAAGAAGATTTTGAAGAACCGATTTTAATAATAAAAGAACCAATTATACAACATAATGATATTAATACACCTTATGACCCAAAATTAGATTTAAGAGATTTTCAGATGCCAGATATAGAGTTTCTAAACGACTACGGCAACGACACAAACAAAGAAGTAAGCATTGAAGAACTTGAGAAAAGTAAAAACATGATTGTAGAAACTCTTAAAAATTACAATATAGGTATTTCAAGCATTAAAGCCACAACCGGACCCACAGTTACACTCTTTGAAATAATACCATCGGCAGGTATTAAAATTTCAAGAATAAAAAATCTCGAAGATGATATTGCATTAAGTTTGGCTGCATTAGGAATAAGAATTATTGCACCAATACCCGGGAAAGGAACGATAGGGATAGAAGTTCCAAATAAAAATCCAAAAATTGTTTCAATGAAAACCATGCTTTTAAGTCAGAAATTTCAGAAAACAGATATGGATTTGCCGGTTTGTCTTGGAAAAACAATTTCGAATGAGGTTTATGTAACAGACTTGACCAAAATGCCTCATTTGCTTATGGCAGGAGCCACAGGACAAGGAAAATCAGTAGGATTAAATGCTTTACTTATTTCATTATTGTACAAAAAACATCCTTCTGAACTAAAATTTGTACTTGTTGACCCAAAAAAAGTTGAATTAACTCTTTTTAAAACAATAGAAAGACATTATCTAGCTAAATTACCCGGAGATCAAGAAGCTATAATTACAGATAACAGACAGGTTATAACAACTCTAAAATCTCTTTGTCTTGAAATGGACAACCGGTATGAATTGCTACAACAAGCAATGGTTAGAAACATTAAAGAATACAATGCAAAATTTATTAATCGAAAACTAAACCCAAATGAAGGACATAGATTTTTGCCTTATATAGTTTTAATAATTGATGAAGTTGCTGACCTTATAATGACAGCAGGAAAAGAGGTAGAACACCCGATAGGAAGGCTTGCTCAGCTAGCAAGAGCAATAGGCATTCATCTTGTATTAGCAACTCAACGTCCGTCTGTAAATATTGTTACAGGTACAATAAAAGCTAATTTTCCGGCAAGAATTGCATTTAGAGTAACCTCAAAAATTGATAGTAGAACCATATTAGATGCCAATGGTGCAGACCAATTAGTAGGCAGAGGCGATATGTTATTTTCAAATGGAAACGATATATTAAGGCTTCAATGCCCATTTGTAGATACCCCCGAAGTTGAAAAAATTACATCATTTATTGGGGCTCAAAGAGCTTATCCAAATGCATATATACTGCCAAAAGTAGAGGATGAAGAAGGCGAAACTGATATTGACGATATGGCTCCTGACGACTGGGACAGCATGTTTGAAGATGCAGCAAGATTAATAGTAAACAACCAACAAGGAAGTACTTCTCTATTACAAAGAAAATTAAAAATTGGATATAATAGAGCCGGACGCTTGATAGATCAATTAGAAATTGCTAATATTGTAGGTTCATTCAAAGGTAGTCAGGCAAGAGAAGTCTTGATTAAAGATGAACAAAGTTTGGAACACGTATTGCAAGAAATATTAAAAAAATGAAATCTAAAAGTAAAAAAATCATATTAAATTTTCTTTATTTGTCTGTTGTGTCTATCTTTTTAGTTACAACTTCAGCATTTGTAAATTTTGATAAAGATGCAGGTAAAATTCTTGAAAAAGTAAGTAAAAAATATAAGTCTTTTAAGACTATAAAAGCTGATTTTAAAATAAAAATAATAAACAAACAGAATAAAAGTTCACAAAGCGAAAAAGGAATTTTATATGTTAAAGGTAAAAAATTCAGAGTTGAAATGGACGGACAAGAAATTTACTGTGACGGAAAAACAATGTGGACTTACCTAAAAGATGTAAACGAAGTACAAATAAGCGATTACAACACCAAAAAAACAGATATTAATCCAAGTGAAATTTTTACAGTTTATGAAAAAGGATTTTTATCAAAATTTATTGGTGAAGGTAAAAAAGGGAATATAGTTACTCAACATATTGAACTTACGCCTACAGATAAAAAGAAACCTTTTTTCAAAGTAAAGCTTACAATTGACAAAATGGCACAAAAAATAATGGATATGACTGTATTGAACAAAAACGGGATAGAATCTCTGTATGAAATTATACAACTTACTCCAAATGTTACTCTTGACGATTCTTTCTTTAGCTTTGATAAAAAATCAAAGCCAGGAGTAATAGAAATTGATTTGAGATAATTCTTACTTAATTTTTACCTTTTTTCTTGTTTAAGTTTTTTTTAAAACATAGTTTTGAAATATATATATATGAAAAAAATATTTATCACTTCATTTTTTGTGTTTCTTTTAATTTTTCTTAATAATTGTAAAGATAAGGGAGACGACATAGTAGAACCTCCCGTACCACCTGTTGTTACTTTTCCTGTAATAAATGCCGTAGATGGTATTTTAACAGCAATAAGAACTACCACTTTAAACAATACAGTTGAGACAAATATTGGTACATGCTATGCCGCATTTTATAAAAACCAAAACTCTGCAATGAAATTAGATGCAGGCAATGTTACAATAAATGCAAAGACTTGTTATAAAGCCGATAATTCAATTTATTTTATGGTACCCACTGCAAGTGAACCAAACGGAATTCCGTTTTCAAATCAGGTTTTCTGGCAAGCTACGGGTAATACCAGCACCGGCGTGCCTACAATTTATAATAAAGACGATTCGGGCTTTCCGGCTACGCCAAGTCTTCCTGAGTTTGTAAATATGCTGAGTGATTATGATTATCTTTTAACATGGTCGTCAAGCAGCCAGAGCGACTCTGTAATAATAATTATAAAAGGTCCTTCGGCTACTTACAAGAAAACACTGGCAAGTTCCTACAAGCAATTAAGTATTCCAAAAACAGAGATTGCTAAACTTGGCGTTGGTAAAGGTTCTGTACAAGTTATTAATTACAAAATAAATTATTCAGCAGTTAGCTCTAAAAATTATGCTTTTATAAAGCAATCAATAGGCTATACCGATAAGGTAACTATTCAATAAATTTTTAGTGAGCCTCTAACCAGTTTGTGCCGTATCCGGTTTCTACAATTACCGGGACTTCAAGTTTCAGGGCATTTTCCATTGATTTTTTAATTATTGGTTTTACTATTTCAAGTTCATTTTTAGGCACATCAAACACAAGTTCGTCATGAACCTGAAGAATCATTTTAGTGCCAATATTTAATTCATTTAATTTTTTGTAAATATCAATCATTGCAAGTTTTATCATATCTGCTGCTGTACCTTGTATTGGTGCATTTATAGCATTTCGCTCTGCAAATCCTGCAACAGTATGATTACTGCTGTTTATTTCTCTAATATAACGACGACGTCCTGTAAGTGTTTTCACATATCCATATTTTTTACAAAATGAAATTGTGTCTTCCATATATTGTTTTATTCCAGAAAAATTTTCAAAATAATTATCAATAATTTCTTTTGCTTCTGTCCGCGAAATACCAACTCTTTGAGATAATCCAAATGCTGAGATTCCATAAATAATACCAAAATTTACTGTTTTAGCTTTTCTTCTCATTTCGCTGTCAACCAATTCAGCCCGTACATTCCACACTTTAGATGCTGTTGCTGTATGAATATCCATTCCTTTATCAAAAGCCTCTATCATACTTTTATCTTTGCTTATTGATGCTATTATTCTTAATTCAATCTGAGAATAATCTGCACTAAGCAATGTATGGTATTCATCGCGTGGTATAAATGCTTTGCGAATTTCTTTTCCTTTTTCTGTTCTTATTGGTATATTTTGAAGATTTGGATTATTGCTGCTTAATCGTCCGGTGGCTGCCACTGCCTGATTAAAAGAAGTATGCACTCTTTTGGTATTTGGATTAATTAATTGTGGCAAAGAATCAATATATGTAGATTTGAGCTTTTGTATTTCGCGGTAATCAAGTACTTTTTGCGGTAATGGATGTATTCCTGAAAGTGCAGACAAAACTTCTTCTCCTGTTTGATACTGTCCTGTTTTTGTTTTTTTGGCTTTTGAATCAAGTTTCAGGTTATCAAATAGTATTTCACCTAATTGACGCGGACTTGCAATATTAAATTTTACTCCGGCAAGTTTATATATTTCTTTTTCTATTTCATTTGCTTCTGTCTGAAGTGTACCTGACAATTCTTTCAAAACTGTTTTATCAATAGCAACCCCTTCACGCTCCATATTTTCAAGCACTGGTATAAGTGGTGCTTCTATTTCATTTAGTATATTTTCGGTTTCTTCATTTTTTAATAATGGTTTGAATTTTTCACTTAATTGCAAAGTAATATCGGCATCTTCACATGAGTATTCTTTTGCCTTTTCCGGTTCTACATCTTTAAAATTAAGTTGGTTTATTCCTTTTTTGCCAATAAGTTCTGTAATAGAAACCGGTGTGTAATTAAGATATTTTTCTGATAAAAAATCCATTCCGTGTTTTTGGTCTGGTTCGAGTAAATAATGAGCAAGCATTGTGTCAAACAATTTTCCTTTTAAATCAATTCCATAATTTTTAAGAATTGCCAAATCGTATTTAATATTCTGACCTATTATCTCTATTTCAGGATTTTCGAAAAAAGGTTTTAACTTGTTTATTTTTTCAAGAGTTTCTTTTCTGTTATTGTTAAAATAAATGTACCATGCTTTGTGAGGTTCGAAAGATACAGAAAGTCCTACAATTTCTGCAGTCAAAACATTTAGTCCGGTAGTTTCAGTATCAAAACAAAATGATTTATGCTTACTAAATTCTGAAATTAAAGTGTTAAATTCATTTTCATTATTTACGAGTTTATATTCATGCCTTACATTATTTATGTTTTTTAATGAGTGATTTTCATCTAATGATTTTGATTCATTCTCAATAAAAGTAGAATTTCCAAACAAATCAGTTTGTACAATCTGAGCTTGTGACGAAACTATATTTGTTCCCAGTACTCGATTTGTTAAAGTTTTAAATTCGAGTTCGGAAAAAACCTTTTTAATTTTACCAATATCAGGTTCGGAAATTTCTAAAACTTTTTCGTCAAACTCAATAGGAACATTTATGTTGATAGTGGCAAGTTTTTTTGAAAGCAAGGCTTGGCTGGCAAATTTTTCAATATTTTCTTGAAGCTTTCCTTTGAGCATTGATGAATTTTCAATCAAATTTTCAATACTTCCAAATTGTTGTACAAGTTTTTTGGCTGTTACCTCTCCAACTCCTGGCACCCCAGGTATATTGTCAGACGAGTCGCCCCATAAACCAAGAATTTCTATTACCTTTTCAACTTTGTCAATTTCCCACTTTTTTAAAATTTCTTTTACTCCTAAAATTTCAAAAGAATTGCCCATACGCGGGGGTTTGTATATAAAAATGTTTTCATCTACAAGTTGTCCGAAATCTTTATCGGGAGTAACCATGTATGTAACAAAACCTTTTGATTTTGCTTTTTTGGCAAGCGTTCCAATTACGTCATCAGCTTCGAACCCATCTATATTAAACATTGGAATATTAAAGGCTTCTATTATTTTAAAAATATATGGTATATTGCTTTTTAAATCTTCGGGCATTGCTTGGCGGTGAGCTTTATATTCAATAAATTCAATATGTCTTTCAGTAGGTGCTGCTGTATCAAAACTAATTCCTAAATGTGTTGGTTTTTCTTTTTTTAAAACATCAAGCAGTGTGTTTGTAAAACCAAACGCAGCAGATGTGTTAAAGCCATTACTCGTTATTCTCGGGTTTTGGTTAAAAGCAAAATATGCCCTGTATATCAGAGCCATTCCGTCAAGCAGAAATAATTTTTTTTCCATATCCAATCAATGTGTAAAAGTATAAATTAAAACCCTAAATCAATAATAACTGTTTTAATTTTTAATAGTGTAGTTTTTCGTCCTCTAATATGTTTACACAAAATAGTGTAAAACATGGATAAAAAAAATCATTCAAATACAAAAATCAAAACAGAAAGATTATCGAAAAAATTCTATTATTATAAACCCAATTCAGGACTAATAAAGAATTGTAAACTTATTTCAGAATTAATAAATTTAAACTGTAAAATTTTTTTAGGGCAAAACACTGTTTCTTGTAATTTCAAATATCCAGTATCTTTCATAATACTCAATACCTGGAGGAAAATAGGCAATTTTTTTTACCTTATATTTATCAAATAAAAATTCATTTTTTACTTTGCTATGTTTATTAAAAAACTCAAAATACTCGATTGGATGGCTTGCAATAAAAATGATAGGCTTTTGACTTATGTCATTTTCAATAGCTTCAATTATATCTTTTTTATATGTTGAGTTTAGTCTCTTTTTATCCCATTTTGTAAAACTGCATAGAGCTTTGTGCTGCATATAATAAATCTTGCGATCAAGTTCGGTAGCAATAGGACTCATTGCAAAATCTACGCTTGCAATCATATAATTTTTTGAATATCCATTTTTTTTAAGCCATTTTGCCGCATCATATCCTGTTGAGAATTTTTTTGTTCTATCAGCATTATACATCATTACTCCGCCTATTGCCTGAATTAAAATTATAAAAGCAAAAATTATATTATTTATTTTTAAATTAATTTGATAAAATGACTGCATAAGCCAATAGCAAACAATCCATAAGATAAAAAAATGACCGTAATATCTGGCAAATCTAAATCCTGTATGATACTGAAAAAACAGAATAATTGCTACACCCATTAGCCACAAAAACACTATACGCCATTTTGAAACAAATGGAATTGTAACAATAATAAATACTATTAAAGGTAAATACCATGTTACTATTCCCATTTTATTCATAAGAAAATTGGTGTTCCAGAAAAATTGATTTTGAAATTTACATATAGGCACAAAAGCACTGAAAAACTGAGTAATTGCCACATTAAATCTATATTCGTCAAACGGCAGAATAACCCTATGTACAGGAAACGAATTGTCTTCATCTGGCTTTATTTGCAAATAGGCTAATACTATTCCTAACACTATAGTTATCAAAAATAAATATTGCTTTTTTTCAGCATTTTTAAATAGGTAAAATTTTTCATTAATAAATATCCAAATTCCAATTACTACTGTTAGCATCATTGCATACACAGAAGTATTAGCCAACAAAAAAAGTATGATTGCAGAACTTAATTTTAGTTTTTTATCTCTTGAATAAGAATATGAAAACAAAAAGAAAAACAAAACCCCAAACGCATAACAACGACTAATTATCGCATATTCATATAACAAAAAATAACCTAACAACATCAAAGCTGATTGCCATATTTTAAAAGGACTTTTGTACAGTAAAATATATGCAAATGAAACTGCAATTAAACCATGTAATACTTTCATCCAAATTGGATTGTGTGTAATTCGGGTAATAATCCAAAGACACGATTGCCATAGCATTGCATGTCCTTGTGACATTGTGTTTTTTAATCCAAATATTGCTCCCGAATCTCTTGCCTGCAAGTATTCTTCATACTCGTCTCGCCACATTTCATGAAAATTTAATCCTAAAATTAAAAGAATTATGTATAATGAAATTATTATAAATTTAGTGTCAGATATGTTTGTCTGGCTTACCTTAATATTCAATTTTTGTAATTTTTTACTTTAAGAAATTAAGGTTCAAATATAGCAATTATATAGTTTGTGTATTAAAAACCCATATCCTCATTTTTCTGTTCTTGTTGTTCTCTTTTCTTAGTTTTATTACCACTTACTGTTTTTCCAAACCTGTAATTGAAACCAATATAAAGAATTCTGCTTTCCATTTTTCTGCTAAACTGCGATTCGATTTTATCCATTTGTAACTCCATTGCAAATCTTCGTGTATTGAAAATATCAGAAAGAGTAATTGTAAACATTCCTTTGCCTTTTAAAACAGGAATTGTTCCTCCAAAATCAAGCCATTGCATAGGTAATGACTTGCCTTGTGGTGTAAGAAATGGGGTTCGGTAGGTATATGTAAACTGTAAGTCTATTACTTTTTTAACTTTGAAATTGGCTGTTTGTTTCAGGTTTGCATTCCAATTTGAATTATCAAACGTAAAATTTCCAAGTGAACCTTTCATTCTATTAAAGTATGCAGTTATACTTGTCATTGTATTTAGCCATTTACTGTAATTATAAGTAGTAATCCAGTCTATTCCGTAGTTGTATGATGTACCTATATTTTCAAAAGTTACATAACTTACATAGTCGCTATAATAAATGTACCTCCACATCAGGTTGTTGGTTTGCTTGTAATACAAACCCGGATTTGTCATTATTTTTTTATCTGTAAAAACATAATCTAATTCAAAGCTATTTATAAACTGAGGTTTTAGGTCAGGATTTCCGGTTCTTATATTTTTAGGGTCGCTTAAGTCGCTAAATGGATTTAGCTGCCATACAGAAGGGCGTTCTATTCGGCGTGTGTAATTGATTTTAAATTCGTGTAACTTTTTATATTTCTTAAACAAGTAGAAACTCGGAAAAAAATCTAATCTGCTATATCCTACATCTTTGTTCTTAAATTTTAGTTCACCATCAGTATAAGTATGCTCCGCACGTGTGCCTAACTGATATCCTATATCTTTAAAAATTCCGGAAAAATTTATATATGCAGCATTAATTATTTCATCATACACAAAATGATTAGACAGAGAACTATCTATAAACCAGTATTTAGTTGATTCATCAGATTGTTTTATCTGCATATTGTTATCATAGTTTCTAAAAGTTGTTTTAATTCCGGTTTCAAGTTTTTGCTCACCCTTAAATGGAAGTACATAATCTGCCTGAAACAAAGAGTTTTGATTTTTTGAAAAATTAATATTTCTACGATGTAATGCTATGCTGTCTTTTGGCAAGAAATTGAACTTGGTATAGCTGTTTAATCCTGTGTTTATATTTGAATCATTATTAAGTGTATAATTGGCAGATACAGTAAATTCTTTTTTACTTTTATCAAAAGTTTTTTTGTAAAGCGAACCGAAATTATAAAAAAAACTTTTACCATTAATATTGTTTTGCCTTGAGTATTGAGCAAAAGGGGTACGTATAAAATCATATTCAAAATATTTAATATACTCAGGGTTGTTTGATGTTCCTAAATTACCAGAAGCGCTCAATGAAATTGAATTGTGCTTGTTCAAATAATAATCAAAGCTAATACCAGCGGTATTTGATATACTCTTGTTTCTGCCGTTATTTTCTGTATCAAAATAATAAACTGAATCTCCATCATAACTTTGTCTTTTCAAATAACCATTCCATAATCTGTAATTATATCTGAAACCATAGTTTAAATTGAGATTTATTTTGTTTTTATTATAACTTAACCCTGCACTGAGATTGTATTTATCTCTTGTGCCTATTTGAGCATTAACATTTCCGTTAAAACCGGCATTTTTATTTCTTTTCAAAATTATGTTTATAATACCATTTGCTCCTTCGGCATCATACTTAGAAGATGGATTGGTAATTACTTCTATTTTATCTATTGAATTAGCGGGAATTTGTTTTAAAATAGTTTGAATACTTTCTCCTCTCATTCCGGTAGGTTTTCCATTTATTAAAATCAAAATTGCTCCTGAACCTCTTAACTGCAAATTACCATTTTCATCAGTAGTTATTAATGGAATCTGTTCAAGAGCATCAACAGCGCTTCCACTTTGGCTTATTATGCTTTTATCAACTGTAAAAGTTTTTTTATCAATATTATTTTCAAGTAATTTTCTTTCTGCACCTATCTCTACTTCTTTAAGATCTTTGCCAGTTTCGGTTAGAAATATAGAACCAAGAGTTATAGTTTGCTTTTCGTAAGTTGGTTCTGCTGTTACCCATTTATCAGCATATCCTACACTTTTTATTCTTACAAGATATTTCTGTAGTTGAAGTTTTTCAATAATAAAAAAACCATTTTCATTTGTTGTTGTGCCAGTTATACTGCTGCTATCTGATGCTTTTATAAGATAAACCGAAGCAAAAGCAACGGATGTTTTTTTATCGTCAGTTACCTTTCCCTTTATTACGCCTTGCTGGGCAAAAGCCCCAAGAGAAAAAATAAACAAGTTAAAATAAATTAAATAAAATCTCATTAAAAAAAAATTTGAGTCTGCTAAATTAACCTCTCAAGTCAATCATAAGTTTTAAAAAACTATGAACTGACTGTTTAATACGTTTTAAGTGAAATTTTAGATTATATTTTCTAAAATAATTTTACACTTTTTATATCAATTAAAATACAATAGTTTCTATTTGTAAAATTATTTGACTGAACAAAAAAAGATTTACTAAAAATAAAGCAAAATAAATTGACACAAATCATTGCATTAATTGAGTAAACATTAATTAATTTTGACACCTAATAAATTTTAAGTAAAATGGGTACTCCGGCGTTGATAATGTTGCTAATTTGCGGAATTGGCTTTGCAGGAGCCGGTATCGTAATCTCGCTTATACTGGCAAAATCATCAAAAAATGCACAAAAGGGCGAGCCTTATGAATGTGGAGTTGAAACTTCGGGCACATCTTGGATTCAGTTTAACGTAGGATATTACCTGTTTGCTTTGATTTTTTTGATATTTGATGTAGAACTTGTATTTATGTACCCATGGGCTATTGCAGTAAAGCAAATAGGTATAGTTGCCCTTGTGGAAATAGTTATATTTATGTTTATTTTATTTTTGGGTTTACTATATGCATGGAAAAAAGGAGCACTTGAATGGAAATGAGCAATAAGAAAACTGCAGATTTAGTTTTTCCGGGTCAGTTGCATCAGACTGAAAATGGTGGTTTTCTTACTACCAAACTCGATGATATAATTAATTGGGCACGTTCAAATTCGCTGTGGCCTCTTGTATTTGGCACAAGTTGTTGTGCTATAGAAATGATGTCGGCAGCCGATGCAAAATACGATTGGTCGCGATTTGGTTTTGAAGTAGCCAGAGCTACCCCACGTCAATCTGATTTAATAATAGTAGCAGGAACTATTGTAATGAAAATGGCTCCGGTACTTAAAAGATTGTACGACCAAATGCCCGATCCAAAATATGTAATAGCAATGGGAGCATGCACAATTTCGGGTGGTCCTTTTTTTTATAATACATATTCTGTGGTAAAAGGAGTTGACCATATTATCCCGGTTGATGTTTATGTGCCAGGCTGCCCTCCAAGACCCGAAGCATTATTACATTCTATGCTTACCTTACAGGAAAAAATAAGACACGAAAAATATTTCAAGAAAGAAAAAAAATAAATGAATAACGAAGAATTTAAAATTTATTTACATTCATTATTGCCGGAAGCTGTATTTGTAGAAACTGGAGAGTTTCTCGAAATACAAATTGCATCTGACAAGTTATTTCCATTTCTTGAAAACATTAAAATTTCGGAAAACACATCTTTCGACTACTTATTTTGCTTAACATGTATTGACAGAATTGATAAATTTGAAATGGTTTACCACTTATTATCAAAAACACATAAGCATATTTTGGTAGTAAAATCTATTATTTCTGATTATCAAAACCCCGAAACAGAAACTGTTTGTAATTTATGGAAAACTGCCGAATTTCATGAAAGAGAGGTTTTTGATTTATTTGGTATAAAATTTAAAAATCACCCTGACCTGAGAAGAATTTTTTTAGATGATAATTGGAACGGTTATCCGCTTCGTAAAAATTATATAGACCCAAATATGATAGAACTATGAGAGGACTGATAGAAGAAGATTATACAACTAAAGAAGGCGAATTTGTTATAAATATCGGACCTCAGCATCCTTCTACTCATGGTGTATTGCACCTAAAAGTATGGCTCAATGGAGAAACAATTATTAAAATTCAGCCTCATTTGGGATATATACATCGCTCGATTGAAAAAATGAGTGAACGGCTTTCGTACCGCAATTTTATTTTTGCCACAAGCCGCATGGATTATCTTGCTGCACATATAAACAACGAGGCTTGTGCACTTGCCGTAGAAAAGGGTTTGCAGATAGAAGCTACGCCAAGAGCAAAAGTGGTAAGAACAATTTTATCAGAACTTACAAGACTATCGTCACATCAATTGTGGTGGGCAAGCACAGGATTAGACCTTGGGGCTGTTACCCCATTTTTTTATGCATTCAGAGAACGCGAAGCAATACTTGATATAATGGACGAAACTTGCGGTGCAAGACTTACCCAAAACTACATGGTTCCGGGAGGATTGATGAACGATATTCATCCAAATTTTCAAAAAAGAACAAAAGAAGTTTTAAAACAGATTAAAGAAAAATTCAAAGAATATGATGATATTCTCACAGGTAATGTAATATTTATTAACCGAACTAAAGGGGTTGGGTATTTAAGCAAAGAAGATGCTCTTTCGTATGGTGTTACAGGACCCACTGCCAGAGCTTCGGGACTAAGTTGCGATATTAGAAAATGGGCACCATATAGCGCATATCCTTCTGTAGATTTTGAAGAAATTCTCGATACAGAAGGTGATAGTTACTCAAGATATTTGATACGGATGAAAGAAATGAAACAATCTGTTTCAATCATCGAACAACTTATAGACAATATACCTGAAGGCGATTTTCAAGAAAAAACTAAAAATGTAATTAAACTACCAAAGGGAGAATTTTACCAAAGAGTAGAAACACCAAGAGGAGAACTTGGTGTGTATATAGTAAGTGAAGGAATGAGCAGCCCATATAGAATTAAATATCGTTCGCCTAATTTTTCTAATCTTTCTGTTTTGCCTACAATTGCCAAAGGATATAAAATAGGCGACCTTGTTGCTATTATGGCTACTATAGATCTTGTAATACCAGATATTGACAGATAAATGAAAAGTGTAATTTTATATAGTCTTTCAGGATTTTCAACTTATATCCATAATTTGTTAAGCAGTAATATTGGGAATAATTTAATTCTTTTAATAACAGAACTTACTATAATAGGAATAACACTTTTAATTTCACTTGTATTACTTTGTTTTTTTCTTGGGTGGATGGAAAGGCGTGTAGCTGCTTTTATGGAATTAAGACTGGGACCTAACAGAGTTGGACCTCAAGGCACATTGCAAATTGTGGCAGATACAGTAAAATTATTGTTTAAAGAGGGTTTGACACCTTCTAAATCAGACAAATTCTTGTTTAATCTTGCACCTTTTATAGTTGTAGTTGCAGCAATGATGGCAATTGCACCACTTGCTTTTGCAAAAAATTTCAGTATTTTCGATATTAATATCGGAGTTCTTTATGTTTCATCAGTATCATCGCTTAGTGTACTTGGGGTACTTATGGCAGGCTGGTCAAGCTACAACAAATATTCACTTCTTGGTGCAATGCGCAGCGGAGCACAAATAGTTAGTTACGAATTATCAGTTGGGCTGTCGCTTATTGCAATAGTTGTATTAAGCGGCAATACAAGTTTGGGAGAAATAATAAACAGCCAACAAAACGGATGGTGGATTTTCAAAGGTCATATACCTGCAATTATAGCATTCGTAATTTTTATAATTGCTTCTACTGCCGAAATAAATCGTGCCCCATTTGACCTTGCAGAGGCAGACCAGGAGCTTACAGGCGGTTTCAATACTGAATATTCGGGGATGAAATTTGCAATGTTTTTACTTGCTGAATATATTAATTTGTTTGTAGTTTCAGCAATGGGAGCTACATTGTTTCTTGGTGGGTGGATGCCCTTTCATATAGGAAACTGGGAAAGTTTTAATCAAATTATGGATTATATTCCTTCTTTTGTTTGGTTTATGGGTAAAACGTTTTTAATAATATTTATCATAATGTGGTTCAGGTGGACTTTTCCGCGTCTTAGAGTTGACCAACTACTAAAACTTGAATGGAAATATCTTTTACCAATAAGTATGATTAATATTATTTTGATTACTTTAATAGCAATTATGGGATGGCATTTTTAAAATAATAATAGGTAAAATGTTTTTGAAAAATTATATATTAACTGTTTTTCGTTCAATAAAATCGCTTCTTAAAGGAATGAAAGTTACAGGT
The DNA here is from genome assembly GCA_020849295.1 of Bacteroidia bacterium. Classification (GTDB taxonomy): domain Bacteria; phylum Bacteroidota; class Bacteroidia; order NS11-12g; family UBA9320; genus JABWCE01. The sequence goes on from JADLGN010000027.1 coordinate 59,650, forward strand.
TATTATTTTACTCATCCTAAAAATATATTAACTCAAGAATATCCTGATAATCGTGCTACTCTTCAAATGTTCGAAAGATTTAAGGGGGAAGTAGTAATGCCTCATAATACAAATAATGAACATCGCTGCACAGGTTGTCAGGCTTGTGAAATTGCATGTCCTAACGGAACTATAAAAATCATTACCAAACAAGAATTAACTGCTGATGGTAAAAAGAAAAAAAGACTTGACACCTTTGTTTACCACCACGATATGTGTACACTTTGTAATATGTGTATAATTGCGTGCCCGTCTGATGCAATTGTTATGGCTCAAACTTTTGAGCATAGTGTTTATGATAAAAAAATGTTAAAGAAAATATTAAATGCTCCAGAATCAAAATTGATGGAAGGCGTAGAATAATAATAAGAAAATGGATATATCGGCTATCATATTTTATATAATTTCTTCAATAATAATTGGCGGGGCTTTGCTTGCCGTTACTTCTTTGCAAATTTTCAGGTCGGCAGTATATCTCTTATTTTCACTTCTTGGCATTGCAGCTATGTATTTTTATCTTGAAAATAACTTTATAGCAGCAGTACAAATAGTGGTATATGTAGGAGGTATAGTGGTTTTAATTATATTCTCAATTTTTTTAACACACAATTCCGGCATGGCTTTAGTAAAACCTAAGCCCAAAAAAGTGTTTTTTTCTGCATTGGCTGTTTTTGTAGCTCTTATTCTTACTTTAAATATTATTACTCAATATAAATTTATTCCTGAAAATAAAATAGCAATTAGTTCAGATATTAGAAACATAGGGCTTCAAATGCTTAATATTGCTGAATTTGGCTTTATATTACCTTTTGAGGTAGTTAGTATTCTGCTTTTGGCAGCTATGATAGGTTGTATTGTAATTGCATTAAAAAGAAATTAGATGAGAGAAATTGGCATAGAACAACTTTTGGTAGTTAGTACGATTTTATTCTTTATAGGTATTTATGGTTTTATTACACGCCGTAATATGGTTACTATGCTTATGTCTATAGAATTAATTTTAAATAGTGTTTGCTTAAATTTTATCTCATTCAATAAATTTTTACATCCCGATAAGCTTGATGGGATATTTTTTACATTATTTGTAATTACCATTGCAGCAGCCGAAGCTGCAGTTGCTATTGCAATTATTATTAATTTGTATAGAAGTTTTAAATCTATTGATATTGAACAAGCCGATGAATTAAAATATTAAATGATGAGAGAAATGATTTTAAATATAACCGCTGTTGTACCTGAAAATGTAATAATATTTTCTAAACTTATTTTGGTTTTACCATTTCTCAGTTTTCTTTTATTGGGAATAACAGGAATAAGTAAATTCAAAAATTATTCTGGCATAATAGGGATTACATCAATGCTTATCACATTTGTATTATCTGCAATGGTTGCATTTAAGTATTTTTTTAATTTTGGAAAAGCAGAGGATGTATTTCAAAAAATACTAATTTACAAAAAAGAATGGTTGAGTTTTTCTGAAAATATTTCAATAGATATGGGCATTTTGATTGACCCTATTTCAGTTATGATGATAGTTGTTGTAAGTTTTGTGTCACTAATGGTACATATTTACAGCGCTTGGTACATGAAAGGTGACAAACGTATAAAAGTATATTATTCATTCTTATCATTATTTACTTTTTCTATGCTTGGGTTGGTATTGGCTTCAAATCTTTTTCAGATGTATGTTTTCTGGGAATTAGTAGGAGTTTCGTCATTTTTACTAATTGGTTATTATTACGATAAACCACAAGCAGTTGCAGCAGCAAAAAAAGCATTTATAGTTACACGTTTTGCAGATTTAGGATTTTTAATAGGTATATTAATTTTATCTTATTACAGCCAAAGTCTCGATTTTATTACAACAATAGATAGGTTAACCTCAGAAAGTGAATTTTACAATAATTCAATTGCTGCATCATTTATTGGTATATCAGCATTAACATGGGCTCTTGTACTAATTTTTGTTGGTGGAGCAGGCAAGTCTGCAATGTTTCCGCTGCACATTTGGTTACCAGATGCAATGGAGGGACCAACTCCGGTTTCAGCACTTATTCATGCTGCCACTATGGTAGTAGCCGGCGTATTCCTTGTAGCAAGGCTTTTTCCGGTTTATGCTCTCTCAAGTTATGGGGCTTTAAACGTAGTTGCATTTACAGGAATTTTTACTTCACTTTTTGCTGCACTAATTGCATGTACACAAACTGATATTAAAAGAGTACTTGCATATTCAACCATTTCACAAATTGGATTTATGATATTTTCTTTGGGTATTTCGGGAATTGGCGGTGAAAACGGACATGGATACATGGCATCTATGTTTCATTTATTTACACATGCTATGTTCAAAGCATTACTTTTCTTAGGGGCAGGAGCAGTAATTCATTATATTCACAGCAACGAGATGAAAGATATGGGTGGGCTAAGAAAAACTATGCCTTTTACTAATTTATGTTTTTTAGTGGCATGTCTTGCAATTGCAGGAATTCCGCCATTTTCAGGGTTTTTTAGCAAAGAAGAAATACTCGCAGCAGCATGGCAATCAAATAAAACTATATTTTTTGCTGCTTTGTTTACAGCATTTCTTACAGCATTTTATATGTTCAGACTGTACTTTAAGATTTTCTGGTATATTGAGCCTCTCAAAGCAAAAGCAAAATCAGAAGGAAATTTATACATGATAATTCCTCTTTCTTTACTTGCTTTTTTATCAATTTTTGCAGGATTTGTTCCTTTTAATAAAATTATCACATCTGATGGTAAAGCATTTGAATCATCATTTCATTTTACATTTTCATTGTTACCAATTGCTGTAGCCGTAACAGGTATTTTGATATCATTGTATTTATTCAAATCAAAAAACAATAAGCCTGCAATAATTAGTTCTACTTTTGGTAGTTTAATAAAAACTGTTAGAAATAAGTTTTACATTGATGAGTTGTATATTTTTATTACTCAAAAAGTGATTTTTTCACTTATTTCAAAGCCATCAACATGGATTGATAAAAATATAGTTGACGGTGCGGTAAATATAACAGGAAACGCTACTCAAACATTTTCTGAAAAAATAAAAAAAATACAGTCGGGTAATACTCAAAATTATGCATTTTGGTATATTTCGGCTTTGATAATTCTAATTGTTATTTTCACTTATATGTATTATTGATATGAAAAATAAAGAACTTGAAAATCGAATCAACAAAATAATTTCGGATATTGAAATTGCCGAAGAAGAAATATATCGTCCTTTAGAAGATGTAGTTACTCTTTCGGTTTGTTATAAAGTTAGAAATTCAATTGCTGAAATTTTAAAACTGTTTTTGGATAGCAAAAATGTAAAATACAATAATAACAATAATCTTGAAACTCTTTTCTCACTATGCACAAGCAATGTAAAAGATTTTGACACAATAGATATTTCAAAAGTATATTGCAAAAGTGAAAACAATACATCTTGCAACGACAAATATTGTTTAAGTTTAAATAAAGTTGCAGAGTGTATAACTATAGCCGAAAATCTGAGAGATATTATTTTAAAAAAACTAAATAAATAATTAATGATAACAAATTTATCAGCATTAATAATAATACCACTTTTGTTTATATTGTTATTGCTATTTTCAAAAGATAAACTACTAATAAAAAAAATATCACTATTTGGAGCTATTGTTCAATTAATTTATATCATTTTTATATTGATTGCATATATAAATCAAAGCCACAAAGAGGATTTTACATTTATAAATTCATTTAGTTGGTTCAAATCATTAAATATTGATTATATAACAGGAATTGACGGAATTTCAATTTCAATGTTACTTATGACATCAGTAGTAGTATTGGCTGGAATACTTGTTTCGTGGAAAATAGATTTTAGGGTAAAAGAGTTTTTTATATTACTATATCTTCTTAGTACTGGAGCTTATGGCTTTTTCATATCGCTTGATTTGTTTTTAATGTTTTTCTTTTTAGAACTTGCCGTAATCCCAAAATACCTATTGATAGCAATATGGGGAAGCGGTAAAAAAGAATATAGTGCCATGAAATTAGCACTTATGCTTATGACAGGTTCGGCTTTGATATTGATAGGAATTCTTATTTTATATTTCGATACACAACTACATACATTCAATATATTAAAATTAACAGAAACCGACATACCAGTTGAAACACAGAGAATTTCATTTCCTTTAATATTTGTTGGTTTTGGGATTTTTACAGCATTATTTCCATTTCATACATGGGTGCCAGATGGACATTCTTCAGCACCAACAGCAGCATCAATGTTTTTAGCAGGAATTTCTATGAAATTAGGCGGATATGGTTGTCTGCGAGTTGCTGCTTTCCTAATGCCTGAAGCCACAATAGAGTATTCAAAAATTATAATATTACTTGCTGTAATAGCTATATTTTACGGTGCATTAGCCACATTAATGCAAAAAGACTTGAAATATATGAATGCATATTCATCAGTAAGTCATTGCGGATTTATTCTTTTAGGAATTGGTATGTTAAACCAAACATCTATAAATGGTGCTGTAATTCAAATGATATCGCACGGAATAATGACCGCCCTTTTCTTTGCATCAATAGGAATGATTTACGAACGTACACATACCCGAAAAATAGAAGAACTTGGCGGAGTCATTAAATCTATGCCTTTTATTGGAAGTGTATTTATGATAGCTGGTTTATGTTCTCTTGGATTACCCGGATTAAGTGGGTTTGTAGCCGAAATGACAATTTTTATTGGAGCATGGCAAAATGATGGAATTTTTTATCGTATATCTACAATTATTTCATGTGCTTCAATTGTTATTACTGCCGTATATATTTTAAGAGCATCAGGAAAAGCTATTACCGGACCTGTTAAAAATTCAGAATTTTTAAAATTAAAAGATGCGACAATTGCAGAAAAAACTGCTTCAGTATTGTTAGTTGCAGTTATTTTAATAATTGGATTTACACCTTTTTTATTAATAAATCTGATAAATGACGACACATTTATCATATCACAAAATTTTTTAAAAGTACTTTCGTCAAAATAAAAATATGAATTTAGATTTTTTCAGATTGATGCTCCCCGAACTGTTTTTAATATTGATAATTTTTATATTATTGATTATAAAAATTGGTGATTTTGTAAAGCAAAATACTTATCTGATTAACATTGTAAATATATTATTTGTATTAAATATCGGAGCTATTTTATTATGTTTTAATAATGGTGAACTATTTAGCGGAATGTATATAAGCAAAAGTATTTTTTCATTTGAAAAACTCATATTGGTATGTGGTTCATTAATTATTTTTCTTCTTTCTCATCATTGGTTAAAAAATCATAAGCACCTTGCCGAGTTTTATATTCTTATAATTTCATCTTTACTTGGTATGGAATATATGATTTCTTCGGGAAATTTTTTAATGTTTTATTTAGGTCTTGAGCTTGCGTCTATTACTCTTGCGGCTTTAGTTAACTTTGATTTAGAAAAGAAAAAATCATCAGAAGCAGCAATGAAAATGATTTTGCTTTCAGCGTTTTCTTCAGGAATTATGCTTTTTGGTATATCTTTACTTTATGGAACAAGCGGAAGTCTTGATTTTGATGTATTGAAAAATTCAATTTCTGCTAATAAACTAAATATTGTAGCTTTAATTTTTGTTTTTTCAGGCTTTGCTTTTAAAATTTCGGCTGTTCCTTTTCATTTCTGGACTGCCGATGTTTACGAAGGTGCCCCTATTTCAGTAACAGCTTTTCTTTCTGTAATTTCAAAAGCTGCTGTTGTATTTGTATTTATATCGGTTTTAAGTCCACTTTTTAATAATTTGTATTTTCTTTGGAATTATTTATTAATTGGAATAATAGCACTCACAATTACTATTGCCAATATATTTGCTATAAGACAACATAATGTAAAGAGATTTCTTGCATTTTCATCAATTGTACAAGCAGGCTATATTTTACTTGCTATATCTGCAAATAATAGCATAGCACAATCTTCTGCAATATATTTTATTATTATTTATCTGTTTTCAAATTTGGGGGTATTTGCTGTAGTTTCTGCCATTTCAGATTTATACAATAAAGAAGAAATGAAAGATTATCGTGGATTATATAAAAACAATCCTATGCTAAGTTGGGCGCTGGCTTTGTCTATTTTTTCTTTAGCCGGAATCCCTCCTGCAGCTGGCTTTTTCGGGAAAATTTTCTTAATCACATCTGGAGCTTTCACTGGCAACTATGCTCTTATTGCTTTGGCTGTAATTAATTTGGTAATATCATTGTATTATTATCTGATGTTTATTAAGAAAATTTTTATAGAGGAAAATGAATATCCAATTGAAAAGTTAAAACCGGGGTTAAATGTGTATTTGGCAATCAGTACTTGTGTATGTGGCATTTTAATAATAGGATTTATAGGTGAAATTTTTGAATTTATCACAAGATTATTTGTAAATTAACATTAATAGAATATGGCATTAAATCAAAACCATTTATTTGAAGATATAGAAGAAATAAAATGTGCAATAGTAGAAAAAAACTGTTCGAAACAAAGAGTAAATTTCTTAAAATCACTGCTTGAACAAAATGGTTTTAAAGTAATTCTTAAAAATACCACACCTGCTGTAACAGATGAAAATCAATTAGAAAAACCTGTTGAAACATATACAATTGCTGTAGATAATGTAAGTTTTAATCCGATAAAGGCAGTATTCAACCGCGAACTTATTACAGAAAGCGGGAAAATTGTTTCGATAGAATATTGGAATCAGGAGAAAAAAGAACCCGATGAAGAAAAATGGTATTGGAAACAATGATACTTTTCATTGTTTCGTATTAAAAAGTATTTTTGCTGCACTTTTTATTAAAAATGATAATAATATAATTTATGGAAATATATAATGTAATAGGTGTAATGTCAGGAACATCAATGGATGGGATAGATTTTGTTCATTGCACATTTGAAAACAAAGAAGGGAAATGGAAATATACAGTAAATGCACATGAAACTACTGAATATGATGAAAAATGGAGGATGAGATTATCAAAACTTCGAACTCAATCAGCATATAATTTTGTAAGAACAGATAGGTATTTTGGTGAGTATATTGGCATTTTGATTAATGAATTTATTAAGAAAAAAAATTTAAAAACTGACCTGATTTCTTCACATGGTCATACAATTTTTCATCAGCCCGAAAATAATCTTACCACACAAATAGGAGATGGAAATGCAATATCTGCAATTACAGGTATTCCGGTAGTTGCAAATTTTAGAGCAATAGACGTAATACTTGGCGGACAAGGTGCCCCGCTTGTAGGTATTGGCGATGAGTTGCTTTTTTCTGAATACGATATGTGTCTTAATCTTGGCGGATTTGCAAATATATCAGCTATTGTAGGAGGCAAAAGAATAGCCTATGATATATGTCCAGCAAATATTTTATTAAACCGCATTGCACGTGAATTTGATCTTGAATATGATGAAGATGGTAAAATAGCTGAACAAGGCAAAATAGATTACGATTTGCTGGCTGAACTAAATAAAATTGAGTATTATAAACAAGAATATCCAAAATCATTAGGAAGAGAATGGATAAATCAATTTTTTTGGAACATCGTAAGAGAATCTAAAATTGATAAGAAAGACAAAATGAAAACCCTTGTTGACCATATTTCGGGTCAGATTAGTGACAATATTGAAAAGTTATGTAATGGAAATATTAATAATACTAAAGTGCTGATTACAGGTGGTGGAGCACACAATCCGGTACTTGTTGATTTTATAAAAAACGGAAGTGATGCCCAAATAGTAATACCTGACCCTACAACTATAGATTTTAAAGAAGCCATTGTTTTTGCATTAATGGGTGTTTTAAGAATACAAAACAAAGTAAATGTAAAATCGAGTTTTACTGGAGCCACTGCTGACTCAATAAGTGGCTCGTTACACGGCGACTTTAGTAAATTAATTTAAACCAAGCATTTTATCTTTAATATTTTTAAATTTATTTCAACACTGATAAATGACATCTTTATATAAAAAATTTGAAGAAAAAAGACCTGAAATTGTTTTTGAATGGAAAGACTCTGAAACAGAAGCCGAAGGCTGGATAGTAATAAATTCATTAAGAAATGGTGCGGCAGGTGGAGGTACAAGAATGAGAAAAGGACTAAACCGCAACGAGGTTGAATCTCTTGCAAAAACTATGGAAATAAAATTTACAGTTGCCGGCCCGCCAATTGGTGGTGCAAAATCTGGTATAAATTTTGACCCAAGCGATCCGCGTAAAAAAGAAGTTTTACAAAGATGGTACAAAGCAGCTCTTCCAATTCTAAAAAACTATTATGGCACAGGCGGAGATTTGAATGTTGACGAAGTACACGAGGTAATTCCGATAACTGCCTCACTTGGCTTACTGCATCCACAAGAGGGAACTGTAAATGGCCATTTAACTTCATATACTTCAGAGCAAAAACTTGCCGCTATTTCAAAACTACAACAAGGTGTTTGCTTAAAAATAGAAGATGAAAGATTTACACCTGACATTACTAAAAATTATAATATTTCTGATATGATAACAGGTTGGGGAGTGGCAGAAGCTGTCCGCCATTATTATAATATATGGGGAGGTATGCTTAATGGAAAAATGGCTATAATTCAAGGATGGGGAAATGTGGCTTCATCGGCAGCATGGTATCTTAGCAAAAATGGTGTTCTTATTTGCGGCATATTAGACAAAAATGGTGGTTTAATAAATAAAAACGGATTTTGTTTTGAAGAAATAAACCATTTGTTTTTAACAAAGAAAAACAACTGCCTGAATACCCAAGACTTACTTCCTTTTGACGAAGCAAACAAACAAATATGGGATTTGGGTGCTGAAATATTTGTACCTGCCGCAGCATCAAGACTTGTTACTGCTGAACATATAAATAAGCTAATAGATGGTGGTATAGAGGTTATAAGTTGTGGAGCAAATGTACCATTTGCAGATAGCGAAATTTTTATGGGAGATATAAGCAAACTTGCTGATGCAAATATTGCTGTAATACCTGATTTTATTGCTAATTGCGGAATGGCGAGAGTTTTTGCTTATCTAATGAAATTAGACAGTGAAGTAAATGATACAATGATACTGAAAGATGTTTCTAATACAATAAATGGAGCTTTATTAAAACTGCATCAATTTAACCCAAAACATCACGGCTTGCTAAACAAGGCTCTTGAAATAAGTCTTACTGAAATAATGAATATAGAATAGATTTTCATTTTAGTTCCTCATTCATTTTTTCCCAATATAGCTCATATTTACTGAGATTATTGTGTTTCCCGTCTTCTATTGTATAAAATATTTTATTAATATTATTAATGCACTTAAAAAGCTTTTGCCCCGATTCGTAAGGCACAACTTCATCTTTTGTGCCATGAAAAATTATTATTTTAAATTCTGTATTTTTAAGATGTAAATATGTATTAAAGTGATATTTTAACTTATTCTTAAAAAAAAACTCAGGTAAAAAATTTCCTACTAAATTATACATACTGTAATAAGGCGTTTCAAGAATTAGTTTTGAAGGTTTTACCTTAGATGCAAGCCATGATGCCATTCCTGTACCAAGAGAACGACCATATAATACAATTTTATTTGGTTTAAAAGTGTCTTTTATGTAATTGTAAAAAAACAATGAGTCATTATAAAGTGATTTTTCGGAAAGAATACCTTTGCTTTTTCCATATCCTCTATAGTCAATTACATATACGTCATAATTATACTTTGTTAATTCAGAGGCTATTTTTCCCCATCTATTCAAATTGTCTTTATTACCATGAAAATATAACAAAGCTCCTTTGCTGTTTTTAGAACTAAATTTTAAAAAATTTAATGAAACATCATTTTCAGGAAAAATAAAAAACTCTTCAAATGGTGCATCAAATTTGAATTTATAATTTCTGCTAAGTACAACTGGTCTGAATATTAATTTGTCTAAAATATGTTCAATTGTCATTTTATTTTAAAAAGCGTTTAAAAAACTTTTTCTTTTTTGGTTTCTTAAAATTTATACTGCTATTTGTTGTGTTAAAATCTTTATAGTTTTTACCACCAATAATTTTTCCTAAAATTTCATGATACGGCTCAAAAATATGTAAATTATTATGACCACCGCCAATTATAGGGTATAATTTAGCATTTGTTGGGTTTAAATGCGAAAGTTTAATACTCGATTCAAAAGGGATTAATCTGTCTTTGGTTCCATGTATAATATGGATTGGGCATTTTACATACTTAATCCATTTGTAGGTGGGAATTGGAAATTTTAACAAATAAGTCATTGGTAAAAAAGGGAGATATTTACTTGTAATTTTTGCAAGACTGTAATACGGAGCATCAAGTATCAGCATTCTGGGCTGGTTGGTAGAAGCTAGCTTAGTAGCAAAGCCGGAGCCGAGCGATCTTCCATAAATAATTATAAATTTTTCATCAACCTGCATTTTTATTTTATCATATATTATTTGTAAATCATTTTTAATTCCTTGCTGCGAACGCCTACCTGTACTTTTTCCAAATCCACGATAATCAACCATTATTACATCGTAATTATAACTTACAAAATCTATTGCAAATTTTCCCCAACCCTTTATACTTCTACTGTTTCCTTTAAGGTACAATAATACTCCAACCGGGTTTTTAGCTTTGAACCTTAATACAGAGAGCGTAACTCCTTCCTTTATTTCTATATTATGTTCGTCAAAATCAAGATTATTATATTGAAATTCAAATTCAGGAGATAATTTTTCGGGATGAAAAAGAAAATAATCTTGAATAAAATACACCAATATGCTTATTATAAAATATGCAATTACTACAACTGTAAAAATACTTATCAGATTATTTGAAAACCATTCAAACAAATTAAATTTGAAATTATATTAAACAAATATAATATGTTATTGCTTTTGAGTTGCAATAACCATTTTAATTTGATTTTTTACACCAAGTGTCATTACATCTACCAAATCTTGAACACTTAATGCTGCATCGGCTCTAAGAATAATGGTTGGTTCTTCCATATCTTTTGATTTTTGGATTAACACACCTTCTATTTCATTATAATTTACTTCTATATTATTTATAAAATAATGTTTATCTGCTGTTATTACCAATATAATTGGAGGTTTGCTTACACGCTGACTTACGGCGGTTTTAGGTAAAAATATTTTTATTACACTCGGATTAGCAAGTGTAGATATGATTAAGAAAAATAACATAAGGAAAAACATTATGTCATTTAAGGCTCCTGTTCCTACCTCTGCTTCAAATCTTCTCTTTGTTCTTAATCTCATAAAAATTGTATTATCTTGTTGGCTCTTGCAAAATATCTATAAATTCGATAACTGCAGCTTCTACTCTATATGTTAGGCGGTCAACCATTATCATCAGAAGATGATAACCCGAATAAGAAAAAACTCCCACTACAAGACCGGCAAGACTTGTTATCATTTTTTGGTACAAACCACCTGCTACAATAGCAATACTAAAGTTATCAGTAGCTGCAATAGAGTGAAAAATAGTAATAACCCCTAAAATAGTACCAATAAACCCTAACATAGGTGCAATACCTGCTATAATGCCAAGTACTCCTAAATTTTTTTCGGCTTTAGAAATTTCGAGATTTCCTACATTTTCCATGCTTGCTTCTATATCTTTAAGTGGTTTGCCTATTCTCATAAGTCCTTTTTCTATCATTCGAGAAACAGGTGTTGGATTTTTATGGCAAAGGGTTATAGCAGCAGTAATATTTCCGTTTACTACATTATCTTTTATGCTTGCCATAAAGTTTGGATTCACTTTGAATTTCTTTTTTATACTAAAATATCTTTCTATCATTATATAAACTGCAATCACACTACACAGGGCAATCGGTATCATTACCGGTCCTCCTTTAATAAGCATATCAAGAATATTTATTTCATTGATTACATTATTGTGTTCTGCATTTGTATTTACTGAATCAGCGGCAGCAGTTGTAGCCTGCAATAAAATTGAGAAAATCATATATTATTTTTTCGTGTTTTGTTTAAAACCACAAAGTTTATAGAATAGTATAATTTTTATTAAAAATTTTATAAACAATTTTTAATTATTGCACGATAATTTCTGTTAAAAAAAGTGTTCTGCTATGTACATTGCTAAAAGAACAGCAAAAGGTATTAAAAGATTGTCAAAGCCTTTTTTACTATAAAGCTCGGTAACTGTAGAAGTTGTAGCAATAAAAACCGAAACCCAAATTATATCAAGCTGATTAAATATTGCTGATTTGAACAAAAATACAACTGTAATAAAAAATGAAATTATCCAAAAAGCTATACTTCCACCTATGCTTTTATTAAACTTCTTGAATTTGTAAATAGGATAAAATTTTCCAACAAGAGCTGCCGCAGGATCACAAATTGCCATAATAATTATTGGCAGAAAATAATAAATGTATGTATTGTTTGTGATGCCCGAATTTCTTTCAGTATAGTACCAAATTAAATACACCAAATAAATTACAATAGGGTATGCTATACTTCCGTAAGTTTTACGAGGTACAGCATTTATACTTTTAAGAAATCCGTAATTTCTGCTGAGTATAAGTAATAACTGAAAAAAACCACATATTAGTAAAACTAACCATTGATTGTGTATATAAACCGGAAAAAGTAATGAAATTAATCCTGAGCCAACATGTGCTGTTTTTCGTGTAATTTCTGCATCAACTTTCAATCGGTGATACATTAGTTCGGTAATTGTAAAAAGTATTAAACCGGAAATTGAAATAATTAAGAAATATAAAAAATCAGTCATTTTTTAAGTTATCAAATTAAAGCAAAAATATAATACTCCTGTAAAAATATGGCTGTCATATCTGTCTAATACTCCTCCTTGACCCGGCAATATTTGCGAAAAATCTTTAATTCTCATATATCTTTTGAGCATTGAACTTAATATATCTCCTATAACAGAACCTATAATTATAAAATATATTATAATATTCCATTGTTCATTTAATAATATATTTTTTAATGCCAAAAACACAAACAAAAGGCTTATTATAGTACCACCAATATATCCTTCAAGTGTTTTTTGAGGACTTATTTTTTTAATAATTTTTAACTTTCCGAATATCTGTCCTGTTATTTGGCAAAAAGCATCGAAAATACAAATAGTAACAAAAATGCCAAGTAAAACTTCACGGTTTGAAATTGATGAAAATCCAATAAAACAATTTGAAATAATGATATAAAATGCTAAAATTAAAAATTCTTTAAACTTAAGTTTATTCAAATTTTTTAGTATTTCATAAAAACCTATACTGCAAACTGCACAAGCCATCCAAAAATAAAATTTATTTAAATATGTAATTCCGCTAATTGCTAATCCAGCCCAAATTATGTAAGTAAAATATTTAAGCCACCATTTTTTTCGGTTTTGTTTATCTTTTTTTATTAAGGCAATATAATTGCCAAGTGCACCTATAATTGAAAAAATGATAAAATATTTTAAGATAATATTCAAGCTTTTTTGCTTTTTAAAATCCAATACAATCCTTTTGCATTTACTATTGGTTTTGGGAGTATAGTAATCATAATTATTTCTTCAATACACGCCAAAACTCCCATGAACATTGTAATTAAATAAAACAAATCGAAAAATTCAAAAACAAATGTAGTAAATAAAAAAATTCCCTGGATATATCCTACAAACTTAAATGAGTAAATATGAAATCCCGGAATTTCATTATATTTTAAAAATCCATACAACATTGAACTCAAATACAAAAACAAGTAAATAAAAAAAGGAAATGGATTGGCAGCAAAACCTTCCCATCTGAAAACATATATACCAGCTACGCCAAGTATTACACTTCCTACATCAGCATAAGAATCGAGCTTGGCACCCAGTTTTGTTTGCATTTTAAATGTACGGGCTATAAATCCGTCAAGTATATCTGTTAGAAGATTTATAGAAAAAAGCCATACAAACAATAATTGATGATGAGTAAATATTAAAAACAATATAAACGGAAAACTACATAAACGATAAAGTGATAATATATTTGGAATATTCCATTTGAAATCGAAATTTTCGTTTTCCACTAATAACTTTATTTTATATAATTATGTAACCTGAACCACTCTATACTTTTAGAAATTGCATTATCTATTGGTGTAGAAGGCATTAATAATTCTTTTTGGGCTTTTGATGGGTTATAATATGATTTTTCAATTGAAATCAAAGCTATACCAAGGCTTATTTCAGGTTTTTTCTTTGATATTCTTGCCCAAAGTGAACCCAAAAAACCTAAAATTAAAACTAGTAAATTGCTAATTTTTATCATATCAAAAGGTCGGTCTAAAATTTTATAAATTTTCTTGAAAAAATCATAAAATGAAATGTTTTCGTTTCCGGCAAGATAACATTCTCCTGTTTTTCCCATTTTTATAGCATTTACCACAGCTACGGCAACATCTTTGCTATATACAAAATTTCTGCCTCCTTCATTAAAGTACTTCAGTTTTCTATTACAAATAGAAACTATAAGTTTGCCTGATGAGGGTTTTGAGTCGTATTCGCCAATCATATATGTTGGGTTAATTATTACAACAGGAAAATTATTTTCTTTGAATTCGTTTAAAAGCATTTGTTGAGTTTGGTTTTTACTGTCTAAATAATCCATTTTATAATTTTCTCCTTTGTATGGAGAGTTCTCATTTCCCGGTTTTTCTAAATCACCTTTACCAAATGAACTTGCTGAGCCAATATGAATCATTCTTTCAATTTTTAGCTCCTTAACAGCTTTTACTACATTTACAGTACCTTCGTAGTTTACTTTTTTTAAAAAATCTGATCTTCGAGGAAAAATATCAGTGATTGCTGCTATATGGATAACACAATTGCATCCATGCATTAATTCCTTTAAAAGTTCATAATTAAGTATATCACCTTCTTTAATTTCAATTCCTAAACCATCAATAGTGCTATAACTTTCACCTTTTAATATCATAGCTTTTACACTATACCCTTGATTTAATAATTCACGACATACGTTACTTCCAAGCATTCCTGCTGCTCCTGTTACAAATATTTTCACTTAATTTTTATTATACTTTTCAGGGTATAAAATTATAAAAAAAATGTAACTAAAAAATATGCACCTATATAGATTATTAATGCAATGCCACACGTGCGATTTAGTTTTTTATATTTTTCACTGTTCTTATCTATTTTTCCTCTTTTATTACTTTTTGAAACATCGGTAATTTTCATTTTATTTATACTTTCAGAATCTAAAATTTTACCATTAAAACTTTTTATTTTATAACCTAAGTAATTAACTTCTACTTGTTTTCTAAGTTTATATGGGATATAAGTTATTTTATTTTTGTTGCTGTCAATTTTAGTTATAATTCCTCTTAATGTTTCATTTTTTGAATTTTTAATGCTGTCGTATTCATTTTTTGAATACCTATTAATACTATTAAATAAAATGTAAAACAATGAGCATGTAATATCTGATACCTCATTAGTGCTAATATCTGTGAGATTTTTATTTAAAACATATTCAACTTTAAAAGTGTCAATATTCCAAAGCCATACTCCGCTTATTGATTTGCCATTTTTTAAGTAAATTGTATATTGAGTTTCAGGGAAATCAGGATTTTGAGCTATTGTATTAAAACTAAAATAAAATAAAGCTACAAAAAGCATAAAATTTTTAATAATATGCATAATGATATACTAATAAAATCTGACTTCGGGTTTTTTGTTTATAAAAACTATATAAATTTTCCCCCATTTGCTGTTTGGAAATTCAATTTTTATAATTTTTTCTAATAAAATATCATGCAAACTGTTATTCTTAATATATACAAGCCAAAATTCTTTAATTTCAAAAATCTGAATATTTCTAATTGTTGTATTATCAGTTTCGAATATTTTACCTTCACCTAATGCAGCCAAATCATCTTTATTACTAAAATCAGGGAGTTTTGACTGGCTTTGCACTGAGTAATGCAAAGCCAGCAACATTAAAACTAATATGAAATTTTTCATTACAATTTTGTTTTAAATAAACTCTTATAATAACATTTATCTGGATTTTTGTTTTTTGTATATATTAAATCCAAAAGAAAATCCCGCTATAGTACCTTCTTTACGAGGAATTACATATAAATTAACCGGGATATTCAAATATCCTGATTTGAAAGTTCTTCCAACACCTATAAATAAACCTGTGCTCAAAGCCAAATAACCTCTACTATCTAGTCTGCTTTCAATTGTATAAGGATTTTTTTTGGGCAAATTCCAGTATTCTTCCAAGTACCATTCATCTTTTCCTTTTCCTAACTCATTATTAACATCAAAAAAACCATCAGCCTTTCTTACAATCTTAAAATTTGGTCCAAATCCTATTTCCCAATTTCCTTTACCAAATCTGAATCCGTTAAGAAAAGTTGCATTTGGTATAATTCTGCCAGATTCTAATGCTCCAATTGCAGGGATAAACTCTACAAGAGCTTTGAAATTCCCTGCACTTATATATTGCTTTTCAAACTGCCATCCAAGGATAAAATTTACCGGATACATATCATATCCACCTTTATCTTTTGGGGCTTTCATTACTTTTGCAGCGTCTCCAGTAGTGAGTGATGCTCCCATTCTTGGTCCATCAAGTTTTACCATATTTTGTGGGCTTTCTATTGGTGTATCATAATTTATTAGCTGATTGGCAAGACTTTGGTCAACTTGTAAATTTAGTAATTTATGTACAGACAATCTAAGCATTTTTTGTATTTCAGCCTGTAAGTTGATGTACTCAGTTACATCTTGCTTTTCTACTTTTTCACTTTTTATATCAATTAATTTTAATGTTATAATTATTTTTTCTCCAAAACGCTCAACACTTGCAGTAATTACCTTATCAACATTTAGCATCTTGCCCGCTTCAACAACACATGTTTTACTTAAACAAGTTTTAATATCAACAGAATTTTTCTTTAAAACATCTGCTATATCATATTTATCCATAATTATATATGTGTTTGTTTTTTCCACTTCGAGCTTGAGCATAAAACTAATACTTTCGGCATCATTAATTACGCCTTTACTGTCAACGCCTAATACGGCAGCCGATGGTTGAGTACCACTTTGCGAATAAGAAAAATAGAACATAACTGAAAATGCTAAAAGCATTATTTTTCTTAAAGATAATTTAATTGTTTTCATTTTTATTATAATTTTATTAAGGCAAATTTGATTTATTATTTTTAAACCAAATAACGGAAATTAATTTTAATTTTAATTTTCTTGCAATTTTTGCAATTATAAAAGTAAAAGTATTTTAATTTTTGCAATTTTTAATTATCATTGTATGATTTAATGCTGATTAAAATTAGATATATTTAATATTAATTGTTCAAAATACAAAAAATCATAAAATTAATTAATGAAAAATGAATTTGAGTTTCAGGAAAAATTAGTTAAACAAATTAAGGCTACTGTACCATCTCATATAGCTATTGCAGAAGAACTTGCCGAATTGCTGAATCTGTCTTCAGATAGTATTTACAGGCGTTTGCGTTGTCAAAGTTTTTTTTCATTTGATGAAGTTGCTCTTATTTCAAAAAAATATGGAATTTCTTTAGATAACTTTATAAATCTTGATTCTCTTCAGGTATTATTTAATTTTAACCCAATGTATGATGAAAAATCAAACTTTGAAAAATACCTATTGTGGTTTTCTGAGTACTTGACTAAACTTGCTCAATCAAAAGAAACACATATTACTTATGTATCGGAAGATGTTCCTCTTTTCAGACATTTTAAATATAACACTTTGTCTGCATTTAAAAGTTTCTATTGGAACAAGGCGGTACTAAATAATACAAGTCTTATAGGAAAAAAATTTCACCAAAAAATTGTTTCAGATAAAATAATAGAGTTAAATAAAAAAACGATTGAATCATATTACAAAATAAACAGTACAGAGATATGGAATGAAGAAACATTAAAAAGCACTCTTAAACAGGTAGAGTTTTTCTGGGAATCAGACCAGTTTGAATCTGCAGAACAGGCATTATATGTATTAAATGAAATACGCGAAATGATTGACGATTTGAAACATGAATGTGAAAACAGCTATAAAGATTTTGAAAATAATCAGGGAAAATTAAATTTTTATGTAAGCGAGGTAATGATAGGCAATAATTGTGTTCTTGTTGATTTTGGTAATGAAATGGATAGTAGTAGAGTTTTTCTTAGTCATAATACATTTAACAGCATTTCTACATATAATTCGGCATTTGTACTTGAAACACGTCAATGGATGGAAAATATTAAAAGAAAATCCATATTAATAAGTGGTTCGGCAGAAAAACAAAGAGCGATATTTTTTAAAAAAAATTATGACATGATTAATTCTCTTGAAAAAATAATTACTGGCAATACTTGATTATTTATTGAATTATAAAAATTAACATTTCATAATCTATAATTTTGCCAATATTATAATAACTTGAAAAAGCAATTTTATTTAATACTGCTATCACCGTTTCTATTATCACTTGGGTGGACACCTTTGCCTTTTGGTTTTTTACTTTTTACGGGTTTTATACCTCTTTTAATTCTGGAGCAAATTGCAATTAAAAAATATTGGCTAAAAGTTTATTTATCTATTATTCTATGGAATTTAGCTACCACTTTTTGGGTATGGAATGCATCACCAGGTGGTTGTATAGCAATGCTAATTTGTAACTCTCTTTTACAGCTTTTTCCTTTCATTATTTACAAAAGAATAAAGAAAAACTATAGCATTAATTTTGCTCTTATTGCTTGGGCTATATCAATGCTGAGTGTAGAATATCTACACTTAAACTGGCAAATTGCTTATCCTTGGCTAAATCTTGGAAATGGATTAGCCGGCACGCCTAAAATAATACAATGGTATGAATATACAGGCACTTTTGGAGGTTCACTTTGGATATTGCTTATAAATATTTTTATTTTTAAATATTTCAATTCAAGAGATAAAATCAATATATATATTTCGTCATTTCTTGTCATAGTTCCTATTATTTTATCATTTATTATTTTCTATTCTATTTCATTAGAAAAAAAGGGAAATATAAAAATTGCTGTTATACAGCCAAATATTGACCCATATACAAAATTTGATAATTATGACCCGGAATCAGAAGTTAAAAATTTTATTCAAATGTCAGAAAATATAGTTGATTCGAGTATTGAATTTCTTTTATTCCCCGAAACCGGACTTACACAAAATTGTAATGAAGAAAATATAAACGATGCTACAACTTATACTTTACTAAAGACTTGGCTAAAAAAATATCCTGATATGACATTGGTTTCAGGATGTAATACACATCGTTTTTTTGATTCAACTCATCGTACTTCAACATCAAGAAAATACAATGAAAACAGATTTTATGACGTATATAATTCTTCAGTTGCAGTAAATAAAAATGGAGTAATAGATATTTATCATAAATCGAAACTTGTACCCGGAGTTGAAAAAATGCCTTATCCTAAAATTTTTGGTTTCTTAGAAAAAATGGCAATAGACCTCGGTGGTACAAGTGGAAGTCTTGGAGAAGACTCTGTTCAAAAAGTATTTTTTTCTAAAAAAAATATAGGAGCCGCACCGCTTATTTGTTATGAATCAATTTTTGGTGAACTTACAGGCAACTTTGTAAAAAATGGTGCTAATGTAATTTTTGTACTTACAAATGACGGTTGGTGGGGCAATACTCCCGGATATAGCCAACATGAATATTATGCCAGATTGAGAGCAATTGAATATCGCAGAGATGTAGTTAGATGCACAAATACAGGTATTAGCTGTAAAATAAATAAAAAGGGAGAAATTTCAGGAGAAACATTATGGTGGAAGCCCGACGCGGTTGTTTATGAAATAAATCCATCAAGCCATATAACATTTTACAGCTTATATGGTGACTTTATTGGAAGAACCGCAGCATGGCTAATGATAGTTGTGTTTTTTATGTTAATATTTAAAAAAGAATATTTTAAGAAATTTTTATATTACTTTTATCGTTAAATTGTATATGTCAAGAATACTCGGTGTACTAATATTTTCAATTATTTTAATCACAAATATTTTTGCACAAAAAACCAAATATAATGGAGTTGGGAGATGGCGTACACATTTTCCATATAAAGATGTAAAGCAAATACAAGAAGTCGGAGATTTTATATTCGTACTACCCGAAAAAGGGTTTTATACTTATCATCAGCCAAGTGGCGAAATTACTTTATACTCAAAAGTGAATGGATTTAGTGATATTGATATTGCTCTAATGAGATATATTGCTGACGAAAACAAAGTGATTTTTATTTATAAATCAGGAAATATTGATATATTAAACCTAAAAGATTGGAGTATTAAAAATATTCCTGACATATTGCGTAAAAGTATTTTTGGAGAAAAAAACTTTTACGACATTCAGTATTTTGATAAAAAAGCCTACTTAGCCTGTAGTTTTGGGATAATAGTAATAGACTTAAATAAACTTGAGATAAGTGATTCATATCAAAATATTGGTCCTTCAGGTGAAGTAATACCCATATATTCTACAATAAGATACAAAAATTACATTTATGCCGGAACTAACAAAGGATTATTAAGAGCTAAAGCAGAATTTACAAACCTTAGTGATTATAAAAACTGGCAAATAATAAAAATAGGAAACGAAAGTAAGTTACTTAGGGTTTTTGATGGAAAACTTTTTGCAGTAAATGACTCGCTTTTTCAAAAATTTAACGATACATTGTGGCAAAATGTAAAATACAGTAATAAAAGAAACATACAAAGTATCGAAATAAATCATAACAAACTGGTTGAAACACATTGGGGCGGATATTTAATTATAAAACCAAATAATATTATTGACAGTGTTAGAGAAAATCAGATGTCGTATGGTATAGTTGATATTAATGGTTTGATATGGACCGGTGGGGCTGGATTAGGACTTATAAATATTAAACCAAATGGATCTTATGGATATTTCGGACTAAACGGACCAAACGGAATTACTACAAATACAATTGCGGCATGGAAAGAAGAAATGTGGGTAACAAGTGGTGGTCCGGGCTATGTTTTTGGACCAACATTTAATGGCAGCGGATATTATCATTTTATAGATAACCGGTGGGATAACCGCCCTCAAACTCCTGAAGAACTTCGTGCAATGTATGATTTTTCGAGTATAGCAATTGATGAAAATACAGGTGAAGTTTGGCTTGGCAGCCATGGTACCGGAATTGCAAGATTGCAAAACGGTAAATTTGTTGAAAGATTTGATTATTACAACAGCACATTAAGAAAACAAGCAGGATTGTTTACAATAGTACCAGGAATAGCATTAGACAGTAAAAAAAATCTTTGGGCTGCTAATTACGATACTGATAGTTGTGTTTCGGTAAGATTTAAAAATGGAAAATGGCAAAATTATAAACTTACTACAAAATATGTAGGTGAGATGGTAATAGACGACCTAGACCAAAAATGGATGACAACACCACGTATAGGAAGTTCGGGTATTGTAGTGTTCAAAGAAAGTTCAAATGGCAAACCCCAACGCGAACGATTACTAATGAAAGGGAAAGGTTCGGGAGATTTGCCTTCAAACAGAGTAAATGCAATAATTAAAGACAAAGACAACGAAATTTGGATTGGTACAGATGAAGGTTTGGCAGTTTTTTTTAACCCTATAAGAGCTTTTGATTTGGAAGAAGATGCACAAAGAATAATTGTTGACCAAAACGGAGTTGTAGGGTATTTGTTAGGAAATGAAGCTATAAATGATTTAGCTGTGGATGGGGCAAACCGCAAATGGGCAGCTACTAGTAATGGAGCTTTTTTAATTGAAAAAGATGGAACAAGTGTTTTAGAACATTTTACAGTAGATAATACGCCACTACCAAGCAATATTATTAAATCAGTAGGTGTAAATGGTGTTACCGGTGAAGTATTTTTTGGTACAGAAAACGGTATAATTTCTTATGGAGGAAATGCAACTGAAGCCACTGACGAACATTCAAATGTAAAAATTTATCCTAACCCGGTTAGAGAAAATTATAATGGAGATATTACAATTACAGGCTTGCCCGACTATGCTACGGTAAAAATTACCGATGTTTCGGGCAGAATAATTTATGAAACTCTTTCAAACGGCGGTATTGCTACATGGAATGGACGCTTATTTAACGGAAGCAAACCTAAAACAGGAATTTACCTTATCTTTAGTTCAAATAAAGAAGACAAAGAAAGTCTTGTAAGCAAAATGCTAATTGTAAACTGATGCGTAAAATTTTAATTTTTACATCCTCTTTTTTTATTGTAGTTTTTCTTTTATCATTTTTTATCCTTTACAAAACTTCTCATGAAGAGTTTTTGGTTTTTATTGAAAATTTTTTTTTAATAAAATCTGACAAAATCAAAGTATTACATGATGTTTTAAATACTGAATTTTATAATAGAATAAAGTACTCATTGCTTATTTTAAGCTTTTTTGCTAGCGTAAGTTTGTACATATTTATTTCAAAGCAAAATTTATTTTATTTGATATTAGTATTTTTAAAATTACCTCTTGGGTACTTAAAATGGATATATAGAAACTTTATTGAACTTACTCTGAAAACAAAAATTTTATTGATATTATTATTAACTTTAGTTTTTGCACATAGAGTTTATATCAGCAATACAACATCAGTAATTTATGACGAAGCTTGGACTTACCTTGCCTTTACACAAAAAAATCCATTAATAGCCGCTTGTTTTTACCCTACTTCAAACAATCATATTTTATACTCACATCTTACACAAATTACTAAATTTTTGCCTTTTGATATATTGTTTAATTTAAGATTACCTTCAATAATAACCGGGATTTTGGCAATAATTACATTTTTCTTTTGTACAAAGAGATATTTTTCAGAATATAATTTATGGCTATCTGTTTCTTTGCTTTCATTTATTTTCCCAATGGTATATTATGGAGTGGCAGCTCGAGGATATTCAATGTTGTTACTATTATTTATAATTGGATTTTTTGCAACTATAGATATTATTAAAAATCCAAATAATTATAAAGCTTATTGTATAATTATGTTTTCTTCTGTATTGGGTTTCTATACTATTCCTGTGTATTTATATCCATGTATTACATTAAACTTATTTTTACTCATTTTTTTTATAATTAACAAAGACTATACATCTCTTTTTAGAATAATAAAATTTGGATTACTAACAGTTATTGCTGTGTTATTTTTATATTTACCTGTATTTGTGGTAAGTGGTGTAAATTCAGTTATAGACAATAAGTTTGTAAAATCAAAAAGTTTTCATTTTGTAGCTGATAATTTTTTAAGTCATTTATCAAATACAGCTAGATTTTTCTCTTCTATTTATAGTGATTTTTTTGCTTTACTTCTAGTATTTTTAATGCTGGTTTTTTTTATAGTTATATTGGTTTTTTCAAAAAATATTCTATTAAAACTTTCATTATTTTGTATAATTATAATTCCGGTTTTTATATTTATTCATAGATTAATTCCTGTAGAAAGAACTTGGATTTATCTTTTAATTCCTTTTTGTTTTTCTTTAGGAATTGTTGCTAATAATAAACTAACTCAAATTTTCATTTTTATACTTTTTGTTTTTAATATGGTTAATATAATTACAAGCTACCAAAAACAAATGTTGTGGTACGATAAAATATGCGAAGAAGATTATATACAAGGCAAATACATTACAAACTATTTTATAAATAAAAATGTTTCAGTAATCAGTAAAAATAGGATGAACACATATTTAAAATTCAATAAATTTTCAAAAAATCAAAATTGGGAAATAATTGATGAAATCCCTGAAAATATAAGTAAAGAATATTTTTTGATTTTATACAACAAAGAAAAAGAAACAATAAACACAAGTTCGTTTACAAAGTTATTTTACTACGAAGGATATTCAATATATAAATCAGAATAAAATGATATTAAAAACTGAAGCTATTTGTATAAAAAATACACGATTTGGCGAATCGGGAATAATTAGTAAACTATATACTAAAGACAGAGGAATATCTTCATTTTTGATTCAAGGAATTAATAGAAAATCAAGTATAATAAAAAACTCTCATATTATGCCTGGTAATTTATTAGAAATTGTTTATTACAAAAAAACTTCTTTAGGTATCAGCAGAATAAAAGAAACTAAACTAACTGATAATTTTTATGGATTAGAAACAAATATTTCCAAAAATGCTGTATTGCAATTTGTATTAGAAATTATTTCCAAAACAAACGAAGATGAAATTGAAGACGAATCTCTTTTTAATTTTCTTCAAAAAAGTTTAAGGTTTTTAAATAATAAAGAGACTCAAATTAAATATTTTCCATTAATATTTTTATGTAAATATTTATCATTTACCGGTTGGTACCCTAATATTGACGACGCAAAAGATGAGTGTTATTTTAATTTAAAAGAGGGAAAATTTATACAAAAAACAGACTTATCAGAAAAGTTAATTCTTAATAGTAATATAAGTAAAAAATTGTATGATGTATTGACTATTTCATCAAGGATGAATTACTCAGATATTAATATAGATTTAAACCAAAAAGAAATATTACAATACCTTATTACATATTTTGAAATTCACTTATTAAAGGGTAAAAAAATAAAATCACCTGAAATTTTATCTGAAATTTTAAATTAATAAAAAAAAGCCACCTCGTTCTTATGAGATGGCTTTTTTAATAAATATTTATTATTTATTTATCTGCTTTTTTTATTTCAACTTTTCTGTTTTTCTGATATTTTGAAGACTCATCAATAGTTGTTTTATAATCTACATTAATTCTATTTCTTTGAATTCCATAATAGTCATTAAGATAATCCACAACTTCAGTAACTCTCATACGTGAAAGTTGCTCACCTGATTTAGCACCTACAACTCCATCTGGATATCCAATTGTAAGAATTCTAAGTTCAGGACATTCTTTCATTTTTGAAGCAATTTCATGTAAAATACCATAATATTCAGGTTTAATTTTTGAACTGCCTTTTTCAAATACAATTGGAGGAAAAACCACATCATTACAATCACAACATGTAGCAGAACTTGACGTACTACTGCTTGGTGAACTTTGCGGTGTAACATGTATTCCTTTGTTATTCACAATTGAATTTACTGGTGTTTTTGTATCTTCATCTCTAAAGTCGGGAACTCCATCATTGTCTTCGTCTAACATTACACCTTTGTCATCTACTATTGCATTTTTTTCCGAAAAAGGTTGACTGTCATTAGTGTCATCTATTCCGTCTCCATCGCTATCAATAGATTTGCCATTACCGTACACATTAGAACCTTCAGGTGTATTTGGGTCTTTGTCAAGAAAATCTGCAACTCCATCTCCATCCCCATCTTTTGACAACGCTGTAGCTACATTATTTATTGAATCCATTTTTTCATATAAAGATTCAATCGGATTTAACCAATCATAATGATTTTCATCGTTATCTTTTTTATTTTTGATTTTAAAAGATGCCTGAAAACTTAAGAGTGAATAATAATCAGTAAAACGATTTCTCCATACCGGAGCCGAAAGTGCATCTAAATTATCACATCTTGTATAATGCATTCTATATTCAATACCTAAATCCAACTTTGTACCAAAATTTCTTTTTACACCAATTCCAAAAGGAACTGCAAAATTAACTGCTGATTTTATTTTACCATTTGGTTTTGCACCTCCGTTGTATGTAAGAAATTCGCCAACTGGCGCTTTATAATCTCCTGCAACTTGTTTCCATCTCTGTATAGTATCAGTCCAATCACCTTTGGCTTTGCTCCAAATAGCGCCGGCACCTACTAACATAAAAATTTGATATTTTCTCAATGGTCTTAGAAATGATAAATTACCAAGTGTATAAACCGTTGAAACATTAAAATCTTTAAAATTATTTGTAAATTCATAAGAATCTTCTGAAGGAGCCTGATTACCGGGATCGTTTATATTAAGACCTCTTCTGAAAAGACCATTATATTGCTTAGAACCGTTTCTGCTTATTTGCTGATAATCTCTTCCTCCTTTTAACTGTCCTATATTGCCACTAAATTTTACGGCAAAAGTTTGACCAAATGAGTATTTTGCATGAAGACCTATAGCTGTGCCAAATTGAATATTATCGGCATCTCCGTTTGTTTCGGTTGGGCTTATTTGAAATCCTAAGGACCATCTTCTTGAAGGTTCAAATTTTGTAAAAAAACTGCCAATTTGAGAAATAGATTCTAATGGAAAAATAATAATGACAGATACAAAAAATAAAAATTTATAATTTTTTTTCATGTGTTGTATATAAGTAGTTAACAAATATAGTAATTATTATTTTAACTAATCAATAAATTTTTTTTATAAAATGTGAATAAATATTATTTCTATTTTTTAAGTTTTAGATTTTAAAGCCATTGGTAATTTAAAGTTAGATAAGTTTGTTAAAAAAATTATTTTGATAAAAAATAAAATCTGCTTTCTAAACCTTCAAAAATAAAATTACAACTATATAAATCGGGATATTCTATCAAAAAATCAGTGCGTTCTTGTATGGAAGTAAAAAATTTGCTCTTTAATTTTAATACTTTTTCAGAAATAGGATTTTCAACTAAAACTGCTAAATCAATTTTCGATTTATAATTTTTTAGTTTATTTAATGTTGAATTAAATTCCTTTATATATAATTCTACTTTATGTTTTTCGTATTCGCTGCTTATCATTTCATCATTAATTTCTGCCAATAATTTTTCTAACTTATTCAGTTTTACATCAACTTTACCCTTTATAGAACTTTGTTTACTATTTACTTTATTTATCAATTTTTCGCTATTTAAGAATAAATCTTCAGGATATATCCCAAGTTTTTTTATATCGTTGTATATTTTTTCTTTTAATATTATTGCCGAATCACGAAGAATAAGTACAGGAAATTTCATTTTAAATTTTTCAAAAGTTTTAGTTAATAATAAGCAGTATTCAATTTCAGTACTTCCGCCTACATAAACCAAATTTGGCAAAATTGATTCTTGATATAGAACTCTTGCAAATACATTAGGGCTTAATTTTTCTACATTTTTTAATATTTCTTCTTTAGAAATTTTCATCCCTTTATGATATTCAAAATTTTTATTTTCTGATTCTATAAGTTTGTATCTCTTTTCATTATCTAACCAGAAAAAATTTGATTTTTGAGGATTTAAAACGGGTTTATAGCCATTTTTTTTAAGCGTTGTACTCTGTTCGTTTGCAGTTTTATAAATTAAATTATTTTCTAATTCTTCTCTAAATACATTTATTGCCATTTCTTTCAAGGCTTTGTCATCGGGGTTTATTATTATTAAACCTTCTTTTTCAAAAATATCATGAAGTATTCCTCTTGTAGCAGCAGATAATGTATTTTTTTCATAATAATGCTTTTTAAGCAAAAGAAACAATGCTTTGTTTTCTTCTGTTTTGTCGGCTCTGCTTTCAAGTTCGCTTATCAAATCATGCAAACCTTTGCAATTCAATCTTCCAACTGCATTGCCGGATATTATTTCCCATTTGTATTCATTACCAAACAATTTTGTTTTACTTATTTCTTCAAAATCATGATCTTCACTTGCCATCCAAAAAATCGGCACCACTTTATTTTTGTGCTTTTGAGAATTGATAAGTTTTACAATTTTCAATAGAGATTTTATTTTGTAAATAAAAAAAAGTGGTCCTAAAAAAATATGAATTTGCTGTCCTGTAGTACAGGTAAAAATATTGTTTTCTTTTAATGAAAGTATATTTTTATATACTTCTGATTTTATATCTAATCTAATATTATCATTTTTATATTGGTTTAATAATGAATTTACAAGGGTTGGTCGTTTGCTTATTTCAAATTCTCTAGTTAAACTGTTTTTAAGTATTAAATCTAATGATGGTTGCTTAAAAAAAACATTATTTTTGGCAGTACCATTAATATAATTTTTTGTTGTTTTACTCAGGTAATCTGTTTCTGATATATTTAATGACTTTACAATTTTCATTTTACTATTTTGCCATATAAATCAAAAAAATCAGCTTTAGTGATTTTTACATTTGAAAAATCTCCAATTCTTAAATAATTATCTTTAATCGGAACTAATACTTCATTATCAACATCAGGAGAGTCAGCTTCTGTTCTACCAATAAAAAATTCTCTATCTGATTTGTCAAAAAGAACTTTTAGTGTTTTACCAATTTTTTTTTGATTTTCTTCATAAGAAATATTTTGCTGAACATTCATCAAGTATTCGGCTCTTTTGTCTTTTTCTTCCTGCAAAATGTCATCAACCAATGAATATGCGTGAGTGTTTTCTTCATGAGAGTATGTGAACACTCCTAACCTTGAAAATTTAATTCTTTCAACAAACTCTTTAAGTTCTTCTATATCTTGCTCTGTTTCTCCCGGATGCCCAACAAGCATAGTAGTTCTTAGAGATATTTCAGGTACTTTTTGCTTAATTTTATCTATAAGTTCAATAATTGCTCTTTTGCTAATACCTCTTCTCATAGCTTTAAGCATATTATCTGACACATGTTGAAGTGGAATGTCGAGATATTTGCAAATTTTGTTATTGTTTTTCATTACATCAAGTACATCTAATGGGAAATGCGAAGGATATGAATAATGTAATCTTATCCACTCTATTTGTTCAATTTCTGCAAGTTTTTGTAATAATTCTGATATTTGCTTTTTACCTGAAATATCCATTCCATAATAAGTAGTATCTTGAGCTATAAGAATTAGTTCTTTTACTCCATTTTTTGCTAGATTTTTTGCCTCTTCTATAATTAATTCTACAGGTTTTGATTTAAATTTACCTCTCATCAACGGTATCGCACAAAATGAACATGGATGATTACAGCCTTCGGCTATTTTTAAATATGCATAATGAGAGGGTGTACTTATTAATCTTTCACCAATAAGTTCGTGTTTATAATCTGCACCTAATTTTTTTAACAAAGCAGGAAGTTCAAATGTGCCAAACCACGAATCTACTTCTGGTATTTCACTTTTTAATTCATCTCTATATCTTTGAGAAAGACAACCTGTAACATATAATTTTTCGATTTTTCCCGATTTTTTCAGGTTACTATAATGCAAAATTGTATCAATGCTTTCTTGTTTTGCACTTTCAATAAATCCGCATGTATTTACTACTATAATTTTATGATTATTTTTACTGCTTTCATGTACAGCATAAATATCATTTGCTTTAAGTTGACTTAATAAAACTTCTGAATCAACTACATTTTTTGAGCAACCGAGAGTTACTATATTTATATTATTACTTTTTAATGTTTTTGTTTTCAAAATAATTAATTGAAAATTGATTCAATATATGCTTCTGGGTCAAAAATCATCAAATCTTTTAATGTTTCTCCTACTCCAATGTATTTTACAGGTATTTTAAATTGATCTGAAATTCCTATAACAACTCCGCCTTTTGCAGTTCCGTCAAGTTTAGTTACGGCAAGTGCATTTACTTCAGTTGCAGCAGTAAATTGTTTAGCTTGTTCAAATGCATTTTGACCGGTTGTACCATCTAAAACTAACAATACTTCATTGGGTAAATCATCTCTTAATTTTTGAATTACTCTTTTAATTTTTGATAATTCATTCATCAAATTCATTTTGTTGTGTAAACGCCCTGCTGTATCTATTATTACTATATCTGCTTTATTTTCTATCCCAAATTTTACAGCTTCATAAGCCACTGATGCCGGATCGGTATTCATTCCTTTAGAAATAAAATCTACTCCTGCTCTTTCACTCCATATTTTAAGCTGATCAACAGCTGCTGCTCTAAATGTATCAGCAGCACCAAGAACTACTTTCAATCCTTCTGCTTTAAATTTTGTGGCAAGTTTGCCAATTGTTGTGGTTTTTCCAACTCCATTTACTCCAACTACCATAATTACATAAGGTTTTTGAGTTGTTTCAGAATTCAGTTTTTGATTATGGTTTTGTAGCAAATCAATAATTTCTTCTTTCAATATTCTGTTTAAATCATCTATACCATTATACTTTTCTTTAGAAACTCTATTTTCAAATCTCTTAATAATATTTAAAGTGGTTTCTATACCAACATCAGCAGAAATAAGTGTTTCTTCAAGGTCGTCCAAAAAATTATCATCTATGGTAGTTCTACCAAAAAATGCAGCAGATAATTTTGATAGAAAGCTCTTTTTTGTTTTTTCAAGACCTTTGTTTAGATTATTTTTTTCTTCTTCTGAATTTGTTTTTTTTAAAAAATCAAAAAATCCCATTTCAATTATTTTTTATTAATAGTTCTGGTTTTTCTATAAAAACAAAAGGCTTTCCTTATTTTTATCGGAAAGCCTTTAATTAATATCATTTTAATAACTTACTTAAAAGTTTCTTTTACCATTTCAGCAGTCATCATTTCGGTTTTGAATGTATATGCCCCAGTTTGTGGATTTTTTACGGCTCTAATTACTTTAGCCCAATCTTTACCGGTGCTTGTTTTTAATGTTGCTACTACTTTCTTTGCCATTTTACTTTATTTCTTTATGTACTGTTTTTTTATTTAATATACGGTTAAACTTTTTTAACTCAATTCTTTCAGTTGTGTTTTTTTTATTTTTGGTAGTAATATACCTTGATGTACCCGGCTTTCCGCTGTTTTTATGCTCTGTACATTCTAAAATCACTTGTATTCTGTTTCCTTTTTTTGCCATTTCTTTAAGTTTTATTTTAAATTTTACCCTTTGTTATCAAATTTTGTAAACAAGATGAAATACCTTTTTTGTTAATGGTTTTTAATGCACTTGTAGAAACTTTAAGTGTAATCCAAGCATCTTCTTCCGGTATATAAAACTTCTTTACGTGCAGGTTAGGGTAAAATCTTCTTTTGGTTTTTAAATTAGAAAACGAAACATTGTTTCCCTTAATTGCTTTTTTTCCTGTTAAATCACAAACCCTTGACATTTTATTAAAAATTTTTTTTTAGGACTGCAAAGGTGATATTTTTATTTAAATTTTACAAAAGTATTTTAAAATATTTTTTTATATCCCTCTTTCCTTTTTAATTTGATTATATGCCTGTTGTATTTTTTTAAATTTTTCTTCTGCAGTTTTTACTTCAGTTGCAGGTTTTGAGGCGTGTTTATCAGGATGATACTGTCTGGCAAGTTTTCTATATGTTTTTTTAATTTCTTCATCACTTGCATTTGGTTCAATTCCAAGTTCTTTGTAAATATCTGAACTCGAAACATTACTTGAATTTCCATAACTACTATAGTTGCCGGTGTATGTAAACTTAATTTTAATTGCTTCAAAATCCCATTGAGATATGTTTAATTTTTGTGCTATGTATTGAAGTAAGTTAAGCTCATTATTACTTATATCGCCATCGGCTTGCGCTATTCCAAACAGGTAATGTATTAGTTTTACTTTTTCTGATTTTATCATGTTCTGATTTATTCCAACACATGATGAGTCAATATTTAAATGTGAGTTTAAAATATCTCTGAGTTTAAGCATATCTACACGGGTTTTGTCAACACCAAAATTCTGTTTGTAGAGTTCTTTTACAAATTCAAGTTCATTTTTGGTAACATTTCCATCTGCTTTTAATATTGATGCAGTAAGCACAAGAAACGAATAGCTGAAATCTTCTCTGTAAAAATTATTTGTATTATAATTTTGCTCATCTTTTTCTAAAGAACTTGAGCTATCAAAAATACTTCCAATCAAATAACCGATTATTGCTCCGGGTATTCTAAAAAATATAAAACCAATTAATGCTCCTAAAAATTTAATCACTTTAGTTATTGATTAATAAATCAGAATATTTAAGCATAATTTGATTAAAAACTATATCTTGTATGATTAAAATTCTGCCATTGTTGTTTAGTTCAGCATTATATCTGGCAGGATCATAAGCCAGTTCATTTCCTTTACTGTCATACAATCCGTGCATTTTAGGATATGATTTTCTTTTGTATATTTCAATCATGGTTTCATTACTGCTAAAATCGCTAATTTTTATTATACAATATGGGTTGGTTTTTAATAAACTATCTTTTTTAATTTTATTAAATTCGGCAAAACCTTCACATTGAATATTTTTAAATTTTTCAAAATATTGATTGATTATAGAATAATTTAGTTTCCCTTGTTTAGCATTATCAGATGCTATTACTTCAAAATCGCCCTGTTTGTTTTTCTTTATTATATCAAAATTATCTATTGTGTTTTGAGGATATGAAACTGAAATTTGCCTAATTTCTTCAGCATTAATATCAAAAATCACTTTATTTATCCATTCCTTTTCTATAGCCGGAAATCTTGTACTTAAGAATCCATCAAACCCCGGAATGTGTGTTATATATGGGTCTTTTAAGCCTTTTTTATACATATAAGTTCCTGACATATCATTTGTGGGTTGACCTACATAAAATTCGTTCAGTTTTTTGTTTATTGAAAAAATTTCAACTTTGGTTGACAAAGTGGCCATTGCTGATATTACATT
This sequence comes from Bacteroidia bacterium, assembly GCA_020849295.1. Classification (GTDB taxonomy): domain Bacteria; phylum Bacteroidota; class Bacteroidia; order NS11-12g; family UBA9320; genus JABWCE01. The sequence continues at coordinate 92,346 of JADLGN010000027.1, forward strand.
TAATCTTGCATTTGCCGGCACTGTACCTTTTACTCTTACTTTTTTTAACGTTTCAAATAATAAAAGTTCTATTGCTGGTTGATAAGCTTCATACTTACCATTCACTATCCATTTGTTTTCACTTTTTTCAAGTATTACATCTCCTTCCTGTTTGTTTGAAATTATTATCTTATCAATTTCTTCAGGTTTTTCAATAGCAAACATTGTTGCCAGAGTGGGTTTATCATTTTTTTTTAGAAATAAAATTAGTAATACGGCAAAAAATAATACTAAAAGAATTAAAATGTTAAAATACTTCTTTTTCATTAATAATCTTTGAGGTTTTTACTTCTTTTTTGCTTTCCATTCTAAAATTGATTTTTCATTTAGAATCACATATTCATCGTTATTTTGCTCAAGTGCTAATTTTTTAGATTTTTCGGCTATTTCAATTGCTTCATTTATTTTACCCAATTTTGCAAGTATCAATGATTTTTGTCTTAAAATCCAAAATTTTTCATTATTTTCAAGTGATTTATTTATCCATTCTAAGGCTTTGCTAAGATCTTTCCCGTTTTCGAGGTAATAAACGGCAGCCTGATAATATGTAGCCTGCGAAACTCCCTTCATTTTATCTTCTATCTCGGCTAAAACCTTTTTTTCAACTTCGGTTGAAATTTTAAATTTCACAAGTGTGTTGTCCCATTTTATTTCGAGGTAACAAGAATTGTTTGTAATGTCTGATATCTCTATAGCCATTGTTTCAATTTTATGATTTAAGATAGTTGACTTCACCTTAAATCTCATAAAATCGTCAGTTTCATTATAGTCTTTACCTACGCCCCAATATGTGTTTACAGTATGTAAAATTATAGTCCACTCATCTTTCTCAGGAATTGTGTAAAGAGTATATTCGCCTGCCGGCACTTCTTTACCTTCTACTATTACCTCATCTTTAAATTTAAGTTTAGTTGAAGCATTTGCACCTGTACGCCATATTTTACCAAATGGAACTACATCTCCAAAAATCACTCTACCTTTCACACTTGGGCGGCAATAGTCAATTGTAATTTCATTAAAACCCACTTCTTGGGTAATTACACAATGAGGACTAAGACGAGGTGTTGAAATTTGGCCTAATGTATTATTAATACTAATTATTAAAAGAATAATTGATATGAAAATTGATTTTTTTTTCATGATTTGTATTTTTTTAAATTGCAAATTTACTTTGAAACACGCTATTGTAACTGTTGTTTAATGAATTTTTATTGCTGTTCGAAGAAAAACAATTACAATTTATTAATTGTTTTTAAGATTATCAAATATCCGTTTGTTTGTTATAAATTATTTTTGAAGTTCTGAAAAGTAATATTTTTTGGGTTCATCTGGCTCTTTTTACGGTTGCATTGTTATATGGAGCCACTTTTACTATTGCAAAAGAAATAATGCCATTATGGTTAAAACCGGAAGCATTTGTAAGCTTAAGAATAATTATTTCTGCATTAATTTTTGTGATTATAAATGTTTTTTTTATACGACAGAAAATTACTAATTATGATGATTTAAAACTCTTAATAGTATGCACTCTTTTCGGAACTCTATTTAATATGTTGCTTTTTTTCAGAGGGCTAAGTTTTACTCATAGAATAAATGGAGCAGTTTTAATGATGTTTACTCCGGTATTTACTGCATTTATTTCGGCATTTATTTTAAAAGAAAAATTTGGAATAATAAGAATTGCAGGTCTTATTTTAGCTACTTTTGGCGGAGTATTCTTCATTGGAGGTATAGGTCTTAATTTTAATAAACAAACTGTAATTGGAGATATAATGGTTACTGTAAACGCCATTTTGTACTCAATATACCTTGTTAAAGTAAAGCCCCTAATGAGGAAGTATAATCCACTAACTGTTTCGGCATATATGTTTGTAGTTGGAGGAATTTTAGTTTTACCATTTGGATTTATTCAAATAATAAATACAAATTTTTTAACTTTCAGTACCAGTATATGGGCTGGAATTGTATTTGTAATAGTTGGTACAACTTTTTTAACCTACCTTTTAAATGCTTGGGCATTAAAACACGCAAGCCCTTCTCTTGTGGGTTCTTACATATATTTACAACCGGTTTTAGCAACAATTATTGCTGTTTTAGCACAAAAAGAAACACTTACAATAGAAAAGGTTATTTTTGCAATTCTAATATTTACAGGAGTGTTTTTAGTAAACAAAAGAATAGAAAAAAATGCTTAAATCAATGACAGGCTATGGCAGTGCCGAATTTGCCGGGAGTAAATATTATTTTAAATTAGAAATAAAAACACTAAATGGAAAATTTCTCGATTTAAATCTTCGTATGCCCCGAATGTTTTCCGACAAAGAAATTATATTTAGAAATTATATTAGCTCAAAAATTATAAGGGGAACTGTAAACATATATATTACCGTTGAAAAGCTACCCGGAACAGAATCAAATCCTGTAATATTAAATAAAGAATTGGCAACCTCATATTATCATGCATGGAATGAGCTTGCTCAAAAGTTAAATGGAGACAATAGTAATTTGCTTTCTACATTAATGCAAATGCCCGAAATGGTTATTTCTAATGGAATGGAATATTCAGAAACAGACTGGAAAGAATTAATATATACTTTTGATATTGCTTTTAACAGTTTAGAAAAATTTAGAATTGAAGAAGGAATTGCATTGCAAAAACTCCTTTCGGCACATTGCTCAAGTATAGAAAATTTGATATCTGAAATTTCTCTTTCAGAAAACGAAAGAGTTGCCATTGTTAGAGAAAGACTCATGAAAAATATTGACGAATTGCTCGGTAATGATACTTTTGATAAAAACAGATTTGAGCAAGAAATAATTTACTACCTTGAAAAATTTGATATTACCGAAGAAAAAAACCGTTTGATAACTCATTGTGAGCATTTTTTAAATACAATAAACGAATCTGAAAGTGGGCGAAAACTTAATTTTATTGCACAGGAAATAGGCAGAGAAATAAATACGCTTGGTGCCAAAGCATATCATTCTGCAATGCAAAAAACTGTGATAAAAATGAAAGAAGAACTCGAAAAAATAAAAGAACAAGTTTTAAATGTTTTATAAGATTAAGTTTTGGAAAAGGTAATTATTTTTTCTGCTCCTTCAGGTTCCGGCAAAACCACAGTTGTTAATTATCTGCTTGGCAAACTTAGTGATATGATAGCATTTTCGGTATCTGCAACAACACGCAAAAAAAGAGATGGAGAAATAGATGGAGTTGATTATTATTTTTTAGATGAAAAAACTTTTTATCAAAAAATTGAATGTAATGAGTTTTTAGAATACGAAGAAGTATATAAAGGTTTGTACTATGGAACACTTAAGTCAGAAATTGACCGAATTTGGCTATTGGGCAAATGTGTAATTTTTGATGTTGATGTAAAAGGTGGAATAAATATTAAAAAACAATATGGTAGTAAAGCTCTTTCAGTATTCCTTAAGCCTCCGTCAGTTGATGTATTGCTTGAAAGGTTAAGAAAGCGAGATACAGAAGTAGAGCATCAACTTAATGAACGTATAACAAAAGCAAATTTTGAGTTGGGATTTGAAAATCAGTTTGACGTTGTAATTGTAAACGATGATTTACAGCAAACATTTAATACTGCCGAAGCTCTTGTTTTAGATTTTATAAAAAATAAATAATAATTTTGTTTTCATCTAAACTAAAACTTACATTTGTCATTTATCGTAGCATATTTACCTAAAATGAAAATTGGTTTGTATTTCGGTTCTTTTAATCCTATTCATAATGGACATTTGATTATTGCACAATTTATGCTTAATCAAACTGATTTAGAAGAAGTTTGGATAATGGTTTCGCCTCAAAACCCTTTAAAATCTGCAAGAGATCTTTTCCCCGAAAAACAACGCCTTGAAATGGCAGAAATTGCAGTAGGTAATAATGAAAAAATAAAAGTATCTGATTTTGAGTTTTCAATGCCACGCCCTTCATATACTTGCGATACTTTAAAAAAACTTGTTAAAAAATTTCCACAACATCAGTTTGAGATAATAATGGGCAGTGATACATTGCAGCATTTAGACAAATGGAAAGATTATGAATATATATTGATTAATTTTAAAATACTTTCATACCAAAGAGATGGTTTTAATGGAGGTGAATTTGCTAAAAATCAAAAAGTAAAAATTTATAAAGCCCCAACAATACAATTATCATCTACTCAAATAAGAAGCTTGATGAGATTGAATAAATCTGTAAGATACCTTGTTCCAGATACTCTATTTGAGTATTTACAAACATTGAAAGAAAACAATGTTTCAATTATGGTTTAATTAATCTGAAATCAACATTTACAATACTTTTTGTCAATATATATTTTTTGGTGGTTTTTGCCTTTAAGATAATAGCATCCGCCATTTTTACCTTTATAAATATTACGTCCGTTGTATTTTCCGCATGGTTTATGTACTCCAAAAGCCATTAATGAAAAAATTATAGCAAATAATATTGATTTCATAGTAATACAAATTTAATTATTATTTTAAAATCTATACTGTTAATCTATTTTATTAATTTTTTCACATTCAATTCAAAAACAATTATTTTTGAAACTTATTTTTAATCAAGACTAATGAATTTTAATACAAAATTTCTTTTAAGTTTAATATTTGTTATATTTAGTATTGGTGAATTGTTTTCTAAACCTGTAATACTTACACTTAAAGAAACAAAATTTCCTCCTCCACGAATAATCAGAACATGCTGCACATTTGGTGCAAACTTAAGCATTGCGGCAGTTCCAAAGGTTAAAATAAATGATATTACAAGTATTGAAAAAATAGGAAATCATAAATATTTAGGGAGTAGTTTAGAAAAGAACGGATTAGTATATACACGCAAAGGCGGATTTTTAGATTTAGGTCATTTAAGAGACCAGGCTGATTGGACAGCATATCTTTATACTGTATTATTATACAATAAGGATAAAGGCAAAATAAATATTCAACTAGGAAATGAAGGCGGGAAAAAAACTTTAGATGCAAAATGGAATAGTATTTTAGACAGCAGCGATGCTTTACTTCTGGCTGCAAAAATTGCTTATGATTTATCTGTTTGGCATGAGATTTCTACATGGTTTGGTTCATCTTATGTGCCATTTTTCCCCGAAAGGTATTCGAGTTTTTCAGTTGAAGATATTTATAGCAATATGCTGGGTGTACTTATTGGTATTGAAGCCTTAAAAAGCAATTTGCCTTATGAAGATGCAATGACTAAGTTGCTTTCTGAAACTTTATACAAACTTGATGTTGTAAAAACCGAAAAAGAAACTTATGATGCACTTGAAGCCACAAGAAATATTTGGTGGACACGTGATGCCCTTTTGCCCAGTAAAAAAGTACTAGTTAGGCATGAATGTAAAGCATATCCTTGTGCTACGCCTTGGTTGGTTCCAAGATTTGCATCTGATACGGTTTCTCCTTACAAAATAGCATTAAATGAGTTTGCTTCAAACGGAGTATCGCTAAATGATTTTTATACTTTTAAAATAATCCTTACTAATAAATTGCATAAAAATAAAATTTTAAGGAAGTATAAAAAACGGATTGTAACTCAAAACGATTTTAAAAATATACTTAATGAAATAGAGCTTGAAATGGCTGAAGAGTTTAAAACATAAAAGTTTTTTAAATTATTCTTTCTCGTAATTCAATACAATTACAATTTCTCCTTTTGCTGGCTTATTAGTAAAATATTGTACTAATTCTGCCAAAGTTCCTATTTTATTTTCTTCAAATAACTTAGAAATTTCGCGACTTACACAGGCTTTTCTTTGCTCACCAAAAATGTTTATTAAATCATTAAGTGTTTTTATAAGCCTGTATGGGCTTTCGTAAAACACCATTGTCCTCTTTTCGTTTTTTAATTCTTCAAGTCTTGTTTGTCTTCCTTTTTTTTGTGGTAAAAACCCTTCAAACACAAAACGTTCGGTTGGAAATCCACTTGAAATTAACGCCGGAACAAATGCTGTAGCCCCAGGCAAAACTTCAATATTAATATTTTCTTTTAAACTTTCTCTTACAAGCAAAAATCCCGGATCTGATATACCAGGAGTACCTGCATCTGAGCAATAACTCAATGTTTTACCATCCTTCAACATTTCAATTATATTACTCATCTGTTTATGTTCGTTGTACTTATGAAGGCTTATTGTTTTCTTTTCAATCCCGAGTTTTTTAAGTAAATTCCCAGTTATTCTTGTATCCTCACATAAAACTATATCAGATGATTTTAGTGATTCAATAGCTCTAAGGGTTATATCTCCCATATTTCCAATTGGAGTAGGTACAATATATATTTTTCCTTCTTTTATTTTTTCATCCATTCTTTTACCCACTTGCCTATTATATCAAATTCAAGATTTACAATATTTCCTACTTTCAAATTCATTAGATTTGTATTATTTAATGTGTATGGTATAATTTCGACTGAAAATTCTCCAAGTTTGCTTTCTACCACAGTTAGGCTAATTCCGTTTATTGTTATTGAGCCTTTTTCTATAGTTCTATTTTCATTTGACGAATCGTATTTAATTACAATTTTAATACTCCCATTTTTGTCTTCAAATAATGAGCATACTCCTGTAATATCAATATGACCTTGAACTATATGCCCGTCAAATCTACCATTCATTTGCATACTTCGTTCAAGATTTATTTTTATTCCTTTTTCCCAATATTCAATATCGGTTTTTTGTATAGTTTCTGATATAGCAGTTACATAATGAATATCGCCATCTACTTTTATTACTGTTAAACAAATGCCATTGTGCGACACACTTTGGTCAACTTTAAGTTGATTGCTTATTTCTGATTTAATACCTATTGTTTTATTGGTTCTGTCATTATCAACTGAAATAACCTCTCCTATACATTCTACAATACCTGTAAACATTAAGCAAACTTACATTAAAATTTAATTTATAAAAAAAATCCCGACAGATTTAACTATCGGGATTTTATTTTTAAATTAAATGAGTTTATCAGTTACTAACTTCAAATCTCAACATAGAATTTCCTTGCTTAGTACTTAGTTTTATGTAATATACTCCTGATGCAAGATTGTGATTGCTAATTGTAACTGTGTTGTTAAATTCAATATTATTCAACACTGCCTTACCCAATTGGTCATATACCACCATATTTACCTTATCTCCTGTACTTACTTCTACTGTAAATACTTCTTTTGCCGGATTAGGATAAATATTAGCTACAAATGAATTTTTCCTTATACTGCTTACAGAAGTAGCATCATAAAGAGTCACATTATAATTTGCAGGATTACCAATACATCCGTTTGAACCTGTTTCGGTAACAGTAAGTGAACCTGAAACAGATGGTTTTGAGTTCCATTTAACCTGTATTGTACTTGCTCCGTTTGATAATACTGTACCATTTACAGCAACCCAATTGTATGATGAACCGGCGTTATATGGTACTGTGTAAGTCTGAATGCTTTCATTTGGAATATTTGTTGGTCCTGCTATAGTTGTATTGGCAGGATTTGCAAGTACTCTCATAGTGTAATATGCAGAATCTTTACAACCAAATATAGTTGATACAACAAGTTTCACAATATAATTACCTGCAGTTGCATACGTTCTTGAAGCATCTTTTGTGGTAACGGTAGTTCCATCACCCAATGTCCACTTACTATTGTATGTTACAACGCCTGACGTATTATTTGTAAATAAGAACGTATTACCATTTAAGCATTGTATTTCGTCGTTATATGTAAATGAAGCTGTAGGGCTTTCGTTTATAGTTACTGTTTTTGTAATATTATCAGAACATCCAAAATCAGAATTTACTGTTAATGTAACATTATAACTACCAGTTGCACTATATGTTTTCACTGCATTTACACCTGCACTCATTGTGGCATCACCAAAATTCCACAATCTGTTCAACGAGCCTTCACTTATTGTTGAAGCATCTGTAAAGTTAAACAAATGTCCTTTGAAACACTGTGATGCACTATTAATATTGAAATTAGCTGTTGGTTTTGGATAAACCATCACTGGTGCATTTGTAGAATCTTTACAACCATTATTACTTGTTACAACAAGTTTTACATTATAGTTTGCTGCTGTTGAATATGATTTGTTTGGATTTGCAGTAGTTGAATTTCCTCCATCACCAAAATACCACATTCTTGTGTAGCTGCCTGAATTTATAGATGAATTATCTGTATAATTGAACAAATTACCTGTAATACACTGGCGATCGTCATCTATACTAAATGATGCAATTGGCATAGCAAAAACATTAACTGTTTTAGTAATGTTTGAAGCACATCCATTAATAGTTTCTACACTTAAAGTAACATTGTATGTCCCTGAATTTGAATATGTATAATTAGGGTTCAAACTGTTTGAACTTCCGCCATCTCCAAATTGCCAATAAACATCATTTGCTCCTGTTGATGTATTTGTAAATGAAGTAGCCAATCCTTTACAACGCTCTACAAAAGTGAAGTTAGCTGTAGGATTTGCAAATATTACAATTTGTTTAATAATAACATCTGTACAGTTATTTGAATTTGTAACTGTAAGTTTTACGTTATAGGTACCTGCGTTGGTGTATGCATGAGTTGGTGAAGCTAATGTAGATGTTCCTCCGTCACCGAATTCCCAAGCATAAGTTGTACCGCCTGAAGAAGTATTGCTAAAAGTAGCTGTTACACCTTGGCAAACATTGGCTACGTTAAAGTTAGCAGTTGGTTTGCCAAATACAACTACATTACTTGTGTATGAATTTACACAACCTTTATCTGTAGTTGCTGTAAGATTAACTATATAATTTCCTCCTGATGAATAAGTATGAGTAGGATTTGTTGAACTGCTTGTATTGCCATCTCCAAATTTCCATTGGTAAGTCATACTTCCGGCACTTAATGTGGAGTTGTTAGTAAATGTTGCACTTGTACCAACACAATAATTACTTGAATGTGTAAATGATACTGAAGCACGAGGATGAATTGTTACATTTGAATTTGTAGTATCAAAACATCCATTAATAGATGTTACAATAAGTTTAACATTATATGTTCCTGGTGAATTGTATGCTTTAACAGGATTTGCTGTGCTTGATGTATTTCCATCTCCAAATGTCCAGGCGTGCCCAACTGCTCCTACAGAGTTTGAAGCAAATGCCAAATTATCATTTGTACATCCGTTGTTTACGTTAAATGAAGCTTTTGGTCTTGCCCAAACAGTAATTGTTTTATAAGTAGAATCTGTACAGTTGTTAGAGCTAATTACTACAAGTTTAACATTGTAATTGCCATCTATAGTATAAATATTAGTTGGACTTGTCTGTGTACTAATATTGCCATTTCCAAATGCCCATTTATATGAAGCTCCTCCTGTTGAAGTATTTGTAAAATTCATTATTCCTCCTCTGCATATAGGATTTGGTGAAGCAGTAAATGATACGTTTGGTTTTGGATAAACAGTAATTGATTTTGACAAAGAATCTTTACATCCGTAAATAGTCATAGCAACAAGTTCAACATTATATGTGCCTGAATTGGCATATTTATAATCAGGAGATTTTGTTGCACTACTGTTTCCATCGCCAAACTTCCATAGATATGTAGAAGCTCCGCTAGTTTGATTATCAAAACTTATAAATGTTCCAAGGCATTGGTTGCTTGCATTAAATGCAACTGTTGGTTTTGGATGAATTACTACTGAACCTGTAGTTGAATCTTTACATCCATATACATTAGATACAACAAGTTTTACATAATAAGTTCCTGCACTTGTATAAGTTTTTACCGGATTTTTAACTGTAGATGTTGTTGCATCTCCAAAACTCCAAAGATTTGAAGTTGCTCCTATACTTGTGTTGTTAAATGCAATACTGTTTCCTATACATACATTATATCCGCTGAAAGAAGCTTCTGGCGAGCTATAAACAGTATAACTGCTGCTAATTGTATTTGTACATCCAAATGAAGTTTTTGCAGAAAGTGTAACTGTATAATTTCCTGGATTTGGATAAGTATAGCTTGGATTTGCTAAAGTTGAAGTAGTTCCATTTCCAAAATCCCAGTTATATGTACTTGCTCCGCTCGATGTATTTGTAAAGCTGCTTATAAAACCATAACATACATTATTTGTTGTAAATCCTGCGGTTGGATTTGGATAAATCGTAACAGTTTTAATTATTGAATCAATACAGTTGTTTATTGATTTTACAAGTAGAGTAATATTATAGGTTCCTGCTGTAGCATAAGTATGTGTTGGGTTTACTGATGTTGAAGTACCACCATCGCCAAATTTCCAGTAGTAAGTTATAGCACCACTTGATGAATTTGAAAACGATGTTGATAAACCTATACAATTATTAGAAGTACTGAAATTAGCGCTAGGTTTGCTGTAAAGTTCAACTGTTTTTACAACAGAGTCTTTACAACCAAATGATGAAGTAGAAATAAGCTTAGCAGTATAAGAAGCTGCTGTACTATATGTTTTAGTAAAGCTCGATGAAGTTGAAGTACTTGTAGTACCATCGCCAAATTTCCATAATAGACTTGCATAGTTTGATGAACTATGGGTAAATGTGTTTGCGTTAGGATAACATTCATTTGTTGCAGTAAATGCCGGTATTGAGCGAATATTAAATACTACTACTTTAGTTAATGAATCTTTAAATCCTCCTGGTAATGATATTCTGAATTTAACATTATATGTTCCTGAACTTGCATAATGGTGGCGTGCATGTTGAACATTTGAAGTACTGCCATCACCAAAATTCCAATAGAATTGTAAACCAGAACCTGCACCACAGGCATATATTGTTTCATCTGTAAATATTGCAGAGTCACCATCACATTTCAATACAAAAGAATAGGCTGGAGTTGGCGAAGTAGCTACTAATACAGATTTTGAAACAGAGTCTTTACAACCAAGGTTACTAGTTCCTACAAGTGTAACCGTGTATGTTCCGCTTGATGCGTAAGTTTTGTTTGGAACATTTGAAGTGCTTGTAGTTCCGTCTCCAAATTTCCATAGATAAGTCAATGTACCTGATGATATCCATGAATTGTTTGTAATTGGCATTGGGTCATTATAACAATGATTTGCCGCAGTAAATACAATATTTGGTTTTGGCAATGTACGAACCTTTATTGCATTACTTTCGCCGCTTGGACATCCCGGACTTTGTGCTAGTCTCTTGAAATATGTCAATTGAAGCAGTGCAGGTGATGAATACGTTGACAATGTTGCTCCGCTTATATCTGTCCAATTGATACTATCTGTTGATGATTGCCATTGGAATGTATATGAACCTGGTCCTCCGGTAGGGGCTGAAATTTGAGTAAATCCTGCAGGTGTATATCCTGCACATATTACCTGGCCACTTCCTATTGAACCTCCTGTAATTGGTGAATAAAGTTTTACTTTTACTCCGTTTGTTCCCTCTGATGGGCAATTGCCTGATGTAACTAATACTCGGTAATACGTAATACTTGTAACATTAGTTGGTGTATAAGTATTTGAATTGGCACCTGTAATATTACTCCATGTTGATGAATCTGGAGATTGTTGCCATTGATAATTGTATGTACCATAAGCTCCACTTGGTGCTGTGCTAAAACTAAATGCTGTACCTGTTCCATTGTAACAAATTGTTTGTGGCGAACCTATTACCCCTGCATTCAAAATTGTATTTGTTGTTATTTTTATAATATTGCTATAACGTGGTCCACAACCTGACACAGTTTTTACCATTCTGCGATAATATTTTGTTATAATTAATGAAGGTGGCTGATAATCTAATCCTGTTGCTCCGCTTATATCAGTATATGTAACATTGTCATTAGAACTTTGCCACTGGAATGTATATGGAGCCTGGCTGCCCGATGCACTTGTAATATTATAAATCAGTGCTGGACTTGTGTTGTAGCAAATAGTTTGATTTGCTCCTATACTTCCTGGATTTAACTCTGGTAAAATCAATATTTGGCGAGTAAAACTATCAACGCAATTATATGCAGATGTAGATATAAGTTTTACATAATATGCAGTTCCTGGCGTTGAGTATGTATGACTTACCGGACTGCCTGTGCCTGTAGTTCCATCTCCATATTTCCATGTATTTGCAGATATTGTGCTGCCAGTAACAGTTGATGTAGAAGTTAGCTTTAAAGAATTGCCAGCACAAGTGTCAGAATATGTAAATGATACTTTTGGTAAATGATAAACATCAATTGATCCGTTAAAAGTGTCATTAGTATTATTATCAAACACCCAACTTGTAAATGCTTTTATCGTATTGATTCCTGTAAGTGTAAATGGTGTCTGAATATTATGTATAATATCTATAGAATCGCCGGCAGCAAGTGTATTTGAAACTAAATGAGAATAAACCGAACCTCCGTTCAAGCTGTAATTTACATAGAAATTGCTTGCTGAAGTAAATCCTACATTTTTCACTCTTAATTGTACTGATGTTAAGTCGTTAGTTTTACATATTGTTAATGGACTTAAAAGTGTAGAAACTCTTATATCTCCGGTAAATTCATAAGCACCAATTGTTGGAGTTGATGAATTTCTAACTGTATTTTCAATATCTCTGCTAACACCTACAAATTTTCCTGCAGTTGAAAGAGCGGTATTTTTTATATGTAAATCTGTAGTTGAATAATACATTGGATTTACAGATTTTGAATTTATATCGCTTTTTACAGGCGAATTATAAAATACGCCTGCCATACTTGATGCATTACCAAAACCTGAACCTATAATACTTGCAATTACACCTCCCGATGTAGCATTGTAGTAATTATTATGGTCAACCATGCTGTATCCTGTTATCAAGCCATTAAAAATAGCTGTAATGCCAACCTGTGTAGCAAAATTGTTGTTTACAATTCTGTATGAAGTATCCGAATAAGCATAAGTGTATAATGCTGTTCCCATTCCAACCATATTTACGCTGTTATGATATAAATATGTATTGGTTGGATAATAAACATATAACCCATATTTTCCTGTACTTGTAGTTCCAAGACAACTTACACTATTATTCAATATATAGAATTTTCTATACCCACTGTCTGCCATATAACTTCCATAAGAATAAATATAATAAGATGGATATTGAACAATAACTCCAAATCCGACATCTGAACTAAGTTTTATATTATTATTTTTCATTACTCCCCCTTTAGCTATATATGAACTAAAAATTCCACGTTTGCTTCCATAAGCAGATGCTGATGTTATTTTATTATTTGAAACAATCGGGTATTCCATATATTGCATTGCAATACCATGATAATAAAAATCTGAAATAATATTTGAGTCAATAATAACATTTCTGCTCATAATCAAGTTTGGTACTGTTGGCGACAATCCTGCCCAAAATATTCCATTAGAACCATAATTAATTGTGTTTTTTACAAAACTGTTATAATTATGGTTTTGGTTGTAACAAAATACTGGTGAGTAGTATTGTGATGTAGAATTTACATTCATACCTGTAATTATGTTATTATATAAAATATTACTGTCTGAAGAAACTAAGCCATCCATTTCAAAGTTTACTACCGAACCATAATTTGTAATTGTAGAAGTAGCTGTAGATTTAAGTGTTAAATCTTTAATAATTATTCTTTTCGCACCTTTAAGCATTAGTGTGTAATTTTGAGTAAGCACCAATGGGGCTGCATATTGCAAAGTTACACTTGAAGGATTTCCATCTGCCGAACGGAAAGTAACTGTATTATTGCCGGTTGCCCCCGGAATTTTATTTATCAAAACTTGTTCAGTATATGTACCTGCTGCAACATTAAATACTACAGGTGCAGAAATACCGCAAGCTGATGCTGTTATTACTGCTTCCTGCCATGTTGCATAATTGGTTGATGATGGTGTTGACCCAATAGTAAATGTTCCGCTTAAAGCACCACAAGTTGTTTTCCAAATTGTATCGTTTAATGTATAACCGTCAGTAACTCCATTTGGTTCAGATGTAAATACATATAATGTGTCTTTTGCTGCAATGGTAAGTAAATACTGATTGCTTCCTGTAAATCTTGCAGTGTCCTGAGCAAGAGAAGTAAGACTTCCGCTCCAGGTAATTGTTTTTACTGTTCCTTTTTTGCCAATTTTATAGTTAATTTTTGCAGAAGTAATTGTATTAAATCCAAAGTTTTTGAAATTAACCCATACATCTGTTAAACCTGCTGCTGCGGGTGCTATAGGTTTAAGTATTACAAGTGGTCCTATATTGTTAGATGGAGGTGTGTATTCGTCACATCCTATATCTGTTTTTGTAGTACTTCTCGTTTCTCCGTCAATATCTTCAGTATATCCTGCTAATGCTACTCCTGTAGAGTCTAAAGCAAGTGAATGTGTATGCATATCGCATGGCGAGAAATATTCGGGGTCAATGCTTACTGAATTTGTATCATTGGCTATACCCATATAAGTAGCAGATGACCAAAGTGAATCTGAACTGAAAAGAGTACCATTAAAATAGTACTTATTTGATCCTTTGGTTAGGTAGTTATTATTGTTCATACCACCTATCACTGCTGCTTGGGCTTCAGTATTTGTACCTGAAATATACATGGCAACTCCAGAACCATTATTTATGAAATTATTATTGTAGATACGATTGTTGGTATAAGTAGTTCCTGAATAAAAATATCCGCTGAAAGGAGTGCTATACATATATGTACCATTAACAAGAACACTATTATAAACCCAGTCAGTATAAATACAATAATTAGGATATAAACCATAAGTAGTAGATGAAGAAGATGGCAATCCAATATTTATCATATTATTTGATACTTCGCAGCGTAAAGTTGCACTGCCGGTACTGTAATTTTGATAAATACCATATCCGCCCGACTGACCACATATACGGTTTTTAGTAATTTTACAATAATTGAGATAATATGAATAAATTCCATATGTATTTGTATTTACTCCCCTTCCAAGATTATTTATTCTATTTCCAGATACTTCCATTGTATCATGATAATACAGATATAAACCATAGTAATACTGATTATTTAAAATATTACGGGTTAGTTTGTTTTTGTGTGACAAATATGTTGGAGTAGTGCTGTAACCAAACCATGTAATACCAAAATATCCTCCGTTTACAGTATTGCTGTCTAAAACAGTATAGTTTGCATTATATCCTGATGACGAATAAGAAGTGTTTGAAGCTGAAATTGCAATACCAACAATATTTGAACTGACAATTGTTTGATTTACATCAATTATACATCCTTTAATAAGCATTGAGTCACAACCCTGGTTTCCATTTGCTTTCATACTTATACCCCATCCGTAAGTTGTTCCGGTGTTTTCAATACCTATATTCATAAATCTCAAATGTTTTACCCCAACAAATTGTACAACATGGCGTGGATCAGAAACCGTAGAGTTCCATACTATTCTGCATTTGGTAGCATCTACTCCGTTTATTGTTACGGTATTAGTTGCAGATGCTCCCGGAATTAAGCCGGGGAAAGTTCCTTGTTCTATATATGTTCCTGCTGAAGCGGTAATTGTTACCGGTCCATCAACTCCACAAGTATAAAGCGCTGTAACTGCTTTTGTAAATGATTTGAAATTTGTAGTGCCTGAACCTGCCGGATTTATAGTATAATTTCCCGATAATTTTGCACAGAAACCATAATATCCGGTTGTATCATCATAATGCTGACCATCGGTATTTGAGTTTACATTTCCTGTAAATGCTCTCATTTCATTATATCCATAGCCGAAAGTAGCTTGTTTACTTCCTGTAAATTTAACTGTATCTAAACCGCATGCAGGAATATTTAATCCGGTAAATGTTTCTGAAACTGTAGTTCCGTTCAAATTATAACTTACATCAAGGCTTGTAATAGTTGTAGAGCCGGTATTCATTATTTCTACTTCAATATCGTAAGGTGTACTCGGTGTAATATTTGAAGAAGCAGGTGTTACAATTCTTGTGGCTGATGCACTAAAAGAAGGTACTTGTGCTTCATGTGCCCCAATAATTGGTAACGAACCGCTACGTGTAGTACTAAAATAATCATTTGTAACTGCTGTAAGCGGAGTTCCTGTCATATTGCATGTATTAGACAATCTTAAATCATAATTACTGTAAAAAGGTGGCTTTAAATATTTTGAATTTGCACCTCCTGCTGTTGATGTTTGGAAAGTAGAAGTTGTATATACACCTGCATGAAACAAAACATATACGCTACGTGGATTCCAATAAACATTATAATCAACATTTCCCGAACCAACATTGACTGTACTGTATAGTGTATAGCCATATGCATTGGCTGTAGGACTATTCATTGCAAAAATGTTGTTTTTATATACATTATTTGCCATTGATGTGTATAATGCATAAGTTGCTGCTCCACTATATTGATTAAAACTGTTATAATAAAAATCCCAGAAATCGGTTCCCGGTGCGTAAATACCATAAGTTGTATTTTCAAATACTACCATATTATTTGCAAATAATCCTCTTAGGCTTGCACTATTGGTACAATAGTAAAAATACATACTATATGATGCACTAGAATATAAGATTTTATTCCCAGAAAATTCATTATATGATGTTGGTGTTTTTTGTGCCAAATAATATAAATAAACAGGATAGCTCGTTGCGAACTTACCATTTATCACATTGTTGCTAAAAACTAACCCTGATAAATAGTATAAATTTACTCCCACAGCTCTGCCTCCATAGAAATAATTGTTTCTCATAAAGATATAATCACTTCTTGAACCAATTGCAGTACTGCTATAAAAATAAACATTAGCATAACCATATCTGAAATGATTAGAGTCAATCTCCAAACTGTCTGTTGTAATATTTGAACTTACTGTAGTAAGTGAAGCACTAACTACAAGCGGAACATTAAAAGTACTAGTAGAAAGAGAGTCTCCTAAAATAAACAGATTACAACCTTTAATTTTTATTTTTTTGCAATTATTTCCAAATATATGTGCTGCCCATCCATAAATTCCCTTTACATGCAGTGATACGTTTCGAAGTGTAACATATTTGGTATTGTCAAATCTCCATACATAGTGTAAACCGGTAAAACTTGTAGAAAGTGTAGAATCAACTATTATAACATCCTCTTTGTTTCCGGTACTTGACTGGAATGTAATCCAGTTTGTATTTGATGTTCCTGCAATATAAGGTAATGTTACCTTTTCCATATATCTTCCAGGGCGAATGTTAAAAGTCACAGGACCTATAACTCCTCCACATACAAGATCATTTATTGCCTGATTTATTGTAGCAAAATCAGGAGAAGAACCCCCTATAGTGTATGTACCGCTAAATGCAACCCCAATATTAAAAGCTGTTGTATCGTTAAGTGTATTTTCATCTAAAAGATTGTCAGGATTTGATGTCCATGCTTTGAATGAAACGCAACCAGAAATGTGGTTATATCCTGTTGAAAATAACACAGAAGTAGTATCACACAATGCAAGCGGATTGGAAAGGTAAAAAGTTTGTGAAACAGGTGTATTATTATTTATAGAATAACTTACAGTAACTGTATCTATAGGAGTTGAGCCATTGTTTAATATATTTACTCTAACCTGTTGCATACCTGCTATTAAAGGTTTTGCAGGTTTCACTATAGAATAAACCGCTACATCTCTTGATAATGCCTGTGATTCATGTGCTCCAATAATAGGTTTGCTTGTACTTCTTGTTGTATTGTAAATATCAAAAGGTACAGATGAAATATAACTGCCTGTTAAATTACAATCAAAATAAACCCTTAAATCAGAAAAGCTGTAATATGTAGGTTTAAAGAATTTGGAATTTGCACCGCCTGTTGTGCTCAAAAGAGATTGAGATATAGGGAATGCCGAGCCATTATATATTGGAGTGGCCCCAGTAGGGTGCCAGTATATATTATTATCAATGGTTCCGGGGGTAGAAGCTACTGTTTGATAAACTAAATAACCGCCAGTATTTCCCCAAGTATTAGTATTAGTTAATAAATTATTTTTTATTACATTGGTAGTAGTATTGTTATAAATATTGTATGATGTATAATTTGATGATGCATTATACATATTAATAGTATTATGGTAAATGTCCCAATAATTACAAGTTGACATATAAAGTCCATAACTACCCTGACCCCAAATCATATTATTGTAAAAATTCCAATTATTGCTGTTAATAGTATATATTCCATAACCTCCCGTTTGGGTATTTATTGTATTATTTGAAATAGTTCCTTTGCTTAACAAATTATCACCATAATATAAATACATTGCATAGCTTGTACCGGCATCAATAAAATTACCTGAAATTTCAGAAGGTGCAGATGTGAGGTATTGCCCAAAATAATACATATAAACTCCATAAGTAAGATTTGAGTAATTTTTACGTAATAATCTATTATTGTTAAATCTTAAACCTGACTGATAAAACATATATGTGCCATAATAATATGCACCATAAAAAATATTATTTCTGTAAAAGTTATTATCCTGTCGTGAAGTTGTACTCGAGCCATAAGCAACTAAACCAAAATATCCATATTTAATTATATTAGAGTCAATTTCAAGACTATCAATTTTTGCACCAGAAGAGTATGTTGAATTTGAGCCGTTGATAACAAGCGGTATTTTATTTGAATTTCCTGAAGTTGAATCATTACTTATTATTACACAATTTTTTATTTTAATATTTTGGGTTCCATTTCCCATAATATGCAAGCCCCATCCATAACTTGGTCCTTTTTGTAATAAAGTAACTTTTCTTAATGTCATATACATTGAAGTATTAAATCTCCACACATGTGCATCAATATTTGACAAAGCCGAGTCAATAATTATCACATCTTCAGCTTTACCGGTTGCTGATTGGAAAATAATATAATTTTCTTTTGATGAGCCTGCAATTGCACCAACATTTATTTTTTCGCGGTACGTACCCGAATCAATATCAATTACTACAGGTCCACACAAACCTTTGCTTGTAAGATCAGCTACAGCAGCATTTATTGTACTATAGTCTGCTCCTGTTCCTCCAACAGTATAGGTTCCGCCCATACCTGCTCCACCGTTTCTAAACCAAAATGTGTCACGTGGTGTTACTGATACTGAATTAACACTTGAAGCGGTAACTCCTGCAGGAAATGAAGAAATATTTGCTGCACTGTCCTGCACAATACAAAATGCATAACAAGTATCACCAATAGTAAATCCACTCATTGTGCTGTAATCTACCGTAAAATTCCATACTCCATTAAATCTTGTTCCTGAAGCTAATGACCCTTTTACTGACTGGAAAGATCCCGCTTTACCTTTTTTGTAATATAATCTTGGTAAATTAGAACCAGACTCAGGCAAACCTCCCTGATCAATAATTCTTGCTTTTACCGGTCTTGTAGTACTTGAACAGCTTATTGGTGAAAAAATATCAAACATTGCCGGAGGAAATACATCAGAAGATGTTGTAGTAAAACTTCCTTCGTCTGCTCCTATATCAGGAGCAGTGCCAGAACCTGAATAACCTGTATTTCCTTGTCTTGCTGTTGCATCATAATCATCAGTTATGCCAAAGATGTTCATACCGTTACTCTCTACATTTGTTTGAGCTGTGGCATCAATATGTAAGAAGTTAGAGTTGCTTCCTGTTGTACTTGCAAATGTAACATTCTCGCTTACCGAACCCATTTCTGCTATTTTTACTCTGCGACGATATGCATCCATTGTTTGGCATGCAAGAATACCGTCCCAGTAAATTAGTCTGGTGCTTGATGGGCTGCCTGCATAATAAATATTATTTTGGCTGTAATTAAGAATCTTATCAGGACTTAAGCCATTACGCCAGTGTGCAACGCTTCTGCCCGATGAACCGGGGGTGGCAAGGTTTATAAAAATATTATTTTTTATTGTTGTATTTAATGAAGTACTTGTATATAAAGCTGCCGAACTAAATCCGGAACCTGAACTGGTAAATGATGGTATATAAACAGTATTATAACTAACATTTGCTGCTGTTCCTGATGAAACATCAATACCTCTGATGGCTGGGCTGTATGATGATGTGCTTGCTTTTAAGTTTCCTACAGTATTGTTAAATATTTGAGTAGTTCCATAAGTATTATATATACCATACACATATCCTGAAAGAGCATCAATATCGTGTACTTTATTGCGGTAAATATAATTTTGATCAATGCTTCCGTTGAAATAAATACCATAAATTGTTCCTGTAAAACTTGCAGGTGAAGTATAATTCCCTAATGAGTTATTATAAAAATTATTTATAGATGTTGTTGAACCTCCAAAAAATGAGAGATAGTGTGTACCACTTGTCCCGCCAGAGCGACTGTTTCCGTTAATATAATTATTATAAACTTTAAATAACGGAGAACTACTTGTTGATATATACATATCGTAAGTGGTGCTTGTGCCCTTATAAACATTTGACTGGATTGTATCATTATTAATAGTTGTTAAACTATTTCCTCCTGAAGTAAAAAAAGCATAAGTCGTGCCTCCTGTAGTAGTGCCGGATGAAAGTCTTGAATTATTTTTAATTGTATTATCCGAAACATTAAGAGTGCTTCCAATATTTGTATTGCTTGCGGAATTATAGAAATGATAATGAGTGCCTGTACAAGAAATGGAAGTAGAACCAATAGTGTTGTTTAAAATTTTATTTCTTTCAATTTTAGTTGTAAAACCTGCTGCTGAATTATAAAAATAGTAAATAGTAGCACTGGAAGAATTAGAAAAAGTACAATTTGATATTTCATTATCTGTAATTTCTACCAAATTATTTGTACCGCTAATTCCAATTGTATTAAATATTCCATAATGTATAGAAGTAGTTGTAGATGAAGGTGATGATAAAACCGGCGTCAAAGTCAATTTATTCTTTCTAATTCTAATTGTAGAATTTGTTCCTGCAGTCGTATAAATACCATATATACTTGAAGTAGTAAGATTTCCTCCGGAAATAGTATTTCCATCAATAAATGACCTGTTTTGTGCATATATATACATTGGGTAAGTAACAGAAGAACCTCCTCCGAAATTTGTAATTGTATTGCCTTGGCCTATATCGCCTATACGGTTTCCTACATCATAAGTAGAGTTTGAACTTGAATATCCGTATAATACAATTCCATTAATTACATCAGAAATTGTATTACTCAAAAACTGATTATAATTGTTTGTATTTGTTATAGTATCAGTTGGGCTATATTGTGATGTAGTCGTTCTTATATGATTTGCTACATAAATTCCTTTGCATCCTGATGGGCCTATACCTGATGAGCCGGTATGGGCTTTATTCAATGTAATAGTGCAATTTTTAATTACATTATAGCAGCAACCATCCGAAGAGCTTGTAGCATTCTTTTTTAATAAGGCATAACCCCACTCCATACGTGTAGTTGTAGAAGTATTTGAAGAGTTTTCTGATAAATCTATTCCATCAATAGTTACATAGTCAGAACCCGAAAGTATAAAAATACCATCTAAAGATCCTGTACCTGTATAAGCAGTTATTTTTGGATTAGGCGATCCGCCGTTGTTTTCAAATCTTATTGGATTTGCTGAGGTACCGGTAATTTTCAATTCAATTGCCGAAGTTAAAGTTTCGGTATGTCCAGCACTCACTTGTATTACTACACCGCCGGTACCTACTCCGTAAGTGTTCAAATCAGTTACTGCTGCCTCAACTGTTGCATAATCACAGCCCGATGAACATACTGATTTTGTACCTGTGAGCTGTGCTTTGGCTGATTTTGTGTTAAAAAATAAAATAAAGAAACTTAATGATAAAAAGGTTAAACAAAACCTTGACGAATTAATAAGTAAATTTTTTTTCATATACTGATATTTTAGAATTTTTTTACATTTTGTTAATAAATTTTGGGTAAAATCAATGTAAAAGAATAGAATCTAATCATTAATTCAAAATTTTGAATGTAAAAAAAACATAAGATTTTTAAAAATAATTTTTAAGCCTTTGATTTTCAGTTAATATTTTTTTATTAATTAAATAACATTACGTTGTAAAAAAAATATTTGTTTAAATGATTTGAGTTTGTTTTTCAGAAAAATGTAATTTTTTCATTCAAACAAATTTTGCCTGTTTTTTTCACTAAAGTATTTTGACCAAACATTATTTTACCATTAAACAAACGATATTTTTTTAATGTTAAAATAACTTCATCATTTATTATAGATGTATCTTGGTCTATAGACGGAACTATACATCTTGCACAAGGCTTTACAGGGGTGAATTCAGAATCTGATATTTTAAAATTTTTTATTTCATCTTCAAAATGTGGCTTAATACCACCGAGTAAAATGTTAGGTCTGAATCTGTTTACGGGAACTTTGATTTTTAATTTTTCATTTAATAAATCTATTGACGGCTGGCTTAAAACCATTGTTTGATAAGCATCAGAAAATGCAATTATCTCATTGTTTTTTGCATGTTCTATATCTGTTTTTCTGTTTGTACAATCATCTACTCTTACCAAACGACAATTAATTCCTGTATTTTCAGTAAACCACCTGTCAAAATCATTTCCCATAAGAGCAGCTTTTACTTTATCATTCCAAATCGTTACATCTATAAATTCATCAGTCTTTTCATAAAAAGGAATAAGTATTTTATTCTTGTTAAATTGTACCTCAAATCCGTCTGGTTTTTTTAATAATTTAAAAAGGCACAACTTGTGAATTTGTCTTTGAGTGAGAAATTTTCCGTTAGAATCAACAAGCATCCACCATCTGTCAAACTCAAGCCCTAACGGAGTTACTACAGACTCTTCAAGCTCAATACCTCCAAGAGATTTTACAGGATAAATAAATATTGATTTTACGAATATATCCTTATTTTTCACTAAGTAATTATAAGTTTTTTAGTGAAAGTAACTTTTCCCAATGGTCATAAATACCTTCCTGCGCATGACGCAATAAAAATTCGGCATTTTGCGGATTTTGTCTTACAAGGCTGCTAAACCTTGTTTCTTTATATAAAAACTCTTTCACTTCTATTGAAGGCTCTTTTGAGTCAATTGAAAATTTTTCTCCTTTTGGTTTAAGTGGATTATATCTGAAAAGAGGCCAATATCCTGATTTTACTGCATTCACTTGCTGATTTGCCCCATTTGCCATATCATATCCATGAGCTATACAATGGCTATAAGCAATAATTACGGAAGTGCCCGGAAATGCTTCAGCCTCCTGAATTGTTCTTATTGTATGTGCATCATTAGCTCCCATTGCAATTTGTGCTACATAAGCCGAACCATGAGCTATTGCTTGCATTGCCAAATCTTTTTTGCCGGTAACTTTGCCATTTACAGAAAATTTTGCACTTGCTCCTATTGGTGTTGATTTTGATTTCTGACCACCTGTGTTTGAGTAAACTTCGGTATCAAGTACAATAATATTTATATTTTCTCCTGTAGAAAGCACATGGTCAAGTCCTCCAAATCCTATATCATAAGCCCAACCATCTCCACCAATTATCCAATGTGATTTTTTTACCAGACTGTCGGCAATTAAGTTTAGTTTTTGTGCTTCAAAAGTATTTATGCCTGATATTTTTTCTCTAAGCAGCTCTACATTTTTTCTTTGTAATTCTATTCCTGCCTCATCGTTTTGGTTACATTCCAAAATTTGATTGCTAAGATTATCTCCTATTATATTTTTTAATTTTAATACCAGATTTCTTGCTGATTCTGTTTTATGGTCGTAAGCCAGTTTTATTCCAAGTCCGAATTCGGCATTGTCTTCAAAAAGTGAATTTGCCCATGCCGGACCGCAGCCTTTACTGTTAGTTGTCCATGGTGTAGTAGGCAAATTGCCTCCATAAATAGATGAACAACCTGTGGCATTTGCAACTACCATTCTATCACCATAAAGTTGAGATAATAATTTCACATAAGGTGTTTCGCCGCAACCCGAGCAAGCTCCCGAAAATTCAAATAACGGCTCTAAAAACTGAGTACCTTTAACAGTATTTTTATTTATTTTAAGCCTGTCCATTTCCGGAATTGAAAGAAAAAAGTTCCAGTTTTCTATTTCCTTTTCTTTTACATCTAGCTGTGGTTTCATGTTCAAAGCTTTTATTCCGGGTTCAGTTTTGCTTTCCATTGGGCAATATTCATAGCATAGATTACAACCTGTACAATCTTCTACTGCAACCTGCAAAGTATAAGCCTCCGTTTCTTTTGAAAACTCTTTTCCAACAGGTGGCACATGTTTGAATGATTCAGGCGAATTTTTAAGAATTTCTTTTTCATACACTTTTGGTCTTATTGCCGCATGAGGACATATCAAGTAACATTTACCACATTGTGAACACAAATTTTCATCCCACACAGGAACCATTTCGGCAATATTTCTCTTTTCCCATTTTGTAGTTGAAACAGGATAGATGCCGTCAATAGGAAACGCACTTACAGGCAACTCGTCTCCTTCAAATTTTATGATTTTTGCTAATACATTTTTTACAAATTCAGGAGAATCGTAAGGAACTGTTTTGTCAACTTGAAGATTTCCATTTATATATTTTGAATAATCAAGCTCAATTAAATTGTCGAGGGTTTTGTCAACGGCTTCATAGTTTTTTAAAACAACAGCTTCGCCTTTTGATGAATACGATTTTTTAATAGCTTCTTTAATTCTGCCTATTGCCTGTTCTTTGGGCAAAATACCTGATATGGCAAAAAAACATGTTTGTAAAATTGTATTTACTCTTGAACCCATACCGGTTTGACGTGCAACAACCGCAGCATTTATTATATACAATTTAATTTTCTTATTAATAATTTCACTTTGAACAGATGAAGGAATTTTATCCCATGTTTCTTCGCTGCTGTAAGGCGAGTTTAATAAAAATACTGCTCCGTTTTCAACATTTTTCAAAACATCGTATTTTAAAATAAAATTGAACTGATGTACAGCAATAAAATTTGCTGAATTGATTAAGTATGTTGATTTGATTGGCTTAGCTCCAAATCTAAGATGAGAAACCGTTAATGAGCCTGATTTTTTTGAATCGTAAACAAAATAACCCTGCACAAAATTATCAGTGGTGTCTCCAATTATTTTTATTGAATTTTTATTTGCACTAACTGTTCCGTCTGCTCCCAGTCCGTAAAATAATCCTCTAAACAAATGTTGTTTGTCAAGTGAAAAGGTTTTGTCATACTCAATACTTGTATTTGTAATATCATCATCAATACCTACAGTAAAATGATTTTTAGGATTAGTTTTATTCAATTCATCAAATACTGAAATAACCATAGACGGAGTAAATTCTTTTGAGGCAAGTCCATATCTTCCTCCTATAATTAAAGGCATTTTTCTTTTACTTTCAACCAAAGCATTTACAACATCCATGTACAAGGGTTCTCCTATGCTTCCGGGTTCTTTACAACGATCTAAAACAGCTATTTTCTCAACAGATTCGGGAATTATATCAATAAAATCTTTAACTTCAAATGGGCGATATAACCTTACATATACATATCCTGTTTTTTCAGACTTAATATTATTTAAAAATTCTACGGTTTCTTCTACTGTTCCTGCACCTGATCCCATTATTACAATTATTCTTTCTGGATTACTATGCCCAAAGTATTCAAATGGTTTGTAATATCTGCCTGTTAAATCTCCAATGCTTTTCATCAATTGCTTAACAGCAACAGGTGTATTTTTGTAAAATTTATTAGCTGCTTCTCTGCTTTGAAAAAAAACATCAGGATTTTGCGCTGTACCTCTAATAGTAGGATTTTCCGGCGACATGGCATTTTGACGAAATCTCATAACATCGCTTTCATCAATCATTGATTTTATTTGTTCATCGCTTATTACATTTACTTTCATAAGTTCATGCGACGTTCTGAAACCATCAAAAATATTAAGAAAAGGAATTCGTGTACGCAGTGTTGCAGATTGAGCTAAAAGTGCCATATCCATTGCTTCTTGTGCATTTTTCGAAAAAAGAAATGCCCAACCTGTTTGCCTTACTGACATTACATCAGAATGATCGCCAAAAATAGAAAGTGCATGTGTGGCTAATGTTCGGGCTGCAATTTGAAAAACCGCAGGCAGCAATTCTCCTGCAATTTTATACATATTAGGTATCATTAACAGTAAGCCTTGAGAACAAGTAAATGTAGATGAAAGAGCTCCGCCTTGTAAAGAACCGTGTACTGCTCCTGCTGCTCCTGCTTCGCTTTGCATTTCTATAATTCGCGGAGTTTCGCCATATATATTTTTGTGACCTGCTGCTGACCATTCGTCACAAAGTTCTCCCATAGTTGAAGATGGAGTAATTGGATATATAGCACAAACCTCGTTTGTTTTATAGGCAATATATGCTGCTGCTTCATTGCCATCCATTATTTTTATGTTGTTGCTCATTAGCTTATTAATCCTAATTTTTTGAAACTTTTATTTAAAAAAACACTTATCATATCTTTTCTGTATTTCCTTGAATATACGTCGTTCTCTACTATTCTTGATTTTTTCACAGATTGTTTGATTAAATCTTCAATATTATCTTCTACTTTTCCTTTTACGCATACCGGCATAGGGTCAACTGCTCCAAGTACTATTCTTATTTTTCCTGAATTATTTACAGTTACGGCTGTTGAAAGTGAACTAAATTCAAGCGACTCTCTTTGCCTTAGCTTATAGAAAACAGATTTGAAATTTTGATTTAACGGTAAATTTATTGAACGGACTATTGAAGTTTTTTTAAATTCTCTAGGATTTACTCCGTCACCTGTATATATTGACTCGAGCAAAGACTTTTTATTTCCATCTTCATCTGTATATTCAATTTCGGCATTCATACTTATTAAAGCTACTGCTGTATCTGATACAAATTTTGAAAAGCAGTTTTTCTTACCTCCTGTTGCTATACAAATATCTCCTTCGCATTTCAGGCAATATCCAACTGATTCTCTCCACCACTCTGTTTGATTGTAAAATGAACAGCGATTTTCGCATAAAATATTTCCCCCTAATGTTGCACTTTTTCTTATTACAGGTGATGCTACAGCATTTGCTGCTTCTATAAGAACATTAAATTCATTTTTTATTATATGATTTTTTTGCAAATTGTCAAGCGTAGTTAAAGAACCTATTTTTAAAAAACCATTTTCTGTTTTTATTTCTGAAAGTTCTTTAAGTCCTGAAATATCAATTATATAATCAAAAAAATCGTTGCCCTGAAATTTATTTACAATAGCATCGGTTCCACCTGCAATATACTTGAAGCAGTCTTTGTGTTCCAACGCTATATTAATTGCCTCACTTATTGATTTTGGTATTATATATTTTTTTTCTGATACAAGCATTTTATTTAATCATTTGTTAATACTGCACTTTGTTTCATTTTATAAAGTATTTCTTCGGCACTTATAGGGAGTTTTGTTACTCTTACACCAACAGCATCAAATATTGCATTGGCTATAGCCGGTATAACAGGATGTATAGCACCTTCGCCACATTCTTTAGCTCCAAAAGGACCTTCGGGGTCAATAGTTTCAATAATATTAGTATGAATTTCGGGGGTATCAAGTGTGGTTGGTATTTTGTAATCCAAAAAATTGTTGTTTACCAATAATCCGTTATAATATTTCATTTGCTCAGTAAGTGCCTGACCTATTCCCATGTGCCACGAGCCTTCAAGTTGCCCTTCTACAGCCATTGGATTTAGTGCTTTTCCACAATCATGCGCCCCCCAAATATTCAATACTTTTACAAATCCGGTATCCAAATCTACTTTAACTTCAGCTACACATGCTCCAAAGCTATATGATGGGCTTAGCCCTGCTCCTGCTCCTTTAAAATCTCCTCCAAGTTTTGGTGAAATATATTTTCCACTAACGCTTACAGCTCCTCTTTTGGCTGTTAATATTTCTATAGCTTCAAGCCATGATATATCAACTTTTTTGTCATTACTGAAAACTCTGTTGTTTTCACAAATTAGTTCATCTGATTTTATTTCATATTTTTTGCAGATTGCCTGTAAAATTTCTCTTTTTAGATTTTCGGCGGCATCTTTGGCTGCATTTCCTGCCATAAATGTTACACGACTTGAATAACTTCCCATATCAACAGGAGTAAGCATAGTATCGGCTGCAAGAACGTATAGATATTGCATATCTATGCCAAGTACCTCTCCTACTATAATGGCAAGCATTGTATCGCTACCTTGTCCTATATCACTGGCTCCTGATGAAATTACAACTCTGCCGTCAAAATCAACTTTAAGATGCACTACAGACTGTGGTAATTCATTCCATATTATTGGCAATGCACTGCCACTAATAAAAAAACCACAGCCTACGCCAAGTCCATGTCCGTCTTTTAGTTTTCCATAGCGATTTTTCCAGTCTGATTGTTCAATTACTTTTTGTAATGATTCTCTGCTTCCATTAGATGTTATTCGGTATTGCCCAACTGTTAGGGTATTTGAATCGAGAAAATTTTTCATCCTCAACTCACATGGGTCCATTTTAATTTTATGTGCAAGCTCGTCAATAATACATTCAACGGCAAATCTTGAATTTACTGCTCCATGACCTCTCATTGCTCCGCATTGTGGCTTGTTGGTATAAACTCTATATGTTCTAAAACCAAAATTATCTAATTTATATGGAGCCTGAAGCAAAACACCATTGTAATATGAAGTAACTACACCAAAACTGCCATAAGCTCCTCCGTCAATAGCAATATCAGCATCAAGAACTTTTAATATACCATCATTAGAAATACCCATTTCTACAGTCATTTTTGAAGGATGTCGTCCATGATTGGTTAAAAAAACCTCTTCTCTGTTTAGTCTTGTTCTTACCGGTTTTCCTGTTATTCTTGCTATATGCGAAATAATGATTTCGTGTGGGAAAGGGTCACTTTTTCCTCCAAAACCTCCGCCTATATATGGCTTTATAACTCTTACTCTGCTTAATGGTACGTGCATTACTTTGGCTAAAGCTCTATGTAGATAATGAGGAACTTGTGTAGCGGTTATAATAGTTAATCCGTTTTCATCCCAATATGCTGTTGCTGCATGTGGCTCAGTAAATCCATGATTTATACCTTCAAATTCAAAAGAAAGTTTTGTTTTTACATCACAATCTTCAAGGCCTTGTTGCTGATTGCCAAATCTCAATTCGGCTTTTTTATGAATATTATTGTTAAATTTTACGTGCTCATGTATTTTTTCATTTTCACCTACATCGTTTATTGAATCATCAATGTTTAAGTATGGCTTCAATGCTTTGTATTCAATTTTTATAAGGTTGCACGCTTCTGCTGCAATTTCTTCAGTTATTGCTGCTATTGCTACAACTATTTCGCCAATATATCTTACTTTGCTTACAGCCATAGCTGTTTCATCTTGTGAAATTGGTAATACTCCAAATTTTTCTTCGAGTTCTTTGCCTGTGGCTATATATTTTACTCCATCAACATTTTTAGCTTTACTAATATCAATATTTACTATTTGAGCATGAGGAATAGTGCTTCTAACAAATTTACAATACAGTGCATTTTTTGTTTTTATATCATCTGCATATTCTGCGGTACCACATACTTTTTTACTTGCTTCAATATATGGTCTTGAAATGCCGACTGATGCTGTTTTATTCGGTTCAGCAGAACTAATATTTTCATTTTCTAATGCAAATTCGCTTACGGCTTCTATTATTTTTTTATATCCTGTGCATCTGCATAAATTTCCAGACAAACCTTCTTTTATTTGATGTTTAATTTCACTTTCGTTAAGGTTTTTATCCATTGAATTTACAAGGCTTAGTGAAGTCATTACCATTCCGGGAGTACAAAATCCACATTGTATAGCACCCTTGTCAACAAATTTTTGCTGAAGTTTATGAAGTTTGCCATTTTCTGCCAATGCTTCAATTGTAGTGATTTCAGTATTTTCACATTTTAATACAGGAGTAATACAACTAAGTTTTGGCTCACCATTTACAAGAACTGTACATGCACCACAACTTCCTTGCTCACATCCTATTTTTGTCCCGGTCAACCCGACTTTCTCACGAATTACACTGCCAAGCATTTCATGTTCTCCGCCAAGCAATTCATATTTTGTTCCGTTTATATTTAACGAAATTTTTCTCATCTCAATTTTTTTATAAATTTTCTATAACTCTTTTTAGTTTTTCTTGTACTTGAATAGCTGTATCTCCAAGAATGTTGTTTTTTACAGCCATCATTGAAGCTACAGGGTCTATTGCACTTACTTCAACTTGGTTATTTTCGATTTCTTGCACTATTACATTACATGGCAACATAGTACCTATATGTGGTTCGGCTGATAATGCTTTATGAGCAAAAAACGGATTGCATGCTCCAAGTATTTTGTATTTTCTGAAATCAACATCAATTTTTTTCTTTAAGGTTTCTTTTACATCTATTTCTGTAAGAATCCCAAATCCTTCTTTTTTTAATTCTTCGCTTACTTTTTCTATTGCTGCATCAAAATCTAAGGATAATTTTTTTGTAAAATAATAATTCATCTTTTATGTGTGTGTGTGTTTATTATATTCCTGCTCCTATGCTTTTTCCTCCGTCAACATATATTGTTTGTCCTGTAATAAATTTAGTATTTTCATTTGAAAGAAATGCTACGGCATTTGCTATATCTTCAGGATTACCCATAGTTCTGGTTGGTTGTGCTTCAATCAATTTTTGCAAAACTTCTTTATCAAGTTTTTGCGTAAGTGGGGTATTTATAAGTCCGGGAGCAATAGCATTTACAAGTACATTGTATTTGCCAAGTTCAAGTGCAAGAACTCTGGTAAGACCAATAATTCCTGCTTTTGAGGCTGAATAATTACTTTGTCCCTTATTTCCTAACCATGCTCTTGAAGCTATGTTTACAATACGTCCGCTTTGCTGAGTTTTCATTTGCTTTGCTGCTTCTTTGCACATAAGCCAGGTGCCTTTTAAATTAATGTCAAGAACTGTATCAAAATCATCTGATGTCATATTCCAAATCATATTATCTTTAATTATTCCGGCATTATTTACCAATACATCTATTTTTTTATATTTTTCAATTATTGAACTAAAAAACTCTACAACTTGCTTTTCGTTACAAATATTTGTATTAGAAAATTCTAAATTATCAATGCCAAAATCTTTAATTAACTTTTTTCCGTTGTCTGTGTCAATGTCTAAAGCAATTAAAAAATAATTTTCATTAATTAGTTTTTCAACTATTGCCCTGCCTATTCCTTTTGCAGCACCTGTTACTATTGCTATTTTTTTATTCATATCAGCTACAT
Source organism: Bacteroidia bacterium (assembly GCA_020849295.1). Classification (GTDB taxonomy): domain Bacteria; phylum Bacteroidota; class Bacteroidia; order NS11-12g; family UBA9320; genus JABWCE01. The sequence continues at coordinate 123,733 of JADLGN010000027.1, forward strand.
TCATAGTTTATACATTTTTCTACTTCCAAAATATCAATTTTAGGTTTTCTCTTTGGTTTTATACCATTTTTCACTTCAATTAACTTAGCCAGAATACTCACAGCTATTTCTGCGGGAGTTTCAGGGTTTATATCTAAACCAATAGGCATATCTATATTATTCAACTGTTGTATAGTGGCAATTTTGCTTTCAAGAAATTTTTTTCTTGTTACTTCTGTTTTTCTTCGGCTTCCTATCATACCCAGATATGCATTTGGTTTATTAATACAAAGTGAAAGTATTGCTCGGTCTGAAGGATGACTATAAGTTACTACAACAATATATGTTTGTTTATCAAAACTTAAATTTTCAATAGCATTTTCAAATTGTGAATATATTTTATTTATTTTTTCGTTTTTAAGTGCATGTATATAATCGCTTCGGTCATCTATTACTGTTACTTCAAAACCGGTATTTTGGGCAAATAGGGCAAGTGCCGTACCCACATGTCCGGCACCAAATATATATAACTTATTTTTTTCCATTATCGGCTCTATAAATATTTCAACCGTACCTCCGCAGCACATGCCAAGTTGCTGTAAAAGTTCAAATTTATAAAGTTTAGAGTTTTTATTTTCAATTGTAACTAAAGCTGCTTCTATTACCTGTTTTTCAAGATTTCCTCCTCCGATTGTTCCATATATCTTTTCATTTTGTAATACAAGCATTTTTGCTCCTGCCTTTCGTGGCGTAGAACCTTTGGTGCTAACAACTGTACAAAGTGCGGCTGCTAAGTTTTCGCGTTTTAATATTTCGGGTATATCAAGAATGCTTTGCATTTTGTTGTATTGTTTCTTTAAATTTTTCCCAATCTTCTGGCGAATTTACATTTTCAATTACATTTAAACTACCAGAATCTACTTCTATTTTATTAAACGAGTGTAAAATATCTTTCAATGTCATATTGTTTTTAGAGTTTAATAATATTTTATTTATTATACTCTTACTCAACAATACCGGATGCCCGCTTTTCCCTTTGTAAACCGGCGAAATATATGAATCTGCTTTAGCTGCACCGGTAATTTTATCAATCAACTCTACACTTATTGCAGGATTATCAATATTTTGAATAAAACAAAAATCATTTTTTTTAATTTTTTTAAGACCTGCCTTTATTGAAAACATTCTACCCAATTCTGGCTTATTATTTACCACAATTACAGCTTTCTTTTTTACTTTCTCTATAATATCTGCAAACTGTATATTAATAAAATTTGAGTTTAATACTACTATTATATTTTTAATTGACGCATTACTGTATGTGTCAACAATATATTCAATAAGTGTTTTGTTTTCGAAGGGCAAAAAGCATTTTGGAAAATTCATTCTTTCTGAATTTCCTCCGCTTAAAATTACAACTGCTGAATTTTTGCTCAATTTCTCTATAATTAAATATGCGAAATAAGTAAGTATTATGGTTTTTATAAATGACTATTGTCATTTTTGTGTATTTCCGGCTTTACCACAAAAAAACATTCATGGAAAAAAGTAATTTATATAATATGAGGTATATTTTTTGTAAAGATATACCTGATTTAATTAACTTAAATAAAATAAAAAACCCATCAGTATATAGTATAATTGAAAAAATTAGGGATATTTATAAAAAGCATTTAGCCTGAACAGTTATTTTTTTTAACTTTAGTTTGTAATTAAAGAGATATTACCGCAAAGTTGGCAATGGCAAAGACGAGGGTAATTCTATTTCTGAGCCTGCTAATGTTTCTTCATTTTAGGTATTTAAAAAATTGCTGTATGTATCAGTTAAATTAATACCTTTTTCTGAGCATAGTTTTTTATAATCTATTTTCTGATTGATTATCAATTTTTTTGAAATTTTGCTCACTTCTTTGAGTCCCCTGCTATTTTTTTAAGAAATAATAATGTGTTAATTTCAATATTTTCTTACTTTTGCGGCTTAAATTTTTAAAAGTATTAATATTATCTATACGAGGTGATTTTGTTCGATAAAAACAGATTTTTCTATAATTTTCCAAGTTGCACTAATACCCTATTTTACTATAAAAATACTTTTAATTTTTTTAAATTATATACACAATTTTTTTAAATAAGAATAATGAAAATAACAGAAAAGTTGAAAAAAAAATTAGGTCCTTTGGGTGACCATGCTCATTATGCTCACGGATATTACATGTATCCACGCTTAGAAGGCGAAATAAGTAATAAAATGATGTTTAATGGCAGCGAAAAACTTGTATGGAGTTTGAATAACTATCTAGGTCTTGCAAATCATTCAGAGGTGAGAAAAGCAGATGAAGAGGGTGCTAGAAAATACGGACTTGCATACCCAATGGGTGCAAGAATGATGAGTGGTAATACAAAATTGCATGAAGAATTTGAGGCAAAAATTGCAGACTATGTGCAAAAAGAAGATGCATTTTTGATGAATTATGGTTATCAGGGAATGGTTTCAATTATTGACAGCATAGTTGACCGCCATGACGTAATAGTTTACGATTCTGAGAGCCATGCTTGTATAATAGACGGTATGAGACTTCATATTGGAAAAAGATTTGTTTTTCGCCATAATGATATAGAAGACTGCCAAAAACAACTTGAAAGAGCAGTAAGAATTACAAAAGAAACCGGTGGTGCTATTCTTGTAATTACCGAAGGTGTTTTTGGTATGAGAGGCGACCAAGGAAAATTGAAAGAAATAGCTGCATTAAAAAAACAATATGAATTTACACTATTAGTTGATGATGCACATGGAATTGGTTGTATGGGACCAACAGGTGCAGGAACCGGTGAAGAACAAGGAGTTCAAAACGATATAGACCTTTATTTCGGAACATTTGCAAAATCATTTGCCGGTATTGGAGGTTTTGTGGCAAGTACCAAAGAAGTAATAATGTTTTTAAAGTATAATATGCGTTCGCAGATATATGCAAAAGCTCTGCCTATGCCAATGGTTTACGGTGCATTAAAAAGACTTGAACTTATGAGAACTAAACCGGAATACCGCCAAAAACTTTGGCAGATTACACATGCCTTGCAGAACGGATTGAGAGAAGCAGGTTTTGACATTGGAAATACTAACTCCCCGGTAACTCCTGTTTATCTTAATGGAAGTATTCCCGAAGCAACGGCTTTAGTTAGTGATCTTCGCGAAAATCATAATGTATTTTGTTCAATGGTAGTGTATCCGGTTATTCCAAAAGGTATGATTATTTTAAGGCTTATACCTACGGCTGTCCACACTTTAGAAGATGTTGAACGCACAATAAGTGTATTCAAAATAATAAGAAAGAATTTAACAGAAGGAAAATATAACACAGTACAAACATCAAATTAAAAATTAATAAATGAACTATAACAATTTTTTAAAAAGACACAACGGAACTACAGATAAATCAATAGCCTTGATGTTAGATAAAATTGGGGTAAAATCTATAGATGAATTGATAGAAAAAACTGTCCCATCTGACATCAGACTTAAAGGTACACTTGAAATAGGAGAAGCACTTAGCGAATTTGAATATTTTAATCATATTAAAGAAATTTCTAATAAAAATAAAATTTTCAAAAGCTATATTGGCTTGGGATATTATGGCACTATTTTACCGGCTGTAATACAACGAAATATTTTTGAAAACCCGGGATGGTACACAGCATACACACCTTATCAAGCTGAAATTTCACAAGGCAGACTTGAAGCTTTACTTAATTTTCAAACCATGGTTATGGATTTGACTGCAATGCCAATAGCAAATGCATCATTGCTTGATGAAGCAACAGCGGCAGCAGAAGCAATGTTTATGTTTTACAGCAATCGCAGTAAAGAAAAACAAAAAAGCGGTTCAAATAAATTTTTTGTTTCCCAAACTTGTTTTCCTCAAACCATAGACGTTCTTAAAACACGCTCAGCACCATTAAACATTGAACTTGTTTATGGAGATTTTAATACAATAGAATTTGACAGTACATTTTTTGGTGCATTAATACAATATCCTGATGCAAATGGGGAGATAAACAATTACTCATTATTTATGGAAAAATGTAATATAAATGAAGTTCAGGTATGTGTAGCAAGTGACTTAATGGCTCTTTCATTAATAACACCTCCGGGAGAGTGGGGTGCACATTGTGTTGTTGGAAATTCTCAAAGATTTGGTGTACCTATAGGATATGGCGGACCTCATGCTGCATTTTTTGCATGCAGAGAAGAATACAAACGCTCTATTCCGGGAAGGATTATTGGCGTATCTGTTGATGTAAAAGGAAATACCGCTTATCGTATGGCATTGCAAATGCGTGAACAACATATAAAACGCGAAAAAGCAACTTCAAATATCTGTACTGCACAAGCTCTTTTGGCTATAATGGCTGGCATGTATGCTGTATATCATGGCGAAGAAGGAATTAAAAGTATAGCTACTTACATTCATAACCTTACTTTTACATTAGCAAAGGGTTTAGAAAAAGCGGGTTTCCAAGTTTTGACTAAAAACTATTTTGATACCATTACATTAGAAGTAAACGACAGTTCTTCTTTAAAAAATATTTCAGAACAAAATGAAATAAATTTTAGGATTATAAATAAAAATAATGTTTCTATTTCGCTTGATGAAACTTGTAATATTGATGATGTATGCAATATTTTAAATGTTTTTTCTAAATTAAATAATGTAACTAAAAATAGCATTGAATACGCTGTTTCAAACAAAATAAGTAATTCAAATCATAATAGAAATTCATCATTCCTGCAACATCCGGTTTTTAAAACTTACCACAGCGAAACAGAAATGATGAGATACATTAAGAGATTGGAAAATAAAGATCTTTCTCTTGTGCATAGTATGATTTCTCTTGGTTCATGTACCATGAAACTAAATGCTGCATCAGAAATGCTACCGCTAACGTGGCCCGCATTTGCTACTATACATCCTTTTGTGCCATCAAATCAGGCATTAGGTTATCAAACTGTAATAAATGAACTTGGCAAAGCCCTTTGTAAAATAACAGGATTTGACGCAGTAAGTTTTCAACCAAACAGTGGAGCCCAAGGTGAATATGCAGGTTTAATGGTAATTAGAGCCTATCATCAATCAAAAAATGACTTTAATAGAAAAATTGCTTTAATACCCTCATCAGCACATGGTACAAATCCGGCTTCGGCTGCAATGGCAGGCATGGATATCATTATTGTAAAATGTGATGAACATGGAAATATTGATATTAATGACCTGAAACAAAAAGCTGAAGCAAACAGCCAAAATCTTTCATGTCTTATGGTAACATATCCTTCTACACATGGTGTATATGAAGAAGGTATTAAAGAAATTACTTCAATTATTCATCAAAACGGTGGACTTGTATATATGGATGGAGCAAATATGAATGCACAAGTTGGACTTACAAGTCCGGGAAATATTGGTGCAGACGTTTGTCACCTAAACCTGCATAAAACATTTGCAATACCACATGGAGGAGGCGGACCAGGAATGGGGCCAATTGCTGTAAATAATAAATTGGCAGAATTTCTACCCGGTCATTTTTCTGTGAATAAAGGTATAAATTCTGTTTCGGCTGCTCCTTATGGCAGTGCCCTTATTTTACTTATTTCTTACGCTTATATCAAAATGCTTGGAAGCAATGGTTTGGCAGAAGCAACCAAAGTTGCTATACTTAATGCAAACTATATCAAAGCAAGGTTAGATAATTATTACCCTACTCTTTATACAGGCAAAAATGGCTTTTGTGCACATGAAATGATTTTGGATTGCAATACGTTTAAAAAAGATGCAGGTGTAGAAGTTGGAGATATAGCAAAAAGGCTTATGGACTATGGTTTTCATGCACCTACAGTTGCATTTCCTGTACATGACACCCTAATGGTAGAACCAACCGAAAGTGAAAGCATTGAAGAGTTAGACAGATTTTGTGATGCTATGATTTCGATAAGGAAAGAAATTGATGAAATAAGTGAAGGAAAATTTGCAAGAGAAAACAATGTATTGAAAAATGCTCCACATACTCACCATGTGCTTATAAGTGATGATTGGCAAAACACATATACAAGAGAAAAAGCTGCATTTCCACTTGATTGGTTAAGGCAAAATAAATTTTTCCCTTCTGTAAGTAGAATTGACAATGCATACGGCGACAGAAACCTTGTATGTGCCTGCCCCCCGATTGAAAGTTATCAATAATTATTTAAAATTTATTATTTAATTATTTGGTTGAAAATCTAAAGGAAGCACCAAAAGAAATAAAATTTTCTTTGTAATTGTCAATTCTGGTTCCGCCAGATATGTCAAACATTATATCGTTGTTTGCAAGATATGTAACTCCACAATCAAAAAGATGTTCATTTTTTTTTGATGAGGAAATATAACCATACGCTTCATAATATACCCCTACTTTTTTATTAAAACTCAAGCCATTTGTAAGAGTATAGATGTAGGTTTGTTTGGCACTTTCTCCATCCCATTCTGCTCCAAGATTATAAGCCAGTGTTAGTTTTTCTGACAATGTATGCTGCATAGTAAACCTGAAAGAAGGAGCAATGTAAGAAGTATTAAAACCTTCGCTTCCGGTTTTTGATGTATTTAAATGAAATATAAATGATGTAAGTGGCACTTTTCCTTTTTCTTTTATCAAATTTGTTTTGAAACCTAATATTATTGGTAAAAACCCGAAATTATTCTTGTTAGGATTTTTAATAATATTACTTTCAGTTATCATTCTTATTTCGAAATTGCTATTTATGCCATATTTCCAAAGGGTTGTTGGTAGTACAATAATTGAATTTTCATTATCACTGTTTTCAATATTAAAACCGTTTTCTGCTTGCAAATAATTTTCAGGTGTTATATAAGGACATTCTGTTTGGTCAGGCCTATCTAATTGAATAGGATATAGAAGATTTTGAGAATAAGAAAAGTTAAAAATCATAACAAAAATTAATGTTATTTGTCCTTTCATCAGACATAATAACATACTTTAATTTTATATTGTTTTATAAAGTTAAAATCTGTAATCTATGCCATAAGAAAAAATTTGTGGAGGACCAAAGCTAAGCTCAAATCCCAAACCAACTTTTTCTTTTATTCTGTATTTATAGCCAAGAGAAGCAGCAGGCAACAAAGAACCAGGAAAACTTGCATTTAGTTTGTCATCCAAATCTGTGTCGGTAATTGTAGGTGAAATTTTCCAGAACACTCCTCCAAATCTTAAACCTCCATATATGTCGTGATTTTTGTCTTTCAGAAAATGATAATTTGCAATCAATCCTACATATCTTCTCTTTATTACTACATCAAAATCATTAAATCTTTTTGTAATAAAATCAGCATTTTTAAAAACCAAATATTTTGTTTCTATTCCAAGTTTTTGGGTAGATAACATTAATCCAAGCGAAAATTTTTCGGAAAACCAAAAACTGTATCCTACTTGTATAGCCGGTGTTGAACGACCTTTAAATTCAAAGGTGTCTGATTTAAGTTTAATATTTCCGCTTGCTTTAAAAATAAAACCCCATGTACTTGCTGAGCCATTTAAGTAAACATGGTTTCTTTTTAAAGAATTATCATCATTATTGTATTGCGCATTTGCAATAAAGGAAACAAAAATCAGTAAAATGGTGATTTTATTTTTTATTCTTCCTTTCACTTATTTGATAAGTTAAACCAGCAGAGATAAAATTTGGAGCACCTAATGTAAATTCACTGCAAACAGCAAATTTGTCCAAAAATTTTATTCTAAAACCTAAAGGAATTAATCCAAGCGCAGGTCTGTTTAATAAAAACAGATTATTTTTTATCTGCGGTATTAAATCAGGATTTTCATCATCTAATTTTACTTTCCACCGTATTATTCCTGCTCTTACACCTGAATATATATCTGCCCTCTCATTGTTTATATAATGATAAAGCATTTTCCCTCCAAAATAAGTTCTGTTAATTTTTGCATCATTTTTCAGACTTAAATAATAAACATCAGTATATTTTTCGTACCACCAATAATCAATATCAAGCCTCAATGTTTGAAATGCACAATTTAAACCGACAGTTACTTTCTTTGAAATATTTGCATCAATGCTTACGCCTATTACCGGGGTGCTTTTCCCAAAGAATTTGTAGTTCATTGAAATTGTATCATCCATTTCTTTTAATCCTTTCCATAAAATTCCAAACAAGCTTATACCAGCACTTCCGCCGATATAAACTTCTTGTTTAAATGTTTTTTTTGATTTTGGATTTTTAGGCTTTACATCATTGTTTTCTTGTGAAAACACTGTATTAAATAAACTTAATGCGAGAATTGATAAAATTATTTTTTTCATAATTACTTATTTTTTTTAATAGTGTAAGGGTCTGTTTTCAAAAGCATCGAGTGCAGCTTCTTTCAATGCTTCAGTGTATGTTGGATGAGCATGACAAATTCTTGCAATATCTTCGGCGCTGGCTCTGTATTCCATTGCTACTACTGCTTCGCCAATTATATCTGCAGCTCTTGGTCCTATAATATGCACACCCAAAACCTCATCAGTGTTTGAATCGGAAATTATTTTAACTAAGCCATCGGTTTCTGCACTTGCTATAGCTCTACCATTTGATTTATAACTACAGTTTCCGGTTTTATATGTAATGTTTTCTGCCTTTAGCTGTTCTTCTGTTTTTCCTACCGATGCCACTTCTGGCCATGTATATACTACAGATGGAATTAAATTGTAATTTATATGTGGTTGTTGTCCAGCAATAATTTCAGCAACAAATACACCTTCTTCTTCAGCTTTGTGAGCAAGCATTGCTCCTCTTACAACATCGCCAATTGCGTAGATTCCTGTTATATTAGTCTGCATTTTTTCATTTACTACTATTCTGCCTCTTTCGTCAGTTTTTACTCCTGAGTTTTCAAGTTTTAAATTTTCAGTATATGGTTTTCTTCCGGTAGCCAAAAGGCAGTAGTCTCCTTCTATTTCTATTGTTTCATTTTTTTTGTTTTGAGCTTTAAGAACTACCTTTTTACCACTATTTATTACACTTTCTACTTTGTGATTAAGATAAAATTCAAAACCTTGTTTTCTTAAAATTCTAAGTAGCTCTTTGCTAAGTGATGAGTCCATAACAGGAATTATGGTTTCCATATATTCAACTACCGAAACCTTTGAGCCGAGTCTTTTGTAAACAGAACCCATTTCAAGACCGATAGCACCTCCTCCTATTACAATTAAATGCTTAGGAATTTCGCTCAGGTTAAGAGTTTCTGTACTTGTAATTATTCTCTTTTTGTCAATATTAATTCCCTGCAATGTTGCCGGCTTGCTACCTGTTGCTATAATTGTATTTTTGGTTTCTATTATTTTTTTTCCCTCTTTATTATTTATTGAAATTTTATTTTTACTTTCAAATGATGCTATACCTTCAAAAACATCAATTTTATGTTTCTTCATTAAATATGAAATCCCGCCATTAAGTTGTTTTACAACTTCATTTTTACGGTTTATCATTTTATTTAAATCAATTTTTACATCTTTTGCTGTTATACCGTGTTTTTCAAACGATGAATTAGCATTATGAAACAATTCGCTGCTGTCAAGCAATGCTTTGCTGGGGATACAGCCTACGTTAAGGCAAGTTCCACCAAGAACCTTGTATTTTTCTACTATTGCTGTTTTTAAACCAAGCTGTGCTGCTCTTATTGCTGCTACATATCCGCCAGGACCGCTTCCTATTACTGTTACGTCGTACATATGGTTTTTTATTTCAAAATTTCTTGTTCTTTATCAATTTTTATACCAACACTCATTATTTCTTTTAAAACAGTATCTCTCATATTTTGTTCAAGTTCAAAAATGTATTTGCCGCTTTTGCCAAATACTTTGTTTTTCAAAGCTGGTAGTCTGAAACTAATAACATGTCCTAGTGAATGACCTGTCCACTTTCCCTTATGGTCTGCAAGTTTAAGCATAATGTCGTTTTTGAGCTTAGTGCTATCCGGATATTTAATGTTTAGCTTCATCCATAAATTACTATATTTATAGTCATTAGTTACTCTCAAATTAATATATACATTGTAATAATAGTCTGAATCTGCAATTTCTATAGGGATTGAAATTTTATTGCTTTTATTCCATTGGTTGTTACTTAAATTTTGCCATTTATCAATAATTGGGACTACCGTACATCTTGCAAACAGTAAAACAAAAATTGAATAACAAATTATTTTCAAAATAATCCAATATTAATTAAAGCAAATTTAAAATTTAATTAATTTATGCCAAGTTTCTTTTTAATATCTTTGGGTAAGGCCTCTTTGTGTACCATAATGTCCATGGTTTTGTATTTTACAAAATTTTCTGAAGCAAACAGATAACCATCGCAGTCATTGTTTTTTGTGCCCCACGAATTTTTTACCCTATAAAATATTTTTCCTGTCTGGTCCTTATAAATTCCGGTAATATGCATTCCGTGATCGTCTGTTGTTTGATAGTTATCAAACGCTTCCTGACGGTTTTGTTGTGTAATTTGTTTTTCGTTGCAGGGAGCATCAAAAGGTGTCCCGGTTTTATCAGCACCTGCATTGCTGAAATGTTTATTGTCTTCTCCTTTTTTGCTTACCGTGTTTTCGTCTTCGGGAACAATGGCAAGTCCGTTTTTAAACGAAAATCCTTTTTCTGAAACATCAGTAGCCCATGCTACAGTATAGCCCGTATTTAGTGCGTTGTTTACTACAGACATCATTTCGTCTAATGGCACATTATAAATACTTTGTGAAGCCCAGTTGTCTTCTACTTCAAGTACAAACTTCTGATAAAAAGGATGATGTGTATAAGAAGTTATTGTAATATAATCATCCATATTCAAACCTAAACTTGATGCATAAGTAGTAGGTGTATATTTTTTGCCCTGATATGTAAAATCAGAAGGAATATTTCCCAAGTATGCATCTACAACCGCTGTATATGCTTTTTTCCAGCTTGTAGTAAGTGTTTTTTGATGATTTTCGGTAACTGTTTTAGCAATGGCTCCAAGTATTGCTTCAAGTTCGGAATGATTGTGTTTATCGCTTCCATAGTTTTTTCCTCCGTACACTTCTTCCGGAACAATTCCGTAATTTTTTATTACATAAGGTATATCCCAAAATGATCCTCCCTGTCCAAAATTACTTTTGCCATGCATTCTTACATATTTTTCGGCTTTATCAATATAGGCATTGCGTACTATGTACATTTCGCTTAGGTTATGTGTGCCTTTGCCGGTTCTTAATAATTCTGATTCGAAAAAAGACAAAGTAGAAAATGTCCAGCAAGTTCCCGTATTACTTTGGTCCTGCACTGGGGTAGCGTCATAGTTTACAACTTTAGTAAACAAATATCCGCCACCTTTTTTGTTTCTAATTGTATCTTGTGAATACGATAATTTGAATATGCTGAAAAAAGCTAATAGAATTATTATTTCCCTTGATTTCATTTAAGTATATTTTTGGCAGCAAATTTAAAAAAAAATATTTTACACCTTGTTTTATTTAAATTAATTTATATAGATTTGTAATTCATTTCTTAAAATAACTTATTATGAAAACTTCAAACTTCAAACTTCAAACTTCAAACTTCAAACATTTGTTGTATTATTAATTTTTCTATCGGGTCTATCATTTAAGTCCAAAGCCCAGTCATCGTGTTGTAAAATTACAATTATTAACGAAGTAGATTGTATGATGAGTATTAGATTTGTTTGTGATACTGCCAACGTACCTTGCTTGCCTGGTTCAGTTAATTACTCTCCCCTTCCTTTATATCCTTCATTTGGCGTACCTTGTAATAATATGAATTATAACATACAGGTAGGTAATATCGGCTATCCATCTACCACCACTATTGATTTTCCGTCCGGCTTGTGTCCTTGCGTACCATTGACCTTTGAAATTATCGGTTTTAATTTTATACTTACCGGAAATACTTATTTTGACGATAATCATACTTGGGAACACTTAAATATTATAGGTAACAACTGTTGCCCGGGAGGTATATCAGTAACTTGGGATCCGGTTAATTGTACCATAACTTTGTACCCTACATGTTGATTAATTTTTAATATAAGAAATGATTAAAAATATCTTTTTATTAGTATTTATATTGTGTAGCAACTTTATATATTCACAGCAGTTAACAGATTTTTTTACTTATTATTTGCATAATACATCTCCAGAAAGGCAACAATTTATATTTGGAAAAGTTTGGCATTGGGACTTTTATAATTCTTTAAATGACAGACATATTACTACTGATAAGCAAAATGTTTATCTAATAAATACTATAGCCGGAGATATGCAAATAGAAACATATTTCAGCGACACTTTTATTAAAGAAAAACCATATCAGGAACTTGCAACCACAAGTTTATATTTTTGCAAGTATAATCTTGAAAGCCATAAAATAATTTATTTGCCTTTCGGCAGCAATTACGACAACGACGTGTGGGCTGTAAAAATGGATGAGCAGAAAAAAAGCATTTTAGCCATAGTAAGCACAAAAGATGATACTGTAAGGCTCAACCCACGCAACCAAAATGATTTTATTGCTTTTCCCAATCGTATGCAGAGATACTGGATACTCATTTTTGACCTTGATGGGAATCTGTTAAACAGCTATTATTTGGCTGAAATTGAAAAGAATAACAAAAACATTCAAAATATTACTATAAGTAAATTTGATTATTTAAATGACATTGTTTTAACTTTTGTTAGAAGCTCAAATGTAAAAAAACTTTTTCCATGGCAATATAACGATACAATTATTCATAATAACAATACTCAATACATTGTTTGCTACAGCCCAAAAAACAATATTGTAAAATGGTATAAATATTCGAATAAATATTTTTCAACTGTAAGATGCAATGTAGAAGGAATAAATATTGCAGCCTCTATACAGTTAAATAAAACCGATTCATCCTTTATACTTTATGACGAAAAAAATAATGTAGTAAACAATTTTGACTTTAAAGATGAAAAAATACCTTACAATCATTATCTTACTTATTGCTTAAAATTTGATACCTGGGGTAATATTACCCCTTTATTTTACATAAATTCTAAAAGTGGAGCAGAAATAACTTCAATTATTCAAAATAATAATGAAATACTTGCAATAGTTGCTGCAAACGATTCTTTTAATATATTCAATTCAAGTTTTTACGGAGAAAAAGATAAATTTTATATATATAATTGTATTTATTTTTTCAATATAAAAAAATATAACAGATTTAGCTTATTAAAAATTGATTTAAATAAACAGACAGCAAAATATTTAATAAAACCAGGAATTGATTCTATTGCTCCACAATTTTTAATAAAAGCAAAGCAAGGATTTTATGTTCTGTACCGATATAGCAATGTATCTACAGAATTCAACCTTTTGCCTGACGATACTATTATTAATATTAAAGATGATAATTTGTATAATAGAGATGATACCATTGATTTATTAACTATATGCAAATACGACAGTAATTACCGCTTCTTATGGATGAGCAAGGTATTGCATTTAAATAATATTGATGATTATGGCGAAAATATTATATTTGATTATCCTTTAAGAGGATTTGATATTGATTTTCGTCCTGAGAGAATTGGTGAAATAAATCCTTATCCTCATTTTTTGCAAATAGCAATTTACAACTGCAAACCTCTGGCTTATTACCAAAGCAGCAAGTTGACTGAGAATACTTATAAATTTACCAATCTGAGCAACTACAACTGCAAGTACAAATGGATTTTTGGAGATGGAAATGTTTCTACCCAAAAATCTCCTACTCATAAGTTTAAGCCAAGTAGCACAAGTTACAAAGTAGCTTTGATTGTTACCAACGATTGTGGTTCAGATACTTTTTACAGGTATCTTGAAATTACAGCAGGTGTGCCTGTTTATTCTTACAGCAGTTTTATTAAAATATATCCCAATCCTGTTTCGGGTAATGTGTTCAATATTTCATTAACAGAAAATACTGAAATAAAATCATTGAAAATATACAATACCATAGGACATCAGCTTGATGAATGTACTTTTAATCAAATATCAAAAACAGATTATTCGGCAGCTATAAGCCACAAACTACCAAAAGGAA
>JADLGN010000028.1 GCA_020849295.1 Bacteroidia bacterium
ATACCTTACGCCACAGTTTTGCCACCCATCTACTCGAACAAGGTGTAGATTTGCGATACATACAGTCTCTATTAGGACACTCCAGTTCTAAGACCACCGAAATATATACTCATGTAAGTACAAAAGTATTAAGCAATATTATTTCTCCAATAGATCGTTTGGATTTATTAAAAAAAAAGATTTAACATTGCATGGTGCAAATGAAAAAAGAATTTACAAATTATATTTTGAAATTTCAGAATTCACATTCGTACAAAGAAAAAATACACTCAATATGCGGGTATTTACTAGTTATGGGCAATGCTATTTGACGACAATGCTAACTTGAAACGGACGGACTTAAACCAAACAGACAACAATAAGTTTGACTATTGGACAGACATATAAATACGACCAATTCGGACAGCAACGGCTGACTGACTTGCCGACCTGCCTACCGGACAGGCAGGCACGACAGCCCAACGCTTCGTGTTTTAATTTTTTTGCCCCCGCACAAAATATTTTGAACTGCGAAGCAATCACGAACACCTTAAAAAATAATAATGCCGTGAGTAAATTCTTTGGCAGCCCGCAAACGGCACATTTGCAAGCCGCACTACCTGTCCCGCCCCTGCGGGAAGCCAACCCACAATCCAAGCTTGCAAAAGAGCCGTTTTTTGGACTATAAATTATTTGATGAGATAAATGACTTTTAATGAAGATTCAAGAGTAAAAATTCCCGCAATCGTACATCTGACACGGTTGGGCTACTCTTATTTGCCAAAGTCGGCAATTTCCAATCTTCACACCGAAACCAACATTTTCAAAGACCAGTTCAAGTCAGGGCTTTCTAAAATCAATGACAAGGAATTTAGCGACACCGAAATAGATTCCTTCCTTTCTGAAATCAATATTCAACTTGACAACAGCGACCTTGGCAAACGCTTTTACAAAAGTTTGCAAGGCGACTTCGGCTGCAAACTGATTGACCTTGAAAATTTTGACAACAACATATTCAATGTTGTAACCGAACTCACTTACAAAAACGAGGAAGAAGAATTCAGACCTGACATTACTTTACTGATTAACGGAATGCCGTTGGCATTCGTTGAAGTGAAGAAGCCGAACAACAGAGAAGGAATTTTAGCGGAACGCAACCGAATAAATGTTCGCTTCAAAAATCCGAAGTTCAGCAAGTTCATGAACATAACGCAGTTGCTTGTGTTCTCAAACAATCAGGAGTATGACGAGGAGAGCATCACACCCATACAAGGTGCGTTTTACGCAACGCCTGACCCCGAACAAGTAAACTTCAATTGCTTCAGAGAAGAAGAAACTTCAATCATTCACGGAGTGCCAACAGAAGATGCTGAAATTGAAAAACAAATTTTGTTGGACAACAACATCGTTTCCATTCTTGGCAATTCGGAATACAACACCGCCAAAGAAAACAACTCACCTACTAATCGTGTTCTGACTTCACTTTTCAGCAAGCAGCGTTTCAAAACAATTTTGAAATATGGTTTTGCTTATGTGAACAGTTCCGACAAAATCGGAAACCGAATTGAGAAACACATCATGCGTTACCCTCAGTTGTTTGCAACATTGGCGATTGAGAAGAAATTAAATCAGGGAATAAAAAAAGGAATCGTTTGGCATACGCAGGGAAGCGGTAAAACCGCTTTGGCGTATTACAATGTTTCCTATCTCAAAGATTATTTTCAAAAACAAAACACCGTTACGAAATTCTATTTCATTGTTGACCGTTTGGATTTGGCACAGCAAGCCAAAGACGAATTTGTTGCAAGAGGTTTGACAGTTGAAATGATAAACTCCAAAGAGGATTTCATCAACAACATAAAAACCGCAGGAGCAACGGCAACCAATGTTGGAGTGCAAACGATAACCGTAGTCAACATTCAAAAGTTTTCTGATTACTCCATTGCAAAGATTTCTGATTACAACCTCAATGTAAAACGGATTTACTTTTTAGATGAAGTTCACCGCAGTTACAATCCCGAAGGAACTTTTTACGAGAAGTTAGTCAACTCCGACAGAGAAGCAATTCACATCGGACTTTCGGGAACACCTTTAATCACTGGTGATTTCAAGAGCAAAGAAATTTTTGGCGACTACTTTCACAAATACTATTACAACAAATCCATTGCAGATGGTTACACTTTGAAACTGATTCGTGAAGCGATTGAAACAAAATTCAGAACCGACATCAACAAAGTGTATGATGAAATTGTAAAGCAAGGTGAGTTTACAAAGCGTGATGTTTTCTCTCACAAAAAATTTGTTGAGCCCTTGGTTGAATACATCATTGCCGACTTCAAAAAAAGCCGAGTGATTCACAACGATAATTCAATTGGAGGAATGATTGTGTGCGATTCATCCGACCAAGCCAAAATGATTTTTGAGTTTGTGCAGAAATACAATGATTCAAAAACAAAACTTCGCCAACTCACAAACGAACCCAACACTCAATACAATCTTGCAGCAGAACCAAACGAAGAATATTTGAATGCAGAAGATGCACCGATTACAGCAGCTTTGATTCTGCATGATGTGGATACGAAACAAATCCGCAAAGACAACCAAACCGATTTCAAGCAAGGCAGAATTGATTTGCTGATTGTGTTCAATATGCTGTTGACTGGTTTTGATGCAAAGCGATTGAAGAAAATGTATCTGACAAGAGTGGTGAAAGAACACAACCTCTTGCAGACACTCACACGGGTGAACCGACCTTACAAGAATTTCAAATACGGCTATGTAGTTGATTTTGCCGACATCAGAAAAGAGTTTGACAAAACCAACAAAGAATATTTCAAAGAACTCTCAGCAGAGTTAGGCGATGAAGCAAAAGAATATTCCAACCTGTTTAAATCGGCAGAAGAAATTGACAGAGAGATTGCGGAGATAAAAGAGAAATTATTTCTCTACGACTTTTCAAACTTAGAGGAGTTTCAGAAAATTGTTAGCCAGATAACCGACAAGAAAGAAATTACCGACCTGAAAAAATGTTTGGAGAACTTAAAGAGTTTATACAACATCATCAGGATTATGGGTTACACCGAACTGTTGGACAAATTCTCTTTTGACAAAGTGAACAAGTTGTATAACGAAGTTGCAAATCGCATTGACATCATTAACCTGAAAGAGAATCTTGAAAACGCAAACGACAACACCAACTTGTTGAACATTGCTTTGGAAAAAATGCAATTCACTTTCCGTAAAATTGCAACACATGAATTGCAGATTGCAGACAAATTCAGAAGCGAACTGGAAAAAGCAAGAAAAGAATTAGAAGGAAACTTTGACAAGAAAGACCCGAAGTTTATTTCCTTGTTTGAAGAACTCAAACGATTATTCAAAAAGAAAAACATTGAGGAATTAGATTCGGCTGAAATGGATGCAGCAATAAAAGATTTGAAAAACATTTACGAACAGGCAAACACATTGAACAATAAAGATGCACAGCTTGCAGCCAAGTATGAGAACGATACCAAGTTTGCCAAGATTCACAAACGCATCAAAGAAAATAATCTGAATGTGCTGCAAAGCGAATTTGCTTTGCAAGCCGTGTTGCTCAACATCAAACACAAAACAGATATTACCGTGCTGAACAATCAGGCATTGCTCAACAACGAAGATTATTTTTCGGAGGCAACCAAACGCACTATCATTGAATCACTGGAAGAAAAAGGAATTCAGGATTTGAATGTGGTTCGCTTTATCAATTCAACTTTAGTGAACGAATACTTTTATCAAAGAGCAATATAAAAGAAACTGAAATGAGGAAAGAAACAGACATAAAATTATTTGAAGAGAAAAAAGTCAGGACCATTTGGGATGAAGAGAATGAAAAATGGTATCTCTCTATTGTTGATGTAATAGCAGTTCTTACCGAAAGCCCAAATCCAAGAAAGTATTGGAGTGTTTTGAAAACCCGTCTTAAAGCAGAGGGCAGTCAGTTGACTACAAATTGTAGTCAACTGAAAATGCAATCTGCTGATGGTAAATTTTATCTTACTGATGTTGCCGATACCGAACAACTTTTCCGACTTATCCAATCCATTCCATCACCCAAAGCAGAAACTTTCAAACTGTGGCTGGCACAAGTGGCTGCTGAAAGATTGGATGAAATACAAGACCCCGAGCTTACCATTGACAGGGCAATGAAAGAATATCTGCAACTTGGCTATTCAGAAAACTGGATTAACCAACGACTGAAAAGTATTGAGGTGAGAAAAGAATTGACTGATGAATGGAAGAAAAGAGGTTACAAAGAAGGTATTCAGTTTGCAACACTCACCGACATTATCACCAAAGCATGGAGTGATAAAACCACGAAGGAATACAAGAAGCTGAAAGGATTGAAAAAAGAAAATCTTCGGGACAACATGACCAACACCGAACTGATTTTAAACATGCTTGCTGAAGCATCCACAAAAGATATTTCTACAGCCGCTAACCCGAAAAATTATAATGAAAGCAAAAAAGTAGCGAAGCAGGGAGGTAATGTTGCCAAGGTTGCGAGAAAAGAATTAGAAGCCCGAACAGGAAAAAAGGTGGTTACTGCTCTCAATGCTAAATCCATTTTACAATTGAAAGAAGGCAACAAGACAAAACAGAACACCAAAAAAAGAAAATGACAAAACATTTAGAACAAACACAGAAAACAAAAGAACTGATTGACGGATTGAAAACCGTTTGCAGCAATTACGGCTTGGCAAATACAGGTTACGAATACAAAATCATTACGGAAGTTTTTCTCTACAAATTTTTGAACGATAAATTTTTGCATGAAGCACGAAACGCCAACAAGAAATTAAAAGACAGCAAGAACATTGAAGCCGACATTCAGAACATGACGGACAATGACTACGAATACATGCTGGAGAAAATTGGTGAACGAAGTGCGAAGTTGAAAAAAACACATTTCATCAGTTACCTGTTCAACAAGCAAAACGAAAAAGATTTCTCCATCACCTTTGACACAACGCTAACGGAAATCGCAGCCACCAACATCAAAATATTTTCTGTTTCTACCATTGGCGGAGAAAGGATTCCGTTGTTTGAAGAACTATCTGAAAACATCCGTGAGAAAAACGAAAGAAGTCCGTTCTGCAAAGCCATCATCAATAAATTGGTTGCGTTCAGTTTTGAACCCGTGTTTGAGGAGAAGTATGATTTCTTCTCTACCATTTTTGAATACCTGATTAAGGACTATAACAAAGACAGCGGACAATATGCAGAGTATTACACACCGCCAGCCGTTGCAAAAATTATGGCACGAATACTTGTGCCGAAAGAAACAAAGAATGTTTTGCTTTACGACCCAGCCGCAGGTTCGGGAAGTTTGTTGCTGAGTTTGGCTCACCAGATTGGAGAGGACAAATGCACCATTTATTCTCAGGACATTTCGCAGAAGTCATCTGAGTTTTTGCGTTTGAATTTAATATTGAACAACCTTGTGCATTCATTACACAATGTGATTAAGGGAAACACTTTGACAAATCCTTTTCATGTGAACGATGCAAAAGATGATTTGAAAAAGTTTAATTACATCGTAAGCAATCCACCTTTCAAAACTGATTTTAGCGATGACAGGGAAACGCTTGCAGGCGACATACACAAGAAAAGATTTTTTGCAGGTGTGCCGAGTGTGCCTGCAAAGAAAAAGGAGAGCATGGCAATTTACCAGTTGTTCATTCAGCATATCTTGTATTCGTTGGACACAAAAGGCAAAGCAGCCGTAGTAGTGCCTACAGGTTTTTGCACAGAGAAAGCAGCGATAGGTTTAGGCATCAGAAAAAAATTGGTTGACAGTAACTGGCTACATGCAGTGGTGCAAATGCCATCAAACATATTTGCAACAACAGGCACAAATGTTTCTGTTTTGTTTTTTGATAAAGGAAAAAAGAGTAACACCGCAATACTTGTTGATGCAAGTAAGTTAGGAACTAAAGTGAAAGACGGTAAGAATCAAAAAACTTTGTTGAGTGCAGATGATGAAAACAAAATTATTGACACGATAAATAAAAACGAAACTGTTGAGGATTTTTCTATTGTAGTTGACACTGAAACAATAAAAAGCAAAAATTATTCATTCGGAGCAGGACAATACTTTGATACTAAAATTGAATATATTGATTTAACACCTGATGAATTTGATGAGAAGATGCAGCAATATCAAAGTAACTTGGAAAAGTATTTTGAAGAAGGGAAAATTTTAGAAAAACAAATTTTGAAAAACTTCAAAACTATTGTGTTTGAGAAATAGCAATTATGAATATAGAGATACTTAGCGATAGAGTAGAATTTATTTACGGATTTTCTGTAAGAATTGATGATGAACAAAAGGGTAAATACCCAATTTATGGTTCTAATGGTGCCACAGGGTTCATTGATAGTTATAAGGTTGAAGCACCCGGAATTATTATTGGAAGAAAAGGAACAGTTGGTGCAGTAACATTTTCACCAGATAATTTTACACCAACAGATACAACTTATTATGTTGAACTCAAAGATAAGACAAGGGATGATTTCAAATTCTGGTATTACTACTTACAATTACTGGGGCTTGATAAACTTAATTCACATAGCGCAGTTCCCGGCTTGAGCAGAGATTTAGCATATTTGAAAACAATTAAAGTCCCTGACAAAAAAATCCAAGAGAAAATTTCAAATTTTCTTTCTGTAATTGACGAAAAAATTATTCTCAACAACCGCATCAACACCGAACTTGAAACGATGGCTAAAACCATTTACAACTATTGGTTTGTTCAGTTTGATTTTCCAAATGAAGAAAGTAAGCCATACAAAACAAATGGTGGTGAAATGGAATTCAGTGAGGAATTGAAAAAAGAAATTCCGAAGAATTGGCAAGTAAATAAATTAGGCGATGTATTGAAAACTGTTTTGGGAGGAACACCTTCAACTTCAAATAAAGATTACTGGAAAGATGGAAATTATAATTGGCTCAACTCTGGTGAAGTTGCGGACTTTCCAGTTGTTTCATCAGAACTAAAAATTACAGAGGAAGGAATTAGAAGTTCTGCAACCGAGTTATTAAAAAAAGGAAGCGTTCTCTTATCAATCACAAGGCATCTAAGACCGACCATTTTGGCAATTGATGCTTGTGCAAATCAATCAGTAATTGGAATTAAGGAAAAGGGAGAAATCAAATCCTACTTTTTATATCCTTATCTCATAAACGAAATTCCAAGGTTAATGACTTTGAGAACAGGAGCACAACAACCACACATCAATAAAGAAATTGTTGACGATTCGTTTATCGTTATACCAAACGAAACTTCTGATTTGTTAAGAAAATACAATGCAAAAGTTGAATCAATATTTCAGCAAATAAATAGTTCAGCATTTCAAACACACGAACTCATCCACCTTCGTGATTTCCTATTACCGTTGCTGATGAACGGGCAGGTGAAGGTGAGGTAAAAAATAAAAAATGATTTTAACCCATCTCATAATAAACAACTACAAGTCCTTTCCACCAAAGGACACACCGATTTATTTTCATACTTTCAAGTCAGTAATCATTGGGAAAAACAATTCAGGCAAGTCAAATATCCTTTCAGTTATTGAATTTCTTTTAGGTAACAAAGACCCACGATATATTGGCATAAGCAAAGAGAATTATTATGATGCAGCAAAACCGTTGAGGATTTCTGCATTCTTAGCATTTCAAACCAGTGAAGAAATTTACAGTTTAGGACTTACCAAACAGTCAACGGCAATTCTCTACAAGGATTTCAAAAATGAGAAGCCAGCATTTATTGAAATTCAATATTCAGATACACCAATTGAACAAGTAGCAGTTGCGGTAGCAGCAGAAGGTGCAGAGGAATCTGAAGCAGAAGCGACTGAAAAGAAAGAAAGCAAATTCAAAATTCTTGTTCAGAGAAAATATCAGGTTCACATAAAGATAAAAGAAATTAGAACTAAGCTCTGTAAAGTAATTGGAGTTGATTCCTTGCGGAATCCTAAAGAAGATTTAAGCGGTTCTAAGTGGACAGTGTTCGGACAGTTAATGAAAACTGTTTTGGAAGATTCGTCACGATACGGAGAATTGAAAACAGCTTTGAATGATTTGAACGCTTTGATTGAAGAAGTTCTTGCAGGTGAGAAAGGTGAAATTTTGAAGAACGCAAAACTGATTAGCTTCATTAATGATATCAAGTTTCAGCTCACAAAAGATAATCAGCCATCAGAGTTGCTCAGAAACTTGGAACTGTTTGTAAAGGACACAGACAAATTCGTTCACATTGACGACACAGGAACAGGAACGCAAAGTGCTTTAATCATCGGCATTTTAGAAGTGGCATTGAAATACAAATCTTCCAGTGCAAGAATATTTTTCATTGACGAACCTGAATTGTTTTTACATCCGCTTGGTATCAGATACCTTGGACAACTTTTCAAAGAATTTGCGAAAGATAAACTCTCACAGATAATTATCACTTCCCATTCTCCTACTCTGCTTTCGGTTTTTCATCCGATAGAAATTATTCGGATAGACAAACCTTCTGATTTTACAGAAGTGAACCAACTACCTTATGACTTCACAGACATTGACAACAAACTTGCAAGACAGCTTGCCAATGGCAATTCATCTGAAATGTTTTTTGCCGACAAAGTTTTGATTGTAGAAGGTGAAACTGAATTCATCCTTTTTCAGAAGTTGAGTTTGCGAAGTCCTGATACTAACTTTTTCAGAAACAATATTGCTGTTGTTATTTCGGGAGGAAAAGGTTCAATAATTTCAATCATTAGGACACTTGAACTTCTGAAAATAAAATGGAGGGTAATTGCAGATGATGATTTCCTTGACATGAAACAAACCACTTCACCAGTTTGCAAACACTTTGGTTTAAATCCTGATGCAGACAAGGAAACAATGCGAGCAGAATTTTTGAAAGTCAGAATTTGGATATTGAAAGAAGGAGAAACAGAAAACTTAATTCCAGACGAAGATTTGGTTAAACTCACAGGAAAAGAGTTAGCCGAGGTTCAAGCATTGAAAGCAATCAGACCAAAACTATCTGAAACTTTTGAGAAAGAACTTTTCGGAAACACAAAACCTGAAATTGCTTTTGACATTGTGAATTATTACTGGAAACAAAATTCTCCATTTGACGAACTACTTAAATGGGTATTGACATGAAAGAAAAATTCCAACACAGCAGTCACACACATTTACAAGCCCCACAAGCCCAAGCACAGACCAAAGCTTGCAAAAGAGTGTGCCTGCCCCCACCCAAGAAGAATTTCAAAATATTTTTTCCCTTGCTCTTAAAAAAAGTAAAACACCCGACACACAAGCCAACAATGCAGACAGCAGACACATACGGACACGACAACTGGACGACTGAAAAAGAAGCACATGCCCATAACAAGGGCTTGGCGGAAATGGCGGGTGAAGTGGTTAAACAAACTGTTGTGCTACTAATTAACTTTGTGCTGGGTGACAGTGAAGTGCTCCGAATGCCGCCACTTCGCCAAGCCCCGAACCGTCAAACTGTCTAAAAACTAAAAAATGAAGCGATTGTTAAATGAAATACTCGTACACCTATCTTTGAAAAAAATATATATTCGATTCTCGAAAGGTTCATTTTGGGTTTATAGACAGACTGACGTAATAGGATGGAAAGCTGTAGAGTCATCTGTTTACTATTTATTTAGTGCGTTATAGGTTTCATTATGTTTATTAAAAAACTTTTATTTATTATATTATTACCATTAATGACTCTATCATTTTTTGGTGCCTTTTGTTTATTTGATAGTGAAAACATCAACAATCATACATTAAAATTTATTCTTATTTCTTTAGGGTGTTCAATAGCTGTAATTTATTCACCTTTACAAAAAGTTATACAAAAATTAATTTCAATTTTTAATAATTCTAATTAATTTCAACTCTTCTTTAATAATAATGATAAACTAAAAAAAATGTTATTAAATGAAATAAAATTTGCAAAGTTTTCAAAATCTTAAAAGGGATTTGAAATCACTTTCCTTTTGTCAAATAATTATTTAATTACTATTCTTTTCTTCTATCGTACTTGCAGCACTCATGAAGGTTTTCATAGGCTTCGTCATTTCCTCTGCATTTTTCAGTATCATATCCAGTTTTGCAAATTATTTCGTGTATTGCCTGCGAAGTGTATTTTAAAGAATCGTAAGTTACTGTAATAATTTTTGACTTTTTATTCCAGTTTGCTTCAACCCCTTTTTTCTTTAAAGCTGTTTCTATTGTTTTTTTGCACATTCCGCAGTTCCCCCACACTTTAAAAGTTTCTGTTTTTGGATTATCAATATTTCCAAAAAATGTAAAAAGTAAGATAAAATAAATATTTTGTAACATATATTATAATTTTTTTATAAATTATTTTCAATAAAATCAATTAATGCATGTATAACTTTGATATGAATCTCTTGTGCACGATCAGCATAATTACTGTATGGTGCCTTTATTTCTATATCACACATTTCTTTCATTGCTCCGCCATCTTTGCCTGTTAGTCCTACAACTTTCATCCCTTGTAGTTGTGCAGCTTTAATAGCATTTATAACATTTTTTGAATTACCACTTGTGCTTATTGCAAGTAGTACGTCTCCCTTTTTGCCCAATGCCTCAATATAACGGCTAAAAACTAAATCATATCCGTAATCATTCCCTACACATGATAAATGCGAAGGGTCTGAAATTGATACAGCAGCAATAGCTTTTCTATTATCGCGGTATCTGCCGGTAAGTTCTTCTGCAAAGTGCATTGAGTCGCACATGCTTCCGCCATTACCGCAACTTATAATTTTGCCACCGTTTTTAATGCTTTCAACCATCAATTTGCCTGCATTTTCAATTTTTATAAAATTGTCTGATTCTGCAATAAATTTTTCAAGCGTGCTTAATGCTTCTGTAAAGTGTGATTTTATCATATTACTTGTCGAATTTGTTTTTGCCGTTAATTAAAAATTCTTTGAATTTTTCAGAATCAGGGTCATATCCATTAAATACAGATAGAATTTTTTCATTTGAATCAATTATATAATAATAAGGCTGCCCGTTTGATTTGAATTTATTTACCTGCATGTCTGCATTCTGTTCGCCAAGGGTTTTTAATATTGAACCGTCGGGTTTTGTAATCCATTCACTTTTGCCAAGTTCAGCTCTTTCATCAACGTATAATGAAATAATAATAAAATCTTCATTAAGCATTTTCAATATATCCGGTTTTACCCAAACGTATTCTTCCATTCTTCTACAATTTGCACAACCATGACCGGTAAAATCAATAAATATTGGTTTCCCCTCTTTTTTTGCTGCTTCTATTCCTTCATTATAATAATAGTATCCTGATAATCCATGTGGCAAATGAAGTATATCCGAAAATCTGGCTGTGTTAGAATGTTCTTTCTTTTCAATTGTAGAATTATTAGTAATTGAAAAATCTTGAGTATTCATAGGTGGCAAAACTCCTGATAAATGCCTTAATGGGGCACCCCACATACCTGGCAATAAGTAAAATGCAAATGCAAATGATAGCATGGCAAAAGTAAATCTTGGTACCGAAATATATGGCAAATCACTATCGTGGCTGAATTTAATTTTGCCAAGCAGGTATAACCCGAGTATTACAGAAAGACTAATCCAAATTGCCAGAAATACATCTCTGTCTAATATTCGCCAATGATATACAATATCTGCCTGCGAAAGAAATTTTAAAGCAAGAGCTATTTCTAAAATTCCAAGTACAACTTTAATAGAATTTAGCCATCCACCTGACTTAGGTAAACTGCTAAGCCATTGAGGAAAAAATGCAAAAAGTGTAAATGGCAAGGCAAACATTAGTCCGAAACCAAGCATTGCAAAAAATGGACGAATAAATTCTCCTTTACTTGCCAGAATAGCAACAGAACCTACAATTGGAACTGTACAACTAAATGAAACCAATACAAGTGTAAAAGCAATAAAAAATATTCCAATATAGCCTCCTCTATCGCCTTGTTTATCCATTTTGTTTACAAACGAAGCGGGTAAAACAATTTCGAACATCCCCAAAAAGGAAGCTGCAAATAACATAAATATTAAAAAGAAAATAATATTAGGAAGCCAATGAGTACTTAACTTGTTAGTAAATGCTTCACCAAAAAAAGCAGCAAGTGCAAGCCCTAAAACTAAAGATATTATTAAAATACTCAACCCGTAAAATACAGCCATTTTTTTACCTTTTACTTTGTCTTTTTGTTTGGTAAAGTAGGCTACAGTCATTGGTATCATTGGAAACACACAAGGAGTAAGCAAGGCAAGCAATCCGCCACCTATACCCAGTAAAAACAAACTCCAAAGACTTTTTTCATCAAGTTTTTCAAAGTCTGTTTTGGTTGAATTATCAGTTTTATTTATCTCAGTATTTTTTGTATTAGTATCAGTATTTTCAGATATTGTATTATCTTTTGACGTATCAGTATTTTGTATAGTTGCTGTATCTATAGTTTTGTTACTTTCATTAATTTCTATTTTGGGAACAGTTAAATTGTCTTTAAAACTCAAACACATTGATTCTGTACATGTTTGATAATCTATAGCCAATTTTAACAAAACCTCTTTTTTGAGTATTTTTATTTTCTGATGAATCTCAGCTCTTTTCTCAAAATCTTTTACTTCACAACCAAATATTTCATCTTTATATTTTTTAGCACCTATTGATTTTGGTGAGCCAATTACCATATAGCTTGAATTCTTTTCGAATAATAACTTAAATGGTATTGGGTCACATTCAAATTCATTGGCATACATGTGTTGATGTTCTGCTATGTCGCCTTTTAATATTAGAGTAATTTCATCGCCAATAGAAACAGATGTTTTATTAAAAATTACTTTCCATTTTACAGGTAATGGATTTTTTGAGTTATCACCCGACTGGGCAAAAATAAAACCCGAAAAAATTAAAAACCCTGCAAAAATTGATTTTATATATTTCATAAATCTAACTGCAAATATCATTAATATACTTATGTTATTAAACAAACAAACTAAATTATTTTATTATTTTAGAACTCGATAAATAAACTCAAAAAACATTCCAGAATACTATACAAAAAGAATTAGGTTTATCGTTTATAGTTTTGTTTATGTTGACAATATAAAATAAATAAAATATTTACCTGAGTTAGTTTTGTAATATTTAGTATTTCGATGAGAAAAATACTTTTGATTTATTTAATTTTTAATGTTTTTATTAA
This sequence comes from Bacteroidia bacterium, assembly GCA_020849295.1. Taxonomy (GTDB): domain Bacteria; phylum Bacteroidota; class Bacteroidia; order NS11-12g; family UBA9320; genus JABWCE01. The sequence goes on from JADLGN010000028.1 coordinate 13,258, forward strand.
TCCAAAGGCACAACCATTAAAAATTAGTGCTGAACAATATATAATAACATATAAAGATTTTGCAGTAAGAGAAATGTACAGAACCGGTGTGCCTGCAAGTATTACATTAGCTCAGGCTATTCTTGAATCGCAAAGTGGAAACAGCCGTCTTGCCCGTGAAGGAAATAATCATTTCGGGATAAAGTGTAAAACAGGATGGCAAGGCAAAACTATTACTGCTGATGATGACACTTTTGGTGAATGTTTTAGATCTTATGACAATTCATTAGAAAGTTATAAAGACCACTCAAATTTTTTAAGAGAAAACTGGAGATACAAAGAATGTTTTAAGTTAGAACATACAAATTACAAAGAATGGGCAGAAGGCTTAAGAAAAGCCGGATATGCTACAAATCCAAAATATCATATTTTAATTACAGGTATAATTGAAAGATATAATCTTCATCAGTACGACCTTGAACCTATGCCAGCAGGAGTAGTTCCTGAATATAATATTACAATAAATAATATTCCGGTTACTTATGCTAAAGAAGGTGAAAGTATTGAAAATATTGCTCAAAAAAACAATTTAAGTACTAAGAAAATATATAAATATAATGACTTACCTGAAGGTTCTAAAATTGACGCTGGAGACATTTTGTACCTTAAACCTAAAAGAAAAAAGAGTTTTGACGAATACCATGTTGTAAAAGAAGGTGAAAGCATGTATGAACTTTCGCAGATTTATGGAATAAAATTAAAATATCTTTATAAAAAGAATAGAATTAAGCCAGGTGAAGAAGTAAAACCTGGAAGCACAATTAATTTGCAAAAAAAGCGAAGCAACAAGCCAGAAACAATTCCTACAAATGATTCGGCCAAATTGAATGAAAGGAAAAATCCTAAACAAAAAGATACAATTAAAATTATAAAAAAAGAAACTGAACCAACAGAACCTGAAAACAAAGATTATCACATAGTAAAATCAGGCGATAATCTTTATAGAATATCAGAAAAATATCATGTTTTTGTTGAAGATATGCTTGAATGGAATAATATATCTTCGCCTGACCAACTTGTTGCAGGACAAAAAATTTATTTAAACAAAAATGCTGCAATTAAATCAGGAAAATATAAAACAAACAAAGAATCTAATTCTAAATTTCATACAGTAGAAAAAGGTGATACAGCTTATAAAATATGCAAGCTATATGGCATAAAAACTGCCGAACTAATTGAATGGAATAAATTAAAAGATATTGAAAGTATAAAAGAAGGGCAAAAACTAAAAGTAAGTCATTAGTTTCTGTTTAACACTAAAAATTTAGAATTAAAATCAATCAAAGCCTTTGAGTTGTATAATACATCACTACCTAAAATCAAATCAAATGGTTTAATTTTTAAGATTTTATATTGCTCATTTACATGACTTAAATTAATAGTTCCCGAAATCAAATTATTAATATTGAATTTTCCAAAACTCAATTTTTCAATAGTTACAAACGAAACATCTACTTTTTCAGGATGTATTCCACTTACTAAATTATCATTAGGATTTATAAAATCGGGCAAATTCAATTTTTCTTTTAATTCAATGCTGATTACGGTTTTGCTTGCCCCTGTGTCGATTAGTGCTCTACACTTAATATCGTTAATTTTTAGATTGCAAAAAACATGAAACCCGTCGTCGCCAATAGGTTCTATTGTAATTTTAATTTTCAATTAAGAAATTTATTATTTATTATCTACGATGTCTGTTATCGTGTTTTCTGTCGTCTCTTCTGTTACTATTTCTATTTTCCTCTCTGTCGCGTTGCGGACGAGGTGCAGGTTCTACAAAACCTTCAGGCTTTTCTAAAAGTACTTTGTGCGACAATCTGAATTTGCCTGACTTATTATCAATTTCAATTAATTTCACTTTAATTGGGTCGCCTTCGTTTAACACTCCCTCCATATTATTCAATCTTGTCCAACTTATTTCAGAAATATGCAATAACCCCTGTTTGCCTGGTAAAAATTCAACGAAAGCACCAAAATCCTGTATCCCTTTTACAACTCCATCATAAATTGTACCCTCTACAGGGTCGGTAATTATTCCTAAAATTATTGCTTTCGCATTTTTCATACCATCCATATCATTTGATAAAATTTCTACTATTCCCTTGTTATCAACTTCTTCAATAGAGATAGTTGTGCCGGTTTTAGCCTGTATGTCTTGAATTACTTTGCCACCAGTACCAATCACAGCTCCAATTTTTTCTTTTTCTATAACTATTTTTTCAATTCGAGGTGTATGTGGCTTCAATTCTTCATTTGGCGATGCTATAGTTTGATTCATTTTCTCAAGAATATGTAATCTGCCTTTTCTTGATTGTTCAAGTGCTTCAGCTAAAATTTCATACGAAAGTCCTTCAACCTTTATATCCATTTGGCAGGCAACTATGCCTTTGCTTGTCCCTACAATCTTAAAATCCATATCGCCAAGGTGGTCTTCATCTCCCAAAATATCTGATAAAATAGCATACCTGCCTGTTTCTGAATCTGAAATCATACCCATAGCAATTCCTGAAACGGCTTCTTTCATTTGAATTCCAGCATCAAATAATGCCATAGAACCAGCACAAACCGTAGCCATACTACTGCTTCCGTTTGATTCTAAAATATCTGAAACAATTCTTATGGTATAATTTGCTTGTTCAGGAAGCATCTTTTTAAGACTTCTTGCAGCAAGATTTCCATGACCAACTTCTCTTCTTCCAGGTCCACGATTTGGTTTTACTTCTCCTGTACTAAATCCAGGGAAATTGTAATGTAACATAAAATTACTGAATCCATGATTCATTGGACTATCTAATAATTGCTGATCGAGCTTACCTCCAAGTGTTACAGAAGTAAGAGACTGGGTTTCGCCTCTTGTAAAAATACTTGAACCATGAGCAGATGGCAGATAATCAACTTCACACCAAATAGGTCTTATTTCGTCAAGATTTCTTCCGTCAAGTCGTAATCTTGTATCTAAAACCATATTCCTAACAGCTTCTTTTTTAGTTTTGCCAAAATATCTTTTAATCATTACCTTTTGCTCATCAGTTATTTCTTCACCTTTTGAAGTTAAATAATCATCAAGTAATTTTTTAAATGTTTTATTTCTTTGGTCTTTATCTGATGGATTTTTAGAAAAATCATAAATTTTCTGATAAAATTCTTTTTTAATTTCTTCTTTTAATTCTTCTGAATTTGTTTCATGTGAATATTCTCTAAATGTTTTCTTTCCACCAATCATTTCGCAGAATTCAAGCTGAAATATACATTGTTTTTTAATAAATTCATGAGCAAATTTCAATGCTTCAAGCATATCATTTTCTGAAATATTAATCATTTCGCCTTCAACCATGTTTAATTCGGTTTCTGTTCCTGACACAATAATATCAATGTCACTTTTTTCAAGTTCATCTTTATAAGGATTTATTACAAACTTCCCATCAATTCTGCCAACTCTTACTTCTGAAATTGGACCGAAAAAAGGAATATCAGTAATACATAACGCTGCAGAAGCAGCAAATCCTACAAGAGCATCGGGTAAAATATTTTCATCACTCGATATTAAAAATAAGTTTACTTGCGTATCAGCGTGGTAATCGTCAGGGAATAAAGGTCTAATTGCTCTGTCAACCAATCTGCTAATCAATATTTCATAATCAGACAATCGACTTTCTCTTCTTAAAAAACTTCCAGGAATACGTCCTACAGACGCAAATTTCTCTTGATAATCTACAGATAAAGGTAAAAAGTCAATGTCTTCTTTTGCTTCTTCTGCCGAAACAACTGTAGCCAATATCATAGTTTTACCCATTTTTAAAACTACTGAACCATTGGCTTGTTTAGCAAGTTTGCCTGTTTCAATTGAAATTTCACGACCATCTCCAAAATTAAAAATTTTGGTAATTGCTTTGTTTTGCATTTTTTTTAATAATTAATTTAAAAATCGTTTCCGAGCGGGGCTTTTACAGTAAGATGCAGGGATTTAATTATCCCAAAAAATTTCAGAAACTGTTTTCTGAAAATTATTTACGAATTCCTAATTCCTTAATCAGTTTACGATATTTTACAATATCTCTTTTAGCAATATAATCTAATAAAGCACGGCGCTTACCTACTAGTTTTACAAGACTTAATTCAGTAGAATAATCTTTTTTGTTGCTCTTTAGGTGTTGGGTTAAATATGTAATTCTTTCAGTAAACATAGCAACTTGGACTTCTGCCGAACCAGTATTATTTTCGCTTCCTCCGTGTGTTTTAAAAATTGCTTTTTTTTCTTCTGCTGTTAAGTGCATGTTATAAATATTTATTTTTATATTTTTTGGATTGCAAAATTATAAAAAATATTATTTTTATCAAATCTTTTTTATTGTTATAATTTATTTTCTTTTATCACTCAAGTTTTGCTATTTAATTTGTAAAAAAACTCTAGTTTGGTAAAACCTAAAAAACATCTTGGTCAGCACTTCTTAACTGACAGTTCAATTGCCAAAAAAATTGCAGTTTTATCAAAAAAATCAAATACAACAACCATTTTAGAAGTAGGTCCAGGTAAAGGAATTTTAACAAAACAATTGCTTGAGATTGAAAACAAAGATGTTTTTGCTGTTGAAATAGATTCTGAATCTATAGATTATTTATTATCAAAAAATATTATTAGTGCAAAAAACCTTTTTAAAATTGATTTTCTTAAATTTGATTTTAATACAAAAGATTTTAATAATATAATATTAATCGGAAATTTTCCGTATAATATCTCATCACAAATTGTATTTAAAATGCTTGAATACAGAGATAAAATTGATTTTATGGCAGGAATGTTTCAAAAGGAAGTTGCTCAAAGAATAGCTTCAAATCCTAACTCAAAAAATTATGGAATTTTATCAGTATTAGTGCAGGCATTTTATAATGTAAAAATTGAATTTAAGATTGGACCAGGCGCATTTTTCCCTCCTCCTAAAGTAGATTCGGCTGTAATTTCATGTTCTCGAAAAGAAAATTTCAAATTGGATTGTGATGAAATTTTGTTTTTTGATGTAGTTAAAACTGCATTTAATCAAAGAAGGAAAATTATCTCAAATAGTTTGCAAAAATTCAACTTAATAAATAAATCAGAACTAAATGAATTTCTATACAAACGTCCAGAAAATTTAAGTGTTGAAAATTTCGTAGATATTACAAATTCAATTAAAAAATAATATAAGGTATTATTTTTTAACAGTCATTCTTCTAGTAATTTTTTGCCCGTCAGCTTCTAATGTATATAGGTAAATTCCTTCTTTATACTCTGAAACATCTAAGTTAATAACTTTTTTGTCCTTTGTGATTACAACTTCTTCAACTAATATTCCTAACACATCATAAATTTTAAGTGTAGCTTTGGATGATGTAAATTCGACATTAATTACGGTTTTACCTTTGGCTGGATTAGGATAATTTTGTCCAAGAATAACAGTTGGAACAATTGTAACATTATCGGACTCTGAAGGGAGCATACTTTTTGCATTAATCAAACTCCCGAATGATATAGAAATTAAAATTAAAATTAGTATTTTTTTCTTCATATTAAATTATTTATTACAAATTTAAATAACATATATCTAAATACCAAACATTTTTATATTAACATTTTTTTAAGATATACAAAAAAATTATACATGTAATTTTTCTTATTTACTTTTCTTTATTGTCATCGTTTTTCTTATTTTCACTTATATTAGTATCATCCGAATTTGTTTCTGCTGCTAATACTATATTTTTCATATTTTTTAATTCTTCATTTAATTCCTTGATTTTTAATTTAAGTTTTTTTATATGCTTAATTCTTGACGTTTCTTTCTCTTCAAGTAGTTTAAAATATTTTTCTAAAACATAACTTTCATTTATTTTTTTGTTTCTCACTTTAACATCAGCAAATTCGTTTTCATAAACTATAGAAAAACAATCTGGCAAAGCTAAAACCAATGGAGGCACAGTTAATATATTAGCTATTTCACTCCAGTATTCATTAATGTTTTTAATATATCCAGCTTCAAATTTCGAATACATACCTTGAGTTATTTTCAACTTGATTGACATATATTCTTCACTAATTCCACTGTTAATTCTTAATTTTTTGATATTTTTAAGAATAATCTTCCGATAATAAAAATTTGACGTATATTTTTTCATAAAAGCATTTTATGCATTTTGCATTTTATAATTAATTGTCAGAATATCAGGGAAAAACAAGTAATACTTTTTTGTTTTTTTTACAAAAAAATATTATATTAATTTGTTGCAATTATAATACAAAAAACAAAATAATGATAATACAAATAAAAAATGAGTTAGATTGTGCAATAGAATTTCATTGGGAATATAACACAATTAAAGGTGCAGTTATGTTATATGGAGCTAAAATAAACCCAAATACAAATTCTGTTATTTATGGCAATTTTGTCTCATTTTTCGAAGGACCATACATAAGACCAAGTACTCTTAGAATTGCAAGTTGGAAAAGAAAAAAAACATATTTAAAATGGGAAATGAAGAAATATATAGCTACTGGTTCATTCAAAGATTGTACAGGCAAACTTGTAGAACATGAAATCATTCACAACTCGAAAGATAATGTTACTTTAAGATTTTATTATAATCTAAGTATCAATCTGCCCAATTATCAAAATATTCAATAGTTTTTTTATCAATCTTTTTTCTACTTAATTTATTTTTTTGAATTGCTGATTTATAAGAGCCGTATATATTTCCAAGATAAAACCCAGCAGTAATTCCTGAATAAACTAAAAATATTCCCGATTTAATCCCTTTAGATTTATATCCTCTGTACGCTTGATAAGCAGATAACCCGGTAAATAAAAAAGCCATAATTCCATCCTTATAATACCCTGTATATATTTTCCCTGTTCCAGGTACTATTGCAGAAGAAATTGCTGCTAAAAATGGCTTTTTATAATTTATGCTTTTAATTTCTTTGTAACTACTAAAATAATTATTATAAATTGATTCTTTTAGTGTAGAATCAGTAATATATATATTATCAAAATTTTTCCATTTATCTGTTAAAAGTACAGCTGGCATTTTAAAATAATAAAAATTTGTATCTTTTTCATTAAAAGAATCTGATAGAATTTTGTTTATATCATAATGAAAAAGTGATTTAAAATATTCATTTTTAAAATTATTAAGTTTTTTGGGAGGTATCAATAAATTGCTTTTTCTGTATGTGTTGATTGCTGAATAATAATTTTTATTTTTTCTATAAGACTTCATCAATAAAAATTTTGAGTCCCAGTCTGTAGAATCAAGAAAACATACTCTTTCAAATTCAATAGCAGCTTTTTTAAATTCACTGGTTTTATATAGAAATAATGCATATTTTTTTGAATTGCTTAAATCATATATATCTTGACTGTAAATATTTGAAAAATTTAAAAGTAAAAATAAAATTTTTAATATATGTATTGTATTTTTCAATCTTTATATTTTTTATTTTTTTCATATTGCAATCCCATCAATAGATTTTTTGTGCCATATTGGGAAATTTTTTGCAATTCGCTTTTATTAATACCTCTCATTATCACCATTTTAGTCAAATGGCATAAGTTTTGTCAACATATAAACAATAGAAAATTAAATTGTCAAAAATTAGGTTTAGCTTAAATAAGGCTCGCTGTGAAGTGAGCCTTATTTATTTATTATATATTTTTTCTATTGCTCCATTTCCCATCCTCAGTAATTAAAGGCAAAACAACATTCTTTTTATTTAATTCAAGATACCAAGCTGAAAATAAAGCCGAGATTTGATCTGTATTATTAATTTCAACTGATTTTCTAAAATTTCTTTCAACAAAATGTGTATCAAAATTACCATCAACAAATTCATTATTATTCATTACAAATTCACCAAAGGATAATGTAGTTTTAATGCCTTCAATTTTATAATTATCAATTGCTTTTTTCATTAATGATATTGCTTCATTTCTTGTTTTTGCCCATACAATTAGTTTTGAAATCATATTATCATAATATATTGAAACTTCCATGCCTTCTTCCATGCAATCATCAACTCTAACATTAGGAAATTGCGGTGTTTTATACTTTGTTAATTTTCCAATGCTTGGTACAAAATTTTCATCAGGATCTTCGGCACAAACTCTTAACTCAATTGAATGTCCATTTATAGTTAAATCATTTTGGGAATACTTTAAGACTTCTCCTTTTGCAACATTTATTTGTTGTTCAACAAGGTCAATCCCTGTTATCATTTCTGTAACCGGATGTTCAACCTGCAAACGGGTATTCATTTCTAAAAAATAAAAATTTCCGGTATCATCCATTAAAAATTCAACTGTTCCTGCACCTGAATAATTACATGATTTGGCGACATTAACTGCTGCTTCTCCCATTTTTTCTCTTATTTCTTGTGAAACAATAGGCGAAGGTGATTCTTCAACTAATTTTTGATGACGGCGCTGAATACTGCATTCTCTTTCAAAAAGATATACAATATTTCCATAATCATCTCCTAAAATCTGAATTTCAATATGACGTGGTTTGCTTACATATTTTTCGAGAAATACCGAACCGTCACCAAACGAATTTTTTGCTTCGCTTACAGCTAAAGCCATTTGTTCTTCAAATTCTTCTGTTTTGTGTACTACCCTCATTCCTTTGCCACCGCCACCGGCACTTGCTTTTATCAAAATAGGGAAACCAATTTTTTCAGCTTCTGATTTTGCAATTTTAATATCAGTTACAGCTTTGTCTGTTCCGGGGACCATTGGAACATTAAATTTTTTTACTGCATTTTTAGCAGACAACTTATCTCCCATTACTCTCATTGAATATGGGGATGGTCCTATCAGTTTTATACCTGCATTTAATAACTTTTCAGCAAACTCGGCATTTTCAGATAAAAAACCATATCCGGGATGTACAGCATCTATACCGGATTTTTGAGCAATTTCTATTATTTTTTCACCTAACAGATACGATTGTGACGATGGCGAAAGTCCTATATAATAGGCTTCGTCTGCAAATTTTACATGTAAAGCATTTCTGTCTGATTCTGAAAAAACAGCAACTGTTTTTATTCCCATTTTTTTGCAGGTTTTTATTACCCTTATGGCAATTTCTCCTCGGTTAGCTATCAGAATCTTTTTCACTAAATTTATAATATTATTGATTTATTCCTCTTCGGGATTAAGAATCATAGGTAGTTTTATCAATTCTTTTTCATGATAATTTATTTTTCCTACACCTAATATACCACCAGAGGTATTTGCAACTTCTATTGCAAATTTTCTTAAACTTTTATAAAAATCTACTGCTATTTCATTATCAAGTTTTGGCAAAATTTCATTTAGTTTTTCGAGTTGAATACTTACTTCTTTTTCTTTTTCTTCATGATCTTCTGGTAAAGTATCAATTAATTTTTTTATTGAATTTTCGGCGTCTTGTTCAATTTCTTTATACAAATATTTAATATCTGAGGTTTCAGAAAACGACTTTATATGTATTATTTTTAATGTTTTTTTAATTTCACTTTTTTCAATTATCCCATCACTTCCCGCAATAAGAATACTAATAAGAAAAGGAGTATTTTTTATAAGTTCCTGTTCACTTTGCTTTAATTTACTAATATGATACAACATTTATGAATATTTTTGCGGTGCAAATTTATAAAATACAAATAACATTAAATGTATTCAGTTTTTAAACTTGTTAAATTATTTTTTGTACTCGAATGGAGGCAAAAGTTTGCTGTTCAAGGTGTAATTGTACAGATGTTTGCTTCTGTTATTTTAATTTTTTTATGCTTAAATTTAATTGAAATTCAAGTATGGAATGCACTGTTTTGGTTAATGATTTTGTTTAATACAATGAATAATATTGCAAGAGGATTTATTTCTGAGTCTGAAGGTAAAATGATATACTATCATTCAATTTGCAAAGCCGAATCGCTTATTTTATCCAAAATAATTTTTAATTCCTTGGTTTCTCTGTTTCTGCTTTTGGTTTTTACAATTGTGTATTCTGTGGTTTTGGGTTTTAAAATAAAATGGATTTTTGCATTTGTAATACTATCGGCTTTGTTCACTATTGGCTTATCTTCAGTGTTTACGCTTGTTTCGGCTATTACTCAAAATGCAGGCAACAATTATATATTAATTCCTGTACTTGGGCTACCTCTTATGATTCCTCTTGTAATGATTACAGTAAAATGTTCAAAGAAAATTCTTTCTCAAGTTTTAGTTTCATCTGCCTATTATGATATTGGGGCTTTACTTTTACTAGATTTTATGATTATTTACCTTGCTGTGATTCTTTATAAATTTTTATGGAAAAACTAAAATCATCTTAATAATGTAAATTCTCCTTTAAGTATATGTCTCTTTTTAGAATTGTTTTCTGAACTTATAATTACCATTTTGTATATATAAACTCCTTGCATTACCAATTCATTTAGATATTTTCCATCCCAAAATTTTTCACCTTTGTAAATTTCCTGTCCCCATCTATTATATATTTCCATTATTTCAAGTTTATCTCCAGGTAATAATTCAGGTCCAAAAATATCGTTCAATAAATCACCATTTGGAGAAAAACTACTTGGTATTAAATTTAGGTAATTTCTTTTTAATAAAATATTTATGGTATCAATTGCTTCGCAGCCCATACCATTGCTTACTTTAATAATAATCTCTCCAGGTGTTCCCATTGTAAATTTTGGATTAATACAATCATTGCAAGACAAATCAACAGATGGTGACCATAAAATGGATGAGCCATTAGGGAAAAATCCATTCGTGTATATTTGTGCAGACTTACCTATATCAACATAAAAATCACTTCCTAATTTTACAAATGGTTTTTCTTGTGCTTGAGCAATATTTTCAAAACTTTGATTAGGTTGAGAATTTAACGATATATTATTAAACAACAATAATGGTGTTTTTCCTGACAATGTAATTTTTTGCCATTTTGTACCATCCCAGGATGCAAGTTTTGAAAAATCATTTTCTGTGACAGATTTTGTAATCCCATAAAACAATGCAGAACCATAAGTTTGCAAACTATAGTAATAATTTTGATTAATACTGCAAAGACTATCTTGTAAAAACAATGGATTCATACTTTCATTAAGTGGCGAATTTCCAAAAAGAGTAACAGCAAAACTATCGCTTGCAGGTTTTATTAAATAAAATGGCTTATACTGGTTTGTGCTATTGCCATATCCAAGCGGGATTTCATAGAAATTTGACAATAGTGTAGGAAAATATATTTTTACTATTCCTTTATTAAGTGTTGAAATGTATCCGCTTATTCTTTGTATTGGAATAGTACCATTTGATATTTTAAGCTCATTTCCGTTAGTTGCAAGTTCGGTATTATTTAGATATAAGCTGTCAGCGATATTTACATAGCTAAACATTGTTTTTGAATTTCCTGTTACTCCCTTTAATTCTAAAACATTAAATCTGGTACTACTTACCCCTCCTATTTTTTGATTTGCTCCATTAAATATCACTACGCTTTTGCCTGCTAAAAAACTTGCATTGTTTGTCCAGTCTGCTGTTAAATTAATACTACTTTTTGTAATATTATTGCTTTTAAATAATCCTGAATTAATAAAACTTCCTTTGATTATTATCTCGCCATTGTTTGAAATATCGCCATTATTTTCTAAGTCAAAATTATTAATTGCAATAATGTTGTTGTTAATTACTTTAGCTCCATTATTGATAAATAACTGTGAAAAAACTTCATTACTTAAAAATATATATATAATTAAAATAAATTTTCTCATAAGTATTTTACCATAATGCATTCCATGAACTTCCATCATAACAATATGCCTTTGAAGTTGTACTATTATAATAAATCATGCCTGCACTCGGGCTTGCAGGTGCAGATGACTGAGGTGTAAGTTGTAAAACACTATTTAATGTTACAACTCCCGTAGAAAAATCACCTTTAATTAAAGGTGTAGCAGTTTTTGTATTGGAAATATATAATTTGTCAGAACCGGTTTCACTATATCCTGCTCCATATCCTATAAAAACATTTGATTTACCTGTTAAATTACTATAACCTGCTTGAAAACCAATAGCTGTATTTGAATCTCCTAATGTATTTTTATAAAGGGCTTTAGAACCTATTGCTGTATTTCCGTTGCCTGCATTATTGTTTAACAATGCAGAATCACCAATTGCAACCAAGTTAGAAAATGTTGTATTATTTCTCAATGCAAAAATTCCTATAGCTACATTTGAATTTCCAGTTGTATTTAACTGCATTGAAGCATAACCTATAGCAATATTATTGACCCCTGAAGTATTTCCATGTAATGAATAGTAACCATTAGCAGTATTATAATTGCCTGTTTTATTGGAGTACATTGAAAGTGTTCCTGAAGCAGTGTTATAAGTTCCAGATTTATTTGATCTCAATGACTGATATCCAAATGCGGAATTATATGCCCCTGATGTATCAGCCCATAAAGCATTATAACCAACAGCTGTGTTATAATCTCCATTTTTATGCAGCAATAAAGTATAAGCACCTATTCCGGTATTATAATTACCTGTGGTATTGTCTCTCAACGATGAGTACCCTATCCCTGTGTTTGCTTCGCCTGATGTATTTTTTGATAATGATGACCCTCCATAAGCTGAGTTATAATTACCAAAAGTATTTAGCCCTAAACTACTATTTCCAACAGCAGTATTTTCTTCTCCACTTGTATTTGTAGTTAATGCACTATAACCAACAGCAGTATTTTTAAAGGAATTATTATTTTTAAGTGTAAAAGTTCCAACAGCAGTATTATAATACCCATCTAAATTATTTTTCATTGCTTCAAAACCAATAGCAGTATTTCTATTCCCCGAAGTATCACTATATAATGATTGACAACCTACTGCAGTGTTTTCGTTGCCTATTGATACTGAGTATAAACTTTGATAACCAATTGCACAATTGTAATTTCCTATATTATTTGAAAGAGATGCAGAACCTCTGTGAGCTTCGTATCCTACTGATGTATTGTAGTTATCAAATGCTGTGGACGAATTGTTTGAATTGTACATTGCACCGTATCCTATTGCAGTAGCACGAGAGCCAGCAATATTATTAAATAAAGAATAGTTGCCTATTGCAGTATTATAACTTCCGTTTGTGTTTTTATTTAATGATGCATAACCCTGTGCGATATTATTATTTCCTATAGTATTATTATATATAGAAGAATCTCCTATTGCTGTATTGTAGCTTCCAGAAGTATTATTATATAATGATTTATTGCCTAATGAAGTATTGCTAATTCCTGACTCGTTCAAATACATTGACATATAACCTATAGAAGTATTAGAATTGCCGGTTTTATTATTGTAAAGTGAAGAATAACCTAATGAACTGTTTTTATTTCCAAAAGTGTTATTCCATAATGAAAAACTACCTACTGCAGTATTATAACTACCTGATGTATCTAAATATAATGACTGAAACCCAATAGCTGTGTTTTGAACTCCTGTTGTTACTATATACATTGTTTGATACCCTAATGTACTATTATAATTTGCTGTATTTTTTGATGGAGAAGTTGAACCTCTGTGTGCTTCGTATCCTACAGATGTATTGTAGTTATCAAATGCTGTGGACGAATTATTTGAATTGTACATTGCTCCATAACCAATAGCTGTAGCTCGAGAACCGGCAACATTGTTATATAATGAATTTGTGCCTATTGCAGTGTTGTAATTTCCAACTGTGTTAGCATATAATGATAAATAACCAATACTTGTATTCTCAAATCCTGTATTGTTAGAAGAACCTGAACTTGTACCAATAAATGTATTTTTTGAACCAGTATTATTATAACCTGTCGCCGTACCTACAAATGTATTGTTTCCTCCAGAAGAGTTAGTGTTTCCGGCATCGTCTCCAATAAAAGTATTAGAAGTACCTGTTGTAATACTTTTACCGGATTCATAACCAAAGAACACATTTTGTTTTGAGTTATCAATTTTACCTGCATTTGTATTATTTACTTTAAAGTTTAATGGAACGTTATCTGTAGTTCCAATAAAATTAGAATTAGTTGTACCGCTGTTTCCGTTTAGATTCCAATATAAAGATTGAGGGAGTTTTATATAACCCCCATTAGTTAAATAAATAGTATCATTACTAATACTTAATATCTGTATCTCATTTGTCGAAGAACTATCGGCATCATTAACATTTATTGTTCCGCCTCCTTTGCTCAATGTTACATTTACTCCTGTTTTTGATATAGTCTGAATCTCATTTGTCGAATCCTGGTCTGTTACTGTTACACTTCCGCCTCCATTACTCAATGTAAGTACATTTCCTGATTTGCTCAGTGTTTGTATTTCATTGGTAGAACTTGAA
>JADLGN010000029.1 GCA_020849295.1 Bacteroidia bacterium
AGAGTATCGCCATCATTAATATTATCATTAGCCGGAGTCCACTTAGTGCCATTCCATTTAAGAACCTGATTAGTTAAAGCTCCGTCTTGAGCAATTTGCGAAGGATTGATAAAACTTCCGTTAGCCAGAGCAGCAGCCTGCGAAGAGTAAAGAGCATAAGGCACACTAAGCAACTGATGAGTACCGCTTATGGCGTAACTTGTACCACCTGTAGGGTCACTTTCTACTTTAATAAAAATAGGACCATTAGCCCAGTTGATACTGCTGAAAGTACCTACAACAGGAGTGCCGTTACCGATTTCAACAGTAACCAACCCATTTGCATTGGTAAATGGTGGAGGAGAATAAACTTCGCTGTATAAAACAGAACCGGAGGCTGAGCCTTGCAGAAAACTAACTCTCATACCTACTGCAGCACTGATGTGCAAAGCACCTCCGGTATTTCTGATAACTGCTTGATAGGTTAATTTTTGAGGAGATTGAGCCATGCTTACACAAATAAGGCAAAAAACTGCCAGTACAAGTAAAGTAATTTTTGATTTCATATTTTTTATTTAAAAATTAATTTTAATGATTTTTGAAAAAGATAAAAGTTCGTTAAGGTTAAGAATTTGAAGATAATAAACACCAACAGCCAGATTAGAAATATCAACAGAAGTTAATTTTTGAGAAAAGTTATCTTCATAAACAATTTTTCCTTCAGTTGTTATGAGTTTGTAATGTAAATTGGAAAAATTGAAAGCTCCAAGTTGAATTAAAAATTGAGACTGTGCAGGATTTGGAAAAACTCTTATACCGCTAAATTCAGGTTGTTTATAGCTAATAGTTAAAAACTCTTTGGGTTGTTGATTGCCTTGTAAAATAGTAAGCGAAGTATTTGACTGATTAGTATAAAGTGGCAAACCAACAGTATAAGTGGCAGTACCTCCGGTTCCTGTTGCAGTGCCGCCTGAAGAGGCTGTTTGATTTTGGCTAAATAGTTTTCCAGAAAAAAAAATAAATAAAAGTATAGAAAACAGTTTCATACAGCAAAATTTAATAAAAGAAACATGACTTTACCTGATTATGAATATTCAGACAGAATTAATTAATATTAGTAGCATATTTGATAATATTAAGTATAATAAGCGAATTTATAGTAATTTATTATTGGTTTTAAAATGTCTATTTCTTAATTGAAAAGTTACTCTATAAAATTTTTCTTTAATTTTTTTTTTAACTGCTTACTTTTAATTTTGCAATTAAAGCTATGATAAAAAAACTTCTTTTACTTACTTCATTTTTTACTTCAATTGTCTTAAATGCACAAACAATAGAAAAAACTTTTTCACTTGGAAACATAACAAGTCATGAATATGGATATACCTCAATAGAGTTAAATAATGGGAACTATCTTATTGGCATTAACAATAATATTCTTTGTCTTTCATCCAACGGAGATTCATTATGGACAAAAAAATATTCAACTTATGGCGATATTTTAAAAATTTTCAGAGACCAAAATCAGAAACTGATGATAGCTACTACTTCAGGAAAAATGCTTATTGCCAATATTGATGAGAGCAATGGTGATGTTATTTCGTCATTTTATGTGCCAAAACAGTTTTCAAACTCTGGATATTCTATATATGATATTGAGGTAAAACCAAATGGAGATTATATTATATGTTATAATAATGGTGGAGGCAATGGAGCCATAGTACGTTGTTTTACACCTCAGGCTACAGAATATAAATGGAGTAATGACTACGCAGGACAAGGCTATTCTCCTAAAAGTGTACTTTTAGATGATACAAGTATAGTATTAGCAGGGTATGTGAACGCAAATACTTGGGATAAATATTTTCAGATTATGAAACTTTCATCTGGAGGTAAATTAATTTGGAAAAAAATATTTGTGAGAAATTCCACAAATTATGATCGTTTGGTAGGATTACAAAAAAACTCAAAAGGAAACTATCTTGCTGCAACTTCAATGGTAAAAAACAATTTATTACTTCCGTCAATTGTAGTAATGAGCCAAAATGGTGACAGTATAGCCGTAAATAGTTTTGAAAGCTATAATGGTACAACTTTAAATCATGGAATGTTGTATGATTTAAGTAAAGCCGGCGATGCTTTTTATGGAGCGGGATATGTAAACATAAATGTAACAGCACCGAATCAGTCAATTAAATGGACAGGCAATATGGGAATTTTTAAAATTTCTGATGAAGGGAAATTTATTTCATCTGCAATTTATAATAAATTAGGAGTATTTGAATATCCTACAAATACATATAATGGTTCTGACGCTTGGGGCAATAGTGCAATACATACAAAAGATGGAAATTACTTATTAGTTGGAGCCGGAAGTACTAAAAAAAATACACCTTCTATTGTGTGGAAGGGATATATAGTTATATCAAATCAGTTAATTTCTAATACAAATGGAGTAAGCCCTGAAATTATTTTAAATAAGCAATTGGATGTTTTTCCAAATCCTTCTTCGGGAACTATTACAATACAATCTTATAAAAATTTAAATAATGGTAACGCTATAATATACAATTCTTTTGGGCAAATAGTATTAAAAAGAACTTTAGATATTTCGGCTAAAGCAAAAATAGATTTAAGCAATTTATTGCCCGGATATTATTTGCTTCATGTTACAGATAGTAATGGAGATATAATAGGAAATAGGAAATTGATATTAAGATAAGATAAATAAAATTTACATTTCAGGATTTAATTTAAAGAGCTAAGTTTTCAATATAATAAAACTTTACTTTTCAATAGTTCATTTTTTGAGTAAAATCTATAAAAGATAATTTCTATTATATATATCTACCAAATACCAATTTTATCTAAATCCCATTTTTTCTGACTGCGAATTACTTTTTCAATTAATTCTCTAACACAACCATTACCACCTTTGTATGAAGATACAAACTCACAGGTTTCTAAAATATCAATTGCTGCATCTGCAGGACAACATTTGAGACCTGCAAGTTGTAATATCTGGTAATCGGTAATATCATCGCCCATATATGCTATTTGCGAAATGTCAATATTTTTATCTTTTATGTATTTTTCAAAAACCGGAAGTTTATTGTGTACTTTACAGAAAATATCATCTATACCAAGCCCTTTAAGTCTTGCAATAACTCCATCATTGCTTCCACCTGTAATTACACATATATTGTAGCCGAGTTTTATTGCAAGTTGCATAGCAAATCCATCTTTAATATTAAAACTTCTAAGCATATTGCCTTCATCTGTTACAAGTACTTGTCCATTGGTCATCACCCCATCTACATCAAGTATAAAAGTAGTAATATTTTTAAGTTTTTTAATGTACATAATGTGATTTCAATTATTGTCACGCCATTCATAAACCCAGGCAGACTGTATCATTTCAAGGTATGATTCATTACATTCTTCACGTGTACCTTTAAAGTTAGGTAAACTTAAAATCCACTCAATTAAATCAGTAAACCTTATACGGTAAATCTTGCTTTCGTCAAAATCATCTCCAAATTTTTCATAAAGTCCTATGGCAATATCTTCGGTGTCTTTCCAGTAAATTGGTAATTGAAATTCGTTATTCATTCTTTAATTTTAAAAATATTAATGACCTAAGTGAACTGACTGATCTGGTATGGTAACAGTAACATTACCATTTATTTCACATTGGCAAGCAAGCCTTGAATTTAATTTTGGATTTACTGCTCGGTCAATAAAATTTTCTTCCGAGTCACTTATTTCAGGTAATAGTTCCATGCCATTGTCAATATACACATGGCAAGTACTGCATGCACACACTCCTCCACAATTGTGATGTAAATTAATATTATTATCAAGTGCCGTATCAAGAATAGAATCTCCACGTCTTGCTTCTATTATAGTTTCAGGTGTTTTGCCATCTTCAAACCTGAATGTAATTTTAAATTTTTCTGACATTTTCGCCGCAAAGTTAATGTTATTTTAAAAACATGAATTGATGTAATTTTGTTTAATAAAAAATAATATTTAAATACAACTGCGTAAGAAATAAATCATCTGTTAAGTTAAATAAAAATACATGAAAAAATTTTCGTTTATATACGTTTTACTCTCAATAAATATAGGATATAGTGCACCAAAGCTGCAAAATGAATTTGTTAATTTAATTGGTAAAAGAATAATTGACCCAAGTGTTCAGGAATGGTTACAGAAAAATGATTTTAAAAATTCAGTTGAAGAATTCAGTGAAAACGGACCTTCGATTAATTTTAAAAACTATGAAAAAGGATATGTATTAAATTTTGATATAAATATGATGCTTTATTCTGTTACATTACACAGAAAAGGGGCAAGATATTCAGGCTATACAGGCAAATTGCCATATAATTTAAAATTTGGAATGAATCAAGACTCGCTGTATCGAAACTCAAAATTAAAACTCGAAATTTCTAACAACAATCAATATGTATTAATATATAAACTTGATAAATTAATAGTAGAACTTTATTTTGGCTCTTCTGGATTAAATCAAATTTATATTTCTCCTTTATATGAAATGCCTATTGCAAACGATTATACTTTTGTGAGATTAGTTTCAAACGGTAAAGTAATAAGCGGTGATTGTGATAGCTTAACCGGAGAAATGAGTTGGAATGACGGCTCAGCTACTTATACAGGAGAGTGGAAAAACAAAATGCCTTATGGGAAGGGTTTTTTTAAAGACAAATACAATAACACATATAAAGGAGAATTTAAATACGGATATTTTTGGGGAAAAGGTGAGTTGAAAGTATCTGGATATTATACCTACTACGGCGATTTTCTTATTAGCAGAAGACATGGTACAGGAACATGCTTGTTTGAGAAACCTAAAGGAGAATCGTATGAAGGGCAATGGCTTAGCGATAAAATGAATGGACTTGGCAAATACATAGTAAATTCTAATTTTTATTATTACGGAAATATTTTGGATAATCAGTTTAATGGCAAAGGAAAGCTTACAACTGCCGAAGGTTGGATAGAAGGAGATTTTCTTAATGGAATGCCAAACGGTTACATGGTTCAATACATAAAATTAAAAAATTTAACAATTGAAGGAAATTGGATAAATGGCAAAAGAGAAGGAAAATTTAAAGTAACTGACCTGGAAACTAAAAAAATAACCTATAAAAAATTTGAAAAGGATATAGAAGTTGATTAAACCATTATGGTATTTTTTTTATAGAATAAATTAAATAAATTTTAAAGGATTAATTTGTTCGTTTTGTCTAATATTTTTTAGAACTATTGTTTTGTAAAACCATATAAAACCAGCATATAACGTATATATTAAATAATTTGTCGTTAGTTGTTTTTTTTATTATTTGTAACAATTTTATTTTGCAAGCGTTAATTATATGTGCAGCAGTTTAAGTAGTGATACTTGCTGTTGACTTTTTTCATAAATAAGGGTTAATTAGATAGGAAATGGTTCTGAAAAATTTCGGAACCATTTTTCTTTTATATCAAATTTAATTTATGATCTGATTTGTTGCAATAATATTTTGCAATTGAAATAACAGGTTTTTGAATAATATTCCCTATTTTGAAATTATGTTTTATAGCAGTTTCATTTAAAATATCATTAAATAAATGAGCAACCGAGCCAATGAAATGTACAGGATATTCATTATAATTTTTAAATGTACAAATATGAATTGATGCAAATTTTGAAAAACCAGCTTTAATAGTTTTTTTAACATATTTGTCGTTGCTGTGTTTTACAAAAAATTTCATAAAAGAAGCCAAATAAACATTAGCGTTAGGTTTTTTATAGATAGATTCGAGTATAAGGTCTTTGTCAGCATTAAACTCAGTAATAAAATCTTTATGCAAATGTTCAGGAAGTTTTTTATATAAAAAATCAATTAATAATATTTTGCCAAAATATGCACCACTTGCCTCGTCACCAAGAATATACCCTAAAGATGGCACATTTTCATAAACTTCGCAACCATCAAAAAAACAAGAATTAGAACCTGTTCCTAAAATACAAATAATTCCCTTATTATCACCACAGGCTGCAATAGCTGCACCTTTCATATCGTGGTCAATAGTTATATTTTTACAATTTTTAAACACAGATTTCAATCCGATATTTATTATTTGTTTTCTATCATTACTTGAAATTCCAGCGCCAAAAAACACAAGATTATCAACATTTAAGGCATTATTGCTCAATGTTTCATTTTTGAGTATTTCGGTTTCAATTGTTGTACTTGAATGAAAAAAAGGATTAAACCCAATAGTTGATATTTCGGTTGCATTACCATCGTTATTTATCAGAATCCAGTCTGTTTTGGTAGAACCACTATCAGCAATAAGCAACATTTAAATCAGATTATTAAGATTGTTTAATTTTAATGGTTTTGATTTTGTAAAACCTTCACCATATCTTGAGCCGATATATCTGCCCATTTCTATGGCTCTGCCTTCAACAAATTTAAAAAATTCTTTGCCTGACAATACTGTTTCAGGTTCATTACTTTCAGGATTATAAAACTGACTTGAATATGCTTTTATGCATCTCATTTTGTCTTCAAAATAATCGCTAATGTCAAAAATAATATCTGGTTTTAGATAATAACCCTGTATATAATGTAAAACTACTTTTGGACGCCACGCGTTGTCGGTTGTTGTTTTAATTTTAACCAATCCTGCAAGAAAACATGAATTATGTACAAGTTGTGCAGCTCTTCCATGGTCTATATGGCGGTCTTCTATAGCTGGAGCTAATACTACATCAGGCTTGTATTTTCTTATTATCTCAATTACTTTAAGCTCATTTTGTCGGTTAATTTCAAAAAAACCATCACCAAGATTTAGGTTTTCTCTTACATTAATGCCGAATATTTCTTTTGCCGTAGCAGCTTCATTTTCTCTTATTTGTTCTGAGCCTCTTGTCCCAAGTTCGCCTTTGGTAAGATCAACAATACCAATTTTCATTCCTTTGCTAATATGATAAAAAAGTGTGCCGCTGCACCCGAGTTCTACATCATCAGGATGTGCTCCGAAAGCTAGTATATCTAATTTTTGATTCATTTATTTATCTTCAATTTCTAACGAACGAATAATATGTTCTATTTGGTAGTCTTCTACAGGGTCGTATGTTTGTTTGGTATCTGAGCCATAAAATCTGGCAAATGATTGCCACATAAAAGCATTCATACTTCCTTTGTATTTTTTCAAAAGCTCGTAAGTGGTAATTCCTGTTTCGCGATGTATTAATTTCATAAGCAGCAATCCTTGAGTAACTGAAAGATTTTTCAGTTGTTCTTCAAAATCTTTCTTCAATGCTTTTTCATGTTGTTTTAAATACTTTTCTCTTTTTCTTTTAGATTTTATCTGGCTAAGATTATCTTCAATCATTTGTAACTTAAATGCTGTAAGTTTTGCATAAGGCAGAGTTTTTTTTATGTTTCTTACCAAACGCTCATATTTTTTACGTGCATCAGGATCGTTAAGGTCTCTTAATATAAACTCATCAAATGAATATACTGGAAATGTATCACCGTCAACAACTTCATATCGTACAAGCCGCGTATGCCGCTTAGTTGTGTCTTGTGCATTTACTATATTGTAAATTGATAAATAAGCAATAAGAATTGTAATATTGACTAAATGTGTTTTTTTAAAATTCATCAATAAATTTAACGACAAATTTCGTTACAAAATCTAATATTCATAAAATTTTTTTGAAATATTAAATCTCTAAAAATTTTCAATTAATCAAACAGATTAAATTCTGTTTTATTATTGCAGTTTATTTATCAGATGAATTCATTTACAGAACATGAGTTGGATATTTTGAATGGTGACAGGTTTCAATTTGGCAAAAACTGGTTGTCGTTTATCAAAACTTTAAACAATGAAAGAATTGCAAATGCCGAAAAATCTTTAATTGAGTTTTTGAAGACAGATAATTTAACTTCAAAAAAATTTATTGATGTTGGTTCGGGAAGTGGTTTGTTTAGTCTGGCTGCACGCAATTTAGGAGCATCTGTAGTTTCTTTTGACTATGATAATAGTTCGGTAGAAAGTACACAAATTTTAAAAGACAAATATTATAGAGATGATGAAAATTGGCTTATAATGCAAGGCTCTGCACTCGACAATGAATTTTTGAAAACATTAGGAGAATTTGATATTGTATATTCTTGGGGCGTTTTGCACCATACAGGAAGTATGTGGCAAGCAATTGAAAATGTTTTACCCTTAGCAAATTCAAAAGGTAAAATATTTATTGCATTATATAATGACCAGGGACCAACTTCGGCAAAATGGCTTAAAGTAAAGAAAATGTACAACTCAGGAGTAATTGGTAAATTATTTATTGGTTCGATATTTTATTCATACTTTTTTATAAATCTTTTGTTTTATACCTTAAAAAAAGGAAAATCACCCTTTAAATATTTAAGTTATTATAAGAAAAACAGAGGAATGTCGGTATTTCATGATTGGCGTGATTGGATTGGAGGCTTACCATTTGAGGTTGCTTCAAATGAAAAAGTAATTGATTTTTTTGTAAATAATGGATTTTATCTTTTGAAAATAAGAACTAATAATGGATTAGGTTGTAATCAATATGTATTTGAAAAAAAATTATAATTTAATGTCATCACTTTTGTAATTAAAATGAAATATTCTTAACCAAATTTCAAACACAAGCATACTGAAAAGTAGTTTTTCCATTTGTGCAGGTTTTGCTTTTTTATACCACTCTATAAGTTTTATACAACCATCGGGGTTTATTATCCCGAGTTCGCTTGAAATACCTTCTTTTACATAATTTATAAGTAAGTTACTCCAGTTTGAGTTGAAATAATCTCTTACCGGTATTCTAAATCCGGTTTTTTTCTTATATACAATTTCATTTGGCAAATACTTTTCACATATTTTTTTCAAAAGATATTTTTCTTTGCCTTGCGGCATCAATATTTCAGGTTTTAATTTTGAAGTAAATTCAATAAGTCTGTGGTCGAGAAACGGAGCTCTTGACTCAATAGATGCATACATTGTTCCACTGTCAACCTTCATAAGAAAATCGTCAGCCAAATAACCTTTTACACCGAGATACATCATTAAATCATGTGTGGAAATATTTTGCTCAGCACTTTTAATTATTGATTTTTGAAAATAAGATTGTTCTTGATTTAATTTACTTATAAATTCAGCTTTAAAAAGATAATTTCTAATATTTGATGGTTGGTAATCCATTGCATTACAATAACTATCAATGCCTCCATAGCGTATTATTCTTTCAATATTTGCAATTTTCGACAAATTCTTTGCTCCCGGCTGAAATCTAAGATTAGAAAGTTTATCAATTAAAAACTTTAAAGGAATTTGGCTTTTTCTAATTTTATTGAATAATGAAGGTATTCCATATCCTCCAAAAATTTCATCTCCACCATCTCCGGTAAGTACAACTGTAAGATGTTTACGAGCTTTTTCTGAAACAGCCATTGTAGGAATTACCGAACTATCAGCAAAAGGCTCTATCATTCCAAGTAACTTTGGAAGAAGATTTATACAGTCAATTTCAAGTTCTACTTGATTATAATCAAGATTGTATTTTTGAGCAATAATATTAGCATACTTGCTTTCGTCAAGTTCAGGATTTTGTGGAGTAGAAAGTGTTATACTTGTTATGTTTTTTTTATAGTGAGAGGCAATGGCAGCAACCAGACCAGAATCGTTTCCACCACTTAAAAAAAGTCCTAAAGGCACATCAGAAATCATTTTTTCTCTTATGCTTTTGTGCATAATTTCTTCTACCTCATTTTTAGCTTCATTAAATGAAATATCAATTTTATCAGTATAAGAAACATTCCAATAACTACTACATTTAATTCCGTTTTGGTTAACTATGGCATATTGTGCAGGCAAAAGTTTATTAATGTCTTTATAAATACAATTGTTTTGCGAAATATATTGGTATGCAAACAATTCAGATACTGCATTGGGATTAATTTCTTTTCTGTCAATAAGTTTAGTAATAGCTGCAAGGTTAGAAGCAAAGCAAAAATTTCCTTTAATAAAACTGTAAAACAAAGGTTTTTCACCAAATCTGTCGCGTGAAATTAATAATTCTTCTTTTTGCCTGTCCCAAATCGCAAAAGCCCACATTCCTCTCATCTTATTAAATATTTCAGTTCCAAGAGTAATATAACCTTTTAGAAGTACTTCTGTATCTGATTTTGTATAAAAAACTATATTGTATTTATTTTCTAATTCTCTTTTTATTTCCTCAAAGTTGTAAATTTCACCATTAAAAACAATTGAATATCTTTTATCATCACTGTAAAATGGTTGATTTGCTTCGCTGCTCAAGTCAATTATTGCAAGCCGACAATGACCCAATAACGCTTTACCTGATTTTTCAATTTTCATATTGTCAGGTCCGCGATATGACATTGCCTTACATGCCAATTCTACGATTTTTTCGGTTTCTGAAAAATTATTAAAATATATCTTTCCTGCTATGCCACACATGTATTAATATTGCTTCAAATTAAATTCAATTAATTTTACAGAACTATTTTTTTATTTAACTTTTTTTAAAAATGCGAATTGCTTTTGCCACAACCGAATTTTTAACCGAAAAAACTTTTGATGGCGGTTTGGCTAATTATATATATAGAGTATCTGAAGCTTTGATTAATTTGGGACATGAGCCTGTTGTATTTGTTGCAAGTGATACAAATAATGAATTATTTTATGAAAAAATTAAAGTTATTAAAGTACTTCAAACTAAATATACATGGTGGTTTTGGCTGATTAACTGTTTTACGTTATTTCAAATTAATCCTGCGTTACTATTGGTATTAAGAAGTTATAATATAAGAAAGGCAATTGAAAAATTTAACAAAAAACTCAAAATTGACATTGTTCAATACACAAATTCACAATCTCTCGGAATTTTAGTACCTAAAAAAATACCATCTGTAGTAAGAATTTCAAGTTATCAAAAATTTATTGATGATGCTTATGGTTATAAGCAAACTTTCAGACTAAGGCAAAAGCAATATTTACAAGATTTAATGCTTTACAGAGCTGAGAATATTTTCGGACCCAGTGAAAAAATAGGAGATTTTATTTCTAAAAAATTTAATAAAAAGGTGAAAATAATTGAAAGCCCTTTTTTGCCAATTTCTGTACCTTATGACAATTCAGCATTAGAAATTATTAAAAGTAAAACAACAGGAGGAGAATATCTCTTGTATTTTGGTTCACTCACGGTACTTAAGGGTGTAACTGATATAGCTGAAATATTAGAGAAACTGTTTAGTAAATATACTTCACTATACTTTGTTTTTGTAGGTAAAACAATTGATGTAAATAAAAAACCAATTATTGAAATACTAAACGAAAAAGCAGGGATTCATAAAAAAAAGGTTATTTGGATTGGAAGCTCTACACACAATATACTTTATCCGATTATAGAAAATGCAAAGCTGGTAATTTTACCTTCTCGAATTGATAATTTTCCTAATACATGTATTGAAGCAATGTCGCTTGGAAAAATTGTTGTAGGTACAAAAAATACAAGTTTTGAACAGCTTATAGATGATAAAAAGTCAGGCTATTTAAGCGAACCAGCAAATCCTGAAAATTTGCTGGATACTATTGAAAATGCATTGAAAACAGATGATGAAAAATTGAAACGTATAAGCGATAATGCTTGTAAAAGAATAGAAATGCTAAAACCTGAAATTGTAGTAAAACAACTTGTTGAGTATTACAACAAAATTATTTTATCATAAAAAGTCTTAATTTTTGTAAACAAACTGAACTACATTTTTTGAATGTTGCTCAATCATTATTTCCTTATCATTCATAAAAGGTGGAAGCTCGTGGCTGCTGTAATTGTATAGGGTTACAAGCGATAAATCATTAATTATTTCCGTATCAAAAAGTTCAGATAAATTAAAAATTAAACTTCCGAACTTTCTTTCATCGTAGTTTGCACAAAACGAAAAACTAATGGCAGAATTTTGCATAAGATTAATCTGAACTTTTGCATCAGCAATTAATGAAAATATTGATTTAAGGTTTGATTCTACAATAAAAGAAAAATCTTTTGAGCAGAGTTTCACCAATATCTGATTGTCTTTAAAAATATAACATTCTTTACTACTTTCTGTTACAAGTTTGTCTGCCTTTATTTCTGTGCCTTTTGCATCAGGATTAATAAAAGATTTAACATAAAGAGGAATTGATTTTTTTATCAATGGTTGAATAGTTTTAGGATGAATTATAGTTGCACCATAATATGCAAGCTCAATTGCTTTGCTAAAAGGTATTTGATTTATAATTTCGGTTTTTTCCATTCGTTTCGGGTCAGCATTCATAACACCTTCCACATCTTTCCATATTGTTACGCTTTCGGCATTAAGGCAATATGCAAAAATTGATGCAGAATAATCAGAGCCTTCTCTTCCAAGAGTTGTCGTGTTGTTTCTGTTTGATCTGCCAATAAAACCCTGTGTAATTATAAGTTGTCTATTAACTAATGGTGTTAGTCTGTTAGCGATTATTTCTTCTGTTGCTTCCCAGTTTATTTTTGCATGTCTGTAATCTTCGCTTGTATTAATAAAATTTCGAGCATCGAGCCAGCGATTATCAATACCTGTTGTTTGCAAAAAAATACTGATAATTTTTGTGCTTATCAATTCTCCATAACAAACTATTTGGTCGTATAGAAAATCAAAATCTGAGTTTACAGGCTTGTTTTCTATCATACATTCCAATTCTATAAAAAGATTATCTACTTCATGATAATTATTTTGCAAATTTCCTCCGATTAATTTTTCGGTAATTTTGTTGTGGAAGTTTTTAATTTCTTCAAGTTCAGCAAAAGCTTCTTTGGTTTTCCCATCATACCATGCATTCAACATGCGTTCAAGGGCGTTAGTGGTTTTGCCCATAGCACTAATTACAACAAGAAGTTTTTCGTTTTTATACCGTGAAAGTATTTTAGATACATTTTTTACTGCAGCGGCATCTTTTACTGATGCTCCGCCAAATTTGAAGATTTTCATAGCTTTGCAAAAATATGAAAACTTCTAATCATCTAATTCTTTCCAGTCAACAATAAACAAGTTAGTGTCGCGTGTACCACCATTGTTTCTGTTTGAACTGAAAATGAGTTTTTTCCCATCAGGAGAAAACATAGGGAAAGCATCAAAACCGCCGTCTCTGCTAATTTTTCTCAAACCGGTTCCATCAATATTTATTATATACATATTAAATGGAAAACCTCGTTTGTATTCGTGATTTGAAGCGAAAATTATTCTGTTACCTGTATAATCAAAATTAGGAGCCCAGTTAGCATTTCCAAGATAAGTAATTTGTTTTACTTCGCTACCATCAGCATTAGCTATAAAAACTTCCATTTTATTTGGGGCTACTAGTCCCATATCAAGCAATGTTTTATACTCTCTTATTTCTTCTTCAGTTTTTGGACGAGAAGCTCGCCAAACTATTTTTGACCCGTCAGGGCTAAACCAAGCACCGCCATCATATCCGAGTTCGTTAGTTATTTGCCTCACATTTTGTCCGCTTGTGTCCATTATGTAAAGGTCGAGGTCGCCGTTACGCATACTTGTAAATATTATTTTATCACCTTTTGGAGATACAGTAGCTTCAGCATCGTATCCGTATGTTTGAGTAAGTTGTTTTGTTATGTTTCCATTAAGGTCAGTAACAAAAATATCATAGCCTTTATATATTGCCCAAACGTATTTTTTCATCATGTTTTTATCAGGCGGAGGTGGGCAACTTGTATCTGCTTTGTGTGTTGATGCATAAATTATGTGTTTTCCGTCAGGCATAAAATAAGCACAAGTAGTACGCCCTTTACCAGTACTTACCATTTTAAATTTAAACTTTTGTTTTTTCTTTTTGGGCAATTCTCCGTAAAAAATCTGATCGCAAGGCAATCCTTCTTTTGTGCTTGTTTTCTGAAAAACAATTTTTTTCCCATCAGGGCTAAAGTATGCTTCTGCATTGTCGCCACCAAATGTTAACTGTTTGATGTTTTTGAAATTTTTTTCACCTTTAAAAATTAGAGTGTCGTTTTTTTGTGCAGAAACGAATGCTGTAAATGCAATGGCTGCAATGAAAGTAAGTGTTCTAAAGTGCATTTTATTTATATTTGTTCTATAGTTTTTTTTCTGCTTTCAATGAAATAATATACTGTAAATCCTATTAATAAAATAAGTATAGTAAGATTTTCTACCCAGTGTTCAAAAGGGTGTACCCAAATTTCTTTGAAAAGATTCCAACGACCTATTATTTCAATAAAATTCCAAAATATTATTACAGTAGGTATTGCATACCGCAATGAATAATCAAATTTTGTAATTTTAATAAGTTGAAGAAATAAATAGATTGACCAAAGCAATGAACCAAATGCAACAGCAAATGTAACAGGATGCTTATCGCCGGCTATGTCTTTGTCATAAATTAATAATAATACTATATAGAAAAACCATAATAACATTATAGTTTCTATAAAGGTAATTACTGCAAATAGTTTAGTCTTTTTATTTTCAGATCCAAGTTTGTTTTTTATTCCAGTTATTTTTTGAATAAAAACAAAAAATTTACATCCACTTGCTCTTAAAATAAAAAATGTAAGCAGAGTGAGCAGTAAACCGAGCGATGACATCATAACGAGGTATTCTGGTTTGGTACTTACTTCACCATTTTCAATTTGAGGTGCCACGTTTAATTTGCCTGCAATCCATACAAACGAAAATTCTACCCAACCTGTCCAAACAAGAATACCAGCTAATAATCCCCACAATGTAGCATGAGTATAATTTTCATTTTTTAAAATTCCTGTTACTAACGCTATTAATCCAAGAAATCCAATAACAAATGCACCTGCAAACATATTATCTCCTAAAATTTTCTCATTTGCTACCATCAATGCATGTCCAATGGGCATAAACAATAGTACTATTACAAACGATAAAAATCCTTTCCAGAACGATGAAATATTAGAATTCATTTTGTTAGAAATATTTATGCAAAATTAGCCTTAATTAGAAACATTCCAAATAAGATTTTTTTATTTTATATAATTTATGTGTTTGAAGTTTTGTGAAGTTTTTAATTTTTAAATAATAATGAAATTAGAAATTTTATTTAAGAAAGTATTAAAAAAATTAACTAAGAATAATATTAGTTAAGCAAAAAACGAAAATTATGAATTTGATATTTTGGATTATCCATTGCTATCAATGACATTAGCTTTAATATAATCGCAATTCATTGAAGCAATATTTACCAGTGATATTTCTTTTGGGCACTCGGCACTGCAAGCACCTGTATTTGTACAGGCTCCAAATCCTTCTTTATCCATTTGGTGTACCATTGCTCTCACTCTTTGCATTCTTTCAGGTTGCCCTTGAGGTAAATGTGAAAGTTGATTAATTTTAGCAGATACAAAAAGCATAGCTGAAGCATTTTTGCAAGCAGCAACACATGCCCCACATCCGATACAAGCTGCTGCAGCAAATGCTATGTCAGCATCAATTTTTGAAATAGGAATTGAATTTCCATCTTGTGCATTACCGGTATTTACTGAAATAAAACCACCGGCAGCTATTATCCTATCAAATGCAGTACGGTCAACTACAAGGTCTTTTATTACTGGAAAAGCGTTTGCTCTCCAAGGTTCTACAACAATTGTGTCGCCGTCTTTAAAGCTTCGCATGTGAAGTTGGCAAGTTGTAATTCCTTCTTTTGGTCCATGAGGTCTTCCGTTTATATACATACTGCACATGCCGCAAATTCCTTCACGACAATCGTGGTCAAATGCAATTGGATCACTCCCTTGAGATATAAGTTGTTCGTTTAATACATCAAACATTTCAAGAAACGACATATCAGGTGATATATCATTTACT
Source organism: Bacteroidia bacterium (assembly GCA_020849295.1). Taxonomy (GTDB): domain Bacteria; phylum Bacteroidota; class Bacteroidia; order NS11-12g; family UBA9320; genus JABWCE01. The sequence continues at coordinate 15,945 of JADLGN010000029.1, forward strand.
TTAAAATCTTCAAATTTTCCCTTGTCTTTGTTGTTTCTTTGTCGCCATACTTTAAGGGTTAAATTCATATTTTCACTCATTTTTTCTGATATTTTAAATGTTCTTTAAATATTATTTGTAACTTCTTTGTGCAATTTTAATGTTTTCAAAATTTAATGCTTCTTTGTGCAAGTTCCACTTATCGCCGTTTGATTCCCATGCTGCTACATAAGAGTATTCACTATCGTTTCTCAAAGCTTCTCCTTCTTCTGTTTGAGATTCTTCTCTAAAGTGGCCGCCGCAACTTTCATTTCTATGGAGCGCATCAATACACATAAGTTCTCCTAGTTCAAGAAAATCTGCAACTCTGCCTGCTTTTTCAAGTTCAGGATTAAATTCATCTGCCAAGCCTGTAACTCTTACATTTTGCCAAAATTCATTTCTTATTTCTCTTATTTCATTAATTGCTTCTTCGAGCCCTTTTGTATTTCGAGCCATTCCGCATTTATCCCACATTACTTTCCCGAGTTTTTTGTGATAATGGTCAACAGACTTAGTTCCTTTCACATTAAGGAGTTTGCTTATAATATCATTAACATTTTTTTCGGCTTCGGCAAATGCTTCATGTTCTGTTGAAATTGGTTTTACAGCTATTTCTTTTGATAAATAGTCTCCAATTGTATATGGAATTACAAAATATCCATCTGCCAATCCTTGCATAAGTGCTGATGCGCCAAGTCTGTTTGCACCGTGGTCAGAAAAATTTGCTTCTCCAAGAGCATACAATCCGGGGACATTTGTCATAAGATTATAATCAACCCAAAGTCCGCCCATAGTATAGTGTACAGCAGGATAAATTCTCATTGGTGAATTATATGGGTCTTCGCCGGTTATTTGTTTGTACATATCAAACAAGTTACCATATTTTTCTTTTATAACTTCTTTACCAAGTTTTAGTATTTCATTGTCATCGGCATCGTTCAGTCCTGCTTTGTTTGCTTCAACTTTTCCATACCTCATCATGTTAAATTTAAAATCAAGGTAAACAGCCATTTTTGAATTACCCACACCAAATCCTGCATCACATCTTTCTTTTGCTGCACGGCTTGCAACGTCTCGCGGAACTAAATTTCCAAATGCAGGGTATCGTCTTTCAAGATAATAATCTCTTTCATCTTCAGGAATATCACTTGGATTTCGGTTATCTCCTGCTTTTTTGGGTACCCAAATTCTGCCGTCATTTCTCAGAGATTCGCTCATCAAGGTTAGTTTGCTTTGATGATCTCCACTTACAGGAATACAAGTAGGATGAATTTGTGTAAAACAAGGATTTCCAAAATATGCACCTTTTTTATGTGCTTTCCATGCTGCTGTAGCATTACTACCCATTGCATTTGTACTTAGATAAAAAACATTGCCATAACCGCCTGTGCAGATTAATACAGCATGTCCGAAATGGCGTTCAAGTTTTCCGGTAATTAAATTTCTTGCAATAATTCCCCTTGCTTTTCCATCAATAATTACAAGTTCAAGCATTTCGTGGCGGTTGTACATAGTTACGTTTCCCATTCCAACTTGTCTTTCGAGGGCACTATATGCGCCAAGTAACAGTTGTTGTCCGGTTTGCCCGGCTGCATAAAATGTGCGTTGAACCTGTGTGCCTCCAAATGAACGATTGCTTAACATACCTCCGTATTCACGAGCAAAAGGAACTCCTTGGGCTACACATTGGTCAATAATATTAGGACTTATTTCTGCAAGCCTATACACATTTGCTTCTCTTGCTCTATAATCTCCTCCTTTTATTGTATCGTAAAATAAACGATATACACTATCTCCATCATTTTGATAATTTTTTGCTGCATTTATTCCCCCTTGTGCAGCAATAGAATGGGCACGTCTTGGGCTATCTTGAAAACAATAACACTTTACTTTGTATCCAAGCTCTGCAAGTGATGCTGCTGCCGAAGCGCCGGCAAGTCCACTACCTATAACTAATATTTCGAGATTTCTTTTATTAGCCGGATTAACAAGCGGTACGGTGCTTTTGTATTTAATCCATTTTTCTTCTAATTTTCCTTCAGGTATATTTGAATTTAATGACATTTTACTTATTATTATTAAAAATTATTTAACCCAACCTAAATGTAAAGCCAAAGGCATTACAGCAAAAAGTATTGAAATTATTATGCTGTACCAAAAACCAAATGATTTTATAAATGGAGTATATTTTTTATGATTAAAGCCAAGCGATTGAAAAGCTGATTGAAAGCCATGCAGTAAGTGATATGCTAATGAAATTACACCTATAATATATATAGCTACAACTATAGGGTTTGCAAAAACTTCTTTCATTTCGCCAAACAAGGTATCATCTCCGCTCGAAATTTCTTCGGTAAGACGGCTAACATACCAAAAGTGTTTTAAATGCAATATTAAAAACAACAACAACAAGGTACCGAGTAATCCCATACTTCGTGAATACCATTTGCTGTTTGCTGCCCCGTCTTGTTTGTAATATTTAACTTTTCTTGCCGACATATTTTTAAAAACAAGGTTTATTCCCTGCAATGCATGTAGTATAAGCCCTAAAAATAAAAATATTTCCATAGTTCTTATTAATACATTGTGTGCCATAAATTCGGCTGCTGTATTAAAAAGCTCACCACCGTCATTGACAAAAATCAATGAGTTTACAAAGCAGTGTACTGCAAGAAAGCCTACCAGACAAATGCCTGTAACTCCCATTATAACTTTTTTACCTATTGTTGAATTTAACAAAAAAGAAAATGCTCCCATCTTTTAATTTTTTTCAAATAAAAATTGTTGAAATATATCTGCGAAATTAAATTTTCATTTAAGAAATAAAAAAAAAGTTAGTATTTCTTTAATTATTATTTTTGAAATCACATTAATCATGTATAAATTCATAAGATTTTTCTTATTTCTGATGCCCCCCGAATTCGTTCATTTGCTGGTAATGAAATCATTGAAAATTGCATACTTCATACCCGGACTAAAGCAAATATTTAAATTTTTATTTTGTTATAATAAGCTTGATTTAGAAATACAAATAGCAGGAGTACATTTTAAAAATCCTGTTGGTCTTGCTGCCGGATTTGATAAGGATGCAAAATATATTGACCAATTTGCTATGCTTGGGTTTGGATATGTAGAAATTGGGACAATCACACCAAAGGCTCAACCAGGTAATGATAAACCAAGGATTTTCAGACTAAAAAAAGATAGTGCTTTAATAAATAGAATGGGTTTTAACAATAATGGTGCAGATGAAGCTGTTGAAAATCTTAAAAAAGTAAAATCAAAAATTACAATTGGTGGAAACATAGGTAAAAACAAAATTACTCCTAATGAAAATGCTCATCTTGATTATTTATACTCTTTCGAAAAACTATACGATTTTGTTGATTATTTTGTAGTGAATGTAAGTTCACCAAATACTCCCGGACTTAGAGAACTTCAGGAAAAATCGGCTTTGGAAAAAATATTTAAAACATTATTTGATAAAAGAAATGATTTCTTAAAAAATGGCAAACTAAGCAAACCGGTTTTTTTAAAAATAGCTCCTGATTTAAGTGTTTCACAGCTTGATGAAATTGCTGAACTTGTAATAAACATGAAAATTGATGGACTTGTTGTTTCAAATACAACTGTAGAAAGAAATAATTTGAAAACCGATACTCACTTTGTAAAACGTATAGGAAACGGAGGTCTTAGCGGAAAACCTTTAAAACAAAAATCAGATGAAATTTTGAAATACCTTGTTTTTAAACTCGGCAATAAAGTTCCTATAATTGGCGTTGGAGGAATACATTCTGAAATTGATGCTCAGGATAAATTCAAAATCGGGGCAAAAGCTGTTCAATTGTACACTGGTTTTATATACGAAGGACCTGCACTCATTAAGAGAATTTTAATGAAAATATCATGATATTGCTTGTCTAAAATTTAATATTAAGTGTGGAAATATTACATGCTTAAAATTAATATTATTTATAAATTTGAAGAGATGATTAAGGTTTTAAAAAATAAATACATAATTGCATCATTGGCTTTTTTGCTATGGATGTTGTTTTTTGATCAAAACAATTTTATTTATCAAAATAAAATTTCAAAAGAGTTGAACAACCTTGTTTTAAGAAAAAAGTTTTATACAAATCAAAATGCTTTGCTTGCAAAACAAAAAACAGATTTGGAAACTAATATTTCAAATCTTGAAAAATTTGCAAGAGAAAATTATATAATGAAACGTGATGATGAAGATGTATATATAGTAATTCCAGAAAATTAACTTCTATACATAACAGAGTTTACTACTTCACATATTTTTTTTACATCAGGCAAAAAGGCTTCAACAAGAGTAATAGCATAAGGCAGAGGAACATCGAGTGTTGTTACTCTTGCTACCGGGGCATCAAGATAATCAAATGCGTATTTTTGAACATGATAAGCAATTTCAGAAGAAATACTTGCCAAAGGCCAAGCTTCTTCTACTACAACCAAGCGATTGGTTCTTTTTACTGAATTTACTAAAGTATTATAATCTATAGGTCTTACAGAGCGTAAATCAATAATTTCAACATCAATACCATTTTTTATCAATTCAATATTAGCTTTCTCCACAACTCTCATCATTTTTCCAAATGACACTATTGTAACATCTTTGCCTTCTTTAACTACAGATGCTTTTCCTATGGGTATAGTATATTCGCCAACAGGTACTTCTCCTTTTAATCCATACATTTGTTCAGATTCCATAAAAATAACAGGATCATTATCGCGTATAGATGTTTTTAGCAAACCTTTAGCATCAGCCGGATTTGAAGGAACAACAACTTTAAGCCCCGGGCAGTTTGCGTACCAGTTTTCAAAACTTTGCGAATGTTGGGCACCTAATTGTCCGGCACTTCCTGTTGGACCTCTAAAAACAATAGGAATATTAAAATTTCCTCCACTCATTGAAAGCATTTTGGCTGCCGAATTAATTACCTGGTCAATAGCAACAAGCGAAAAATTGAAAGTCATAAATTCTACAATTGGTCTTAATCCATTCATTGCAGCACCTACGGCAATTCCGGCAAATCCTAACTCTGCAATTGGAGTATCTATTATGCGTTTTTCACCAAATTTTTCGAGCATTCCTTGGCTTACTTTATAAGCTCCATTGTACTCTGCAACCTCTTCTCCAATCAAAAAAATATTGCTGTCAATTTCCATTTCTTCTACCATTGCTTCGCGTAATGCTTCTCTAAATTGAATTGTTCTCATTAAATTATAAAACCTTTTATTTATTGAATTTCTATAAATGCAAAACAAGTCAGTATCGCACCGCTACAACCTTGTACCCTTGCTGCATTCCTGCCCTGGGGGATTAAAAGGGAGCTGGTCGTACTGACTTGCGGGTGCAAATCTAATACTTAAACATTTTATTTTTTCACTTGTTTTAAATAAAAATTTAAAATAATAAATAATTGTATCTAAACTTTAAATTTGCGAAAAAATGATAGATATTGAATTTAATAGAAATGAAGACAGTTACAAACTTCTATTAGACCATATACGTCGCATTGAAGACGAATTGAAAAAGGGGGGAGGAGCTACAGCAAGAGCTAAACACAAAGAAAAAGGGAAAATGCTGGCTCGTGAACGTATAGATTACTTAAAAGATAAAGAAGCAGAATTTTTTGAAATTGGAATTTTTGCGGGACATGAAAAATACGAAGAATATGGCGGATGCCCTGCAGGAGGAGTAGTAGGCGGTATTACTCATGTATCCGGAAGGCAATGTTTGGTAGTAGCAAACGATGCTACTGTAAAAGCTGGCGCATGGTTTCCTATAACAGTTAAAAAGAATTTGCGTTTTCAGGAAATTGCAATGGAAAATCGTTTACCAATAATTTATTTGGTTGACAGTGCAGGAGTATTTTTACCAATGCAGGATGAAATTTTTGCTGATAAAGAACATTTCGGGCGTGTTTTTAGAAATAATGCAAAATTGAGCAGTATGGGAATTACTCAAATTGCTGCGGTAATGGGAAGTTGTGTTGCTGGTGGTGCATATTTACCAATAATGAGTGATGAAGCACTTATTGTTGACAAAACGGGTTCAATTTTTCTTGCTGGAGGTTTTTTGGTAAAAGCAGCAATTGGTGAAACAATAGACAATCAATCACTTGGTGGCTCTATAGTACAAACAGAAATTTCGGGAGTGATAGATGACCACTTCCCTGATGATAAATCATGTCTTGACAGAATAAAACATATTATTGATAAACTTGGACATTTTGAAAAAGCCGGATTTGATAGAGTAAAACCACAAAACCCGCTAAAAGACGCTAAAGATATATATGGTATAATACCAGAAAATAAGGCTAAACCATATAAAATGCTCGAAATAATAGAAAGAATAGTTGACAAATCTGAATTTGAGCAATACAAAAAAGATTATGGTAAAACCATATTGTGTGGTTATGCCCGTATTGACGGTTGGGCGGTAGGAATTGTAGCAAACAATAGAGAAGTAGTTAAAACTCGAAAAGGAGAAATGCAATTTGGCGGTGCAATATATTCTGACTCTGCCGACAAGGCTGCACGTTTTATAATGAACTGTAATCAGAAAAAAATACCACTTGTTTTTTTACAAGATGTTACCGGATTTATGGTTGGCTCAAGAAGTGAACATGGTGGAATTATTAAAGATGGTGCAAAAATGGTAAATGCAGTAGGAAACAGTACTGTTCCAAAATTTACTATTGTAGTAGGAAATAGTTATGGCGCAGGAAACTATGCAATGTGTGGAAAAGCTTATGACCCTCGTTTGATACTTGCTTGGCCTACTGCAAAAATAGCAGTAATGGGAGGTGAACAAGCAGCAAATACTATATTACAACTTGAGATGTCAAGAGTTGGTACACTTCCATTAGAAGATGGACAAATGTTAATTGACAAAGTAATACAAAAATATAATCAAAAAACTACGGCAATCCATGCAGCATCAAATCTTTGGGTAGATGCAATTATTGATCCTGCTAATACAAGAAATTGGCTTTCGCTTGGGCTTAATGCTGCCAACAACGCACCCATAGGTAAATTTTGTGTTGGAGTAATTCAAACATAATAATTTTTATAAAAAAAAAACAATTAACTTGACACTATACAGTTTATCTTTGCGTCTTAGTAAAGTTGTACCCTAAGTTTTATTACATATTGAATGCGTAAGACAGTTGTTTTCATTTTGTTAGTTTTATTTAATTTGACATTATACAGTCAAGCACCTACTGTTGCAGCTTCAAATATTGTTTTTTCAAATGTAGGTTGTAATGAATTTACTGTTTCATGTACAAAAGGAAATGGCTTAGAAAGAGTAATTTTTATTAGAGAGGGTAATGCTTTTTCAAGTGTTCCGGTAAAAAATGAATTTTATACTGATTATCCTGTTTTTAAAAAAGGAGGTTCAGAATCAATAAATAATGATGGAGTTCATTATTGTGTTTATAGAGGTTCGGGAAATTCAATAACTGTAACAGGACTTACAAAAAATACAAAATATTATGTTGCAATTTTTGAGTATAATGCACCTGGTGGCGGGGTTTATGATTATTTAACATCTACTTATGCTACTGATAATATTACATCAAAAAATACAATTGCAGATTTCAGTATTAAAGACACCTCATTGTGTTTTAATGGAAACAGTTTTCAATTTATTAATAAATCAACTTCTGATAGAACTCCAATGAGTTATTCTTGGTATTTTGGCGATGCAAACACATCTACAGCAAAAGACCCAACATATAGCTACAGTGCCCCAAATATTTACAAAGTAAAATTAATTGTAAATTCACCTGGATGTACTGATACAATAATAAGAAAAGCTCATTTGCATCCACATCCGGTTACAAAATTTACTCTAGACCCATTAAAATTTAAAAATGATTCAATTCAATGTTTTTTTGGGAACAGATTTACTTTTAAAAACTTAAGTACATTACTTGATATTGGCGACCCAAATTCTAGTATGAGCTATATTTGGTATATGGACAATGGCTATACTCAAACAGGTTTTAAAGCTGATAGAGCATTTCCCCAGCCGGGTGTTTTTACTATAAAATTAGTTGCAACTTCATATTATGGTTGCAAAGATTCTACTTATCGCATATATAAAGTTTTGCCAAGAGCAATTGATACTGCCAACGTTATTTTTAATGCAAAATCAATGTGTCTTAGCAATAATAAATTTGTTTTTACAAATAATAGCACTAACTCAATAAATAGCAGTTGGCGATATAAAGAAGAGTTTGCTTCAAAAGATTTAGATTCATCATTTAGTGCTACTGCAAACTACACTTTCAATAAAATAGGTAAATATTATATTACATTAAGAGCCTATGACCTTGGAGGTTGCCTTGACCAATATCGCGATAGCGTAGAAGTATATACAAATTCAAATGTTTCATTTACTGGATTAGCGTCACAATATTGTCTTAATGATAAGCCGGTTTTTTTAAAACCTCAACCAGGTAAAGGTGTCTTTATTGGTAATAATGTAAACCCTATTGATAGCTCATTTTCTCCTTTATCTGTTGGGAAATTCAAAATAGGATACGTGTTTTCAAAAGGTAGTTGCAGAGATACTGCATGGAATTCTACAGAAGTATTCAATCGTCCGGTTGTATATCTTGGAAGGGATACTGTAATTTGCTCATCCAGTCCTTTACAATTGAATGTTGACCCAAAATTTTCAACTTCATGGAAAGGTCCCGGAATTTCAACATCAGGTTCATTTATTAATATTGATAAATCAGGCACATATACTGTTAGGTCTATAGATGGCAATTGCGATACTCATGATACAATAATTATAAAAGCCATTGCCAATCCTATACTTCCACCCATGAAAGATACTGTTTTGTGTGGTGGAAGCTATCTTAAATTTAACCTTAAAGTAGATATGGGAAATGTATGGTGGAATGATGGTAGTACTGAGCGTGACAGAAATGTTACCGAAACTGGCTTTTACAGAGTAGTTGTATCAAACAAGTGCGGAACGGTAAGCGATAGTTTTAATTTAACAGTAGAAGAAACAGCATGTGTAATTTTTTTCCCTAATGCGTTTTCGCCAAATGGAGATTTGAATAATGATATTTGGAAACCTTTTGGAAAATATGATTTTATAAAAATGACTATATATAACCGCTGGGGTGAAAAAGTTTATTTTTCTGATAAAAGTCCGGAGTGGAATGGTTATGATAACAAAAAAATGTGTTTGCCGGGTATGTATAAATGCCTTTTTGAATATCTGATTCAACATGAAAACTCAATGAAAAAAGAGTCTAAAGGAATTGATATTTATCTTATAAAATAATTCATTAGAGGTTTTACATTTGCATCACTATTTTTATATTTCTTTATTTTTTTTTAAATGACAACAAAATCAAGCATAAGAGTTATTAAAGCAGACACAGGCAGTAATATAACCTGTAAGGGTTGGGTACAAGAAGCAGCATTAAGAATGTTGTGCAATAATCTTGATCCCGAAGTAGCTGAAAAACCGGAAGAACTTGTGGTATATGGAGGAACAGGCAAAGCAGCCCGAAACTGGGAAAGTTTTGATTTAATTATAAAAGCACTTAAAGATTTAAATGAAGATGAAACACTTTTAATTCAATCAGGTAAACCGGTAGGCATTTTACCTACACATAAAGATGCTCCACGTGTACTTATTGCAAATTCTAACCTTGTTCCACATTGGGCTAATTGGGAAACTTTCAGAAAACTTGAAGCAAAAGGACTTACAATGTATGGACAAATGACTGCAGGTTCTTGGATTTACATTGGTTCGCAAGGTATTGTTCAGGGTACTTATGAAACATTTGCCGAAGCAGCTAATCAATATTTTAATAATACCCTTAAAGGTACTCTTACAGTAACAGCCGGACTTGGCGGAATGGGCGGAGCTCAACCTCTTGCCGTAACAATGAATGAAGGAGTTTGCCTTGTTGCCGAAATAGAAAAATGGAGAATTGATAAAAGACTTGAAACAAAATATCTCGATTTATTTGTAGAAAATATAGATGAAGCAATTGATAAGGCATTAGAAGCCAAAAGTACTAATAAATCAATTTCTATAGCGTGGTGTGGCAATGCAGTAGAGTTATTATACAGACTTAAAGAAAGACATATTTTACCTGATTTGCTTACAGACCAAACAAGTGCTCATGACCCATTAATAGGATATTTTCCGCTTGGACTAACTGTTGACCAAGCCAAGACTTTAAGAGAACAAAATTCTGAAGAGTATATAGAAAGAAGCTATCAAACAATGGTAGAACATGTAAAATTAATGTTATACTTTAATGCTAAAGGAAGTATTACATTTGATTATGGAAACAATTTAAGGGGTAGAGCTGCAGAAAAAGGGTTAAAAAATGCATTTGATTATCCGGGCTTTGTGCCGGCATTTATACGTCCATTGTTTTGTGAGGGTAAAGGACCGTTCAGGTGGGCAGCCCTTAGTGGAGACCCTGAGGATATTTACACTACAGACAGAGAGATTTTAAAAATGTTTCCTGAAAATACAAACCTTAAAAGGTGGATAGAAATGGCTCACGAAAAAATAAAATTTCAAGGTTTGCCAAGCAGAATTTGTTGGCTTGGTCAAGGGGAGCGTGAAAAAGCAGGATTGTTGTTTAACGAACTTGTAAAAACAGGCAGAGTAAAAGCTCCTATAGTTATAGGACGCGACCATCTTGATACAGGTTCGGTTGCAAGCCCGTATAGAGAAACAGAAGCCATGAAAGATGGCAGCGATGCAATAGCAGATTGGGCTATATTAAATGCCCTGATTAATACAGCCTCAGGTGCAAGTTGGGTTAGTTTTCATCATGGGGGTGGGGTAGGAATAGGATATAGTCTTCATGCAGGTATGGTAATAGTGGCTGATGGTACAGAAGATGCCGCAACCAGAATAAAAAGAGTTCTTAATAATGACCCTGCGATGGGAGTTTTGCGTCATGCTGATGCAGGATATGATATTGCTTTGGATACATCAAGAAAATTCAGACTTGATATTAAGGATAGATTAAAATGAATTTAATATTTTTGGGGTAAATTTTAACATTTGAAACTTGTATCAAGCAATCATCCAAAACATTTTTTTTTATTTCTGATTTTTCTTTGTTGTAATTATCATTTGTATTCTCAAAAATATTCGGGCAACATAAATTTGTATGGTTTTAAATATGAAGAAACCAAATTATACCCTTCACTTACTGCAACTTTGAATTATGAAACCAAAAAAGCAAATATTTTTTCTGAAATAAGACTAAATTATGAAGATTTGAACTTATATTCTGCTTTATTAGGGTTAAATTATATACTTGACAAAGATAGTAACATTACTATAACGCCTTATTCAGGTTTTACATTTGGCACTTTTAATTCAATACCTGCAGGATTTGTTTTTTATGCTGAATCTCAAAAGTTTGATTTTTACTCTCAGCAACAAGTAAACAATAGGATTAGCAATTCAGATACCGGATTTTATTTCTCGTGGAGTGAAATTAACTTAAAGTATTTAAGAAAGACTAACTATAATTGTTTTGTTGGACTTACAAATGTGATTGATGCTTCAAATAATTATTCTGATATTTATTTTGGTATAAAATCAGGATTTAATTTTTTTGAGAAAATTGAAACAAGTTTCTACCTTTTTAAAATTAGAGAACCATCATATTATATTTCATTATTGTATGAATTTTAAATGAGTTTTATTGGATTAAATATTTATATGTTTGTTGAATTTTTTTTTGTTTCATTTTACACTTTTTAGTTAAAAGAGAAGATTTTTTTAATGTCAAGACAGTATTATTTATATTTACAAATTGTCAAAAGTATCACTTTGTAATTTTCTTACTCATTTTATTAGCAACATTTATATTCATTAGGCTCTATGTGAATAAGTACATGTCCTAATTGAGGTATGTTAAATCTTAAAGAGTCTTTTAGGTTATGTGCAATTTCGTGACCGAGTTTTACAGAAATGTTTGCATCTACTGTTGCATGAAGATCAACATGATATTTCATTCCAGCTTTCCTCACAAAACATTTTTCAGTAGCCACTACACCATCAACAGACATAGACACTTTTCTAATTTCAGTAATCAGGTCGTCATACAAATGCTCATCCATAATTTCTCCAAGTGCAGGTCTGAAAATTTTATAACTGTTATAAAGTATAAAACCCGATGCAAATAGTGCAGCCCAGTCATCTGCATATTCATAACCTTTGCCAAAATACAAGGCAATTGAAATCCCAATTAATGCAGCGACAGAAGTTATTGCATCGCTTCTGTGATGCCAAGCATCAGCTTTCAGCAAAGAACTATTTGTTTCTTTTGCTTTTTTCATTACCATCTGAAATGAAATTTCTTTCCATGCTATTAATGGAACAAGAAATAGCAATGTCCAAATTTTAGGTAATTCGTGTGGTGTCCTTATGTTTTTTATACTTTCATAAGCAATGATAGTTGCAGAAGTTATTAAAAATCCAACAACCAAAAATGTAATTAACGGTTCTACTTTTCCATGTCCATAAGGGTGGTTTTTGTCTGCCGGTCTATTGGCATATTTTAGCCCTAGTAGCACTAAAAAAGAAGATAAAATATCAGTAGTAGATTCTATGGCATCGGCAATTAGTGCATAAGAGTTTCCAAAAAAACCTGCAAGTGCTTTTATAATTGCCAAACTTGTATTTCCTGCAATACTAAAATATGTAGTTTTAATTGCAGTCTGTTCGTTTTTCATTAATGTTATTTTATTTCTTTTTGTAAACCGGTACTGTACTACAAGGTTCACCATACATAATACTTGATGCAACAGGCTGTAATAATCTTAATATTTCTGTATAAGCAAAAACCGGAACGGGTATATTACCGCAACCTTTTATCACAATTTTTTGATTTCGATATAGCTCAATATTTATTTCAGATAAGGATTTTTGGAATAGAGAATTTTCAAGTTGTTCAATATTGCCAAACACAAAATGGTTTGCTATTTCAGAAATTTTACTTCCTATAAGCATATAAGCCCACGTTGGTACAATTGCATCAGCACTGCAGGTTATTGCTACGTTTTTATTTTGATATACACTCCAATCGTTGTTTTTTACAAATTCCCTGAAATCTTTTTCTTTTAGTATTAATCCCATAAACAGACAATCTTTAATATCAAAAATTACTCTTTGGTTTTTATTATAAAAATCTTCAAGATTAATTGTTATTAAACCACTGTTGGCTACTTTGTTTACTATTGATTCCATCTGTAATGACTATTCAGTTTTTTAAACATTAATTTTCTTTATTTTGTTCTATAAACTTATATCTTATTTCACTTCACTCACCTTTAAGCTGTTTGTTCTTTGTTTAAGAGCTAAAGGCATACTCGAACAATTTATTACTATATCGCCTTTTTTTATAAAGTTTTTGGATTTAAGAAAGTCAATAGTATCACTAATTGTTTTATCTGTACTTTCTTCAAGGTCGTAATAAAAACCTCTTATACCCCAAACCATATTAAGGGTTTTTAAAATAGGGCGATTACTTGTCAAAATAAAAATATCACAATTTGGTCTGTATGAACTGATTTTTTTTGCTGTATAACCTGAAAAAGTCATACCTACTATGCATTTTGCATCGAGGTGTTCACTCATTCTTACTGCTGTAAAACATATTTCGTCTGATATAAAAGTAGGACTTGATTTTTCTGGTTTTTTACCTTTGTAATATGGATTTGAATTGGTTTCAATTTCGTGAATAATTTGCTCTACTGCCTGTATAGTTTTAAGAGGATATTTCCCGATAGAAGTTTCTGCACTAAGCATAACAGCATCTGCTCCGTCAAGTACTGAATTTGCTACATCATTCACTTCGGCTCGTGTTGGAGTAGGATTTTCAATCATACTTTCCATCATTTGAGTTGCAATTATTACAGGTTTTGATGCAGCAAGACATTTTTCTACAATTTGTTTTTGAATAAGCGGAACTTTTTGCATTGCATATTCTACTCCCAAATCGCCCCTTGCTACCATTATTCCATCTGCACATTCCAATATTTTATCAAAATTTATTACAGCTTCGGGTTTTTCTATTTTTGCAATTATTTGTGTTCGTGGATTACTTTTACTTACAAGTTTTTTCAACTCTATTATATCTTTTTCTGATCTCACAAATGACATTGCTACCCAGTCAATATCGTTTTTAAGAGCAAAAATTAAATCTTCTTTGTCTTTTTTTGTTAAACCCTGTAATGTAAGATTAGATTCTGGCAGATTAAATCCTTTGCGTGACAATAATATGCCACTGTTTAATATTAATGCTTTTAATGTTTGCGAATCAACTTTTTCTATTATTTTAATTTCAATTTTTCCATCATCTAGTAATACTCTTTCGCCGGGTTTTACATCTCTTATTAGGTTTTGATAATTTACATGAATTATATTTTTATTTCCTTCAATTTTTTTTGTAGTTAGCAAAATATTATTCCCTTTTTTAAGTTCTGCCTTACCTCCTGTCATTTCTCCAACTCGCAGTTTAGGTCCTTGCAAATCACACAATATACATACATTGGTGTCAAGTTCTTCATTAATTTCCTTTATAGTATTTATTGTTTGAAGATGGGTTTGATAATCGCCATGTGAAAAATTTATTCTGCAAACATCAACACCTGCTCTTATCATACTTTTGAGTGTGCTGTAGTCAGAAGAAGCAGGGCCTATAGTAGCTATAATTTTTGTTTTATTAAACTTTAGATAATTTATACCTTGAACTTTATTTTTTGTTACCATTTTTTATCAGTGAATAATATCAATAAACCTTTGTGTTTGTTTTTTTAAATCAATTTCGAAAATTGCTTCTATATATTTAAACTCTCTAAGAAAATTAAAAGTATCTTCAATTATTTCATTGCTTTCTGTTTCTATTGTTAATATCATATCAATTTTATTGTTTTTGTTTGCTATTGTTTCGTTGTCGCCTTTGTTTACAAAGAGTTTATATAATGTTTCGGTGTTTGAGTCGAAATATGAATATGAAATAAAATAAGAAGTTATTTCATTTTTAATATATTCAATATCTTCATTTCGTTTAAAATTAAATAAACCTGTTTTGATTAAAAAATGAACTAATTTTAGATGACCGATAGATGAAACAATACCCCACACGATGTTGTTGTTTAATATTTCTTCATCCCACTTTAATATTGATTTTTTTTTAATCATAATTTTCTGTTTATGTTATTCATAGTTTTTTCAATTCCTTCTAATACATACTTCTCTATTGCTTCAATTGATTTTTGAACACCTGCATTTACAGCTTCAATTTCTTCATCTTTCCATTTGCTTAATACAAACTCAGCTTGCCGACCTTTAGCATATTCATTACCTATACCAAATCTAAGACGTGGAAAATTGTCGTGATTTAATGTTTGTATTATATCTTTCAACCCATTGTGTCCGGCATCTCTGCCCTTACTTCTCAATCGTAGTTGTGCTAATGGCAAAGCAATATCATCAGCAATTACAAGTACATTTTCAATGTTTACTTTTAGTTTGTTTATCCAGTAAATAAGAGCCTTTCCGCTAAGATTCATATATGTTGAAGGCTTTATGCAATGTATAGTATTTCCTTTAAATTTAATTGTACAGTGCGAGGCAAGTCGTTCTGTTTGAAAATTCTGTTCATATTTTTTTGTAAATTCATCAAGAATTTCGAACCCTATATTGTGTCTTGTGCAATTGTATTGATTACCTATATTTCCAAGTCCTGCTATTAAATATTTCATTTATTAATTTAATTTTCTTGAAGGTATCCACGAAGTTACAAATCCAATTATCATTGAAATGAATATTATTATAAAAAAATCCTGTATTTTAAAACTAACTGGATATGCATCAATCAAACTGTTTTCAAGTCTTAGCAGCCCGAATTTTTCTTGTATAAATACTAAAATACTTCCTAATATCAAACCTATTGCACAGCCGGTAAATGCTATAATTAACCCTGAATTAATAAAAATTTTACTCAATGAAGAATTATAAATTCCAATACTTCTTAAAATCCTTATATCTTTTTGTTTTTCGAGTATAAGCATAGTTACAGAACCCATTAAGTTAAATGAAGCAATAAGTAAAATAAAACTAAGTATAGCAATGGTTACAAGTTTTTCACTTTTAAAAATCTTATAAAAACTTTCTTTTTGTTCGTATTTGTTTTTTACTGAAAATTTTGTGCCTGCTATTTTTCTGATGTTATTTTTTACAACTTTACTTTTATAATTTTTTTTAAGTTTTATTTCAATTGCTGAAATTTTGTTTGCTGAAGAAAATATTTTTTGAGCAAAATCAAGAGAAACCAATACATATCGGCTGTCAATATCTTCATGCACATAAAATTTAGCTGTTGGAAGAATTTTTTCGGTAATAATATTTTGTTCAGGATTTATATTACTTATATCACCTTTTACCGGCACATAAACAGTAACAAAACCTAAGGGGTTATTTAGATTTAATCCTAATTTTTCTGAAAGTTCATATCCAAAAACACCACTGCTGTAATTGTCATTATTAATGTCATATTTGCCTTCAAAAACAAGGCTGTCAATTCCGGTAACATTCGAATAATTTTCTGAAACTCCCTTTATTACTGTAATTTCTTGCGATTGACCATATTTCATTACTGCATTGTCTTCGAGTGTGAGAGCAATTGAACTTATACCTTCAATCTTTTTTAGCTTACCTATTATTTTTTCAGGATTAAAAGTTTTCCCTTCTATTGTTTCAATTTTTATATCTGGGTCAAATGCAGTAAACATTAGTGTTATTGTTTTTTCGAATCCATTAAGGGCAGAAAAAATAATAAGCATTGCCGCTGCGCATATAGAAAATGCTGTAAGCGAAATTCCCGAAATAATATTAATTGCATTAGTTTTCTTTTTTGTAAAAACATATCTTAATGCAACTTTTAACGGAAATTTCATTTCAGTTTTTATTAAAAGTTATTTAACAATAGTGTCTTGTTTTATTTTGTTAAGTAATTTTTCAATATGTTCTGCATTGTCTAATGTGGTATCAAGATAAAATTGCAAAACAGGTATTTTTCTCAATTGATTTCTAAGTTTATCACTTAGCATTTTTCTAATTTGCTGATTGTGAAATTCTATTAATGAAAAAATCTCGTCTTTATTTTTTTTCGACATTATACCTAAGTAAACTTTGGCTACTCCCAAATCTGCTGATACTCTTACTTCCATTATGGTTATAAAAGAGTTTTCGAAAAGCTTTGATGACAAGATATTAAAAACTTCGCTTAAATCTTTCTGAATTTGTCTTGCTAATTTGTCTGTTCTTTTCCCTTTCATACTGCAAAATTAATGTTTATTTATGCATGCAATGTTATTTAATCGTTAACATCGAGTGCATCTCTTAGACCATTACCAATAAAATTCACACTCATAACAAGTAAAGCAATCATTAACCCCGGAAAAATTGCAAGATGTGAAGCATCAAACACTATAAAAGCATAATTTTCTTTTATCATCTGCCCAAGGCTGGGAGCGGGGGGCTGCAATCCCTGTCCTAGAAAGCTCAAACCTGCTTCAAGTAAAATAGCAGATGCAAAATTGGCTACTGACATTATTATAACTGTACCCCAAACATTTGGCAATATATGTTTAATCAGTATTCTACTATTACTAAATTTCATTACACGGGCAGCTTGTATAAATTCTTTTTCTCTTATTGAAAACACTTGTCCTCTCACAATACGTGCAAGCTCAACCCATGATGTAAGCCCAATGGCAACAAAAATTTGCCAAAATCCTTTTCCGATAGCAAATGTAAGTGCAATTACAAACATTAGTGTAGGCAATGACCATATTATATTAATAAGCCACATAATTATTCCATCAACCCATCCCCTGAAAAACCCCGATAGTAAACCCATTACAAGACCTGTTAATAATGAAATAAAAACAGCAACTACGCCTACAGCTATTGAACTGCGTGTGCCTATAATTAGTCGGCTGAATAAATCTCTTCCATACCTGTCAGTTCCTAAAATATTACTTCGTTTAATTATATAATCACTTTTGTTATATAATTCTTCAATACTCAAAGAATGTGTGATTTGGCTGTTGTATTTATTGTAAAATAATGAATCATTTTTTTCCCAAACTTTGTCAATTGGTATAATCTCAAAATCAGGTTCTGTGCCATTAAATATTTTATAAAAAAAACCCTTATATTCTGATTTGTATTTAGATTTTACCTTAATATAAATACATGAAAATCCGGGTTTTTTAAGTGCTATATCAGGATACATGCTATTTACTTCCGGTGTTTTATCTGGCACTAAAAGGTAGCCGAAAATAGAGGTAAAAATACAAGCCGACATAAAAAGTAAACCAGCTAAAGCAAGTTTGTTTTTTTTAAATTTTTTCCAAATCATTTTTAAGATGATATGAATTTAATGATACCAACGCTGCTAAAAATCCCCACAAAGGAACAGCTAACTTATCAAATTCACTGTAATTATTTACTACACCATGAATAAAATAAGTGCTTAAACCTGAAATTATGGCTAAAGAAAGAAATTTTATTTCATTATTTTTTGATTTTGAAAATATCCTAAAACCAAGATAAAAACTGTATAAAATCATAAGAATCCAAAGTAAAAAACCTATTAAGCCGGTTTCGCTCAATGGACGTAAAAATTCACTGTGTACATTTCCTAAATCTCCGGCGTTTGTACTAATTATTGTAAGTTCGCTTGAAACTTGGAATGGTGCATATTGGAAAACATAAGTTCCGGGACCCCAGCCAAGAATAGGTCTTTCATTAAACATTCTTTTTGCACAATTCCATCTGTTTAGTCTTTCAAGATTAGATGGATCGGTAGAAACATTTGTTATTGATGAAACATGTTGTTCAATATCGTCGGCAGAGCCTTGTTTGTTTCTCGAAAGTTCTGTTTGTACATCAGACTGTATATAGAAATAAATGGCAAAAAGCAAAATGATACCGGCTAAAAAACTCCTGAATCTGAATCCCAATATAATAAAAATAGAAATTGCTGTTGCACCAATCAAACTAAGCCATGCAGCTCTTGTATATGATAAAATTACTGCAATGCTTAGAAAAACGGCAAGCAAAAAAGCTATAATCCTTAAAATGATATTTTGTTTTAAATAAAATCCCCAAATTCCAAATACAATTAATGGCGGAATAATAAAAGAAACAAGTGCCGCATACATTCCATGATCTGGCATTAGCGGCTGCATAGCAGCGTAAGCAAATCCTCTGGTAAATCCACCTTTAGAATGATTGTATAAGGTGTAAATTGAAAGGATAAATATACCAGTTGCTAATAGCCATACAAATTTAATAATTGATTTTTTGTCTTTGAAAAATTCAGAAAACAAAAGGTATATAACAAAAACATATAAAATTCTTGAAAGTAAAAATTTTAATGAAACCAATGGCATTGAACTGCCAATTGTGCATACTATATCCCAAAATATAATTCCTGCAATAATTAAAGTAAGCCCACTTTTTAGTATGTTTTTATCAAAAGTAGAACCATCAAACAGCTTGGCTACCAATCCAAACATTACTAGTAAAAAAACTGGCTCTGTAGGGAAAGTCATTCCCATTCCGCCTCCAACATTATTAACCTGAATGCTAAGTGGTACACACAAAACCATGAAAAAAAGAATTTCCTTAGTTTGATTAATCAATAGCCAAAAAAATACTAAAG
The DNA here is from genome assembly GCA_020849295.1 of Bacteroidia bacterium. Classification (GTDB taxonomy): domain Bacteria; phylum Bacteroidota; class Bacteroidia; order NS11-12g; family UBA9320; genus JABWCE01. The sequence goes on from JADLGN010000029.1 coordinate 35,753, forward strand.
CAAATGGTGTAAGTGCAACAAAATAGTTTTGAAAATAAATGCCTGTTAATATCAGAATTAAAAAAAATAAACCAATTGTATAAAATATTTTTAAACTTATTTTATCAATCATCAGGCTTGCTCTTTCATCAATTTGTATTCGCGGTATTTTTCAATTATTATTATTGTCAAAAAGCCAATAAACAAAGTAGCTAACAGACTAATAACAACTATAGTTTTTCTTATAGGATAGGCTTTTATTTCAGGTACATCTGCAGAGGTTAATAAAAATTTATGGGTTATTGTTTTATCTACGTCAACCTTAGCTTTTTCGTATCTGGTACGAAGTTTATCAAGTGCGTCAAGTTCAAGTTTCAAATTTTCGGTATAATACAAAAATTCGCCGGCATACTTAGATAAATGCACTTGTTGTTCTTGTAATTTTGATAATTGTACTGCACTTCCTCCCTTTGCCTGAAGTTTTGCAATTTCTTCGGCTATTGCTCTTGATTGTTCTTCATAATTTGTTATACCGTTTTCGGCAAGTTTTTTAAGATTATTTCTTATTTCTAACACTCCTTTTTCTTTTTTATAAAACTCATCTTCTACTATTTTAAAAGCTTCACGGGCTAGCTGCATTTGGATTTCAGATTTTACGGTGTCGTATATTTCTGCTATTCCATTTGCGATTTTTGCAGCCATTACAGGGTCTTCATCTAATACAGTAACTGATATTGACAAGTACCTGGTTCTTTTATACTCAATATTATCTCTGAATTTATTGTTCAGTTTTGTTTTAGCTTGTTTGCTTTTAGGGTCAATATTGTAATGTTTCATCAGATTGAAATTTCTTACAATTCTTCCGGTCATGGATGACGAAGACAATAGTTGTAAAGCATTTTCGGCTTCCATTTCTTCACCAAACGCAAGCGGGTCTGCTTCACGCTTGTTTAAGTCAGTAAAAAGAGCGTTTCCTATTGAATTTATCGTTGCCGGATAAAAAATTACTTCTGCTTTGTATTTTGGCTTTATAATAAAGGGCATTGTAATTACCGATGAAACCACAATGGTTATTATACCAAGTATTAATAGGTGCTTTCGCCATTTGATAAAATATGAAAGCAAGTCAATAAATCTTAATTGTAATAAATCTTTTGAAGATTGCATAATTTTTTGCGAATATAATAAAATACATCAGTGCTTTAAAAACGGTATTGATATATTGTGTATTTTAGCCTCCCATTTAATTTTACATTATTATTAAAAAAATAGGAACTGTGTTTTCACCCAAAATTAAATCTCATCATTTGCTGATATTGTTTTTTGCAATTATTTATATTGTTTTTCAAAGTAATAATTCAGAAACTGACGCTTATGCTTATGCTATTTCTGTAAAAAACGGGCAAAACCTTATTTTCCCTCATCATTTGATATACTGCTTACCTGCAAGGTTTATATATATTTTATCATTAAGTATTGGTATTAATGTTAATTCTTTGACTTTACTTAAATTGATTAATTCTGTTACAGCTTCCTTTTGTCTTTACTTTTTATATAAAATTTTAAAAGTTAGTAATTCCAAAAATATTTTATCAGCTATTACTTTTACCGGTAGTTGCTTTGGGTTTTTAAGATTTGCAACTGAAGCAGAAACCTATATTTTACCAATTTTGTTTTCTCTTGCTGCAAGCTATTTCTTTCTTAATTATTTAATTTCTAAAAATAAAAAAAATCTTATAATTTCAGGATTTGCTTTTGGAATAAGTGTTTTGTTTCATCAAGTTCATGTTTTTTGGTTTATTGGATTTGTCATTTCTATCATAATAAGTAAAACTACAACAAAGTTTAAAAATATTATTACACTTGGCTTGTCATTTTCTTTACCTGTATTAGCAGCTTATATTATTGCTTCGCAAATTGCAGATACAGGTATTTTTAAATATGCTCTTAATGATTACTATAAAGGTACAGCCCAAACTCATATAGGGTATGCAAATTTTATTATGACGCCAATTAGCTTGTTTAGAACGGTTTTTCAGGTTCATGGTTATATGGCAACTCTGCTGTCAAAATTTTATTTATTAATAGTTTTTTCAATTATTGAAATTACCTTTTTGCTTTACGTTTTCTTTAGGTTTATCAAATCGTTAAAGAGTATTGAAAAAGAAAATAGTATTTTTTCTAATGCTGTTTTTATTGGTTTTATATTTCAGTTGATTTTTGCATTTTATTCAGCAGGTAATTCCGAATTTATGGTGATGTTGCCATTTTTGGCAATTCTTTATATCAATACAAAATTTGAGTTTTCTGATTTATTATTGTTTGCTTTATCAATATTCATTTTATTGTGGAATATTGTATTTGGGCTCGTTCCTTATCATTTTTTTGATATTGACGGAAGTAAAAAATTATATTTAAATACATTGAAAAACAACAATGAAAAATGGATTTTGTATAATCCACAAAAAATTGAAAATATAAGCGAGTACTATTCAGGCAAAAATTCACTTTACAAATTTAATAGGCTTGATTCTGTAAGTTCGCCAGATTTTCTTATAAAAAATAAATTCATTTTTACAGATTTATTTAATACAAACGAGAGTTTTAATCGTAGGAAAATGATGTTTAAAAAAGATGAAAGTTATATGAGTTTTAATAAATATAAACGAAGTATAGTTGATTCAATTGAATATTCATTTGGTAAAAAGTATATATATAAAGTAATTTTAAAATAGTTTTCGAGATAATACTAAACACATTATTCCAAAAAAAAGTTGAGTAATTACAGCAGTTACTGCAACAGCAATTAAACCGTAATTATTAATAAACAATAAGTTTCCTGCAATATTTAACACACAAGCTATTACAGACAAGTATATTATTTTTTTTAGATGTGCTGCAGATGTTAATAGAGTACCAAAAATATTTATAAGAAACATTCCCGGAACACACCATATCAATATAGAAAAGATATATCCTGATAGATTGTTGTATTTTTCGGGATACAATAATTGCATTATTTCATTTCCATATAAAAAACAAATAAAAGTAGCTGCCAATACAGGAATTAATGAAATTGCAGAAGACCATTTTACAATTGAATAAATTTTTGATTTATCACTCAAATTTGACGAAAACAGTGGAAAAAGTTGTCCTGCAAGTAAAGTTCCGATTATAGCTGCTGCGTCTAACAGCCTGTAAGCCATAGCATAAATGCCGGATTGCTCTCTGCCGTTAGGTATCAATTTAAGAATAAAAACCGAATCTATCCTTGTATATAAAGTCATAAAAGCAATGATTAGAGCAAATGGTAATGACTGATATATTATATCATACAATTTACTAAAGTTAAAACAAAAACGAGGAATGCCAAAGTATTTTATTATACAATATATGCTAAGTGAAAATGTAATTATTAAACCAATTGTTTGAGAAATTATAAATGAAACAAGTGTTAGTTTTACAGGCAATAAGGAAGTCCAGATAATTGCACCAAGACTTAATATTACAAAAAGCCTGTCTATAACAGAAAGTATAGCGTCAGTTTTAAACTTATGAATGGCGGAAATATTACTTCTAAAAAAATTATTAAATGATAGTATAGCTTGATTTGTACATAATAAGCCAAGTATTAAAAAATCATTAGAATGAAATTTTAAAACCAATCCAAATATAAACGCAAGCGCAAAAAAAGCTATGGTTAGCAAGATTTTTGCGTTTGTAATTGACCAAAAATTTGTATCATAATTTTTATTATCTATTGCAACTTGCCTGTTGTTGAAATTAGTCAAACCCAAATCTAATAAAATCATAAACAACATACTGTATCCGGTAAGACTAAAGTATGTACCATATTGCTCGGAAGGTAAAATATTTTGTACTTTTCTGTCAATTACCAATATCCAAACGGGTTTAATCAATAAATTGATTACTTGTATAAAGAAAAAATCAGATAAAAATTTCTTTTTCAAAAAAAAGTTTTTGTTTGAAAGGCAAAAATAGCTATTACAATATTTTAAAAATCTAAAATAACTAAAAGTTCTTTTTTAAAAACTTTAAATATTCTATATTTCTGTATTCGCCTATATAGTTAATAATATATAATATACCACACTCTATGATTAATCCAAGACCAATTCCTTCCCAAAAAGAATTATTGCTAAATACAAATAATAAAAGTCCAAATAAAATCAGAACTATCTCTACGTATCTGTAATATTTAAAATTACCACTTAGCTTTTTAATTCTTGGTATTTCAATATTTTTAATACTTTTTTTACTTGACTTTAAAAATGACATCATTTTATTATCAAGATTTTTGGTTTTATAAAATTTATTTACACCTGTTATTAACTTAATTATTGCAAAAGTTATCAATGACCATCCTAAGCCATTATAAAAAGTGTTTGATAAAATTAAAAAATAAAAACTGAAAATTAATCCGGCTGAAGCAAGTATTATAAAAACGAAACTTTGGTTTCTTTCAGCTATAAAATATTCATGTATTTTGTTCATTTGAAAATAATACAGAATGAATTATGAAAAAATACATATTAAAAAGTATTAATTTTTATTCTTTTTCCGATTTCCTCAACATCATTTTTGAATTTTTTATCAGTATCCATAAGATCATTTACTGTAGTGCAGGCATGAATTACAGTAGAATGGTCTCTCCCTCCAAAATAAGTTCCAATGCTTTTTAGAGAAGACTTTGTAAGTGTTTTGGCATAAAACATTGAAATTTGTCTTGCTTGTACAATTTCTCTCTTTCTAGTTTTTGATTTCAATTGGTCAACAGTAAGACCGTAGAATTCTGTAACAAGTTTTTGAATATAATCAATAGAAATTTCTCGTGATGAATGTTTGACAAAGTTCTTCATCATTTTTTTAGCAAGTTCAATGTCAATTTCCTTGCGGTTTAATGATGCCTGAGCAAGAAGACTTATCAAAGCTCCTTCAAGTTCTCTTACATTAGAATCAATGTTATGGGCTATATATTCTACTACTTCTTTTGGTAATTTTATTCCATCTTGATACATTTTGCTCTCAAGTATTAACATTCTTGTATCAAAGTCTGGCATTTGAATATCAGCAGAAAGTCCCCACTTAAATCTAGAGAGTAATCTTTCATCTAAATCTTTTAAGTCTTTTGGTGGTCTGTCGCTTGTAAGTATAAGTTGTTTTCCTGATTGATGTAGATGATTAAAAATCTGGAAAAATACTTCTTGACTTTTTTCCTTTTTTGCAAAAAATTGTACGTCATCAATTATCAAAACATCAATAAGCTGATAAAAACTTAAAAAATCATTATGATTGCCGTTTTTACATGCATCGTAATACTGGTTTATGAATTTCTCTGATGAAACATATAGCACGGTTTTTTTATCAAAAAAAGTTTTAATGTGATTGCCAATTGCATGAACAAGATGAGTTTTTCCTAATCCAACACCTCCAAATATCATAAGAGGATTAAATGATGTGCTTCCCGGCGGTTTGCATGCAACAGAATATCCGGCATTTCTGGCAAAGCGGTTACACTCTCCTTCTATGAAATTTTCGAAAGTATATAGTGGGTTTAGTTGCGATTCAATATTCATTTTTTTCAATCCGGGTATTATAAATGGATTGCGAATATTGGTGTTTAAATTTAATGGTATTCCTACTTCATTTTTATTTGTTTTATGCAAACTTTTTGTAGGAACATTTATAGTATATGGGTTGCCATTTGACGATTGGCTGTTGTCAACAATAATATTGTATTCGAGTTTTGAGCCTGGACCAAGTTCTTTTTCAAGAGTTTTTTTAAGTAAACTTACATAATGTTCTTCAATCCATTCGTAAAAAAACTGGCTGGGCACTTGTATTGTAAGCACCTTATTTTCCAGTTTTAATGGCTTGATAGGATCAAACCATGTTTTAAAACTTTGAGCTGGGATATTATCCTTAATAATTTTTAAGCAATTGTTCCAAATTTCGATGTAATTGTCTGACATTAGCTTTTAATTTTCATTAAATTTTTAAATTTCATAAATCTCTTAAATTTCAAAGGTTTAACTTAGTTGTTTTTTACCTTATTTCTGTCGGTAAAGTTTGAATAAATTTTTATATAAAAAAATTTATTTTCACTTGTTTTTAACAAATTTTTAACATAGCAAAAAATGGTTTTAAAGTGCAATTGTCTAATAATTTAAACGACATTTCGATTACCAAATTTTTAATATTATTTTAGGCAAATGTATTTGAGTTTGTCAAATAAAAAACAGTTAAATAAAAATATTTTTAATTTTTTTTTTAATACAAACTAAACCTCTGGTTCTTTGGCTGTAAAATTTTACATAACAAGAGAAATCTCTTTTTTCAAAAACTCAATTCCGGCTCTTGTAGGATGGCTTTTGTGGTTCATTAATTCATTAATAATTGCTTTTCCCAAATCTGTCCCTTTGGCATTTTCAGGTAAATCTTTGTAAGAAATATCTATAATTTGCAATACTTGTTCTCTAATAACTTTTATCAGTTCCCAGGCTTGAGTAGAAATATAAATTTGTTGAGATATGTTATGATTAAATTCTTCAGTTATTTGGTAGGTAATTATTAATTTTAGCTCAGCTGCGGTTTGCTTTGGTTTTGATAATGTCATTACCATGTTTTCAGGTGCAATTCGCTCTAATAAAATTGTAAGTCTTTCGTATGCTTGAAGTTTTACGGGTGTAATAATTCCTGTGTTTTTTTCTTTTATTTCAAGTAGTTTCTTTTTGTAATCTTCTTCAAGAAATTGTCTCATCATAATGTATGTAGCAGAAAATACAATAATTGCAGGAATTATAAATTTTAAAATATCAACGATAAGAGTAAATGTTGTTGTTTCTAAAATAATCATATAAGGGCAAAAATAATTAATTAGAAAGACAAATTGATTAAATTAATTATGTAAATATCTAAATTCTAATATTAATCGAACAATTGTAACAATAAGTCAATTTTCAATAAACTTGCTACATATATTATATACTCGATTGTTTTATTTGTAAGAAAAAAAATCATTGACTTTAATTGATGATATTAAAATTGCACTTGTTTCTGTCAAAAGTAATATTGGAAGAGCAATTTTAACATGCCTAATTATTGCTATAGGTATTATGGCACTTGTTGGCATGCTTACTACCATTGATGGAATGAAAGCATCAATAACAAAAAATTTCAGTTTACTTGGTACTAATACTTTTACCATAATTAATGGAAGTGCCTTTATTGATTTTAATGATGAATATGAAAATATTGACTATAAGCCAATTTCAATAAAGGAAGCCGAAAGTTTTAAAAATAATTTTAAGTTTCCGGCTTTGGTTTCTGTTTATATGAGTTACTCGTGGGCTGCGGTTGTAAAATCATCTTTTGCAAAGAGTAATCCTAATGTTCAATTGACAGGGGCTGATGAAAATTTTTTGGAAATTAATGGTCAAGAATTGTATAAAGGAAGATTTATTACAAAACAAGATGTTGAGCACCAAATGCGTGTAGCTGTTATTGGAAATGAGCTTAATGAAATTTTATTTAAAAACAATAATGCAATTGGTAAAACTATAAATTGTGGTGGAGAAAAATTTATGGTTATTGGAATTTTAAAATCAAAAGGGCAAGCGTTTGACTTTGGTTCAAACCGAATAGTTATTTTACCATACACAACTGGAAAGAAAAATTTTTATCAATCAGGTAAAAGTTACAACATTGGAGTAAAGGTTTTTAATTATACGATGCTAAATACAGCTATTGATTATTCTAAAACATTATTCAGAAATATAAGAAAACTTAAACCTAAAATGAGTAACAACTTCGACTTTGAAACCAGTGACGGAATTTCAAACCGCTTAATTTCCAGCTTGTCTTTTGTAAGTATAGCCGCCTATGTAATTGCATTTATTACATTATTTGGAGCTTCGATAGGGTTGATGAATATTATGCTTGTTTCTGTAAAAGAACGAACTAAAGAAATTGGAACTCGAAAGGCAATTGGTGCAAAAAATGTTCAAATATTAAAGCAGTTTCTCACTGAAACAATTATAATATGTCAAATTGGTGGATTGGCAGGAATAGTATTGGGTATTATTGTTGGAAATCTTGTTTCTTCGCTCATTGATGGACCTTTAATTTTTCCATGGGCATGGATAATTCTTGCAATAATACTTTGCACATTTGTAGGGCTTTTGTCTGGAATTATGCCGGCTCGTCAGGCTGCAAAACTTAATCCGATAGAATCTTTAAGGTACGAATAAATAGTTTATTACAAATTTTTAAAAATTAAAAAGGCTTTAATTTTTTTAATTAAAGCCTTTTTATAATGTATGAATAATCTATATTACTCTTGAATTACATTCAGATTTATAGTTACAGAAACTTCGCGGTGAAGGTTTAATGTAGCGATATATTCGCCAAGAAACTTAATATCGTCTGATACTATTTTTCTTCTGTCAATTTCAAATCCTTTGTCTTTAAGAGCTTGTGCAATTTGAATTGTTGTAATACTGCCAAAAATCTTGCCGTTAGATCCTGCTTTGGTAGGAATATCTAAAGTTATTCCTTCAAGTTTTGCAGCAGTTTCCTGAGCAATATTTTTTATTTTTTCTTGTTTGAAGTTAGCTTGTTTTATGTTTTCAGCCAACACTTTTAATGCCGAATCAGTTGCAAGTTGTGCTTTACCGGTAGGTATCAGATAATTTCTTCCAAATCCATTTTTTACTGATACTACATCATCTTTTTGTCCAAGATTTTTTATATCTTCTTTTAAAATTATTTTCATTGATTTTCCTCCTTATTTTAATTGATCACCAACAAAAGGCAATAGGGCTAAATGTCTTGCTCTTTTTACTGCTTCTGCTACTTTTCTTTGATATTTTAATGATGTTCCTGTAATACGACGTGGCAATATTTTACCTTGCTCATTTATAAATTTCATTAAGAAATCAGGATTTTTATAATCAATATATTTTATTCCACTCTTTTTAAACCTGCAATATTTTTTTTGAAATTGCTGTGGAGAGTTGTTGAATATAAAACCGTCTTCTTGTTTTACTGTTTTTTTTGTCATTTTGCTACCTCCTTATTTTCATTTGTTTTGTTAAATGCTCCTTTTCTTCTGCGTTCGTTGTAAACAACGGCATGTTTATCTAATGCAATTGTAATATATCTTAAAATTTGCTCATCTCTGCGATATGCAAGTTCAAGTTTTTCTACAATTGTAGCCGGTGCTTCAAATTCGAATATGTGATAGAAGCCTGTACTTTTTTTAGCTATGGGGTATGCAAACTTTGTAAGTCCCCAATTTTCTTCATGGATAATTTTTCCTTCGTGCTCTGTAATCAATTGTCTGTAAGTTGATACGGCTTCTTGTATTTGCTTTTCAGACAACACGGGTGTAATAATGATTACAGATTCATAATTTTTTAACTTCATATTTTTTTGAATCTTATATTTTTTTAAGGGCTGCAAAATTATAATTTTCATTCATAAAATCAAATATCTATTTTAATTTTTTGTGTAAACATATTTTAGGACAAGACAAATGTAGGATTGGGATTAAAGCGGATGCTTTGCTCGTCACCCAAAAGCCAATACCTGCCTGTTTGGGTATGGCCCAAAGTGGATATAAACAGACAGGTAATAAGTAAGGCTTTTGGCAGCATTATTTTACTATAATTTTAAAAGTTTTGTTAAATGATCTATTCTTAATACTCATATAATACATTCCCGGGGCAAAGCGTTGCATGTCCATTGTATATTCTTTGTCACTCTGATTCCACCAATTTACTTTGTTTGGGTTTACCTCTTTGTATTCATTTCTTGAATAGTCATATACTTCAGCTTTTCCATCTGCCGGAAGGGTTACAATTTTCAATTGATATATAAAATAACTTTTTTGACTTGTAATTCTGGCATGGGAGGATAGGGGGTACGTCAATTCTGTGTTTCCTGCACAACGGGTACAGATAACTTTGGTATCAACATAACAGTTGCCTCCGCAATAGACTTTTCCTGTTAAACTCATGGTAGGACATTTGTAGGTTTTGCCATCAGACCCTCTACCAGGGAGAATAGGGAGAAAGTTCAGCTTTTGATAAATAGAATGAAGGAAATTGATAAAAGTATGGAATCCATTGAAGAAAAATTCTTTGCCTATAATCAAATGACCTTTGAGACTTTCGAAAAATTTAGGCTTAGGTTTTCTATTAAAAAATCTCAAATTCAGAAAGAACTAGAACATTGTGATACAAGCATTTCGAACCTTGAAAAAGTTATGAATTCTGTTGCCCTTTTAAGCTCCAATCTTGCTCTGGTATGGGAATAAGCGTCTGTTAAGATGAAAAAAAAACTTCAAAATCTCCTATTTCCCAATGGTATCATTTATGATCGTGAAAAAGGTACAGTTCGAACCGAAAAAGTGAATTCTGTGTTTTACCTCATTGCACAACTGGCAAGGGATTGGGATATAAAAGTAAAGGGCGAAACTGCATTTCAGCAATTTCGCCCTTTTGGTAGTCCCTAGGGGAATCGAACCCCTCTTACCAGGATGAAAACCTGGTGTCCTAACCGATAGACGAAGGGACCGGTTTTTGAGGTTGCAAAAATAATTTATTTCAAATCAAATGCAAATACTTTATTATGAGTTTTTCAAAAAATAATTATTAATTAAAAATTGATTGATTTAGAGCTGTTTCAGCCAAAAATATAATATGGAAATTAATAAATTATACTTTTTAATGTAAGTTTGCATGTTAAAAAAAAATGAAAATAGCTATTAATGGATTCGGAAGAATTGGAAGACTTACATTTAAAAAGCTAATAGAAAATAATAAAGTTCAAATTATAGCATTAAATGACCTTACTGATACAAAAACGCTTGCTCATTTGCTGAAATATGATTCTGTGCATGGGAAATTTGAAGGAAATGTTGATTTTGACGAAAACCATTTAATAGTAAATGGAAATAAAATTCTTGTAACTGCAGAAAAAGACCCAAATAATCTGCCATGGGAAAAACTCGGAGTTGACCTCGTATTGGAATCTACGGGTTTGTTTACAGAAAAAGAAAAAGCTTTGGGTCATATAAATGCTGGAGCTAAAAAGGTTTTAATATCAGCACCTGCCAAAGGTGAAATAAAAACTGTTGTTTTGGGGGTAAATGAATATATATTGGATGGAAAAGAGCAAATATTGTCAAACGCTTCATGTACTACAAATTGTTTGGCACCAATGGTTAAAGTACTTGATGATAATTTTGGGGTTAGAAATGGATTTATCACAACAGTTCATTCATATACTTCAGACCAAAATTTGCAGGATGCGCCACATCGCGATTTAAGAAGAGCAAGAGCAGCGGCTTGCAGCATTATTCCTACTACAACAGGTGCAGCCAAAACCGTAGCTTTAGTACTTCCACACCTTAAAGGAAAGCTTGACGGAAATTCTATAAGAGTACCTGTGCCTACCGGTTCTATTACAGATTTTACTTGCGTATTGAATAGAAATACTACTGTTGAAGAAGTAAATTCTTTGTTCAAAAAGGCTTCAGAAAATGAATTAAAGGGAATAATTGAATATTGTACTGACCCAATAGTATCGGCAGATATTATTGGAAATACTTCATCATGTATTTTTGATAGCGAACTTACTATGGTTAACGAAAATTATGTAAAAATTGTAGGCTGGTATGATAATGAAGCTGGCTATTCTGCCCGCCTTGCTGATTTGATAGATATTATGTTATCTAATCGTTCATAATTATATTTTTTATATCATCTTTTATTTTGTCAGTTAAGTTTTCGGCTGTAACAATTGATTTGCTTTCAGCATAAATTCTAATTATAGGTTCTGTATTAGACTGTCGCAAATGTACCCAATCTTCACCAAATTCAATTTTTAAACCATCGGTTTTATCTATAGGTTGTTTAATATATTTTTCTTCTATTTTTTTTAGAACAATAGGTAATTTAATGCTTTTGTCAAGTTCAATTTTGTTTTTTGACATGTAATAATCAGGATAAGTCATTCTCAATCCTTTGGTAGTTTTTCCGCTTTTTGCCAAATGGCTTAAGAATAGAGCAACACCGGTTATAGCATCTCTTCCATAGTGCATTTCAGGGTATATTACACCGCCATTACCTTCGCCACCAATTATTGCTTTAGTTTTTTTCATCAACTCAACCACATTTACTTCACCCACAGCACTTGCATTATAGTTTCCTCCGTGTTTTAATGTAATATCTTTTAATGCTTTTGTTGATGACAGATTGCTTACACTATTACCTTTAGTATTCTTTAAAACATAATCTGCAACTGCTACAAGTGTATATTCTTCTCCAAACATTTCTCCATTTTCGCAAACCAATGCAAGACGGTCAACATCAGGGTCAACTGCTATCCCCAAATGCGAATTTGTTCTTTTTACTTCGGCTGCAAGTTCTGTAAGATGTTCTGGTAATGGCTCAGGATTGTGCGAAAAACGCCCGTTAGGCGTACAGTTTATTTCAATTATTTCTTGTACTCCAAGAGCTTTTAAAATCATGGGAATTATTATTCCACCTGTTGAATTTACAGCATCTACTACTACTTTGTATTTTTTGGTTTTTATAGCATTTACATCAACCAATTTTAGTTTTAGTATAGCTTCTATATGTTTGTCAAAGTAATTTTGAAGAGTTGAGTATGTACCTATTTTATCAATCTCACAAAATTTGCTTTTATTTTTTTCGGCATTCTCTAAAATTTTATTTCCATCTTTTTCAGACAAAAACTCACCTTTGGAATTTAAAAGTTTCAGAGCATTCCATTGTTTTGGGTTATGACTTGCAGTTATTATTATACCACCTGCGGCTTTTTCCCATTTTACTGCAAGTTCTACTGTAGGTGTACTTGATAAGCCCAAATCTACAACATCTAATCCGCAAGATTGAAGAGTAGAACTTACCAAATCGCTTACCATCTTGCCCGAAATACGGGCATCTCTGCCTATAATTACTTTTTTGTTTTCTGATTGAATTTTAATAAAATCAGCATAAGTACTTGTGTATTTTACTATATCAAAAGGTGTAAGATTATGTTCGGGCAATCCGCCAATTGTACCTCTAATGCCAGAAATAGATTTGATTAAAGCCATAATATTTATATATGCAAATTTAACTGAGAATGAAATTATATTATTATAAAAATTTCATAAATATATCAAACTAACGAACAAAGTAAATTTTTGGCTACTGTACTTTAAATATTAATTTTGAAAAAAAATAATAAATTTAATTGTTTATCTCAGGCTTTACTTTTATCAGAAATGCTATAAAACTTGATTTTCCTGTGAAGGAAGCAATATTATCAATATTGCCGCTTTGCAACGAAGTAGTTGTTGCTGTTGGTAAATCTGACGATGACACACTTAATCTGATAGAATCAATTGATAGCTCAAAAATAAAAATAATAAATACCATTTGGGATGATAATTTGCGAAAAGGAGGAGAAGTGCTTGCCTGCGAAACCGACAAAGCCCTTGCTGTAATTGATAGTAAAGCTGATTGGTGTATTTATATTCAGGGTGATGAATGTTTGCATGAAAAAGATTATGATATTATAAAAAATGTACTTGAAAAATGGAAAACAGACAAAAATGTGGAAGGTTTGCTTTTTAAATACAATCATTTTTATGGGTCTTATGATTATATTGCTGATAGTAGGAGATGGTATAGAAATGAAATAAGAATTTTTAAAAATAATATTGGTGTAAAATCATGGAAAGACGCACAGGGTTTCAGAATTAACGGAAGAAAACTTAAAGTAAAACCTGTAAATGCTTCAGTATTTCACTATGGATGGGTACGACCTCCCAAAAATATGATGATTAAAAATATTGAAGCCGGAAAACTTTGGCATAACGACAAATTCTTGAACGAAAAATTTGATATTAGCAAAGATTTCGACTATACAAATATTGATTCTGTAAAAAAGTTTGAGGGAACTCATCCAAAAATTATGCAAGACAGAATAATAGCAAAAAACTGGAAATTTGACCGTGATCCGAAAATTAAAAAATACAACTTAAAAAACAGAATTCTTCATTTAATAGAAGAGAAAACCGGATGGAGAGTTGGTGAAAATAAAAATTATAAACTGATATGATAAAAAAGGCAATTTTACTTAGTTTTTTATCTCTTATTATTATTCAGGCTTTTTCGCAAAATATCAATGCAGTTCAACTGTCTGTAATAATTGCTAATAATGCACGATTTAAACCTTTTGACAAAACAAAAATTGACCTACTTGCATCTTTCGACAAAAACCAGTTAATATCAAACCTTAAGACAGATGAACAAAAATTTTCATTTTGGCTTAATGTTTACAATGCAAATATGCTTATACTTATGAGGGATACTGTAAATGCAGGGAATATTGACAAACTTTATAAAACAAAAAATATATTAGTAGCCGGATATAAACTTAGTCTGTTTAATATTGAAAATGAATTTTTAAGATGTGCAGTAAAAAACAAAAAGCTTGGATTTAAGAAAGCTGAAGTTACCCGAAAAGATACTTTTTTAAGAAATCTAAAACCTTTAAAACCTGATTTTAGAGTTATTTTTTGTATGTATAAAGGCTTGTATGGTTATCCGCCATACCAAATTATTGAGAATAATAATATAAGTGAACATTTTCAAAATTTTGTAAACCAACATACCGATAAATTTGCCAAGAATAATGAAATATTAATATTTGATTGGATTAATAATTATAAAACAGATTTGAAAAACAATCCTATTGATTCAATTTTCAAAGGGTATAAAGTTATTATTAAAAAAACGCCCAGAGCAATATTTGTTGAAAATTTTTTTCCGAGATATGAAAAAGTTAAATTTGATGAAGAAGAAATAAATCCATGGTTAAAATAATTTTTAGTAATGTTATATAAACAGTTTAAAACACAACCCGTACAAGCATTTTACAAACTCCTGATTTTTTCAATTATTAAAATTTTAATTGCATCAATAATTGTATCTATTTTATATTTTTTAATAATAAAATTGCTTGTAACAAATTTGATAGATAAAAATGGTATAAGTCAAATATCAGAAATAGTAAAACAACAACAAAATGCATCAGACATGATTAGTCAGTCAAAAAAAATGCAGGATTTAATTTTAAAATATCCACAGATAGTTCCCCTGATGCTTTTTGGATTTGGCATTTTGCTTATAGCCACATCTTTTTTGATTTCATTTACCCAAAAAATCATAAAAGATAAAATTATGGACAAGAAAATAAATATCGGTAAATCAATAATTCCTGATAGCAGAGATTTAAATATATTAATATATGTATTATTGTTTTTACCTGTTTTTTTATTAGTTTTTAGTTTGTCTATTGCCAGTATAAGAGTAAATCCGCTAATTAGTATATTTTCATTATTTTTTATGATAATGGTTATACTTCGCAGTGTTTTGTTAATTCCCGGAATTGTAATCGGGGATATGAAATTTAGAGAAGCAATGAGATACTCATTCCAAAATATCGGATTTGGCAGAGCTGTTAAAATAGCCATTTTTGGTGTACTTATATTTTTTATGTTAACAATAGTTCTCAATGCAATTTTATATTTCCCAATGAATTTTATAAAATTTGACAAGTCTGATTTGTTTTACAATTTTTTGATATTGTTTTTTCAATCTGGAATAGTGTCGGTAGGTTTAGCGTCACTTTTTACCAGATATGCAAATTTTGAAGAAGTATTTTAATTAATTAAGCAAAAATATATTGTTTCATTGTCTAATTATCTTTAAAATTGTAGCATAAAATCATTAAAATGAAAAAAATACTAATAATTTTTCTTTTTGCTTTAGCAGCAATACCTTTTCAAAATTGTAATCAAAACGGAAATGATGATCCTCCGGTAGATACAATACCTGTTGTAAAACAAGAACCGGTAAATACTTTTAAGTTCAACGGAATCACTACTTATAAACTAAAGTGGGACAGTACTGTAATGATAGGTCAATACAGAGCAAACACTGACCAAACCACAATTACAGTATCTGGTAATGATGGCAATAAGCATGCAGAATTTGAATTGAAGTTCCCCGGAAACAAAATTGGTTCTTATAAATATTCAATTTCACCAAGTTTTGTTAATATTTCATTATCTACAGGAAGCGGAGTTACTAAAAAGGAATATGAGTTTACTACTCAACCAAATAAAGAAATGACAATAAATGTAACTAAATACGACCCAATTGGAGGAAGAATAAAAGGCACTTTTTCAGGTGATTTGCAGGAAGCAGGCAGTCTTGCTACTGCTACAATTTCTGCAGGAGCATTTGAGGTTTACAGAGTAGAAGACCAATAATAGAATTTATTTATATAAAAATAATATAAAAAGCCGATTTATTCGGCTTTTTTGTTTTAACACATAAGATTGGCAAAAAATAATTAACCGATTATTTTTGCAGTATGACAAAATTATTAGAAGGCAAAACAGCAATAATAACTGGTGGTACACGCGGTATTGGTAAAGCCATAGTTTTAAAGTTTGCAGAAAATGGAGCAAATGTAGCTTTTACATATTCAAGTTCGGCTCAGGCAGCTATTGATTTAGAAAATGAAATAAAGCAAAAGTTTAATGTTAAAATTAAAGGATACAAATCAGATGCATCAGTTTTTGCCGAAGCAAACGAATTGGTTGAAAATATTACGAAAGATTTTGGAGAATTTCATGTTTTAGTAAATAATGCAGGAATCACCCGCGACAACTTATTAATGCGTATGAGTGAAGATCAATGGGATGAAATAATGCAGGTAAACCTAAAATCTGTATTCAATATGACCAAAGCATCAGTTCGCAATTTTTTAAAAATTAAAGGTGGTTCAATTATAAATATGTCATCAGTTGTAGGTGTTAATGGTAATACAGGACAATCAAACTATTCAGCATCAAAAGCCGGTATTATTGGCTTTTCAAAATCTATTGCAAAAGAATTAGGTTCACGAAATGTGAGATGCAATGCAATAGCTCCAGGATTTATACAAACAGAAATGACAGAAAAATTGGGAGAAGAAGTAATTAAATCTTGGGCAGAACAAATTCCATTAAAAAGAGGTGGTACAACTGTAGATGTAGCAAATCTTACCTTGTTTTTAGCTTCAGATTTGTCGTCATACATTACAGGGCAAGTATTAAGTGTGTGCGGAGGGATGTTGATGTAATTAAGTTTTTTATGAAAAAATTCACTTTATATTTTTTGCCTATTTTATTATTATTATTATCCTGTACTTCCAAAAAAGACAAACTTAGCGAAGAAATTTTTAAGCTTGAAACATCTGATTCGTCATCAAGTGCAAGTGGGTTGAATAATTTAGCAGATAAGTATTTTGAGTACTATAAAAACTTTCCTAAAGATTCAATATCTGAGATATACTTGTACAAAGCTTTTATGTACAAATACCTTTTAAGTAAATGGGAAGAAGCATTTAATTTTTCTGGTGAATATGTAAAGTCCTATGGTAAAACTGAAAATTTTTACAATATAAGTTTGAAAAAAGCTGATATCTATAATTCAAAATTAAAGAATATTGATTCGGCTGTTTATTATTATTTGCTTTGCGAAAACAAAATTCATTTTTCTGCTCATGAGTATCGCAATGCTGCATCAACATTAGAAATTTATGCAGCTTCAAAAACACAAAAAGATACAATTCTAAAAGCTGAAAATTTGTATTATGCAGCAAAATTTTATCAATTATGTATTGATTTTGAAAAAGCTGCAAACCTTTATTTGAATATAGGTTCTAATTTTTTAAAATTCGATAAAAGTCCGCAGGCACTTTCTTCTTCGGCATTTATATTTTGGAATGAGTTGAAAAATGCTGAAAAAGCAAAAGAGGTTTATAAACTACTTACACAAAAATATCCTGAAAGTGAAGAAGCAAAAGAAGCTTTGATAATTTTAAAAGAAAATATGCTTGGTATGACTGATGAGCAACTTGCAGAATATTTAATTAATAAAAATCAGCAAAAATAGATTTAGATTAATTTTTTGATAACTCGACAATTTTTTCTTCCAATTCGTTCTCATCACCTTCAATATATCCCGTGTGAGTAAAAACAATTTTACCGTTTTTGTCAATTAAAAAAAGAGTTGGGGGATTGGTAACATTCATTGCCCTTTTTAGATCGCTATTTATATCAACTAATACATCATAAGTCCAGTTTTTACTAGTTACAAAAGGCTTAACTTTTGGTGCAGTTCTACTATCATCAATAGAAACAGCAATTAATTTTACATTGTATTTTTTTTGCCATTCATCATACAAATTATCAATATTAATCAACTCTTGAATGCAGGGTTTACACCATGTAGCCCAAAAAGATACAATAGTGATTTGTCCGGGAGTAACACACTGTGCAAAATTTACAGTTTTCCCATCAAGGTCTTTAACAGATATTTGAGGCAACGAATTAGTTTTATTGGCTGTGTCATCTTCAATTTCAATTGAGTAAGAATTTAAAGATATAAAGGCAAAAATCAAGAATATTATATTTTTCATTATTAAATCAAATCAGAATTTTACAATTTAAATGCCAAAATTAAATAAAATAGTTATTTAATTACTTCTAATGTTAATACTTTATTTTTTTTAAAATAATATTCAGCCAATATCGCAAACCCATTTTTGTGAATTATAGTGTATGCAAGCTCTGATTTTTGAGTATCTTCATTAAATTTATTTGCTTTTAATACCAATTGCTTTATGTATCCAGATTGGTATGTATTATTATATAACAGTTTTCCAAAATGATGAGTTGAGTAAAAATTCCAATCATCATTCATTACACACATATTAGATTTTTTGATATACTGTCGTGTGTTTATCATACTATTTCTCATAAAATTGTCTTTATTATCAGTATTTGTAAACCATTTTAATTTACCCTCAGTATTAATGTAAAATGAAAGATTTCCTATATAAATTCCATTGTAAATATTGTTCATATTTATAAAAAATCCACTGTCTGCATCGGCTTTCACTCCCCAATATTTTTCTTTTCTTATAATTATTTCTTCACTTTTCTTAAAAATACTTTTGAATGGATATAAATAGAAGCTAGAATAACTTAGGTTTTTGTCAAAACTTGCCCACCAAAACCCTCTTGAATCATTACTTGGCAAAAATGTTCCATAATTGCTGGAGAAACTAGACGAAAGATTTCCAAACATATAAATGTTGTTTTTGTATTCAACAACATACTGGCAATTCCAGTCATTTTCAGAATTAAAAGCAAAGCCATAATGATTCTTTATTTCTAGTGTTTTGTATATAGTGTCAATAAAATGCCCATCTGTTTTGTGTTTATAAAATATAATATGTAATTTGTTATGGTTTGATTCGGGAATTGATTGATATGACAAAATTGTATCATTAGATACCTTAATTATTTTTAAAGCTGTATTTTTTACAGCTTCAGTTAATTTAGTTGGCAATAATTTACATTGATTAATAAGCGATTTATTATTTACTAAATAAATTTTAATTTGATTATCTATATAATTTGCTAAGTAAAGTTTGTTTTTAGAAATAAAAAATTCGCAATTTTTCATTTCCAGCGATTTGTTCAGTTTTTTTTCTTTAAAATATTCTCCTGTTTCTATATTTACTTTCGAAACATATATATTCTTTGATTGATTTATTATGAAAATAGAACTGTCGTTGTGCAAAAATGTAAAATAATTAGCAGATCTTCTCCCATTGTCATCAATAAACTTACACTCAGTTTCCCATTCTATTTCCATTTCGTTGTTAATTAGTGTAGCATAAAATGATTTTTTTTTATTTTGCTGCCTAATTACCAACTGTCCAAATTTATGCATATCAACTAAGGCAACAACCTTAAGTTTGCTTTTTTTTGTAGGGATCTCAATTTTTTGAGAAAACATGTGGTTTGAGAAAATTAGAATTGTGAGGTAAAGCAATACATTTTTAATCATACTTATAAATAATTTCAAATTTAAAAAATCAAATTTAATAGTTTAATCTAATTGATTAAATAATTTTAAAAGCTTAGTATTCAGCAAACAAAATCAATAATTGAAAATAATTTTTGAAAATTAAAAATTAGTCTTTAATTAGCAGATTAATTCAACAAAAGTATATCGCGTATAAGTAATACCTCTACCAAAAAATAGTCTTTTTTTTAAAGCAAATAGCTTAATTGAGATTAAAGTTAAATTATTATTTAAGAGGTATTATGAAAGAGTATCAGATTTCCGACCAGTTATTAATCAAGAATTACCGCAAAGGTAATGAGGCATGTTTTGAAATGTTGCTTAACAGGCACAAATCAAGGGTATTTACTACAATATATTTAATAGTGAATGATAGATATATTGCTGAAGATATTTTTCAAGAAGCATTTATTAAAGTAATTAAAACAATTAAATCAGAAAAATATACTGAAGAGGGTAAATTTTTACCTTGGTTACTTACTATTGCAAGAAATTTGGCAGTTGATTATTTTAGAAGAAAACAGAAAATGCCAATGATTACCAATTCATCCGGTGAAGACATTTTTGCAACACTCCCTGTTTATGAAGAGAATAGAGAGGAAAAACTTATAAATGAGCAAAAAGAAGGAATAGTAAGAGAATTAATAAAACTTTTGCCAGAAGACCAAAGAGAAGTACTTGTTTTACGGCATTATGGCGAACTTAGTTTTAAGGAAATTGCCGATATGACAAATGTAAGCATAAATACTGCTTTGGGCAGAATGAGATATGCAATTCAAAACTTAAGAAAGCTAATAACTGAAAAGGAAATATCATTAAGATAAAATTATCTTACTGAAATTTAGTGTTTTATTTTCTTTTTTTTATACTTATGCAATAAATCATGTTTAATGCGTTTTTATTTTAGAATTTTTATAAACATATTATATGATTAGTAACTTTACTCAAAATGATTTAATTCAATTTATTTATGGAGAAGCCGACAAAAATTTAGAAGATGAAATAAAATCGGCTTTAAATAGTGATGTTATGTTATTCGAAACATATTGTCAAATTCTCGATACAGTAAATAGTTTAGAAAACTTTAAATTGAACCCTGATAATACATCTTTGAGAATTATCATGGAAGAATCAACAATTATACAAGGTGAAAGTCTTGTAAATTAGAAAGTGTAATTCACTGCAATACTTGGCATTACAGGCAATTGATTTACTCTTTCGTTTTTTATTCTATTATAATAAAAAACATTTTTTCTGTTATAAACATTTATACAGCTGAATGTAGCTTCAATATTATTTTCTTTTCCGTTTTTAATTTTAATTTTAAAAGTTTTGCTTGCAGAAAAATCAAGGCGGTGGTAATATGGCAACCTCCCAAGATTTTGTCCGGCATAAATAATTCCTAAATCACCATTATCAGTTAAATAATCAGTAGTTGCTCCTTCATTAAATGATAAATATTCGTAGTATCCTTGAGTTTGTGTGAAAGGGAAACCAGAACCAAAATTCCATCTTAAATTTATATCTAATGATTTATCTTTTAAAAATTTATAAGTTCCAAGCAAATTTAAGTTATGCCTTCTGTCAAAATGTGGCTGATATTTTTGAATACCGTCATATCTCGAAACGTTGTTGTATGAATATACTCCCCAAAAATATATCTTTTTGTAACTTGATTTATAGGTAATATCATAGCCCCAAGCCCTACCAGTTTCGCCTATATAATCGTTTCTTACAAACCATGGGTATTTTTGATTTTCGGGAGTATCATCAAATATTTTATCGCGGTTAATATTGGTTAATTGGGTGAATTCTTTAATATAAACTTCAATATTAATTTCATTTTCTTTATTAAAATCATATTCAACACCTGCTACTCCATGAATTGATTTTTGTAAACGGTTATTAAATTTTGTTTTGCCAACTTGCGATGGGTACTCGTCTGGTCCTGATAAAAAGCCATAAAATAAATTTACTACATCTTTGTCGCTTGTAGCACTCATAAGGTTTTGAGAGTACATGCCACTTGATGCTTTAATTCGCAATTTTTTACTTATATTGTATTTAAATCTTAAGCGAGGCTCTGGACTTATGTCGTTAAATGAAGCGTAATACTGTAAGCGAAAACCTGTTTCAACAATCAGTTTTTTTCTTACTCCAATATATTTATATCTTGCAAATCCATTTAATTCAGTAGTGTTTTCGTATTGATTAATTTCTCTATTTGCAGCGTTAAAAAGATTAAAATCTGTTCTGAAGCCATTTATTTCAAGCCCGTATTGCAGTTCATCTTTGCCTAAATAACTAATAAAATTCATCCCTGCATAAAATCCGTTTATGCCTGAACTGCGTGGTTTATTGTCTTTTTCTGCTTGAGCCATTTTATAATTACTCCAAGTAAAGGTTGTATTGATTATGGTACTTGAACCAGAAGGTAATAAAAAAAACTTGCCTCCAAAACCTTTTGAAACCCAATTGTACTTTGATGAATTTGTAAAATCAACATTGTCGCTATGATTAAAAGCAAAAAAATTAATTTTACTACCTGAAGAACTATTAATGGAAATTTTACCATATAAATCATCAAATGAATATGGTAAATTACCCTTGCTGGCATAGTTATAAAACATTTTTGATGTTTTATCTAAAAAAGAATTTTTATATGAAAATATAAAAGATGTGCTGCTTCCAGTTTCTGAATCGAACTTTTTAAGCGGACCTTCAAGCATTATTTTTGAGGTAAAAGTATTAATACTTGCTTTTCCTTTTATCATATTTTTATCACCATCGCGTGTTTTTACGTCTATAATTGCCGATATTCTGCCACCGTATTCTGAGCCAAAACCTGCACTGTAAACTTCAGTATTTTTTATAATATCAGCATCAAATACTGAAAATAGCCCAATTGAATGAAAAGGATTGTATATAGTCATTCCGTCAAGCATTACTCTATTCATTACCGGCGAACCACCTCTAATGTATAACTGCCCGCCCTGATCACCCGTAAATACAACACCTGGTAATACCTGTAAGAATTGTACCAAATCGGGTTCTCCACCTACGCTTGGTATCATTTTCAATTCTTTCGAAGTTATATTTGTAATTGAAATATATACATCTTTTTGTTTTTTCTGCTTTTCGGCAGATATATTCACTTCCCCCAAATCAATTCCTTTTTCGAGCAAAAAAAAATTTCTTGTCAAAATCTTATTTTCATTAAGAACTATTCTTAGCGAAACAGTGTCATATCCTAAAGCGCTTGAAGTTATATTGTATGTTGCGGCATTTAATTTTGATAAAATATAATAACCGTCAGCATTTGTGGTTGTTCCTATTTTTGTTTCATTTATAATTACATTAGCATAAGGTACCGGCTCACCGGTTTTTTTATTATATACAAAACCTCTTATTTCTGACTTTTGTGCATAAGCTATATAACTGAAAATTATAGCAAAAAGTCCAAATTTTATTCTCATTATTACGAGTCGCAATTTATTTTAAATTTAGTTAATGATATTAAGTTTTTTATAAAATATGTGTTTGTTTTTACAATCGTTTATAAAAACACCGAACTTCCAATTCTCACCATATTGCTTCCTTCTTCTATTGCAATTTGATAATCACTACTCATACCCATTGAAATTATTGAAAAATAGTTTTTGTCAGCAAATAGCTTTGACTTAAGTAAATTAAATATATGATTTAACTCCCTAAATTCTTTTCTTATTTTATTATTGTTTTCTGTAAGTGTTGCCATTCCCATTATTCCTTTAATTTTAATATTTGATAATTGCATTATTTCAGTACATGTTTTTTCAGCATCTATTGGGTTTATTCCAAATTTAGACTGCTCTTCGGCAATGTGAAATTGTAATAAAATATCAATTGTCCTATTGTTTTTTATTGCTTGTTTATTTATTTCTTTTGCCAGTTCTATACTATCTACAGAGTGTATCAGACATACAAAAGGTGCAATATATTTTACCTTGTTACTTTGTAAGTGTCCAATCATATTCCATTCAATATCTTTTGGCAGTTTTTCGTATTTTTCTATTAAATCCTGCACTCTGTTTTCTCCAAAAAACTTGTATCCGCAATTGTAAACTTCCATTATTTGCTCTATAGTTCTCATTTTTGTTACAACTACTAATTTTACTTTTTTCGGTAGATTTTCGTTGATTTTTTTCAGGTTTTCTTTAATCATTGTAAATTTGCTTTAATGAAACTTTTTCAATCTTTAATTGTGATATTGCTTTTTTTATTGAGTTGCAAAGAAAAACAAGTTAATTCAAAAAAAATATATCATATTGATAGAAGTAAAATGACTGAATTGCTTACTGATATTTCGCTTGCTGAAGGCAATTATAAAGTAGTAAATAAATATGGTTTGTTTAATACTACATTAATTGATAGCACTTATAGCTTTATTTATAAAAAACACAATCTGCAAAAGTGGCAAGTTGATTCAAGTTTTAAATATTATTCAAACCAACCTGAATTGTTTGCAAAAATTATGGAAGATGTTATTGAAAATCTCGATAGACTTGAAGAGTAGTATTTTTTTTAATAAATTGTAAATCATAAAATGTTATATCCTCACGATTTTGAGCTGAAAACAGGTTTTGATACAATCAGAAATTTGTTGAAAAATTTTTGTTCAAGTCCGATGGGAGAAGATATGGTTAATAAAATTAGAATTTCTGTTAATTATAATTTTATAAATAAAAGTTTAGAACAAACTTCAGAATTTAAAAGCATTTTAGAAGACGGCTATAATTTACCTGAATTTAAATTTTATGATATTTCAATTCAGATTAATAAGTTGCAAACAGAGGGTATTTTTCTTATTGAAAGCGAACTTTCCGAATTGAAAAATACTTGCGATTTTGTTTTTCTGATAAAAAATTTTTTTAAAAAAAAGGAAAACAAATTCCCCTATTTGTATGAAATATATTCGCAAATAGAAATTTTTGAAGATGTAATAAAGGTAATAGAAAATGTAATAGACACTAATGGAGAAATGAAACCTGATTCTTCTCCAAAATACAACAGTTTATTAAAAGAAATAAAAAAAACAGAAAATGATATTCATCGAAAATTATTAGCAGTTTTTAATAAAGCCCAAAATGACGGATTTGCAAGTGATACAGGAATTACTATTAGAAATGGCAGACCGGTTATTCCAATAAAATCAGAACATAAGAAAAAAATAAGTGGAATTGTTCATGATGAATCGGGGAGTGGTACAGTTTTATATATAGAGCCAAATATTATTGTAGAAGAAAATAACAAACTAAAACACCTTGAAATAGAAAAAAACCGCGAAAGAGAACAAATATTAAAACATACAACACTTTTATTAATGCCTTTTAGAAATGATTTTGAAGTGTATAATAAAAAAGTTGCAATTACTGACTTTATAAGAGCTAAAGCACTTTTATCAGTAAAATTAAATTTATGCAAACCAAAAATTTTGATTGACAATAAAAATAATTCATTAATTTTAGTTGATGCTACACATCCCGTGTTATATAACAATCTATCGAAAATAGGGAAAAAGCCCGTTAGTCTTAATTGCACATTAAACGAAAAAAACAGAATAATGGTAATTTCTGGTCCTAATGCCGGAGGAAAGTCAGTAGCACTAAAAACAATAGCAATAAACCAGTATATGATGCAATGCGGCTTTCTAATTAGCGCTTCGCCCGACTCCGTTTTACCGATTTTTAAGCAATTGATGGTCGATATTGGCGATAATCAAAGTATTGATAATAATCTTAGTTCGTATAGTGCACACTTGCAGGCTATGAATATTTTTACTAAAAATGCAAAAAATGATACACTTTTTTTTATAGATGAACTTGGAAGCGGTACCGACCCCCAGTTTGGAGGAGCCTTGGGTGAAGCAATTCTTAAAAAGCTAAATGATAAAAAATCTTTTGGAGTAGTAACTTCTCACTTTAGCAATATTAAAAATTTTGCAGGGCAAAATGATGGTTTTATTAATGCTTCAATGCTTTATGATTTGGATAATTATATGCCTTTGTACAAGCTTGTAATTGGGAAACCCGGGAGTAGCTATGCTATAGAGCTTGCCAAAAAAACAGGAATTGATGCCGAAATAATAAAAAATGCAAAAATAATAGCAGGAACTACACACCAGCGAATTGATGAATTGCTTGCTGAGTACGAACAGTTGCTGCAAAAGACTAAAGAAAAATTAAAATCAACTGAAGAAAAAGATGCTACTCTTACAAAACTAATTGCCGACTATAATGAATTGAAGGAAAAGTTAAAAAATCAAAAATCATCTATTATTAATCAAGCTAAGATTCAAGCCGATGAAATCCTTTCAAATTCGCGAAAATTAATTGAAAACACTATTAGTGAAATTAAACGCAATTCGGCAGAAAAAGAAAATACATCTAATCTAAGAAAAAAAATAGCCGAAGCCAGAACTGAATTGAAAATAGAGAATGATACAGATAAAACTAATATTGAATTATTAAAAAAATTAAAAGTTGGTTGTGAAGTAAAAATAAAAGATTATAACATACCTGGCAAAATACTTAAAATAAACAAAGAAAATATTTTAGTTGAAACAGGAAATATTAAAACCAAAATCTCAAACAATTTGATTGAAGCTATAGTTGAACCAAGCAAAGCCCTAACTTTATACAGCTTAAAAGGCTATGATTACAGAAATACGGTACAGCAATTCAATCCTCGCTTAGATGTAAGAGGAATGTTGGCTGACGATGCCTTAAATACAGCTATTGATGCTGTTGATAAAGCATTAATGCTAAGTGTTGACAAAATTTGGATACTTCATGGCAAAGGTGATGGAATACTTAGAAAAGTTATCCGCGAAAACCTTAAAAAAATAAAACATGTAAAAAATATTGAAAGCGAACACCCTGATTTTGGAGGAGACGGTGTTACAATTATTGATTTATATTAATCAATATTTTATTTCTCTATCCTTCCATTTATACTTTCTTCCTATTGTAAATAAACTGATAAAAGCTATATAAAAACAATGAAAAAACTGAGCAGGAATAATATACATAATCAATTTTCGACTATTAAAAAAATTTAGAACTGACCAGAAAAACACTAAATCTAAGATGATTTTGTAGCAAAAAATTATTAATAAATTCAGAAAATCAAGCATAAAAATACTTGTGAATAAATAAAATAATAAGAAAAAATTTAGTATTACAACAAAATATGGCAGTGACTTAGAAATGATATTTTGATAATGTCCGGCTTTGCTTGCCCAACGCAATCTTTGATTAACAAATTCATTAAAATCTGCAGGTGCTTTTGTATAAACTATTGCATCTCGGTTTTTTATAAATTTTACGCTGTTTTTATACTTATAAAAAATTTTATGCATTAAAAATTCATCATCGCCAGATTCAATATGATAATTTCCTTCAAAACCGTTTATTTCAATAAAAGCAGATTTGCGATATGCGATATTTGCACCATTGCACATATTTGGTTTTTTATTTTGCAGTGATGAAGCTCCAATGGCAATAAGACTTAAAAAATCTAATTGGAGTAAACTATACCAAAAGCCTTTTTTTTCAATAAACATCACCGGTCCGAAAATGAGTTTTATTTCACTGTTTACAAATGCACCATTCATATTTTTAAGCCAGTTTTTACCCACTTTACAATCAGCATCAGTGCAAATTATTATTTCACCTTCGGCACAATTAATTCCTTTATTTATTGCAAGCTTTTTGCCATTTTCATTTTTATTAAGTTTTATTATTTTAATATTGAAACTACTGTAATTAACTGTTGAAATTTTAATTAAATCCTCCAATAAACAATCGCTTGAGTGGTCATCTACTATTATAAGTTCGAAGCAATTTGTATCAAAATTTTGATTTTTTATGCACTCAATCAACTGAATTATATTTTTTGATTCGTTTCTGCAAGGAACAATAATTGAAATTTTATTTATGTTTGATTCAGAATTAGGAATGTATTCATCTGTTTTTTTCCAGCCACATATCCACCAAAAAATATAAGAACTATAAATAAACATTACCAAAACAGCTATATAAATCATTCTTTTGCCTTTTTATATTTTAACAATAATATTGCAATAGCTCCTGTAAGTGCTGCAAATGCTATATTTATAAGCCAAAGTAAAGTGGTTGACGCAATTATTTTTGTTTCATTAAATCCTAAATTTTCAAGTATTAGAAGTGCTGCACTTATTCGTACCCCAATTTCTGTAATAAAAAAAGTTGGTATAATTGTTTGAACTATAAATATAGTAGGCAAAATTGTAATAATCTGAATGAATGAAAGTGATATTCCAAATAATTTTAATATGAAATAAAACTGAAGAATAAATACAATATATCGCAGAAAAGACATTCCAAACGCCAATGTAATATCTTTAAAACTTAGCATTGACAGAGCTTTAAATATATTAGTGATAATATTATTTATTTTAAATACTGATTTTATACTTTGCTTGTTTCTATTAATAACCAAATAACAAATAAGAATTATTGCAACAATAAGTACCGATATTGTAAGATAATTGATGTTTAACTTTAAAAGCTCAGAAAAATTATATTCTTTTATAACCAAAGCTATGCTTAAACTTCCAAATAAAATTGTAAAAAATAATTGACTTATACTACCAAATACTGTTAATGCAGCAATCCCAATGTTTAATTTATCTTTAAGAAACATCATTCTTCCGGCAAATTCGCCTGTACGGTTAAGAGTAAAAGTGCTAATTGCCACACCGCCCATTACAGCAAGAAATGCATTTTTGAATGATATTGATTCAATTTTTCTTATCAAATATTTCCATTTTGTAGTTTCGATACCCCAATTTATAAAAAACAAAATAAAAATAAGAGAAACAATCAGTTTTGATTTTACAGTATTTTCAGCAAACAAACTAAATAGCATTGTGAAATTTATTTTTTGTAACTTTTCACTTAAAAAAATAAAACAAAGCGTTACAATAATTAATTTTATTGCCCAAAATATGCTGTATTTGTTAAATCTTATTATACCAAGCAATATTAATTATTTATTATCTTTTTTTTCTAAAATCAAAATTTTAGGTGGGCGTAAATTGATAGTATAAAAAAAATTAAGTTTGCAAATAATGAATAAGTCTGTTTTAGACAAAGATTATGATAAAATTGTTTTAGGATTTGACCCCGGAACTCAAATAATGGGTTATGGATTAATTGGGTGTGTTGGAAACAAATATGAAATGATAACTTTGGGCATAATAAATCTGAAAAGCTACGACAATCACGCACTGAAACTCAGTAAAATTCATGAACGTAGTCTTGCAATCATAGATATGTTTAACCCTGATGAAGTAGCACTTGAAGAGCCATTTTTTGGTAAAAATGTTCAATCAATGTTAAAACTTGGCAGAGCACAGGGAGTAGCTATGGCTGCTGCATTGCATCGTGGATTGCCAATTTTTGAATACAGCCCCAAAAAAGTGAAACAATCAATTACAGGAAACGGAAATGCTACAAAAGAACAAGTAGCTGGCATGCTCAAATCTTTGCTTAAATTCAGTGAATTGCCAAAATTTTTAGATGCTACTGATGCCGTAGCTGTAGCTCTTTGCCATTGTTATAATACCGGAAACAAAGACTTTGAAAATAATAAAAAATACATTAGCTGGAATTCGTTTATTAAAGAAAATGAAAAACGTGTGAAGAAGTGAGAAGTAAAAACTATTATTCGAAACTTAGAAAACCGTGTCTATTATAATTTTTTTTTGTACTTGTATTTTTTTTCTTTTTATACTAATAATGTCAAATTATTTTAAGACAAGACATTTATTAAAAAAGTGTAGGATTTGAGTTGCCTGCATTTTTTATACCTAAGTGTTCGTAAGCTAATAGAGTAGCTTCACGTCCTCTTGCAGTTCTCATTATTAACCCCTGTTGAATAAGGAAAGGCTCATATACCTCTTCTATTGTACCGCCTTCTTCGCCTACTGCCGTTGCAATTGTATTAAGCCCAACAGGTCCTCCTTTAAATTTTTCGATAATTGTTGTAAGAATTTTATTATCCATTTCATCAAGCCCGAGAGTGTCAACATTTAATGCATCTAAAGACATTTTTGCAATTTGCAGAGTTATAGAACCTGTACCTTTTATTTGGGCAAAGTCTCGAGTACGGCGAAGTAATGAATTTGCAATACGCGGAGTTCCTCTGCTTCTTCTGGCAATTTCTAATGCAGCTTCATCATCTATTGGAGTGTTAATTATTCTTGCTGTACGTTTAATTATTTTTTGTAATAATGACGATTCGTAGTATTCAAGTCGGCATGTAATGCCAAACCTTGAACGCAATGGCGAAGTAAGCAAGCCCGACCTTGTTGTGGCACCTACAAGAGTAAATGGATTTAATGAAATCTGTACTGACCTTGCGTTTGGTCCTGTATCAATCATTATATCAATTTTGTAATCTTCCATTGCACTATACAGGTATTCTTCAACAATATTGCTCAATCTGTGAATTTCATCAATAAATAAAACATCACCTTTTTCAAGTCCTGTAAGCAAGCCAGCCAAATCTCCCGGTTTTTCTATTACCGGTCCCGAAGTTACCTTAATATTAGAATTAAGTTCGTATGCAATAATATTTGAAAGTGTAGTTTTGCCAAGACCCGGCGGACCATGGAGCAAAACATGATCAAGAGCTTCGCCGCGTAATTTAGCTGCTTTTACAAATATTTGTAGATTTTCAAGAATTTTATCTTGTCCCGTAAATTCATCAAAATTTGATGGGCGAATAACTTTTTCAAGTTCTTGTTCCTGCTGCGACAAATTTTCTTTATTGGGATTAAGAATGTTATTTTGCACTATACAAAATTAAATGATTATTTGTGGGCAACCTAAAAACTTTATAACTCATCTTTCTATATGTCTGATGAAAAATAAAATATTATTAATTACTCTGGTTCTGGTTAGTATTAATATCAATGCACAAAAAGCTAAAACAACTCTAATAGTTGACAAAAGATTTCACGATTTTGGAAAAATAAAAGAAGATGGCGGTAAGGTTACAGCTGTTTTTACATTTACCAATACAGGCAATTCTAATCTGTTAATTGAAAAAGTAGAACCATCATGTGGTTGTACTCTTGGTGAATATACCAAAGAACCAATACCACCAGGCAAAACAGGTACTGTAACAGCAATATACAATCCCAAAAACCAAATTGGCATTATTGATAAAACAGTGGGTGTTTACACAAATGCATATTATGCCTCGATAGTAGTACTTGAACTTAGAGGAGAAGTAATACCACGAGATAAAAGTATGTCTGACATATTTCCTTATAGGGTTGGCAACATGATGTTTGATAAAGAAATTGCTGAATTGGGCGATGTTTTTCATAATGTTTCAGACTCGGCATATATAGTAATGTACAATGACGGACAATATCCTATAAAGATAAATAATGTATCTGTTTTGCCAAAGGGATATAGAGTTTATCCGTCAAAAAATGTAATTGAACCAAATGAAGAAGCAAAACTATTTGTAGTAATAGAGGCTAATACTATTAAAGATTTCGGTGTATTCAATAAAAATTTCAGATTATTGACAGACGACCAAGAAATAGCCGAAAAACCTTTGATGATGCTCGGGAACCTAAAGTATAATTTTGGTAAATTATCAAAAAAAGATAAAAAAGCAGCCCCAAAATTCAAAATAGATAAAAAAGAATATGATTTTGGAGATAGACAAATAGGTTTGATAGTTGAAAATACATTTACTATAACAAACAATGGGAAAAACAATCTTGAAATATTAGCATTAAAAAGCCAGTGTTCGTGCACAAAAGCAAGTATTGATAAATATACAATAAAAAAAGGTGAGCAAGCAAAATTGACCATTACTTTTGATTTACTTGGCCATGCCGGAATTACACAAAAACCTGTTACAATCTATACCAATGATCCCAAAAACCCTATTGTGGATATAATAGTAAAAGCAAATTTGTATTAAAAATATTTATAAGTTCCAGGCATATTTTCCTATTAAAGGTACAAATCTGAAATCTCCCAATTCTTTTTCTGAAAATGTATTCTCATCAGTTTTAGTAAAAATTATCATTTTTTGATTTTTCATATTACCAATAGGTATAATTGCTTTGCCGCCTATGCAAAGTTGATTTATTAACACAAGTGGAGTATGAGGTGCTGCAGCAGTTACTATTATTTTATTGTATGGCTTGTTTTCAGGTAATCCCATTGTTCCATCACCTAAAAAGCAAAATACATTTTTATAACTTGACAATATTTTTTTAGCTTTATTGTACAATTTTTCTATTCTTTCAATTGTATATACTGTTGCTCCCATTTCGGCTAATATTGCAGCCTGATAACCCGAACCGGTACCAATTTCAAGAACTTTGTCGCCTGGTTTAATATTTAAACACTGTGTTTGGAATGCAACTGTGTAAGGCTGAGAAATTGTTTGTTCTTCATCAATTGGCAGTGCATTGTCTTCATAGGCTCTTTGTTCAAAATCTTTAGGTAAAAATAAGTGACGAGGTACACTGCCTATTGCTTTAAGCAAATTTACATCTCTTATATTTTTTGATTCCAAAAGTTGAACTAATCTTTGTCTTTGCCCTTTGTGTTTGTATGTATCGTTTTTTGTGTTCAAATTTTAATACAGTAAAATGATAATATTTTTAGTCTTGTATCAAATAAAAATCTTAATTCGTAATTGTATTTGATACAAACATCCTGCAATATTATAAAAGTTGGTGTAGTTGGCGATATTAATTTTCTACCAAACTATAAAAATTGTTTAAAAAACGAATCAAGAATTCTAAAAAATAAAAAAAATTGGGTTCTTACCGGCGGATTTGAAAGCAATTTGCAAGGTTTGATTTCATTCAAATCATTAAATGAATTGCTGCTTATTAATGACGCTGTAATAATAAATGATTTGTTTCATTCAAACTATCAAGAGCTTTTACATATAATAAAGCATTGTAAGCATGTTTTTATAAATCAAAGTTTTCCACTAACAAATATTGAACTAAGTACTTTGCATAATCTTGCACAAGAAGCAGAAGTAGTAATACAAATGGGACTCGAACACAGATTTAATCCTATTTTTAAAAACATACAGAAAAAGGAAATTAAACCCCGAATAATAGAAACAAATCATTTTTGTAAATACAAAAGACGTTCAACACATCTATCAATAATTTCTGATATTTTGCTTGAAGATTTAGATATTATTTTATCAAAGGTTAATTCTGAAATTAGAAATATAAGTGCAAATGGTGTTGGTGTAATATACAATGATCCTGATATAATAAACATAAGAATTGAATTTCAAAACGCTTGTACAGCAACTATTTCCGGTAGTAAAATTGCAATTAAAGATATTCATAAAACCAGATTTTATCAAAACGACAGCTATTTTACTTTAGACCACCTGAATAACAGTATTAAGGTTTTTAATTCAAATAATGACACATACTGGGAAAATACTGACGAAAGCGATACTCTAAGTGAAAGCATAGAAACTTTTGATAAGCCAGACCAAACTAATTTAATTACTGAACAATTAACAGATTTTTTTGAAGCAGTTGAAAGAAAAACAAATTCAAAAGCATCACTTATTGACCAATTAGCCATTAAATTTGTAGCTGATAAAATTTACGATCAGTTAGAAAGAAATTTCGTGGCTAAATGCAGCTAAAAAATTTATACTTAATAGTAATTTTAATTTTTCTTTTGTCGTGCAATGCAATAGACAAAGAGGAGACTATTCCATCCTATATTTTTATTGAGAAAATTGATTTGGAAGTGAACAGTGACGGATCACAAGGAACAAATGCACATGATATAAAAGATGCATGGATACTTGTGAATGGAAGTCTTGCGGGTGTATTTGAATTGCCGTGTAAAGTGCCGGTACTAAGTCATGGTAAAACTGAAATAACAATAATTGCCGGAATAAAAGTAAACGGACAAAGCAACAATAGAAAATTTTATCCTTTTTACGATACTTGTTTAAAGATTGTAAATCTTAAACCTGCACAAATTGATACTATTAAGGCTAAAGTAAAGTACAAGCCAGCAGTAAAATTTGCATGGAAAGAAGATTTTGAAGATATGGCTGTATCGCTTGAAAAAACAGGAATTACACGTACAGTTGATACCATGCTTATAACAGGAAATGCAAATGAAGTATATGACTATGGAAAAATAGGCAACAAATATTCAGGTAAAGTAGATTTTAGAGGGAAGAGAGGTACTTTTGAAAACAGCAGTATTACTATTTTTGATTTTCCACGTAGTACAACTGAAATTTATATGGAAGTAAATTACAAATCTGATGTGCCAATTCAATTTGGCTTGTATCCTACAAGCGGTAGCACAATAGATATAGGAATACCGGTTTATATGTCATATTCAAATCCTGATGAATGGAAAAAAGCATACATCAGACTTTCGCCTGATGTAAATAGTTCATATAATGCCGGAAAAAAATTCAGGATATTTATAAATGCAGTAAATCCTGAAGATAAAAATGCTGTAATTTTGATTGACAATATAAAAGTTTTACATTTTTGAACAAAACAAAATACAAAATACTTTATCTGATTTCTGATTCTGCAACAGCAGCAGTATCATGGATTTTGTTTTTTATTTACCGCAAAACAAAAATAGAAAGTCAGATAATTGATACAGTTTTTAACGACCATAAATTTTATATTGGAGTTTTGCTTATTACTTTGTCGTGGCTTAGTTTATATGCAATATATGGTCTTTACCATAATCTTATTAAAAAATCAAGATTAAAAGAACTGTCAGAATTGTTTTTGTTAAGTATTATAGGAGTGATTTTTATATTCTTCGGTATTTTATTAGATGATGTTATTGTTTCCTATACTTTTTATTACAAAACTATTGGTTTGCTTTTTATTTTACATTTTAGCTTAACTGCATTTTTCAGATTTTTAATTTCTACTTCTATTCACCGAAAAAT
The DNA here is from genome assembly GCA_020849295.1 of Bacteroidia bacterium. Lineage (GTDB taxonomy): Bacteria > Bacteroidota > Bacteroidia > NS11-12g > UBA9320 > JABWCE01. Next base: position 70,801 of record JADLGN010000029.1, read on the forward strand.
AATTAAGGGAGATGTAGGTTTTAATACACTTATTATAGGGAGTAATGTAAAAGCATTAGAATTATTCAAAGAAATAGATGGTGCAAAAAGTAAAGAAGGATATTTGATAAAAGGCTTTGTAACAGTGAATGGAGAGAATTCAAATCATTTAAATAATTTAATTCCTAACTTAGGAAACTATACCGAATTGCCTTCAACTATTGAAAAACATAAAATAGAAGAAGTAATAATTGCAATAGAAACAAGCGAACACGATAAATTAAACAAGCTAATGAATTTTCTGGCTTTAAAGCATGTTTCAATTAAAATTATTCCTGATATATACGATATACTTTCGGGTTCGGTTAGGATGAGCAATATTTTGGGAACTATACTTATTGAAGTAAATACAGAAATAATACCTTATTGGCAAAAATCTCTTAAAAGAATTTTTGATATTATGTTTTCATTATTTGTTATAACAGCGGCTTTTCCATTATTTTTAATTTTGGCAATAATTGTAAAAATAACAAGCAAAGGTACGGTGTTTTTTACACAAGAAAGAATAGGATTTGATAATGTGCCTTTCAACATTATTAAATTTAGAACCATGATAACAAATGCCGAAGTTGATGGTCCTCAATTGTCAAAAGAAGATGACCCAAGAATTACTGCATTTGGCAAATTTTTAAGAAAAACCAGAATGGATGAACTCCCACAGTTTTTTAATGTTCTAAAAGGCGATATGTCTGTAGTAGGACCACGCCCTGAGCGAAGATTTTTTATTGAACAAATTACTAAAAAAGCCCCTCATTATGTAAGATTACATAAAGTAAAACCCGGAATTACTTCGTGGGGTCAGGTAAAATATGGTTATGCTCAAAATATTGATGAAATGCTTCAGCGATTAAAATTTGACCTTCTTTATTTGGAAAATATGAGTTTGTCTTTAGATTTTAAAATTTTAATTTATACAGTTCTTATAATGATTCAGGGAAGAGGCAAGTAAAGCTAAAGTGTTTATTTCCTATTTTGGAATTTCAATTTCATAAGATTTAATTCCGTCATTTATAACAAACCATTCGCCTATGTAACTGTTCATATCTATTTCGTACCAAAGTTTATAGTCAGTTGAGCATGGTTCGTAAGCACTTGTAATGAATGCATAATTTTTTACTACTCCAAGCATTTGTGTAGTTTTGTATATAGTAATATAATTTGTTCTTCCCTTTGTACAGCCTTGATATGTAATGAGTAATTTGAGTTTATTGTTTTCTATTTTATAATTATTAATTACTCCATTAATTTCATTTTTAGGAATATTTACACTGTCTTTGCTTCTTACCCAACAATAGTAATTTGTAATTATAGTTTCATTCAAAATTGCTTTGCTTGCTGTCAGTTCAATATAATCTAATGCTTTGCCTTCTTTTCTACGTAAGTATCCGGAATAAGTGATAGGGAATCCTTCTTTTTTAAATAATGGATTTATTGCACATGGATAATACTTTTGTTTATTGGCTTCATCTATATAGTTTTCTATATACACAATTGTATCTACAACTCTTACAATGCCTTTTATGTTTTCTACAGTGTCAGTAAGGTTGTATTCAAAACATGTAGGGTCTTTAGGACCAGGTCCATTATAAGTGTCTTTACACGAAAAAACTATTATTGAAATTATTAGGGATAAAAAATTAAATGTTTTCATATTGATAAAAAACAAAATTAAATATAAAATAAAAAAAAACAAGGCTGCGAAAATCACAGCCTTGTAAATAAATATTTTAATTAGGATTTACTTTATTTAATAATTTTCATTTCATTAAGTAAATGCCCAGCACCTGCAAATTTATCTAATATAAAAAGAGTATAGCGAATATCTACAGAAATAGTTCTTTGCAAATCTGGTTCAAAAGCAAAGTCGCTACTTATGGCTTCCCAGTTTCCGTCAAAAGCTGTTCCTATAAGTTCTCCATTGCCGTTTATAACAGGACTTCCGCTATTTCCACCGGTTATATCATTTGTGGTTAAAAAACATGTATGAAGATTTCCTTCAGAATCGGCATATTGTCCAAAATCCTTTTTCTTCATTAAATCAATAAGCTTTTGTGGTGCATCAAATTCAATATCGCCTGGGGTAAATTTTTCAATTACTCCGTTTGCACTTGTATATTCTTTATACATTACAGCGTCACGTGCCTGATATTGCTCTACAGTTCCATAAGTAAGGCGCATTGTTGCATTTGCGTCAGGGTTGTAAAGTTTTCCGGCATTCATTTCCATCATTGCATTTTGGAACAAGCGATTTGCTCTTTCAAGTTTGTTTTTTATTTCATCAAAAATTGGTTTGTATTCTGTATTCATTTTGTTGTAATAAGAGAAAGCAATAATATAAACAGGGTCTTTCTTTAATTTTTTATAATCCGGTTTACTATTAAACTTTTCAAGTTTTTCTTTGCTTACAAACATTGATTTTTTGAAAATGACTTCAGCCATTTTGTTGTAATCTTTTTTGTATTTATCTACCAACTTTATTATTTCAATTGGCAACAGAGAGTGGTCAATATCTTCGTATAAATATTGAATTACTTTGGCAAATACCTTTTTTTCTATCGGAATATAAAATTCGTGAAATAATTCAGGTAATGCTTTTGCATTTTTAGCTGCAAGATCATCTATTTTTTTCTTTGTTTCTTCATCAGGTTTTCCGGTTGCATATAATTTTTCGAATGCTGAATAACTTAATGCAATTGAAAGTGCTTGCGAATTCATAATACCATCAGAAAAATAGCTTTGGTAAAGCCCGTATTTGTTAAGTTTAGCAAAAACATCATCGTACAATGGAAACATTTCATTGTATATCTGCTCTTTTTGGTTTGCCTTTATCCATTCTCTTACATTTTTTTCTGCCTCTTTACGTCTTTCATATAGTTTTAGTTTTTTTAATCCATCTACTTCCCCTTTGAATTTTTTCCAATAATTGCTAAGACCTGCAAACTTATCGGCATACATAAGTTTTATATCAGGGTCAGCTATCATTGATTCTTCGTAAATATCCAAAATTGCTCTACGAACTTTTACCCTTGAAGGACGGTCAATATTAGCATAAAAATTTATGCCTTCACTGTAAGTATAGCGTGAAGTACGACCTGGATATCCCATAATCATTGCAAAGTCGCCAGGTTTGTAACCTTTTAATGAGATTGGAAAAAAGTGTTTTGGAGTATATGGAATATTATTATTACTGAACTCGGCAGGTTTGTTGTCTTTGTCAACATAAATCCTGAACATGCTAAAGTCACATGTATGACGTGGCCACATCCAATTGTCAGTTTCTCCTCCGAATTTTCCAATATTTTCAGGAGGGGTTCCTACAAGTCTTACATCTTTATATACTTCATAAAACATTGCCAGATATTTATTGCCATTGTAAAAAGCAACTATGTCAATTATATAATTTTTTCCATCTCTATTTATTAGTTCTTCTTTGGTTTTATTCAACCTGTCATTAATTGCTGCTGTTCTTATTAATTCTTCGTCATTCACATTTATTTTGCCAATAACCATATCTGTTACATCTTCTACTTTAACAAGAATACCAACATTAAATTTTGCAAGACGTTCTTCACCTTTGGTTTTAGCCCAAAAACCATTTTTTAGGATATTGTCTTGTGGTGTGCTCAATTCTTGAATAGAGCCATATCCGCAGTGGTGGTTAGTAAGGAAAAGCCCTTCATTAGAAATAATTTCTCCTGTACAAAACATACGATTAGTGTTTTTCTGCATAAGCCTTAGTACTGCATCTTTCAAACATGACTTATTAATGCTGTAAATGTCTTCTGCAGAAAGTTTAAGTCCTTTTGCCTGCATTTGGTTTTCAAGCTGTTTGATAAGAGTAAGAGGCCACATGCCTTCATCTGCTCTAAGCGATAAAACAGACGATACGATAAATAAAATTAAAACTGTAATTTTTTTCATTTTCTTATTTTATATTAATTATTTAACAAATCAAGTATTTTATATATTTTAATAATTTATTATTCGGTTAATCTTAATTTTTTCCCTTTTAAAGAGTTAATAAATATAAATATTTTAACTGTCAAGTTTTAAAACAGCCATAAATGCAGATTGAGGAATTTCAACTCTGCCAACTTGTTTCATTCTCTTTTTGCCTTCTTTTTGCTTTTCAAGAAGTTTTCTTTTTCTCGAAATATCTCCACCATAACATTTTGCTGTAACGTCTTTTCTCATAGCTCTTATAGTTTCGCGGGCTATAACTTTAGCTCCAATTGCTGCTTGTATCGGAATTTCAAACATCTGCCTTGGAATTAATTCGCGAAGTTTTTCACATATTTTTTTCCCATATTCATAAGCTTTTGTACGATGTAAGATAGAAGAAAGAGCATCAACTTGTTCGCTGTTTAGTAAAATATCAAGTTTAATTAGCTCAGATTGGCGATATCCAATAGGGTGATAATCGAATGAGGCATATCCTCTTGAAATAGTTTTTAGCCTGTCGTAAAAATCAAATACAACTTCAGACATTGGCATTTCAAAAACTAATTCTACTCTGTTTGTAGTTAAAAAATTTTGTGAAATCAAAATTCCTCTTTTGTTAATACAAAGACTTATAACCGCCCCTATATACTCACTGCTTGTAATTACTTGAGCGCTAATAAATGGTTCTTCGATATAGTCAATTATAGAAGGGTCAGGTAAATCTGAGGGGTTATTTACAACTAGCATTTCTCCTCTTTTGTTATAGCAGTGAAATGATACGTTTGGTACTGTTGTTATTACAGTCATACCAAATTCTCTGTCAAGTCTTTCTTGTATTATTTCCATGTGCAGCATACCCAAAAAACCGCATCTGAATCCAAAACCAAGTGCAGCAGACGATTCAGGTTCAAACACAAGTGATGCGTCATTTAGCTGCAATTTGCTCATTGAGTCTCTCAGGTCTTCAAAATCTTCACTGTCAACCGGATAAATGCCTGCAAATACCATAGGTTTTACATCTTCAAAACCTAAAATACCCTCTAAGCAAGGATTGGCTACTGTAGTTAGTGTATCGCCTACTTTTACTTCTTTTGCTTCTTTTATTCCTGAAATAATATAACCCACATCTCCGGCAAAAACTTCATTTCTGGGCTCTTGTTTTAGTCTTAAAATTCCAATTTCATCAGCAAAATATTCTTTTCCGGTATTGAAAAATTTTACATTATCTCCTTTTTTAAGTTTGCCTTCGTAAATCCTAAAGTAAGCAATTATTCCTCTGAAAGAATTAAACACTGAATCAAAAATAAGTGCTTTTAGGGGCTTGTTTACATCTCCTTTTGGACAAGGTATTCTATTTATTATTGCTTCAAGAATTTCATTTACACCAAATCCTGTTTTTCCGCTTGCAGCAATTATTTCATCTCTTTCGCACATTAAAAGATCGCAAATCTGGTCTTTCACTTCTTCAGGCATTGCTCCAGGTAAGTCCATCTTATTCAATACAGGGATTATTACCAGATTACTGTTTACTGCAAGATACAAATTTGAAATTGTTTGAGCTTGTATTCCCTGCGAAGCATCTACAATAAGCAGTGCACCTTCGCAGGCTGCTATAGAACGGCTAACTTCATAAGAAAAATCAACGTGTCCGGGGGTGTCAATCAAATTTAAAACATACTTATGATTATTTAAGGTATAATCCATTTGTATTGCATGACTTTTAATTGTTATTCCACGTTCACGTTCCAGATCCATATCGTCAAGTACTTGTTCCTGTAGTTCTCTTTTCGAAACAGTATTTGTAAATTCAAGTAAGCGGTCTGCTAAGGTACTTTTACCATGATCAATATGTGCTATTATGCAAAAATTTCGGATGTTTTCCATTCAAAAAAAAAGAGTGCAAATATAATGATTAGTTTATAAGAATTTTTGAATAAAAATAGCTTATAGCATACTGAAATTCTCAATAAGTTTAATTACTTCAACAGCCGGTTTTACATCATGTACTCTAAGAATATCTGCACCGTTTATTAAAGCAAAAGTGTTTAATACACTTGTTCCGTTCAACGATTCTTCTTTTGAAATTTTAAGAGTATCATAAATTAATTTCTTTCTCGAAACGCCTACCATTATAGGACATTCGAGCATTTTGAAAGCAGAAATATTATTTAGTAGTTCAAAATTATGATTTGTAGTTTTACCAAATCCAAACCCAGGATCAACAATTATATCAATAATTCCGGCATTTTGAAGTACTTTCTTTTTATTTATAAAATAATCAAGAACCTCTACTGTTACATCTTCATATTTGGGATTTAGTTGCATATTTTGAGGAGTACCTTTTTTGTGCATTGCTATATATGGCACTTTTTGATTAGATGCCAATGTTATCATATCAGGGTCATCATCACCGGCAGAAATATCATTAATAATTGTAGCTCCGGCATTTATTGCTTCCAATGCTACTTTTGCCCTAAATGTATCAATTGAGATAATTGTTTCGGGAAATTTTTCAATAATTTTTTTAATAACAGGCACTACTCTCTTTATTTCCTCATCAATGCTCACAATTCCTGCTCCCGGACGGCTGCTGTAGCCTCCAATATCTACTATTGAGCCACCTTCTGACAGAATTTGCTCAACCCTTGCAATGGCTGTATCAATATTTGTATATTTTCCTCCGTCATAAAAAGAATCGGGCGTGGTGTTAAGTATTCCCATTACCAAAGGCTTGTTTAAAGATATAAGTTTGCCTTTGCAGTTTAATGAAAAATGATTTTTAATTTGAGTATTTTGTCCTTTCATTATTACATTTGCAAATTACTTAAAAAATAATTTCAATATACAAATAACAATTTTTTAAGTTAAGCTTTAATAATTTTTATAAAACAAAATATTCAATGAAACTGATTTCAAATATTGTAAGATTAATTACCGGTCTGTTATTTATCTTTTCAGGATTTATTAAACTTAATGACCCTATTGGGTTCAAAATAAAACTTGAAGAATATTTTAATGTTTTTGCTGCAGATCTTACCCCGGCTCAGGACACTTTAGCTATTAATATTAATAGTGTTGACATGAGCGTAAATGAAAACTTTAGAAGAATTTTAAATAATGAAAATGTTAAAAAAATAAATATTTATACTTCAGATTGGGAACATGTAGAAGTAAAAGATGATGCAGGAAAAATTCAATCACAATTTGATAAAACTACAATTTTTGTTACAATTGATGGTCAAGAACTATATAAGACAGACATACAAAAAGATGATGTAGCTCCCGTAAAATTTGATATTGAGGCAAAAGTTGCCGGCAAAGAAATTTATAAAAAGAATGTTTTAATTTACAATAATGTAAAACTAAATTCTGAAGAAAGTATTGATGTATCCAAATTTAAAAAAGTAAGCAATTGGTTATCTAAATTATGCTTGGCAATTATTCCATTTGCTCTAATACTTGCAATATTTATTTGTGTTTTTGAAATAGTACTCGGTGTAACATTGCTTATTGGCTGGAAAAGAAACCTAACACTTACTTTACTGGCGCTTATGATAATTTTTTTTACATTCCTTACTTGGTATTCGGCTACTTACAATAAAGTAACTGACTGTGGTTGTTTTGGAAATGCAATACCACTTACACCTTGGCAATCTTTTATAAAAGACATTGTATTATGTGTTTTTATTTTTATTTTAGTTTTACTCAGAAAATATATAAAGCCACTATTTTCACAAGGTTTTAGCTATGGTTTTACTTCAGTAGTTATGGTGCTAAGTGTAGTTTTTGCAGTTTATTGTTGGTATTTTTTACCTGTTTTCAATTTTCTAAAATTTAAGGAAGGAAATGATATTGAAAAACTAACAACATTGCCTCCTGGTGCAAAACAAGAAAAAAGAGAAATGATGTTTATTTATACTAAAGACGGAAAAGATTTTGAATTTAGTATGAAAGAACTTACAGAGAAAAAAATCTTAGAAAACACTCAATATAAATTTAAGGAAAGAATAGATAAAGTAATTCAAGAAGGCGACAAACCCGAAATACACGATTTTACAATTGCTGATGCAGAAGGGCAAGATCATTTGAATGAGTTTTTTGAAAAAAACGAATACAAACTGCTTATGGTATCTCAAGGATTGACTGATGCTCGAAAAAGAGCAATGAAAAAACTATCTGCATTGTCAATTGATTGGACTGAAAAATCAAAATTGCAATTTTGGGCATTGACATCAAGCTCTCCTGCCGAAGCAGAAGCAATTCGTCATGAGTATCAGTTTCAATTTAAGTTTTATTTTGGAGATAATACAAATCTTAAATCTATAATTCGTTCAAATCCTGGTTTACTTTTATTTAAAAAAGGAGTTGTCATAAAAACCTGGCCTTCCACAAATTTGCCTACATACAAAGAAGTATTAAAATACACCAAGTAAATGCAGTTTGAGACAATACTCTCACCATTATTACTTCCATTATATGATTTACATGGCAAAACAGTTGTTGTAATAGATATTTTGCGTGCTACAAGTACAATTTGTACAGGATTAAATACCGGAGTAGAACATTTTCTTGCTGTATCTCAACCTACTGAAGCAATTGAAGCCCAAAAAAAAGGATATATTGCTGCAGCTGAAAGAAATGCGGTAAAGCCTGAAGGTTTTTTGCTTGGAAATTCTCCTTTTGAATATTTGAACAAGGATATTTTAGGAAAAAAAATTGCTATTACAACTACAAACGGAACGAGGTGTATTTCACTAAGCAATAATGCTTACGAAATAATAATTGGTTCATTTCTAAATCTTAATGCAGTGGCAAAATATTGTATTAATTCTAAAAGAGATGTTGTAGCATTTTGTGCAGGATGGAAAGATAAATTTAATTTAGAAGATACATTGTTTGCCGGTGCATTAGCAAATAAACTTGCAGGTAAAATTGAAATAAATTGCGATTCTACAATTGCTGCTATAGATTTATATAAATCTGCGGAAAATAATTTATTTAAATATTTAAAAAAAGCGTCACATGCCAAGAGGTTTGAAAAACTTGGGATTAAGAACGATATGAAATTTTGCTTGCAAATGTCAATTTATGATATTGTGCCAAAAGTAGAAAATGGAGTTATCAGTTTAAAAAATTTATAATCCTGTAACAGCTTTTGGTTTTTTTCCTTCCATCAAACTTATTAGTTCATCTTGCTTTATAAATCCGCCACGAACTGTATTTGTTAATACAATAATGCAACGGTCTTTGTTTTTCCACCTTATAAAGTATGCTTTAAAACCTTGCCACCAACCGTTGTGATATATTATTGTATCGTTATTATCATAATATCGTATTCGCCAACCATATCCATAATAATCCTTTGTAGGACGGCAAGTGGTATGTGGAGTACAGGCATCTTTAAGCGTATTGGGCGATATGTGTAAATTACTGCGAAGAGCTCTGTCAAATTTTAGTAAATCAAAAACAGTTGTATATACACCTTTATCTCCCGAAGTTCCATTTTGATAGTTGTTTGGAAAAATACTGTGAATATTGCTGTGACCTTGTACCGGCTGATATCTAAGTGACATATCAGGAGTGAAAATATATGAATTTTTCATTCCTATTGCCTCAAATACTGAATCTTTCATATAAGTTTCAAAAGGAATGTTTGTAATTCTTTCAACTATTAGAGCAAGTAAAACATAATTGGTGTTACTGTATTTGTATCTTTGGTTGGGTCTGAACTCTAATCTTGGGCGATAGCGTTTAAGCATATAAAGTACATCTTCATTTGTCAAATGAGTGCGTTTGTTTTTGCAATATACCTCTGCAAAATTCATATAATTTGGTATTCCGCTTTTATGTGACAGCAAATGGTCTAATGAAATATTGCTATAAGGAAATCCTTCAATTACATCAGTAATAAGTGTATTAATTTTTAATCTACCTTGATCTATCAGACTTAAAATAGCATAAGCTGTAAGAGTTTTTGAAACTGATGCAATTTGCATAGGCATATCTTCTCTAAGCATGGTTCTAAGTCTGCCATTTGCATATCCATAGCTGCTTGAAAAATATTTACCACTGTCGTAAAACAATACAGAGCCATTAAACAGATTAGCTTTGTATCTTTTAGCAAAATAATTATTAATAGTTATTGATCTTTCAATATCTAATACAGAATCAACCGAAATATCTGGGATAACTGGTTTTGTTAAAATTACTTTTGTATGGCTTTCAGAACTGGTGTTTGAGCAATAAATTCCTGAAAGCATAAGTAAAGCAGTAAATATAGTTTTATCTATTCTTGTCAATAATTAAGTAAATAATTTATTAAACTGTTTACAAATAAAACTTAATTTGCCGAACAAAATTATTAAAATTAAATATAATTATTAACACAATGGACAATCATATAATAGATTACAAAATAATTGGAGAAGAATTACAATGTGTAGAAATTGAACTTGACCCACAAGAAACTGTAATTGCAGAATCTGGCAGCCTAATGATGATGGAAGAGGGAATAAGTATGGATACAATTTTTGGTGATGGAGCAGGTAAGAATCAAAGCATTTTAGGCAAGTTTTTTTCGGCTGGAAAAAGGATATTAACAGGTGAAAGTTTATTTATGACAGCATATACCAATACCGGCAATCAAAAAAAACGTTTACATTTTGCAGCTCCTTATCCAGGACGAATTATTCCAATGGATTTATCAAAATTAAATGGAAAATTAATTTGCCAAAAGGATAGTTTTTTGTGTGCTGCAAAAGGTGTATCGGTTGAGATTGAATTTCAAAAAAAATTAGGTGCAGGCTTTTTTGGAGGCGAGGGATTTATAATGCAAAAATTAGAAGGTAACGGTATGTGTTTTATTCACTCCGGCGGTGTTATTATTGAAAGAGAACTCCAATATGGCGAAAAACTAAAAATTGATACTGGGTGTATTGTTGCATTTGGTGAAGGCATTAGTTATGATATTGAATTTGTAGGGGGAATAAGAAATACAATTTTTGGTGGTGAAGGTTTGTTTTTTGCAACACTTACAGGTCCAGGAAAAATATGGGTACAAAGTTTACCATTCAGCAGGCTTGCTTCTCGTATTCTTGCAGGTGCAGTTGGCAGAAGAAAAGAAGAAGGAAGCGTTTTAGGAGGATTTGGGAATATATTAGACGGTGACGGAATTTAAAAAATATAAAATTTGAGAAAATGTTTCTTAAACTTGTAAAGTGAATAATAGGATTAAAGTATTTATTATAATATCATTTTTATTTAATTTTAAGGTAAATTCACAGAATCTTTATAGAGTTTTTTTTAAAGACAAAAAAAATACCGAATACAACCCATATAATTACCTTCATCCAAAAGCAATAGAGCGTAGAATATTAAATGGAATTGATTTGTGCGATAGCTCTGACTTTCCGGTAAATAATGATTATTTAAATAAAATTTTAGAATTTTCAGATTCACTAAAAGGTATAAGCAGATGGATGAATGTTGCTTTTGTATTTGCAAATAATGATAAAATTAAAACTATACGAAAATTTCCTTTTGTAAAACGTATAGAAATAGTAGAAAGAGAATTTAATCAAACAATTTGTCAAACAGATAGTTCAAATACAGATACCATACGCAACAATTATATTTATGAACTTGCAAAAGCTCAAACAGAATTGTTCAATATAAAAATTCTTGAAGATAGTATGCTAAGCGGAAAAGGTATTATAATTTGTATTATTGATGTTGGATTTAAAGAGTATAAAAGTAATCCAACATTACAACATATTATAAAGAGAAATGGAATATTAGCTACTTATGATTTTATCAAAAACAGTAAATATAAAAACAATGGACTTAGCCATGGCTCGAGCGTTTTTACATGTATAGCCGGTAAAATTGGCAATTTAAAATTAGGTCTTGCAACAGATGCAAATTTTTTGCTTGCACGTACCGAAAATTTCATGGAGTTTATTAGCGAAGAAGAAAACTGGCTTATGGCAGCTGAATGGGCAGATAAAAATGGAGCAGATATAATAAACAGTTCGCTGGGATATACAACACATAGGTATATCCCCGAAAATATGGATGGCAAAACTACTTTTGTAAGTAAAGCAGCTCAAATTGCATCAGACAAAGGAATTTTAGTAGTTTCTTCTGCCGGAAACGAAGGGCAAAGCAAATGGAGAAAAATAACAGCACCCGGCGATGCAGAAGGCGTTCTTACTGTTGGAGCTATTTCGCCAAAATACGGTATTCATTCAAATTTCAGCTCTTATGGTCCTAGTGCTGATAGAAGAATTAAACCTGAAGTTACAGCTTATGGCAGAGCCGCAACCTGGGTTCGTTTGGGTTTTGGTGCTCTTGATGGAACATCGTTTTCTTCGCCTTTAGTAGCCGGCTTTGCTGCATGTATTAAGCAAAAATTTCCAAAATTGTCAAATTATGAGTTGAAAGAACTTATTTGTAAGTCTGGCAATTTGTATCCCTATTATGATTATGCCCATGGCTATGGTGTGCCTAATGCCGAAAATATTTTTAATAAAAAAATAACAGATAGTACAACATTTTTAATTGAAGAAGATAGTTTAGAAATAAATATTTATCCGATTTTAAAAGAAACTAATAAAATAAAACCTGTAAGTTTATTTAAAACTCAATTGCCTAAATATTTATATTACAATATATGCAATCAAAGCGGATATATATATAATTATAATGTTGTTGAATTTAAAAAGGAGAATGAAAATATAATTACTATAAATAAATCAAAATGGAAAAAGCCTTTTTTTATAAATATTTTTTATTTGAATTACTATAAACAAATATTAATAGAAAAATGAATTATTTAAAACTAATACCGTTTTTAATTATTTTGATTTCTGAAGCTAAAGCACAGGAATATATTATGAATATTGATGTAGGGCAAGATACAATTGCATCACGTTTTGGCCCCAAACGAAAGTTGAATAGTGCTTTTTATATAGGTTTGGGATTAATAGCAGGCAAATCTGAAAACAAGCCCCCTAGTGAGATAAATTACGGCAGATCTTACAGTTTTAGGTATGGCTATTGGCGAAGATACAAGATTAACAAATTTTACTCTATTGGCGGTAGTTTTGAGTACTTTTACAAAGAATATAACCTGAAAAAAAACTTGTTTGCAGATTCTTCTTCTATTTATAAATTGAAATTTTCAAAACAAATTTCAAACAATGCAGGGATTGCGTTGTTCAACAGATTTCATTTCTCTGAAGATTATATTTTTATTGATTTGGGAGGTTATATAACTTACGATTTGTATCCAAAAATTGTAACAAAGGAAACAAGCAAATCAAGTGGTTTTGAAAACAAAAAAAGTATTTATGTTAAACCAAAAATGATAAATACTTTTAATTATGGATTAGAAGCTAAATTAACTTTTGACTTTTTGTCAATATATGCTAGGTATCGCATTTCTGAAATGTACAATAATTATAAAGGTGATTTACCCAAATATAATTTTGGTATTACGGCAGACTTTGAAAACTAATCGAGAGATTGAGAAATTATTTTACACACTTTTTTTATTTCTCCTTCGCTAATTATTAATGGTGGGGCTATTCGCAAAGCATTTGTATTAAGCAAAAACCAATCAATAAGTAAGCCGTTTTGTTTACATTTTTCAACGGTTTCCATCACTTTTTTTTCACTTTTAAGATGAATGCCAAGCATCAGGCCTTTACCTGTTATTTTTACTATTTCAGGATGATTTAGATATTTGCGAAAAATAATTTCTTTTTTTTCAATTTCATTACTTGTTATTTTATTAATAATTTCATCAAAAGATGCAATGGCAGCACAACAACTTACAGGGTGTCCGCCAAAAGTAGTTATATGTCCTAAAACCGGATTTTCTGACAAACTGCTCATTATTTTTTTATCAGAAATAAAACAACCCAATGGCATACCTCCGCCAAGTGCCTTAGCAAGCAATAGAATATCAGGAATTATATTTTCATGTTCAAAAGAGAACATTTTTCCGGTGCGGTATATACCGGTTTGTATTTCGTCTATTATAAGCAATGAACCTGTTTTTGTGCATTGCTCTTTTATTTGTTTTAGAAAATGGGCTTGAAGGGGGATATAACCTGCTTCAGATTGAATAATCTCAACAAATATGCAAGCTGTTTGATTATCTATTTTATTTATTTCATCAGTATTATTTGGATTTATAAAAGTAACTTGAGGCAAAAGCGGACGAAATGACTGAGTGTAATATTCATTGTCCATAAGGCTTAATGCACCTTGTGTACTTCCGTGGTATGCATTTCTTAAAGCTACAATTTTGCTTTTGCCGGTGTAGCGTTTAGCAAGTTTTATAGCACCTTCTACAGCTTCTGTGCCTGAGTTTGTAAAATATACTGAGTTAAGATTTTCGGGCAAAAGAGAAGATAAAAGTTGAGCAAGTCTTACTTGTGGAAATTGAATATGTTCGCCATATACCATTGTATGTAGATATTTTGAAGACTGTTTTCTAATGGCATTAATTATTGCTTTGTTACGGTGTCCGAGGTTACTTACCGAAATACCCGAAATTAGGTCAATATATCGTTTGCCATCAAGAGAAGTAATATAAATGCCACTTGCTTTTTTTACTTGTATTGATACTGGATTTGCAGATGTTTGAGCTACATTATTTAAAAATAAATTGCGGAGATTCAATGAAAATTCTGATTAAAAATTCAAAAATAATGATTTAGTAAAGATTGATTTTAAAATTATTAGTAAAAAACTTAAAAACATAACCCTTCCTTTGAGGAAACCCAATTTAGGCAAGTATTAATTAAGAATATTTACAAATCCATTTTTTTAAATCTCTTCAAAGAAAAATATAATGGGACAATAAACCACATTATTAGAACTGTAAATGAAACTGTAATTCCTATGCCGGTTCCTAAATATTCGCGAAATACAGCCCCTGTATATCCCATAAGTGCCGAATCGTCTAATCTTAATAATATAATAATTCTGCTTAAATCTACAGGGTTAAATGAGCTTACTATTAACACAAGTTTTTCTATTGGATAATCTGCAAATTGAAATGTTACAAACAAAACTAATCCGTCAAACACTAATGCGAAATACAGCCATAATAAAATTGATATTCCTATACCTTTTGCTTTGTCTCTTGTGTAAACTGTTGCCAGCATTGATATTGAAACAAAAATTACTGATAGAATTGCACCTGAAAGGATAAGCAACAAGCCTGTTATATCAGCATGATATATTAAAATTGGTATTCCGGTACCGGCAATAAAAGCAAATACAAGCGAAAGCGACAGTCCATTAAACAAACTAAGCCATATTGATTTACGTTTTAATGGTTGACTTAATAAAAGCTCGATAAACTCTGAACTGTTATAAATATATATTGTAGAAAATATAACTGATACCAGAGGAACTATAAATAATACAAGATTCAAAGTGCTTAATAAACCTTTTGATGAATTGTCTTCAAGATTGAAAACCCCAAGTGTAATTAAAAACAGAAAAAAAATATATGTTAAAACAATTTTATTTCTAATTATATCGAGAATAACGTATTTAAGTATTTTGTTCATTAAATGATTTGTTTAAAATAATGTTTGCAATTGCTTTTGAAAGTTTGCCTTCGCCTGTACTCTCTTTAATTTCGCTTATACTTTTATTGAATTTTAAATTTCCGTCTTGCAGATAAACTACTTTATTTATAATATCATCAAGTTCACTAAGTATATGTGAAGTTATAATTATTAATTTCCCCTTGTTGCGTTCTTTTATAATTTTATTTTTTAAAATTTCAGATGAAACAGGATCAAGCCCTGCGGTAGGTTCGTCAAGAATCAAAACATCAGAATTGAAAAGAAAAGCTAAAGATGCACTTACTTTCTGTCTTGTTCCGCCAGAGAGTGTTCTCATACGTTTGTCGTATATTTTTTCAAGTCCAAAATTTTGTATTAAATCTTCATCAAATACAGTTGAAACAGACTTTCTAATATCTTTCATCATTTCTATCACCTGTCCAATATTCATATTGTCAGGATATCTTCCTATCTGTGGCATGTAGCCAATGTTTTGGCGATATTGCCAGTTGTTGGCTATATTTTTTTTATTAAAAAGTATTTTACCTTTTCGGGGAATTACCATTCCCAAAATACACTTTATAAGAGTGGTTTTACCACTTCCGTTTGGTCCTATCAATGCTATGCCGTCACCTTTAGAAAACTGAAGATTTATATTTTCAAGGACTTTAAGTTTCCCGTAGTTTTTTGACAAATCAGAAATTTGAATCATAAATTAATTTTTCGTGTGTGAGGTGTATTGTCTTTTAAATTTTCGGGTGTTATTGAAGGAATTAATCTTTCGGTTTTATCGAGTAAGCTAACCATAATACTTCTGAATAAAATCATAGCTGGAGGGTTTTTTTCAATAATCATAGAAAATAAACTTATAGGATGGTAAGGCACATCGCCTATTTTGTCGTGATTTAGGTCGTATCCTTCGTATTTATCCCAGTAGTTTGAGTTAAAATTATTTAAAACTAATGAACCATTTGTTCCTACATCAAATGAGTTTCCTGTAAAATTATTATTGTTCATACTTACATCTATACAACTTGCCTGAATTTTTATAGCCCAGCCGTTTTTGTCTAATGTATTTTTTCTAATAAAAGTTCTGCTTACACCTTCCATATATATTCCAATAGTATTAGAACTGAAATAATTTGCTTCTATGTATGAATCAGAAATTTCTTTAAGCAGCAAACCATAAGCTGCATCGCCCCAATTATTTAAAAAATAATTGTTATACATTTTAACTTTATTGGTAAACATTACAGCAACCCCGGCTCCATTGTTTTCAAATACATTAGCAATATATGAATCATTATGAGAAAACATAAAGTGCAGCCCGTACCTGATGTTTTTTTTCGAAATATTCCTCCATATTACAGAGTTAGTAACAAACTCAAAATATATACCATCGCGATGTCCGCTAATATAATTGCCCGAAATAATCAAACTGTCGCTTTTCCAACAATGAATACCATTTCCTATTTGTTGCTCTTCAATTCCGTAGGCATAAATTTTATTGTTTAATATTTTGCAATTTGTTCCGTATTGAATATATATTCCAAAAAAAGAATCATCAATAATGTTATTTGAAATAGTAATATTTTTTGTGTTATAAACTTTTATAGCAGCCGGGTCAGTAAGAGTGGCATATCCCGAACGCTTTATTTTAAATCCGCTGAAAACAACATTATCAGATTTTATTGAAATAATTTCATACTTTTTTTCGCCGTCTATTACCGGAAAATTTTTTCCGATAATTGTCAGAGCTTTATTTATTACGATATTTTTTTCAAAATATTTTCCTGAATATAATATGATTGAATCACCTGCTACTGCATATTCTATTGCTTTTGTAAGACTTTTGATTTTTTGATTTTTCCCTGCATAAATTGTTTTAGCTTGTAAAATTGAAAAGCTAATTAGAAATAGAAATAAATTGAAAAATTTCAGAGTTGAACTTTTCATTCCTCAATTGATATTTTTACAACTTCATTCCAATTTACAATTTTGCCTGATATTTTTGTTGAGTAATTTTTTAAACTGTCAATGTTAGAAAAAGAAGCAATATTTCCACCCATTGGACTTTTAAGAGAATCGCTCATCAAAAAAAACATACTGTTTTTATCGTGCAATATATTCTGCCCGCAGTAGTCAGAAATATACATTGTTTTTATTTTTGTTGTATCAATTTCTTGTTCGTAGGCATACGCAAGCATACATCCTATTTCGTCAAATTTATATATTTTACCTTTTTTGGTAATCAACTCTGTTCCGAAATGATTATCTGAAATAGTCATTTTGCAATAAGCACAATTGTCTTTGCCGTATTTTATTGGTTCAGGTTTTACTGTACAAGAATATATTATTAAGAAACAAATAAGAATTAATGAGAATTTTATTAATTTCATTTATTTGTTTTCTTGTGTTTTAAGACTTCATGTACTACACAATATAGTGTAATAGCACCTACTCCAACAAAAATCCATCCGCCAATATCAGGAATTGAATATGCTCCAAAATTAAGTAATTGCTTAAAACCAATAAGCGGTGGCTGATATGCCATGCCCGGAACTATGATTGCTGCATTGGGGTCAAGATTATGGCCGTAATTATATTCCCAGCGCCAAAAATCATACATAGCAATTATTCCAAAACTTACAAATAGCCCGAAAAGTGTGAAGAGTAATTTGCGACTTTTAAAAATACCAACAATTATAAATGCTACTGTAAAAAACCAAATTATATATGGCAATATTGTAAATTCAAAAAAATCTTGGGTATGAAGAGTTTTCATTCCTATATAGTGATTTAATCCATTTATAATATCAACGTCTCCACCAATTTTGTTAGCGAATATCAACAATTCAAGTCCTTCGGGGTATTGTGGAGCATCGAGGCTGATTGACCACATAGGCACGTATTGAACAGCTACAAGTGAAATTCCACAAATAACTAATGCAATTCTTATCCAATTTGATACTGATTTATCTTTCATTTTATTTTATTTTTTTTTACTAAACAACATTATAAACAAAAAGGGCAAGTTGATTGTTTAAAACCAACTTACCCTTTTTTTGATTTTAAACTTTATTTTGTTGCAGGAACTGGTGCTGTATTACCGGTAACACCAGATAGAGGAACATTACTTCCCGAAGGTGAAACTCTTACATAACCTGACATTTCCTGATGTAATGCACTGCAAAAATCTGTACAATACATTGGATAAATACCAACTTTAGTAGGTATCCATTTTAATGTACTTGTTTCGCCCGGCATTATTAGTAATTCTGCGTTAGATGCGCCTTTTATTGCAAAACCATGTGGAACATCCCAATCTTGTTCAAGATTTGTAACATGGAAATAAACTTCGTCGCCAATCTTTACACCTTCAATATTATCAGGAGTTAAGTGTGAACGAATTGCAGTCATATATATATGTACTTTATTGCCTTCACGAGTTACTTTGGTTTCTTTTTCTCCTTTAGATACGTAAGGGTGGTTGTTTTCATCAATTTTATATATCTTTTGAGAAATATTTTTAACCAATTCAGCCGAAATTATTTGTGCGTAATGAGGTTCTCCAATTGTAGGGAAATCCAAAATCAATTGCATTTTATCTCCGCTTATATCATACAACTGTGCACTTTGCGAAAGTTCAGGACCTGTAGGTAAATATCTGTCTTTTGTAATTTTATTGTATGCTACAAGATATTTTGATTTTGGGTTTTTTGTATCACCATGAGATACGCATAGGTGACCCACAGAGTAGTATGTAGGAACTCTGTCAACTACCTTCAAATCTTTAATATTCCATTTTACAACCTCAGATGAAACAAAGAATGAAGTATATGCATTTCCTTTATCGTCAAACTCGGTATGTAATGGACCTAACCCTGGTTTTTTAACCTCGCCATACAATGCTGACTCATACTTAATAACAGGAATCCCTTCAAATTCGCCATCAAAAGATTTTGATGAAATTGCTGATTGAATTTTATCAAAACTGAATACAGGAATTAATGCAGCAAGTTTACCACTTCCTACAATATATTCACCTGATGGATCAACATCGCACCCGTGAGGTGATTTAGGACATGGAATAAAATAACAAATATCTTTTAATTCCTTTGAATCAAGAACAGTAACCTCAGTTAATATTTCTGATGTTGCAGAATGAGTAGCATCAGAATATGTATTATGTGCATATTTTACTGATTGCTTTCTTCCTTTTCCTGCTTTAAGATACTCTTCAGCTTTTTTCCAATTTAAAGCAAGAATAAAATCTTTGTCGCGTTGCGAAGCATTAACTTCTTGCAATGTACTTGCTTGCTCAGTATTGTAACAAGAGAAAAAGAACCAACCGTGAGATTTCCCTTTTCCGGCACGACTTAGATCAAAGTTTACACCAGGACAAACAATTTGAAATGCAAGGTTAAGTTTTCCGTCTTCTTTTCCTACACTAATAAAACTTAATGTACCTTTAAAATTTTCTTTATAAGAACTAATTGGAACGTCTCCGTTAGCATCATCGGTAGGAACACTAAAACGTGTACCAGCTACAACATACTCTGTATTTTCTGTAATAAATGGCGAAGAGTGATTCCCGCCACTGTTTGGAAGTTCAATGATTTCAGCTGTTCTGAACGTTTTCAAATCAATACGTGCAATACGAGGTGTATTGTTAGCATTTCCAAATGCCCATTTGCCATCGTAGTCGCCATTAGTTTTTGACATTTGAACATGGTGTAAATCATCCCATGGAACAAAACCATGTGATGTATTAAGCATTGGCTTAGTTTCTTCACTATAACCATAGCCTTTTTCAGGATCTACAGAAAATACAGGAATTACTCTGAATAGTCTTCCCGATGGTAATCCATATACACTCATTTGACCACTAAAGCCACCACTTACAAAATTGTAGAACTCATCATATTTTCCGGGGGCTACATAAACTTTGCTTGCGGCATCGCCATCTACGGCATTACCTGCATTTTTAGGTTTACAAGAAAACAGGCCTACTGTTGTTAAAATAGAAATTGCAATTAAAAATAAATTAAATTTTTTCATGTTATATTAAATTTTTTTATATTCGATATTGTTATTTCACACCATCATTTTGTCTCATATACTCAAGTAAGTGACGAGATTCTTCATCGCTTAAACTTTGATTTGGCATACGTACAAGACAAATTTCAAGTTGAGCTTGCAATTCAGGGTCTTTATTAAGCATTTCATCGGTATTTGTAATGAAATTCATAATCCACTCAGGAGCTCTTCTTTCACTAACTCCTTTCCAACCCGGTCCTACAAGTTTTTCATCAGTTAGTTTATGACATGCAGAGCATTTTACATCATAAACTTTTTTCCCTTCTTCAGCCATTTTTGCATCAAGTTTTTCGCCTAAATCTACTTTTGTAAATTTCCCAGTACCTCTTTTTGGGTCATAACTTGATGGGTCTTGACTTGTTTTTTCTTCTTGTGCAGTTTTATTGTCTTCCGTTTTTTGAGTATTGCTACCACACGATACTACAAGAAAGCTAATAACTGCCGCATAAAATAATTGATTGATTTTTTTCATTTTCGTCTTAAAATTTTTAATTTAAATTTATGGCACAAAACTAATTCTTTTATAAATAATTCAAACATGATTTAAAGCATAAAGTTTTAGTGTATTTGAATATTTATGAATATAAAAAATTTTATGAATTAAATCAAAATAGTTCAAAATCAAATTATTAAATTGATTTTTATTTAATTTGTTTGGCTTTAGATTGAGCAAGTTATGATTAATCTCATAATTATTTATGATTTTTCTCATATTTTAGCTTTATTAATCACTTTTTAATTTTGCATTAAAAAAAAATTGATAGATACCAATATTTTATTAGCATGGGGGGCAACTTACAAAACTTTTAATGCAAAAGAACACATTTTTGCCGAAGGAGATAAGTGTTATTATTATTATCAGTTATGTGAAGGAAAAATTGCTTGGATTAATATTAATGATGATGGAAAAGAATTTATTCATAAATTGGTTTCAAATAATGAAAGTTTTGGCGAACTGCCTTTATTTGATAATGATATTTATTCGGCAGATGCTGTTGCAATTGAGAAATCTGTAGTACTAAGATTGCCAAGGTTATTATTTATACAATTAATCAAAGAGTCTCCCGAAATAATGTTTAAATTTAATAAAATTTTGACTGAGCATCTTAGATTTAAATTTTTACTATTGAAAACTATCGCTTTTGAAAACCCTGAGAACAGAGTTTTTACTTTATTAAATTTCTTAAGAAGTAAAATTAACAACAGTGAATCTACTTTTAATGTTGATCTTACAAGGCAGCAAATTGCAAATATGACTGGACTTAGGGTAGAAACTGTAATAAGAGTAATAAGAAAATTACATGATAAGGGTGAACTTACTATTGAACACGGAAAAATAAAAATGAACAAATAATATTTAATTATTATTTATATAAGTATGCATAAATTATCTGAAAAATTTATAAGAATTTCATTAATAAACCTAAATATTGTGGCTTTGCTTGGTGTAATTTTAAGGTATAAAATCGCATTTGCATTACCAATTATTAGTCAGAAAAACTTTTTACACAGCCATTCACATTTTTCTTTTTATGGATGGATTTCTCAAACTTTGTTTATTTTTCTTGTAGAGTATTTGTATAGAAAAGGAAATAATGAAGCATACAAAAAATATTTCAAACTAATAGTAGCAAATTTAATTGTTGCTTATTTAATGATGGTTTCGTTTGCATTACAAGGTTATGGATTTTTTTCAGTTACATTCTCAACACTTTCTATAATTATTTCATATTTGTTTGCAACATTATATTTTAAAGATTTGAATTTGATTTCAACCGATAATGTTGTAAAAAATTGGTTTAAGTCTGCTTTGTTGTTCAATATTATTTCTTCAATTGGTACTTTTTTTCTCGCATATCTTATGTTGAACAAAATAAATCACTTGAACTGGTATCTTGGTGCAATTTATTTCTTTTTGCATTTTCAGTACAATGGATGGTTCTTTTTTGTTATAATGGGTTTATTTACCTCTAAATTATTAGAAATTAATATTTATCAATCAAAATTTAACACAATTTTTATTATGTTTTTTCTTTCGTGTTTTGGAGCATATTTTTTATCTGTACCATGGTTAAATGAATATTTGGCAATACATATTTGGGCTATTATTTCATCTGTAATGCAGTTGATAGCAATATCAATGTTTTTAGTTATTGTTTTCAAAAATTTAGAGATTATAAAAGCTAAATTAAATAAAGTTGCAGGAATTCTTTTTGCATTATCTGCTATTGCTTTATTAATAAAATTAATTTTACAATTTATTTCTGTATATCCACCTATCAGCAAAATTGCTTTAAGTTTCAGACCTATTGTAATAGGTTACTTACACCTTGTATTGCTTGGCATAATTACTGTTTTTTTACTGGCTTATATTGTCAATTCAGGTTTTATAAAACTAAACAAATTAACTATTGCAGGGATAATAGTTTTTATTTTTGGTATATTATATAATGAAATTTTATTGCTTGTACAAGGAGTTGCGGCTATGCAATATGAATATGTAAAACACACAAATGAATTATTGTTTAGTGCAGCTTTAGTTTTATTTTTTGGTATATTTACAATTATTATTTCTCAAACAAAAAGTCTGAAAAATCTTAAATTTTAAGAAAAAATTACCAACCTAAAATCTTTGCAAAAATAAGAGGAGCTACAATGGTAGCGTCAGATTCAATTATAAATTTAGGAGTATGAATATCGAGTTTGCCCCAAGTTATTTTTTCATTTGGCACTGCGCCTGAATATGAACCAAAACTTGTTGTACTATCACTTATCTGACAGAAATAACTCCAAAATGGAACATCATGCCATTCTAAATCCTGATACATCATCGGAACCACACATATAGGAAAGTCGCCGGCTATACCACCACCTATCTGAAAAAAACCAATGCCTTTTCCCTCTGAATTTTTGCGATACCAATCACTTAACCAAATCATATATTCAATACCCGATTTCATTGTAGTTGGCTTAATATCACCTTTTATGCAATATGAAGCAAAAATATTTCCCATTGTACTATCCTCCCAACCCGGAACTATAATTGGTATATTTTTTTTAGCTGCAGCTACCATCCAGCTATCATTTTCATCTATTTGATAAAATTCTTTCAGAGAATCATTAAGAATCATTTTATACATAAATTCATGAGGTAAAAATCTTTCACCATTAGAGTCTGCATCTTTCCATAATTTGTATATATTCCTTTGCAATCGTCTAAAAGCTTCTTCTTCAGGTATGCAAGTATCGGTTACTCTATTAAGACCTTGCTCAAGAAGTTGCCATTCTTGTTCAGGTGTTAAGTCGCGATAGTTTGGTACACGTTTATAATGATTGTGAGCTACAAGATTCATCAGGTCTTCTTCAAGATTTGCACCGGTACAGCTAATAATTTGTACTTTATCTTGTCTTATCATTTCGGCAAGCACTTTGCCAAGTTCGGCAGTACTCATTGCACCGGCAAGTGTAATCATCATTTTGCCACCTTCATCAAGGTGTTTTATATACCCTTCTGCAGCATCTTTTAAGGCAGCAGCATTAAAGTGCAAAAAATACTTGTCAATAAATGAAGAAATTTGATTATTACTCATGCTGCAAAGATAATTTTTTTTTAAAAAAGGTTAAAGTATGTATTTTGCAAATCATTTTGAAAAAAATAGTTATTTATCTTAAAGATTATATTTTTACTGAATTAAAGCCATTGTATTTGTTATCAATTGCGTTATTTCTCGGGTTATATATTTATATTGAATATTCTTATGGAATTACCGATGAAATTAATCTAAATAATTTTAGTAAAACAGGATATATTATTTCTGTAGTATTGCATTTCCTTTTGCCTTTTTCTGTAGCTTGGCTGTTGTACAGCTTTTTTTACAATGATTTTCAAATATGGCAAAACCCACAATTCTGGTTTTTAATTTTATTTGCTTCAATTGTTTTCAGTTCAAGGTCAATCTTATATTTTTTCACTTACGATATATATAAATTATTGCCTGACGGGCGAACTGAATATTTTTTATTTAGATGTATAGCTGTTGTTTTAAGAGATTTTTTGATTTTACTTCCGGTATTCGTTTATTGGTATTTTGCTGATAGGCAAAAAATGCCATTATATGGTTTTACTTTAAAAAATTATGATACAAAACCATACCTAATTATGTTGGCAATTATGTTGCCATTAGTTGTTATGGCTTCTTTTCAATTAGATTTTCTAAATCAGTATCCAAAAGGGTTTTCGTTATTTCCTTTAAGTATGGATATTCCTGCAGAAAGAAAATATTTTTTTATCTACGAATTTTTTTACGGGATTGATTTCATTTTTATCGAATTTTTCTTTAGAGGATTTCTGTTGCTTGCTTTTTATAGACATTTTGGTTGGGGTTGTTTATTGCCAATGGCATGTTTTTATGTAACAATACATTTTGGCAAACCCTTGGGTGAAACCATAAGTTCATTTTTTGGTGGAACTATATTGGGAATTTTAGCAATTAGAACCGGCTCAATTGCCGGAGGAATTATAGTACACATGGGCATAGCATGGCTTATGGAATTTGCTGCATTAATGCATAAAATTTTATAAAATTTGGATAAAAATTTTTTACATACCTCAATCGAATATCTTAAAGGTGTTGGACCCGTAAAAGCCGAAGTTTTGAAAAACGAACTCGGTATTTTTACTTTTGAAGATTTAATTAATCATTTCCCATTCAGATATATTGACCGCACAAAAATTTACACAATAAATGAAATATCAGAAGAAATGCCATTTATCCAACTTAAAGGCATTATAACTAATATTAAAGAAATCGGAATTGGCAAAACCAAAAGATTAAGCGGAACTTTTAGAGATAATACAGGAGAAATTGAAATAGTGTGGTTTCAGCATATTAAATGGATAGTAAAATCAATTGAATTAAATAAAGTATGTGTAATTTTCGGTAAACCATCTTTATTCAATAACAGTTATAATATTGTACATCCAGAAATAGAATGGACAGAAGACGAAAAAAATACATCAAAAATGCAGCCGGTATATTCTGTAACCGAAAAACTCAAAAGCCATTTTCTTGATTCAAAAGGTATATCAAAACTAATAGGAAATGTAATTAACAATCCTCAGTTTTCTGCTGAAGAAACATTACCAGATTATATATTAAATAAAAATAAATTTGCTTCAAGAAAAATTTCATATAAAAATATTCATGCACCTACAAACAATAGCGAATTTACTGATGGACAGAATCGCTTTAAATATGAAGAATTGTTTTTTCTGAATATTAAAATTGCAAGTCTAAAATTAAAAAGAAACAGAACTATAAAAGGTTTTGTCTTTAGCAAAATTGATTATTTTTTTAATACATTTTATAAAAATTATCTGCCATTTTCACTTACCGATGCACAAAAAGAGGTTTTGAAAGAAATAAGAGCAAATATGGCAACAGGAAAACAAATGAATCGTTTGCTTCAGGGAGATGTAGGCAGTGGCAAAACCATTGTAGCACTTCTTTCAATGCTTATAGCTATTGATAATCAAACACAGGCTGTACTTATGGCTCCAACAGAAATTTTGGCATTACAACATTTTGAAAATATTACTAAAATTACTTCCGGGCTAGGTTTAAAAACTGAATTGCTTACAGGTACTACTAGCAAAGCTCGAAAAGAAAAAATTATTAAATCTATTTTTAGTGGAGAAACAGAGATACTAATAGGTACACATGCTCTAATTGAAGATGATGTTATTTTTAAAAGTCTGGGTATTGTTGTAATTGATGAACAACATAGATTTGGTGTGGCACAAAGAGCAAAACTTTGGAACAAATACGATACAAAACCCCATGTGCTTGTAATGACTGCTACGCCAATACCCCGAACATTAGCAATGACTGTATATGGCGACCTTGATGTATCTAAAATAGGCAAATTGCCTTCTGGAAGAGTGCCAATAAAAACCGTACACAGATACGAAAACCGCAGAGATGAAATATTTGATTTTTTGAGAAGCGAAATTTCAAAAGGGAGGCAAGTATATTATGTTTTTCCATTGATAGAAGAATCAGAAAAAAGTGATTTTCAAAACCTGGTAGATGGATTTGAAAACTTAAAAGTAGTATTTGGAAATTTTAAATACAAACTCGCTATGGTACATGGCAGAATGAAGGCGAAAGAAAAGGAAGCTGTAATGAAATTATTTAAAAATGGAGAAATAAACCTGCTTGTAAGCACTACAGTAATAGAAGTGGGAGTAGATGTACCAAATGCAAGTGTAATGGTAATAGAAAACTCAGAAAGATTTGGACTTTCTCAGCTTCATCAACTAAGAGGCAGAGTAGGTAGAGGTTCAAAGCAATCATATTGTATATTGTTGTCGTCAGTAAAAATAAGCAATGTGGCAAAAGAACGAATAAAAGCTATGACTCAAACTAATGACGGATTTGAAATTGCAAACCTCGACCTGAAACTTAGAGGACCTGGGGATTTGCTTGGAGTAAGACAAAGTGGATTGCTCGACCTAAAAATTGCCGACATTGTAAAAGATGAAGATATACTTTTGAAATCAAGGAATGATGTAATTGAAATATTAAAAAACGACCCAAACCTTAGTCAGACTCAAAATATAAGAATAAGAAATTGGCTTGATAACAGAAAAAAAACTCATGGCGACTGGAGCAGGGTAAGTTGAAAAATGGTTGTTTAATTTTTTTTTACTAAACCGCTTCGAGTTTAAAGTCGCTTGTATCGTGAAAAACTATATCGGGATTGTTTGATTTTGCCATTTGAAGTACAAATGAGGTTTGAGCAAGAAAAACTTTGTTATTATCCTTGTCGTAAACTATATCTTTTTGTCTGAAACGACAAAATTCATCAATTTTTTGCTGATTACCTGTCATCCAACATGCTTTGTAGTAATTTAGATGATTAAAAATACACGAAGCGTTATATTCATTTTTTAGTCTGTGTTGAATTACTTCAAACTGAAGTTCTCCTACAGTTCCTATAATTTTTCTATTACCCGGTTGTTGTGCAAAAAGCTGAGCCACACCTTCGTCAGTAAGTTGTTCAATACCTTTTTCTAATTGTTTTGATTTCATAGGATCAGTATTAATAACCTCTTTAAACAACTCTGGTGAAAAACTTGGAATACCTTTGTACATAAAATTTTCGCCTTCGGTGAGAGTATCACCTATTTTAAAATTACCTGTATCATAAAGACCAATAACATCGCCCGGAAATGCTTCATCAATTACATTTTTGCTTTGTGCCAAAAAATTGTAAGGATTATTAAACCTATATTGTTTGTTAAGTCTTACATGGTGATAAAATTTATTTCTTTCAAATTTTCCCGAACATACTCTTAAAAAAGCTATTCTATCGCGGTGTTTTGGGTCAATATTGGCATGAATTTTAAAAACAAACCCACTAAAATTCTTATCTTCAGGATTTACGTTTCTTAAGTTTGTTGGGCGAGGCTGTGGATGAGGTGCTATTTCAACAAAAGTATCAAGCAGTTCTTTAACTCCGAAATTATTTACAGCCGAACCAAAAAATACAGGTGCCAAATATCCTTCGCTATATAATGAAATATCAAAAGGTTCAAATAGTTCATTTATTGTTGTTACATCTTCTTTGAGTTTTTCGGTATTTTTTTTACCTATAATTTCAGGCAATGAAGGGTCATTTATATTTTCAATTTTTATTACTTCGTCAGATAATTTTGTTTTATTTGATTCGAATAGATTTAATGAATTATTATAAAGTAAGTAAACACCTTTAAAATCTTTTCCCTTGTTTATAGGCCAACTTAGCGGACGTACCGAAATTGAAAGTTCTTTTTCAATTTCTTCAAGCAAATCAAATGAATCTCTGCCTTCTCTGTCCATTTTATTTACGAAAACAATTACGGGAGTATGTCTCATTCTACACACTTCCATAAGTTTTCGGGTTTGTTCTTCAACTCCTTTTACACAGTCTATTACTAATATTACACTATCAACAGCAGTAAGAGTTCGGTATGTATCTTCTGCAAAATCTTTGTGCCCTGGAGTATCTAAAATATTGACAAGAAAATTTTTATACTCAAATGCCATTACAGATGTGGCAACAGAAATTCCGCGTTGTTTTTCTATTTCCATGAAGTCTGAAGTGGCAGTTTTTTTAATCTTATTGCTTTTTACTGCTCCGGCAGTTTGAATAGCTCCACCAAATAACAAAAGTTTTTCGGTAAGCGTTGTTTTTCCGGCATCAGGATGGCTTATAATTCCAAAAGTTCTCCTTTTATTTATTTCTGATTTGAATGACATTAAATTTTTATAGAAAAAGTTTGCAAAGATAATAGTTTACAAATAAGGCTATACAAAGCAAAAATGTAAATTTGCAAAATGCAATTTAGAAATCTTTATTTTATAATAATTTGCGTAAGCCTTTGTTCTTGCTATACTTCAAAGCAAAAACAGATAGTAAAACTCGGATACAAAAAAGGAATATTTGCACTAATAGTAACCGAAAAAGGAAATATTTCAGCAAAACTTGAATATAAAAAATCATCATTAGCTACTGCAAATTTTATTGGTTTAGCTCAAGGCATTACATCTAATTCTGTAAAAAAACCAGGGGAACCTTTTTATGATGGATTAAAATTTCATAGAGTGCTAAAGGGGTATATGTTGATTGGTGGTTGCCCAAATGGCGATGGGACAGGTAACCCAGGTTATTATTTTACAGACAACTTTAATGAAAAACTAAAGCACGATAAGCCAGGTGTGTTATCAATGGAAAATATCGGGTCAAATTCGTTTGGTAGCATTTTTAATATCACCTTAAAACCAACTCTTGTTTTAGATAATAAAAGCTTGATTTTTGGTGAAGTTATTGGTGGCATGGATGTAATAAATTCAATTCAACAAGGTGACAAAATATTAAAAATTGAAATTATTAAAATTGGTAGAAAAGCAAAATCTTTCAACCCTGTAAAGGTGTTCGAAAAAAACGGGTTTAATAATATGATTAAATTACAATAAAATGAATGAAAAAATATTAAAAGAGCAACTAAAAATAAATGGCAGTTTAAATAAGCCTATAACTTTTGATATAAATTTTAAAGAAAATATTTCAAATGCACCGGTTATAATTTTCAGTCATGGTTTCAAAGGTTTTAAAGACTGGGGCACATTTAATTTATTAGCTAATGAATTTTCGAAAAGAAATTTTTTCTTTTTAAAATTTAATTTCAGTCATAATGGTACAACACCTGAAATGATGGACGACTTGAATGATTTTGAAACTTTCGGAAATAATAATTTTGAAAAAGAAATGTACGACCTCGATTGTATTTTAAATTGGTTGTGCAGCACTGAAAATTTATTCAAATCTTATTTTGACAAAAATGAGATTTACTTAATTGGTCACAGCAGGGGCGGAGGTATATCAATGCTAAAAGCTGTTGAAGATAATAGAGTAAAAAAGGTTTCGGCATGGGCTACAATAAATGATTTTGAAAAATACATGTACCTTAGCGATATTGAAAATTGGGAAAAAACAGGCGTGAGTTTTATAGAAAACACCAGAACAGGAAAACAAATGCCTTTGTATTATCAATTTTATAAAAACTTTGTTGACAATAAAAAAAGATTTGAATTACAACATCAACTAATGAAACTTGACAAACCAATTTTGATTATTCATGGTACTGCTGACAGTACAGTTGATGTAAGCGATGCCGAATGGATTTACAACAATATAGCACATTCAATTTTAATAAAAATAGAAAATGCTGATCATACTTTTGATAGCAAACATCCATGGGATAAAAATATATTACCTAAAAGTCTTAAAATTGCAATCGAAGAAACAATAGAGTTTTTTAATTGTTAAAATAAGTTTGATTAATGAGCGAAGATAAAAAGAAAATAATCATAGTAGGTGCAGGAATAGCAGGATTATCAACAGGAGTATTTTTAAAAAAAACCGGCAAATTTGATGTTTTATTTATAGAAGCAAATGATAGGGTGGGAGGTAGAATAAAAACCGAAAAAATAAATGGTTATTTATTAGATTATGGCTTTCATATTTTTTTTACTGCCAATCCAATAGCTGCGGAACTCTTAGATATAGAAAAATTAGACCTCAGATATTTTAAATCAGGGGCTTTAATAATGAAAAATCACAGTTATCAAAAGTTTTATGACCCATTTAAACATCCAAAATATTTTTTTAAATCTCTGTTTTCTAAAATTGGTAACTTAAATGACAAAATAAACATTGTAAAGCGCAGATTTGAATTAACAAATATGAGCTACGAAAAGGTGTTTGATAAATATGAAGTTAAAACATCGAGTATTTTAAAAAAACGCCGTTTTAGTTCAAAAATCATTAAAAACTTATTTAACCCTATATTCTCACATTTTTTTATGGAAAACGAACTAAGTACTTCGAGAAGGATGTTTGAATTTTATTTAAAAATGTTGGCAGATGGTAATATGGCAATACCTGCAAAAGGAATAGAAGAAATTACCAAACAACTTTTTTCAAATTTTGATAAAAGCGAATTTATGTTTAATACAAAAGCCGTAAATATTGAAGAAGATAGAATACTATTAGAAAATGGAGAAAGTTTAAAAGCTGATGCCTTTGTAATAGCAACAGATTATAACGGACTATATTCAAAAATTATTAAATCGCATATTGAAAATAAGCAAAGGAGTATAACATGTTTTTATTTTTCTGCAAACAAAAGTCCTTTCAAAGAAAAATTGATTTGTTTTAATGCAAATGAAAACAAAATTGTGAGTAGTGTGGCTGTACTTTCAAATATATCTCAAAACTATGCCCCAATTGGAAAATCATTGATTGTGGCAACAATTATAGATAAGACCAACGAAGATGAAAACGAGCTTGAATTAAAAATTAAAGATGAAGTAAGTAATGTGTTTGGTTCGCAAGTATATGATTGGGAAAAAATTAAATGTTATAAAATATATAATGCCATTTCTAATCAGGACTATGTATTGGGCAAAAGAAGAGAAAACGAAATAAATCCTAAAGAAAATATATTTTTTTGTGGCGACCATTTACTTAATGGAACAATTTATGGAGCAATGAAATCGGCAAAAAATATTTCAGAAATGATATTGAAAAATTTAATTCCAAAATCAAAAGACAGAAAAAGAAGTAAATAATAATTCAGTAAAACATTGCAAAAGAAAATTTTGTTTAATTAACTAAATACATAAAAATGCGTTCAAGATCATTGCCAGAAGTAAACTCAAGTGTGCAAACAGAGAATAAAAGAGGTTTTGGACGAAAATTATTTGCATTTTTAGGTCCTGCATATCTTGTTAGTGTAGGCTATATGGACCCGGGCAATTGGGCTACTGACTTAGCCGGAGGCAGTAGTTTCGGATATAAACTATTATGGGTTTTGCTTATGAGTAATATAATGGCATTACTATTACAAAGCTTAAGTGCCAGACTGGGATTAGTAAGAGGTTTAGACCTTGCACAAGCCTCAAGAACGAGTTATCCTAAGATTGTAAATTTTTTTAATTGGCTTTTAGCTGAAATTGCTATTGCAGCATGTGATTTGGCAGAAATAATAGGTATGGCTATCGGTTTACAGCTTCTTTTTGGTATTCCACTAATAGTAGGCGTTTCAATAACTGTTTTAGATACATTTCTTTTACTTTTCTTACAGAAATATGGTATTAGAAAAATAGAAGCATTAATATTAATTCTTATTGCCACAATAGGTTTTGCGTTTATATTTGAAATGATTTTTGCTCAACCTTCTGCAACAGAAATTTTTAAAGGTTTTATTCCAAAAAAACTTAGCAATGAAGAATTGTATATAGCAATAGGTATAATTGGAGCAACTGTAATGCCACACAATTTGTATTTACATTCATCACTTGTACAAACCCGAAAAATTGATAGAAGCATTAAAGGAATAAAAGAAGCTATAAAATTTAATTTT
This sequence comes from Bacteroidia bacterium, assembly GCA_020849295.1. Taxonomy (GTDB): domain Bacteria; phylum Bacteroidota; class Bacteroidia; order NS11-12g; family UBA9320; genus JABWCE01. The sequence goes on from JADLGN010000029.1 coordinate 103,441, forward strand.
ATCGATTCATTTATAGCTTTAAATATGGCTCTGTTTATAAATGCGGCAATACTTATTCTTGCAGCATCGGCATTTTATAAATACGGATTAAATAACATAAGTGAAATTCAAGATGCATTTCATCTGCTTGAAAATATTTTAGGAACATATTGGGCACCTACTTTATTTGCAATAGCACTTATTGCAGCAGGGCAAAGTTCTACTCTTACCGGAACACTTTCTGGTCAAATAATAATGGAAGGATATCTTAATATTAGACTACAGCCATGGTTAAGAAGACTAATAACAAGACTTATTGCAATAATTCCGGCTTTTTTAACAATATTAATTCTTGGTGAAGGAGCTACAGGAAAATTATTAATCCTCAGTCAGGTTATTCTCAGTTTGCAACTTGGTTTTGCAATAATTCCACTTATTCATTTTACAAGCGATAAAAAACAAATGGGTGAATTTGCCAATAAACTATGGGTAAAAATTGCAGCATGGATAATAGCAATTGTAATAATTGGGCTAAATATAAGGCTTGTAATCGAAACAGTTTCTCAATGGATAAATAAATCAGAAAATCCTTGGATGTTGTACATTATTATATTACCAATCCTTATCGGAGCAGCAATTTTGTTGTTGTATATAACTTTTGTACCAATAATAAAAAATAAATTATACAGAAAACACAAGGTGCCTGACGGAAGTCCAGAAAAACTTAGAATTACAGTAAATGAAATATATGATAAAATTGCAATTACAGTTGATTTTAGTAAAAGTGACAGTAATGCAATAAGTAATGCAATATTGCAAGGTGGCAAAAATGCTGAATATACTTTAATACATATAGTAGAAACTGCCGGTGCAAGAATGATGGGAAATGAGATAAATGATTTTGAAACAAGCGAAGATTTGGCAAATCTTGAACATTATAAGTCAGAACTTGAGCAACAAGGTTACAATGTTAAAATTAAACTTGGATTTGGAAACCCTAAGAAAATAATAGCTCAAATTGTTAATAATACCGATTGTCAATTGCTTGTAATGGGAGCACACGGTCATAGAGCATTTAAAGATATTTTATTTGGTACTACGCTTGATTCAGTAAGGCATAATGTAAAAATCCCCGTTTTAATTGTTAAAAAATAAGTATAAAAAAAATACTCAATAATATCTTAGTTATTTTTCGTTTTTAATTAAATTTATAAACAATGAATACAAACTTTGTTTTGTTTTATTTTAAATTGTAAAAAACGAAAGCAAAATCTTTTTGGAATATTATTAAGCAATTTGTATTATTTAAATAACAAGATTATTCATCAAATAAATAAATATATATTTTATTAAAATATTATTATAAATTGCATAAATTATTTTGAAATAAAAGCAACTAAATAATTTTAATAAAAGTCTTTTCAAAAAAAAGTATTTATGAGAAAAAAATTACAAGTTTATATATTATTTATTCTGCTGATATTTTCTTTAAAATCTTATGCAGATCATATACTTGGAAATGACATAACGTATCGTTGTTCAAGCACAAATGACAGTATTTACCATATAAAATTTAATTTTTATCGCGATTGTAACGGTTGTTATGTTTTAGGGCAATCGCCAAAATGTGGTACAAGTGAAAATTGCAATAGTTCTTCTACCGCACCAACATCATTGACATTATCATGTGTTGGAGGTTCAAATTTAGGAACAATAACAATGACTCGAACAAGTATTACAGATATTACAAAAACATGTGCAAATGAAATAAGTCGTTGTCAGCAACCATGCAATGGTTCATACCCTTATGGAATAGAAAGACATACATTTGAAGGAACTGTTGATTTAAGAAAATATATTAAAAATGGTTGTTGCAAATTTAAAATTTCTGTCTTATTGTATGTAAGAGGAGCAAAAATAACTACTGGAATGCAACAACAAGGATTTTATACATTTGTTGAATTTGATGCATGTAAAAAACCATGTAATGCATCACCTCAATTGACAAATGATCCGGTAGCAATTATTTGTTGTAATCAGCCTTACTTTTTTAATAACGGAGCAGTTGACACTATTAATTATGACTCACTATCGTATTCACTTGCCCCGGCATACCAAAGCTCAGGCTCTCAAGTTAGTTATACTTCACCATACAGTCCAACTTATCCATTAAAAGCATATTTTGTTGGAGGCATGAAACCACCTCAAAATAATCCAAACACTGATCCGCCAATAGGTATTTATATGGATCCAGAAACAGGTGACCTCATTTTTACTCCTACCGAATGTGACCAACAAGCAGTGGTTGTAATGCAAATAGATGAATGGCGTAAAGATGATAAAGGCAAGTGGCAAAATATTGGGATGACGCGGCGTGATATGCAAATAATTGTACAAACCTGCCCTGCAAATAATCCCCCCAAAATTACAAATAAAACTTTTAAATATACTGTTTGTGCAGGGTCATCTCTATGCTTTGATATAACAACAGAAGATAAGGTTTTTGTACCTCCTCCGCCTGCCAAATCACCTCCGCCAGATACGGTAACACTTACTTGGAATCGTGGTATTCCTGGTGCAACATTTACAATTAAAAATATGAAAGTTCGTGAAAAAACCGCCACTTTTTGCTGGACACCAAAAAAGAATCAGGCAAGTGATTTACCATACACATTTACTGCATCTGCAATAGATGACCATTGCCCTAAAAATGCTGTAACAACACGCTCTTTTTCAATTTTAGTAAAACACATAGCCGAGGCAGACAGAGATGTAGATACCCTGATATGTGGCAAATATGCAATAGAGAGTAATCCGTTTCCCAATTTCAAAGGAAGCCCTTCGTACTTCTGGGAGATAACAGATACA
>JADLGN010000030.1 GCA_020849295.1 Bacteroidia bacterium
AAATTCAAACTTTATCTAAATCCGGTATAAATGTAACTTTGAGTAAAGGCGGTGGTACTTTTAATGTAAATGACGCCGATAGTAACAGTACAAACGAATTGCAAACTATTTCTAAATCGGGCAATACTGTTACTTTGAGCAATGGCGGCGGCTCTTTTAATTTGAATGATGATAATGCTACAAACGAAATACAAAACCTTAGTATTTCAGGCGGTAAAGGTAAAATTTATCTTACTAATGGAGGTAATGTTGTTCTTGATGATTCGAGTTCTACTAATGAACTTCAAACACTTAAAATAGGACATGACACCATATATCTGAGCAACGGGGGGTATGTTGTATTGCCATCTACAGCCGGCAATTTTTGGAGCTTAAGCGGAAATACCGGAACAAATGCCTCTAATTTTGTTGGTACTAAAGATGCTCAAGCACTTCGGTTTAGAATTAATAACCAAGTATCGGGTATAATAGATAGTGCCACAGGGGTGACAAGTCTGGGTTATAAGTCACTTAACGCTAACTCAGGAGCCACATATAATACCGCCCTTGGCTTTAAATCATTAAACTCAAATACAACAGGTTCAGAAAACATTGCCGTGGGTAGTTTCTCAATGCAAGATAATTCTACAGGTAATTATAATAATGCTTTTGGAAACTATAGCTTGCAAAATAATACTACAGGCAGTTACAATAGTGCTGTGGGGTATCAAAGTTTATCAAGTAACACTACTGGATATATCAATAATGCTTTTGGAAACTATAGCTTGTATTCTAATACTACTGGTTATTATAATAGTGCTGTGGGTTATAGTAGTTTATCAAGTAACACTACCGGATATAGCAATAATGCTTTTGGAAACTATAGCTTGGAATCTAATACTACTGGTTATTACAATAGTGCTGTGGGATATGAAAGTTTATTCAGTAACACTACAGGAAATAGCAATAATGCTTTTGGAAACTATAGCTTGCATTCTAACACTACAGGCAGTGGTAATAGTGCTGTGGGGTATCAAAGTTTATCAAGTAACACTACTGGATATATCAATAATGCTTTTGGAAACTATAGCTTGTATTCTAATACTACTGGTTATTATAATAGTGCTGTGGGGAATCAAAGTTTATCAAGTAACACTACTGGATATAGCAATAATGCTTTTGGAAACTTTAGCTTGCAATATAATTCTACAGGCAGTAACAATAGTGCTGTGGGATATCAAAGTTTATTAAATAATACTTTTGGAAATAGCAATAATGCTTTTGGAAATAATAGCTTACAATATAATACTTCAGGCAGTAACAATAATGCTTTAGGCTATGCAAGTTTATATAGCAACACTACAGGCAGTAACAATAGTGCTGTGGGATATCAAAGCTTGTATTCTAATACTACAGGGTACACTAATAATGCTTTTGGAAATATTAGCTTAAAATATAATACTACAGGCAGTCACAATAATGCATTAGGCTATGCAAGTTTATATAGCAACACTACAGGCAGTGGTAATAGTGCTGTGGGGTATGAAAGTTTATTCAGTAACACTACAGGAGAAGCAAATAATGCTTTTGGAAACTATAGCTTGCAATATAATACTACAGGGAACAATAATAATGCTTTTGGTGTGTCAAGTTTATCTAGTAACACTACAGGAAATAGCAATAATGCTTTTGGAAACTATAGCTTGCATTCTAACACTACAGGCAGTGGTAATAGTGCTGTGGGGAATCAAAGTTTATCAAGTAACACTACTGGATATAGCAATAATGCTTTTGGAAATAATAGCTTAAAATATAATACTACAGGCAGTCACAATAATGCTTTAGGCTATGCAAGTTTATATAGCAACACTACAGGCAGTGGTAATAGTGCTGTGGGGTATCAAAGTTTATTCAGTAACACTACAGGAGAAGCAAATAATGCTTTTGGAAACTATAGCTTGCAATATAATACTACAGGGAACAATAATAATGCTTTTGGTCTGTCAAGTTTATCTAGTAACACTACCGGTAGTTATAATAATGCTGTGGGGAATCAAAGTTTATCAAGTAACACTACTGGATATAGCAATAATGCTTTTGGAAATAATAGCTTAAAATATAATACTACAGGCAGTAACAATAGTGCTGTGGGTTATAGTAGTTTATCAAGTAACACTACCGGAATTAGCAATAATGCTTTTGGAAATAATAGCTTACAATATAATACTACAGGCAGTCACAATAATGCTTTAGGCTATGCAAGTTTATCTAGTAACACTACCGGTAGTTATAATAATGCTGTGGGGAATCAAAGTTTATTCAGTAACACTACAGGAGAAGCAAATAATGCTTTTGGAAACTATAGCTTGCTATTTAATACTACAGGCAGTAACAATAGTGCTGTGGGTTATAGTAGTTTATCAAGTAACACTACCGGTAATAGTAATACTGCCATCGGTGCCGGGGCTTTGTATAACAACCAGAATGGAGATCAAAATGTTGCCATGGGAAATTCAGCACTTTATTCAAACACCGACTGCAGCAATCTGGTAGCCATTGGTGATAGTGCTCTTTATTATAATGGAACGTCGGTGTTTTCATCTCATCATGCAACAAATAATGTGGCAATTGGATCAAAAGCACTTCTTTCTAATTCAAATGGGTACAACAACACAGCGGTCGGATCAAATTCTTTGACAAATAATACAGCTGGTTACTCAAATACTGCTATTGGTTCCGCAAGTTTGTACAACAACATTGGTGGGTTCTTCAATTCAGCTTTTGGTGCCGGGGCACTTAGCAACAATACTCAGGGTGGTTCGAATACTGCCGTTGGACATTCCTCCTTATTGAGTAATACAATCGGAGGCGTAAATACTGCAGTTGGTGCGAATGCATTGTATTATAATACAGTTGGAGACTTTAATACAGCCATTGGCGTTTCTGCCCTTTTAAGAAATGATACAGGCTCTTATAATGTTGCCATTGGAGCAACAGCCATGCAATTTAACGACTCCGGCTCATACAATGTAGCCGTTGGTCCGAATGCCATGGGAAGCAACACTATAGGCAATAACAATGTGGCCATTGGCAATGCAGCTATGTACCAAAACTACGATATAGGAAGTAAAAATGTAGCAATTGGGGATAGTGCTATGTACAGCAGTATTACATCAGAGAATGTAGCCATAGGTAGCCGAGCCATGTTTTACAGTCCTTTTGCCGAACGCTCTGTAGCCATTGGTACCCACGCTTTGAGTTTAGAATCATCTGACGAAGACAATACGGCTATTGGGTATCGCAGTATGGTTTATGCTTCAACCTCACGAAGTACTGCGGTTGGTTCCTATTCCTTAGAAGACAATTGGAATGGTTACGACAACAATGCCTTCGGTTATCAGGCATTAAAAAAGAATAATGGTGGATGGAGTAACCTGGCTATTGGCAACAGTTCGCTGGTAAATAATACTTTTGGGGACTATAATATTGCAATTGGTGAAGAAGCATTGGGTGGAAACGTAGGGAATAGCGGTAGCTTAGCAATAGGTTATCAAGCTATGCAATATGCAGATAATCGTACAAGCAATACGCAAAATACACGAAATACTGCGGTAGGTCATTATTCATTGAGGGGAAGCTCCACGCCCGGCAACAATAAAGGGATGTATAATTCTGCATTTGGCGAAAGTACTTTAAGAAATAATGACTCCGGTTCTCAAAATACTGCTGTAGGGTATGCCGCTATGTATTACACCACCAAAGGTTCATACAAGACTGCCATCGGGGCTGAAACATGGTATGGAAATGATTATGATAACACAACCGCATTGGGTTACCAGGCATACATAGGTGGCAACAATCAAGTAGCTTTGGGTAATTACAGTGTAACAAGCCTCAACGCCCAGGTGAGTTCCATCACTACCTATAGCGACAGCCGCATTAAGGAAAACATATTGGAAGACGTTCCCGGTTTGACTTTTATTTCAAAGCTGAGGCCTGTGAGCTATAATCTGAACGTCCACAAGCAAAATGTTATTTTGGGAATAAGAGATTCATCTCATTGGGAAAGCAAATACGATATCGAAAAAATGAGGTTTAACGGACTGATAGCTCAGGAAGTGGATAGCGTAATGCAAATTACCGGAGCAAAATTTACCGGCATTGATAAACCAAATGCAAATAATAAATTGTATCAGATGAGATACGGGGATTTGATTATTCCATTAGTAAAAAGTGTTCAGGAGCTTGAAAAAGAAAATATTGAGCTAAAAAACAGGCTTGAGTTATTAGAAAAAAAACTTAATGTCATTTTGATTGACAAACAATGAAAATTGCAAATTATTTTCATAAGCTGTTTGCAATACTTTTGGTTTTATTGTACAATTGCGTATTGATGTCAATAAAATTAAAGGCTTGTATAGTTGACGATGAAAGTTTGGCAATTTCTTCACTCAAAATTGACCTGAGTAAAAACTGTCATCAGGTTGATGTTATTGCAACATTTCAAAATCCGAAAGATTTTACTGAATTTATAAAGCAAAACCAAATTGATATTTTATTTTTAGATATTGAAATGCCCGAACAAAGCGGTATTTTAATGCTTGAGCAATTAGGTAACTTTCAGTTTGATGTTGTTTTTATAACAGCTTATACCGAGTATGCATTAAAAGCCATTAAGATACATGCCTACGATTATTTATTAAAACCTATAGATACCGAAGAGTTAAAAAAAACGGTAAATGAACTTTGTCTTAAAAGAACATCATTAATAAAAAACAATATTCACAGAATTGCACTTGCCGATATTAATGGATTAGAAATAATTGATATTGATAAAATTATTTATTGCTTGGCAGATAAAAACTATACAACATTTTTTTTAACTGATAACAGAAAAATAGTAGTCAGCAGAAATATAGGTGAGTATGCTAAGTTGCTCAATCATTCAAAATTTTTCAGAATTCATCAATCATCTATAGTTAATCTTTTTCATGTAACTAAAATTACAAAAGGTACAAACGGAAGTGTAATAATGAGTAACGGAACCGAATTAAAAATTTCGAGAGCTAACAAAAATGATTTTTTTGAAAGTATTCAAAAAATAACTCTAATGTAGTAATTAGCTATTATATTACTTAAAATTTTTATGTAGTGTTTTAAAATCTTTATTTAGTTGAAAAATTACAAAACATTAATATTAACTTCTTTTTTTTTAGCTCTTACAAGTCTTATTTATTGCCAAACAAACAATATTAATGTAATAAATTACAAAGTAAAAAACGGACTTTCAAATAACAATATAAATTTTATATTTCAAGATAATAAAGGCTATATATGGATAGGAACATATAATGGGTTAAGCAGATACGATGGATATGAATTTAAAAATATTTTTATTCAAAGTAAATCATCAGCAAACAGTATAAATCACTTTAAGAATTATTTAAAATACAATGACACTACTTATTTTGTTACAACTCATACAGAAGGAATATTTATATTAAACACCAACAAATGTTCATTGATAAAAATAGAAAACTCACCATCTGTTTCTACTAGTATTTGTAAAGGGAAATCAGGGTTGTATTGGATAGGAACACTGGCAGCAGGTTTTTTCAGCTATGATATTAAAAGCAGTAAGTTTAAACAAATATTACTACATCCATTAAAAAAAGATTTCATATCAAACTGGGATAACAATACAGTAAATTCAATAATACAAGACCCTGCAAACGATTCTATAATATGGCTTGGGTGCCGCTCAGGTTTAAAATCTTATAATTTTTATACAAAAAAAATTACTGATTATAATCTTTATCATCCCGACTTATCACATCAGTTGGCTTTAAATCATGTTATATCCTTAAATTTAGATAAAAACACTGTTTGGGTTGGACGATTTTTCGGCGGTTTAGGCAAATTTGATTTAACTTCAAAAACTTTCAAAAACTACTTTTACAATCAGCAAAATTTTAATCAAACAATTTCAAATGACAATTCGATATTAAAAATACTAAACAACAACAATAATTTATGGCTAGCTACATCTGCCGGAGTTTATACTTTTGATAAAAATACTGAAACATTTACCAAATATATGCTTCTTAAAGACAATATATTATTAAACTTTGGAGTAACTTGTATATTGAAAGACAAATACGGCAATAAGTGGTTTGGATTAAATGAACAGCAGGGTTTATTAATGTCTTCTCCAAAATTAAATGCTTCAGAAAAAATAATTTTTCCTAAGCAAAAATTCGCAAAAGACTATTATGGCTCGGTAATTACAGACATAATATACAGTAACAAACATAAGAGCTATTTTGCAACTGTATCAAATCATGACGGTCTGTTTGAATATTCTGAAAATTTTGAGTTGAAAAGACAAATTACTTTGCCGTCAACTCTAAAAAATTACGAACCACATGCTACCGAATTAGAAGAAGATGATAATGGTAAAATATGGATACTTAATATTACTAATACTTTAGTGTGCTTTGACCCACAAAGCGGGAAATACAGTAATTACATATCTGATAAATTTAAAAGTTGTGAAACCATAATTTCTGACAATAGCGGCAATTTGTTTTTTTTAACAGATAAGGGATTATTTAAACTTTCAAAAAACAACTGGCAGCTAATTGCCGATATTTCTGATAAATGCTTAATTTCAAATATCAGAAACCAAAAGTTTTATTTTATTGACAATCGTACAGTAAAAGAATTTGATTTAAACAAAAAAATAGTATCTAACATTTTTAATTTGCCAAAATTCAGTACAGAAAACTACAATTTTGTGCAGAGCATATATTTAGACTATAAAAATCGCCTTTGGATACCACTTGAAATTGGCGGAATATATCAATATGACATAAGTAATAAAAAATTAAAAGCATTAACTGGAAAACAAGGATTGAACTCAAATGCAGTTCGCCGAATTATTGAAGATAAGGAAAAAAGAATTTTCATACTATGTAATGACGGATTTTTTTATTACGATGAAAACAGCAAGCAATGTTTAGATTTTAATAATTTAATGAGTTCTACAGTAAACAATTGGTATGAGAGGTTTATAGCAATAACAGAGAGTAATAAGTTGCTACTATCAAAATCTGATTCTTTCTTTTTAATTGACCAATCAAAAGTATTAAATTTCACTAACTCTCAACCAATAGTTACATCTGTAAAAGGTATAAATTTTGATTTTTTTGATTTTAGAAAATCTTTATCAATACCTGATTATGCCAACAACTTAAAAATCAGTTTTACAAATTTTGATTTTGCCGGCAGTCACGAAATTGTTTATGAATATACGCTAAGTGACAGCAAACACAAATGGTTTGAATTAGATAAAGGTATAAATTACGTAACTCTTACGGGATTAACCGAAGGCTCATATAATTTTAAAGTTAGAATTAAAGGAAGTACAAAAGTGTGTTCAGTAAAATTCAGAATAAATGTGATTTGGTACAAGAGCAAACTATTTTATATACTGCTTACGTCGCTTCTGGTTATAATAATAATATCGGCTATTTATTATTGGCAAAGAAAAAAATTAAGTGAAGAAGCATTGTTAAAAAAGGTAGCTGAATTTAAGCTTCAAGCTGTACAAACTCAACTAAATCCACATTTTTTATTCAACAGCCTAAACTCAATAAGTGCATTAATAAAATTAGGTGAATATCAAAAATCTGAAGATACGTTAAATGCATTTGCAAAATTGATGAGGTTAATTTTAAATATGTCGGGAGAACAGATAATATCATTAAAACATGAAATAGATTTAGATATTTTATATCTTGATATTGAAAGATTAAGAAAAGATTATACTTTTAAATATGAAATTATACATAACAATATTGACCTATATAATGTAAAAGTTCCACCTATGCTTTTGCAGCCGTTTTTAGAAAACTGCATAAAACATGGTTTTACTTATGTAAAAAACAAAGATGAATATTTGATTTTAATAAACATAAAAAAGATAAACGATAAAATTACTATAGAAATTACAGATAATGGAGATGGAGAAAACGCAAACAAAAAACGAATTTATGAGCCAAAAGGAATTAGAATACAAAAAGAAAGATTAAAACAGTATAAGTTCACAAATAATATAAATTTTAATATAACAACAGGATATATAAAACCCAATGGTTACAGGGTATTTATCGAAATTTCATAATTATTTTTTTAATACATATCTTTTAAGGTGCTCATTTCGCTCGATCGTGTAGAATCAAGCTTTATCAAAGTAAATAATAAAACTGTAAATCCAATTAACGAAGAGCCACCATAACTAAAAAATGGCAATGGAATTCCTATTACAGGTACCAAACCTATTGTCATCCCAATATTTATAGTAAAATGAAAAAATAAAATTGAGGCAACACAGTAGGCAAAAATCCTGTTAAATCGGTTTTTTTGTCTTTCGGCAAGGTAATACACTCGGGCAATAAGTGTAACAAATAATATAATGATAACCATACTGCCAACCCAACCCCATTCCTCGCCTATTGTACAAAAAATAAAATCGGTATGTTGTTCAGGCACATAACGAAGTTTAGTTTGTGTTCCCTGCAAGTAGCCTTTTCCTATTAATCCTCCTGAACCAATTGCAATTTTTGATTGATGAACATTATATCCTTCTTTTTTTAGGTCTTCAAGTAATCCGAATGTTACCAAAATTCTTTTTTTCTGATGTTCTTTAAGCACATTGTCCATTATCAAATTTATACTCGAACTAAATGCGGTTACAACTAATGTAATAACTATAATAGGAATGGTTAAATATTTTTTTCGAGAGCTAAACAAATAAAACAATAATGCTATCGCAGCAAAAACACCCGAAACCCAAATGTTGCCAAAATAAAGAGTAAGAATAAAAACAACAATTGAACATAGTGCAATGACAAACCAAACACCTGAAAGGCCCTCTCTATATAATACAAGAAAAAAAGATAAAAACACCAGTGCAGAACCTGTATCTTTTTGCAGCAGTATTAAAATCATAGGAAGAAGAAATATCATTGTTGCAATTCTAAAAGTCATTTTGTCTTTTAGTCTGGCATCAGGAGTTCCTAAAAATTTTGCTAAAGCCAAAGAAGCACCATATTTAGCAAACTCGGCAGGTTGCAGATTAAAACTACCTATAGCTATCCAATTTTTATTTCCAGCTATTTCTTTACCTATTACAAATACCGAAATTACTAATCCAATTAGCAAAAAATACACAACATAAGAAAAAATATTAAATAATTTATGGTCTAAAAACAGCCAGAATATTGCAATAAAAGCAGAAATGCAAATGAACAAAAATTGCTTTCCATAATTTTTTGATAAATCGAAAATACTGCCTGTTGATTCGTTCCATGAAGCTGAGTAAATATTAAACCAGCCAAATAAAACCATTACAATATATATAATTATAATAGTCCAGTCGAATGAAGCTGTATCAATTATATTTTTTTCTTTCATTTTTGTTAAATGTAAATTTTTTGGCAATTACAGCTTCTTTATTCAAGTTGTTTTTTGTAGTACGTTTTTCGGTTGAGTCATTTTTTTGTTTTTTTATTTCTTCATTTTCTAATTCTTCTTTTTTAGCTGCTGAATCTTTATCATTTGGATTTTTCAATAAACGAGCTTTTAAAATTCTTTCTTCCATTTCGGGTTTTGAAGAAACAGAGTCGCGTTTAAAGTATTTTTCTATTAAAAGGGTGGCTACAGGTGCTGCCCATGTTGCTCCAAATCCTGCATTTTCTACTATACATGCTATTGCAATTTTGGGGTTATCTTTTGGGGCAAAACACATGAAAACTGCATGGTTTTTACCATGAGGATTTTGTACAGTACCTGTTTTACCGCAAATTTCTATTCCTTCAATTCCTGTTCGGGCAGCGGTACCGCTTATTAGCGTATTTCTCATTCCTTCTACTACTACCTCAAAGTGTTCTTTTTTTATATTTATTTTATGTTTTGTTTTAAATTTTTTGGGTATTGCATTTTTATTATCAATTTTACGAATACAATGAGGAGTATAATAATACCCCCTGTTTGCTATTGTACTTATAACATTAGCCATTTGCAATGGAGTAATTAATATTTCGCCTTGCCCAATAGAAAGTGAAATTATTCTAGTAAAACCCCATCGGTTGTTGTGCATTTTATCATAAAACTCGGGAGTTGGTATATTTCCTTCTGATTCAAAATTAATATCTGACCCAAGCTTATTATCAAGCCCAAATTGCAGCATATAGTTTCTCCATTTTATATATGCTTCACGGGGAGATTTGTATTTTGGGTTTTCAATAATTTCTTTAAAAGTATAACAAAAATAAGCATTACAACTATTGGCAACTGCACCTCTCAAATCAAGATTTTGTGGATGTGGATGACAGTTTACATGCAAATTGCCAATTGAATAACCCTTGTAGCACGGAAAAGTGGTTTCTGGATATATCATTTCTTCTTCAAGACCAATCAATCCATTAAGCAATTTGAAAACCGAACCCGGAGGATATGCAGCAGTAACTGCTCTATTAAATAGTGGCAAAGTTGGGTCTTTCAGTAATTCTCCATAGTTCTTTTTTTTATTTCTAATAGTAAGTGCTTCTGGATTATATTCAGGACTTGATACCAAAGTAAGAATTTCGCCGGTTGATGGCTCTATTGCTACTACACTGCCTGCTTTGTTCTGCATCAATCGGCTTGCATACTCTTGCAGTGTAAGGTCTAATGTGGTTGTTACCTTTTTACCGGGTATAGGAATTTTATCAAATTTCCCTTTTGAATAGCTTCCCTGTTGTTTTCCGCGACTATCTACAAGTATTACTTCTTCGCCTTTTATACCTCTCAGTTCAGGTTCGTAGTATTTTTCTAATCCTGCCAAACCAATAAAATCTCCTTTTGAATAATAATTTTCTTCGTTTTTTTCTTCAAGTTGTTTTTTTGAAATTTCGCCTATATAGCCAAGTACGTGTGCCCCTGATGCTGTATTATATTTTCTGTCTGATTTTACTTCTATATAAAATTTTCCATAATCATACATTCTTTCTTGTAATGCAGCAAACTTGTAAAACTCAAGATTTTTATAAAATGTAGCACTACCCTTGTAAACCGTTTTTTCAGCTTTTTTTAGTCTTTCTATAAAATTCTCTTTTGTAATTTCGAGTATTGTGCAAAAACCTGTTGTATCAAAGTTTTTTAATGTAAAAGGATACGAAATTGACAAATCGTAAAAATTATCATTATAGGCTATCAGTTTATTATTGCGGTCGTATATTAAGCCACGGTTTGGGTGTATTGTAAGTATTTTTTTTGAATTTGCATTTGCAAAATCAACATAAGATTTGTCTATTACCTGCAGATAAAACAAACGTACAGAAAACAGCAAACCTATTGAAATTACTGCAATTATTAATGAAATATTTCTGTTTCCACCCTTAGACATTGGTAGTTTTACGGCTGAAAATAAATCCTGTAACTATAATCAAAATTGTAGCTGAAACACCACTGGTAAATGCTTTTATTGAATTAAGCAAAAGTCCTTTGAATTGAAATGCTTCTAACACATACATTAGCCAATGATAAAACAAAGAACATATAAGTATATAAATTACATGCCATACAAATGAAATATTACGCAAATTTGGCGACATACCCCTTTCTATCTCTTCTTTGTCGAGTGAATATTTAATATAAAAAAATCTGAAATAACCTAATGCCGTTCCGCAAAACGCATGAATTCCATAAGTATTTGACAAGCCGTCTATAATTCCTCCACTTATAAATCCTGCTGTAATACAAAGCCATATTTCGGTATTAATTGGTAGTAAAAGCAAAAACATAATAAAAATTTGAATATTAAAATAACTGCTTATATCGAGATTATTTAATATAAAAACCTGAAAACTCCCGAGAAGTAAAAATGAAAAAATATGTCTTATAATATTAATCGTCATTTTTCAAACTGTTTTCTAATTCTTCAATTTCGTTCTTTTGTAAATTATTAATTATATATACACTTCTAAGCATAGTAAAATTGGTAGAAAGTTTAACTTTTATTTGAAAAAACGCATCACTTACTGATGATTTTACTTCAGTAACTTTACCTATCATTACATTTTCAGGAAAAATAGTAGAATATGGACTTGTTTTTACTTTTTCGCCCTTCTTTATTGTATTGTATTTATTTATTCCTTCAATGTTTATATAAAATGGCGAGCCACCTTTCCATGTAACTCTTCCTATTGATGAATTGCCCGCCAATTTTGGTGTTGTCTTAAATTTACTATTAAGCACAGACATGGCAATGCTAAAATTTTCTGATGCAACTACTATGATTCCTACAATACCTTCGGGGCAAATTACTCCCATATTTTTTCTTACACCATGCCTTGTGCCTTTATCAATTGTAATATAATTATCATTTTTGTCTGTTGTATTTTGTATTACAATTCCCGGAATATATGTAAATTTTTGCCTAAACGATGTATCTGTATTTGTGATAGTATCGCCTTTGTCAATGTAATATGACTCAAGAATTTTTTTTCTTAATTCGTTGTTTTCTTTCTGTAAAATTTCGTTTTGATATTCAAGTGAAAAATATTTGCTTACGTTGGCTCTTTGTTTAATAATATTTCCATTTACATCATTAGAGGTGTTTAATATAACAGCATGATGATAAATATTAAAAGAATAAATAATATAAAAAGCTACTGACTCAAGTATTATAAATAAAAAGAAGTGTGAATATTTCTGTATAAATAGGAAGAAATTCCGCATGTATATTCCACTTTAGATTTTTGCTTTATTGCATAATTGATTTGAAAGATTCGAGGTTTTTAAGAGTATGTGCCGTACCTCTTACAACAGCTCTCAGTGGGTCTTCTGCAATATATACAGGCAATTTTGACTTTATTGAAATTCTTTTATCAAGTCCTCTTAATAAAGCTCCGCCACCAGTAAGATATAATCCGGTATTATAAATATCTGCACTCAATTCTGGCGGTGTAAGTTCTAATGCTTTAAGTACCGCTTCTTCAATTTTAGATATAGATTTATCAAGTGCCAATGCAATTTCGGAATACGAAATATGAATTTGTTTTGGAATACCTGTCATAAGGTCTCTGCCATTTACGGGGTAATCTTCGGGGGGATTATCTAATTCAGGCAATGCAGAGCCTACTTCAATTTTAATAATTTCTGCTGTTCTTT
This sequence comes from Bacteroidia bacterium, assembly GCA_020849295.1. Classification (GTDB taxonomy): domain Bacteria; phylum Bacteroidota; class Bacteroidia; order NS11-12g; family UBA9320; genus JABWCE01. The sequence goes on from JADLGN010000030.1 coordinate 13,195, forward strand.
CGCCTATCAATAAATTGTGCTGACGTCTCATATATTCTACAATATCTTCTGTAAAATCATCTCCGGCTACTCTAATACTTTGGTCGCAAACTATACCCGATAGAGCTATTACGGCAATTTCGGTAGTTCCGCCTCCAATATCAATTATCATATTTCCCATTGGCTCTGATACATCAATACCTATACCTATTGCTGCTGCCATTGGTTCATGTATAAGATATACTTCTTTGGCACCTGCTCTTTCTGCTGATTCTTTTACGGCTCTTTTCTCTACTTCTGTAATACCTGATGGAATGCAAATTACCATTTTTAGTTGTGGTTTAAACAATGATTTGCCTGGATTAATGAGTCTAATCATTCCTCTAATCATTTGCTCGGCAGCTTCAAAGTCAGCTATAACACCATCTTTTAATGGTCGGATGGTTTTAATGTTTTCGTGAGCTTTGCCATGCATTTTCTGAGCTTCGCGTCCTATAGCTATTACTTCGCCGGTGCTGCGATTCTTGGCAATTATTGACGGTTCGTCAACTACTACTTTGTCTTTATAAACTATAAGAGTATTTGCGGTACCCAAATCTATAGCCAATTCCTGTGTTAAAAAGTTAAATATGCCCATTAAAGCTGAATTACTATTATTTCTACAAATTTATTGCGATTTGCTTTGTTTTATTAAAAGATTAAAAAAAATATTTACACCAATGTTTATACTTTTTATCTTTTTGCTTTTTTAATGTTTAAAATGTCTAAAACCCGAAATTGACATCGAAATATTATTCGAATTGCAATAATCTACCGATAGCTGGTCTTTTATAGAGCCACCAGGTTGTATTATTGCATTTATTCCTTCTTTGCCTGCTATTTCTACGCAATCTGGAAATGGGAAAAAAGCATCGCTCGACATTACGGCATCTTTTAGGTCAAATCCAAATTTTTTTGCTTTATGTATAGCCTGTTCAAGTGAATCAATTCTGCTTGTTTGGCCAGTTCCCAACGCAAGTAATTGTTTGTTTTTAAATAAAACTATTGCATTAGATTTTGTATGTTTTACTATAATATCAGCATAAATCATATCTAAAATTTGAGACTGTGTAGGTTTTTTTTCTGTAACAATTTTTAAATCTTCGGTTTTTAAAATAATGTCATCTCTGTTTTGCTCTAAAAATCCATTTAATACAGTCCTTACAGTGGAATTGCTTACTTGGGTATCTTTTAATTCAAGTATAATCCGGTTTTTCTTGTTTTGCAATATCTCAATTGCTTTTTGAGAATATTGTGATGCAATAATTATTTCAAAAAACAATTTATCAATTTCTATAGCTGCTTTTTCATCTATTTTGCTATTGCAGCATAATATACCACCGAAAGCAGAAATCGGGTCACACGAAAGTGCTTTGATATATGCTTCTTCTACTGTATTTCCAAATGAAAATCCGCAGGCATTGTTATGTTTTATTATTGCAAACAAAATTTCTTCTTTTGGAAAATCTAAAACTAAATTTATTGCAGAATCAATATCCAAAAGATTGTTGTATGATAATTCTTTACCTTGATGCTTTGTGAAAAATTTATCTAAATTACCGGTAAAATATGCTTTTTGATGTGGATTCTCTCCATATCTAAGTTCATAAGATTTTATATCAGAAAAATAATTTTTTATCAAATTATCATACGCCGATGTATTTGCAAATGCATCTTTAGCAAAATTTCTACGATCATCAATTGTAGTTGAGCAATTGTTTTCTGATATGATGTTATACAAATTATCGTACTGATTTTTGTTTGAAACAATTACTGTGTCTGCAAAATTCTTTGCTGCTGCTCTAATTAGTGAAACTCCACCAATGTCAATTTTTTCAATAATTTCATCTTCTGTCCCTCCATTTTTCACTGTTTCTTCAAACGGATACAAATCAACTATTACCAAGTCAATAGGAGGAATATTGTATTCATTTATTTCAGAAATATCCTGTAAATTGTTTCTTCTGTATAGTATCCCTCCAAACACTGAAGGATGCAGAGTTTTTACTCTACCTCCAAGAATTGAAGGAAAACCTGTAATTTTTTCTACAGGTGTTACTTGTATTCCAATACTTTCAATAAAACTTTGTGTTCCTCCGGTTGAATAAATTTTTACTCCGTATTCACTAAGTTTTCGTACTATTTTATCTAACCCGTCTTTATAAAATACCGAAATAAGTGCTGAAGAAATTTTTTTCATATTTCCCGCAAAATTAGCTTTAATATAATACTCTTTGTTGCTAAGTTATAAAAATGTTTATTACTTAATTTTATTTAATAGGCTATAAATATTTTTAGACAAAAAAATAATTAAAACGAATAGATTTTAAAAAATGTTAAATTAATAATTTAAGTTTTTTTGCTTCATCAGCAAGTTCGGATTTTTCAATTGGTACAACCCCCAATTTTCTACATACTAGTCCACCGGCAAGATTTGTTATGTTTGCAAGTAAAGTAATATCTACATCAAGTGCTATACAAAGTGCAGCAACACTAACTACAGTATCACCTGCACCACTTACATCTTTTATTTTTCTTTTAAAAGCATTTACATGTACTGACTTACCGTTCTTTTTAAAAAAAACACCATTTTCAGAAAGTGTAATCATAACTGAAGAACAACTCAACTTTTCTAAAATCAAGTCTGCACTCTTTTCTAAGTTTTTTATATCATTCAAATCAAAATTTAAATTTAATCCCTCTTTAACTTCCTTTCGGTTTGGCTTGAATAGTGTACAATTTTTATATTCAAAAAAATTATCTTTTTTAGGGTCAACTATCGTAGGAATATTATTTTGATTCGCAATTTTTATTACTTCGTTTATCACTCTTTTGGTTAAAACTCCTTTATTATAGTCTTCAAAAATTATAGCATCAAATTTCTCTTTATTTTTTTTAACAAATTGAATGATTTTGTCCTCGTTTGCCTTAGTTATATTATGAGTATCTTCACTGTCTATTCTTAGTAAATGATGATTTTCAGCAATAATTCTTGTTTTAATTGTGGTTTTTCTGTTTTTTTCTGAAAAAATCCCATCAATACATATCCCATTTTCATGCAAAAGACTTTTTAGCTCATTTCCTTCACTATCGTTCCCTATTACCGAACAAATACTTGCTTTTGCTCCAAGACTTTTAAGGTTTAAAGCTACATTTGCTGCTCCCCCGGGTCTATGATTTTTTTCTTTAACTGCTATAATTTGTACCGGTGCTTCTGGAGAAATTCTGTCAACTTTACCAATAAAATACGAATCAATCATTGCGTCTCCAATTACAAGAATATTTAGCTTGGCAAATGATTTAATTATGTCTGTTGCAGATTTCAATATTAATTTAGCTTAATACTTCTTTGATTTTTTCGAAAGCATAGTTCAAATCATTCTGATTTACAGAATACGAAATTCGTACACATTCAGGATTTCCAAACGCTTCACCTGACACAACAGAAACATTTGCTTTGTCGAGTATATAATAGCACAATTCTCTTGTAGAATTAATTTTTACACCATGCAATGTTTTTCCAATAAAATGGCTAAAATCAGGGAATATATAAAATGCACCTTGGGGTGTATTAGTAATTATACCTGGTATTTCTTTTATTTTTTGTAATACTAAATTTCTTCTGTTTAAAAATTCACTAACCATCGATTTAGTAGCATCAAGCGGACTTGTAATTGCTTCAATCGTTGCCATTTGTGCAATACTGTTAGCTCCACTTGTAAACTGTCCTTGAATTTTTTCGCATGCTTTTGCTATAAATTCAGGTGCACCAATGTATCCTATCCTCCACCCTGTCATAGCAAATGCTTTTGCCACACCATTTACTGTAATTACTCTATCTGAAACAGATTCAAATTGACCAATACTTTCGTGTTTTGATACAAAATTTATATGTTCATAAATTTCATCAGACACTATATATATATTTGGGTGTTTAGCAAATACATCTGCTATATCTTTTAATTCTTGCTTGCTGTAAACAGAACCACTTGGATTACATGGTGAAGAAAAAAGAAACATTTTTGTTTTCGGAGTTATAGCTTTTTCTATTTCTTGAGCAGACACTTTATAGTTGTTATTAACAGATGCTTTTACAAATACAGGTACACCTGAAGCAAGTTTTACCATCTCCGGATAGCTTACCCAGTATGGAGTTGGTAAAATCACCTCATCTCCCGGATTGATAATTGATAAAATTACATTCATAATTGAGTGTTTAGCACCACTTGATACTACTATTTGTTCTGGTGAATATTTCAAAGAGTTCTCTCTCGAAAATTTTTCGGAAATAGCTTGCCTAAGCTCTAAAAATCCTGCTACGGGCGAATACTTTGTAATACCATTGTCTATTGCCTTTTTGGCTGCATCAGCTATATGCGTTGGAGTAGCAAAATCAGGTTCACCAAGACTAAGGTTTATAACTCTTGTACCATTTGACGATAATTCTCTTGCTCTTTTTGCCATTTCGAGAGTTTGTGACTCGGCAAAATAAAAAACTCTGTCTGCTAATCTATTGTCCATTTCACTGCAAATTAAACTGAAATTATGTTTATTTCAGAATGATAAATATTAAAATTATTCAATTGATGTCCATAATTTGTGTAGTAATAAAAAAGGGTTTCAAATTTTGAAACCCCTTTTTATTTATTAAAACTTAATAATTATTTGCTAGATCCAACTCTGTGCATAGCACATCTGAATCCTAAAGTTGATAAACTTTGTTCTTCATCAAGAAATCTTCTTGTGCCAGGACTTAACCAATATGCTCTGTCATTCCAGCTTCCACCTTTATAAACTCTTGCTTTGTTATTTATTAATGAAGATACTGAATATTCGTAACCTTGTTCACCATCAGAATAAGTTTCTTCATCAAGAAAACCCATATTGTCTGATTTTTTATAATTGCGTCTGTTTTGATTTTCTGTTTCAGTTACAGGAACATAAGTTATTCTCCCAAGACTGTCTTTTACATCTATTACACCATCTGCGTCAAGTTTTTTCTTCTTATAAACATTTCCTCTGAATGCATTAAAATCGGTCATATCTTCATAAGAAAGCGGACGATAAACATCCATTACCCATTCACTAACATTTCCACTCATATTATACAATCCAACATCATTAGCCCAATAAGATTTAACATCTTTAGTTATAAATGCTCCATCATTTTCTTTACCGGCAATACCTGCCTGATCTCCTCGGTCACGTTTAAAGTTTGCCATCATCAAGCCTCTGTTTTTTTCTTTTCTTCCTTGATTTCTTGTAGTTAAACCACCCCATGAATATATCTTTTTAACATTCACATTTTCATAAGTTGATTGCCCTATATTTCCATAAGATGCAAATTCCCATTCTGCTTCTGTAGGAAGTCTGTAATCTGGTAGAAATATTCCGTCTTCCATTCTTACTTTGCGTGTTCCTTTTTTATTTTTAATATCTTTTATTGGTTTTTTACCAGGTTTCCCGTCAAACTGACCAGCTAAGTAAGTTTTTGTATTAAAATTTTCTTCATTAACCTGACCTGCATCTGGTACAAGTATTCCTTCTCTAATCAAAATATATTCATTTACTCTGTCTGTTCTCCATGCTGCATAAGCAGTTGCCTGAAGCCAATTAACACCAACTACAGGGTAGTTTTTATAGGCCGGATGACGGAAATAATACTCTACAAATGGTTCATTATACGCTAATTTATCTCTCCAACATAATGAATCAGGAAGAGCTTGCTTATATACTTCTGGGTAATCAACATACACTCTGCTTAACCAATGCAAATATTCTAAATAGTGTAGATTGCTAACTTCTGTTTCATCCATATAAAATGAAGGAACAGTAATTCTTCTTTCTATATTATTATGTTCGTATGTAACATCCTGCTCACTCGAACCCATAGTAAAAGTACCTCCTTCTACAAGTACAAGCCCTGGTCCTGTTTCCTGTCCAGCATAATCATGCGTTTCAAATCCTCCCCATTTTGCATCATTGTATTTCCAACCTGTTGTAGATGATCTTTCTTTTTTACTGCATGAAGTAGGAAGCAGAAAAGCTACTGCTATTGTAGCCATTGTTATACTTCTTTTTAAACTCATATTGTATTTTTGTGTAATTTAACGATTAAACTGCAATTATATTGTATTTTTTTTAATCTTAAAATATTTTTATTTATTTAATAATTAAAAATCAGGGCAAGTTAATTTTTTGTATCTAATTGGTCTTTTTTTAGCACACCACTCAAGCGAAGCAGATACTTCATGGCTCCCTGGTGCTGCTTGTCTTGCTGACGAAACTGTCAAATCATAACTATAACCAAATTTAAATCTTTCTTTTCTAAATCCAACCAAAAGCATAAGTGCATCAGAATTTACATAAGTACCAAAAGTTTGTCTGTACCAAAGTCCTGAAACAAGAGGTCCTTTATTAAAATAAAAACCTAAGTTGAGCTGGGTAAATTTATTTTGCAACATAAATAATACATTTGGAGAAATAGTCATATTAGGATCATATTTATTATCAAGTGGTATTACTAATCCTGAATGAAAAGTGTATCTTCTTGGAAGTTTTGAATCTTGGGTTCCCAAAAATGATTGGATTGGTTTTATAAGGTTATGAACTGCAACTCCCGCATAAAATCTTTCGGTATATCCCAATACGCCTGTACTGAAATTAGGAAAAGTTATTCGATTATAATCGAGTGGTTCATTTGTAGCTTTCACAAAACCTTTAGTTGCATCAATCTGGTCGGGGAAACGTAATTTTGACCAATCAATTGCCCTGTTTATTACCTGAGCTTCAAGTCCAAATCTCATTGTAAATTTTCTATTTACAGATAATTGATAAGAATAAATACCTGCAAAAGAATTAGATGTTAATTTTCCTTCACCTGCTACATCATTCATTGCAATTAACCCTATTCCGCCGCCTATTCCATCAAAATGCTGATCATAAGATGCAACAGTAGTAACAAATGTACCAGGTAAACTTGGCCATTGATTTCTATAATTAAGATTTATTCTGCCACCTCCATTACAACTTCCTGTTCCTGCCATAGCCGGATTTGTATAAATTGGTGCTGCGTAATATTGTGTCATCTCTGGGTCTTGAGCTTTTAAAACTTCAAAACTTAGAATTAACATACAGATAGTAAAGAATTTTGTTCTCATATTTTAAAATTGTTTAAACTTTTTATCATTTATAATTATTGTGTAAAAAATTAAATTAATTTACAAATGTTCATCTTTTTATTTAAATTACATAATAAAATTAAGATAATTTTGTTTCGGATTATGTACATGACTTCTTCCTATGCTAAAAAGTTGCTTTTGCTTGTAACTATAATACATATTTCAGTTTTTAGTTTTTCTCAATCAAAACATTACCAAATTGTATGGAATAATTGCATTAATAAATTTCCCTGCAATTTTAAAAATGCTGAATATCTTACCATCTCAGCAAGCTTGGTTATTCCTTTTTGGGTATTTTCAGAAGTTACAGGTAATACACAATATGATGTAACTTTAACAAATGAAATTTATGAAAAAATTGAATGTTCTCCTGATTATTTATCCCTTATTAAAGATTTAAAAAAAATTGAGTATTATAATTTGAATGAAGACTTAAAAAACAGATTAAAAATTAAAGTTATACCTTATAGAGTTATTAATCAAACTGTAGAAAGGCTTGTGAGTTTTGATTTAATATTAAAATATAAAGGCACTGTATCACAAAAACTTCTAAAAAAAGGAAATAAAACAAATTCAATACTTGCCGAAGGAACTTTTTATAAGATTAAAATAAAAGATGATGGGGCTTATAAAATTGACAAAAAATTTTTTAGTAAAAATTCTATTAATACCGATAATATTGATTTGTCAACTTTTAAAATTTTTGGTAACGGAGGTACTATGTTGCCAGAACCTATTAGCTACCAACGAACAGACGATTTAGCAGAAAACAGTTTATATATTTCAGATTTAAATGGAAATAATAAATTAGACAATGACGATTATATTTTATTTTACGGAAAGGGACCAGATAGCTGGGATATAGAAAACGAAAATTATATTCATAAAAAAAATACATATTCTGATTTTGGGTATTATTTTATTACATGGGGTGGTTTGACAGGAAAAAGAATGCAAGAAACCAGCGATGGCAATGGAATAACTCCTCAAATTACAATTACTGAATCAGATTATTTATATGTAAATGACAATGACGAGATAAATTTTAGAAACAGTGGTAGAGAATGGTTTGGAGAATCTCTTACAATAGATAATAAAACTTTTGAAATAAATATATCCGATGTGATAAGCAATCCATTTAACTCGTTGAAATCTGAAGTTGCTACCCGTACAGCAATACCAACTTTTACAAATCTTTATTTGAACGATACCTTACTTTTAAATCATTTTGCCAATTCTGTTAATTTTGAAACAGATGACTATTACGCAAGTATTAGCACTAAAAACTCGCTTCTTAATAGTAATTTCCCGATAAAGTTAAAATATGAGTTTTTCAGACCACAACTAAGTTCTGAGTGTTGGCTTAATTATTTTGAAATAAAAGTTAAACGAAAAATGAAGACTGTGAATGGTCAAATTCATTTGTTCAACATTGAATCTGTAGTAAACCAAAAAGTAAAATACAGTATTGAATCATTATCTCCACAGCATTTTTTATGGGATGTAACTGATATTAATAATGTAAGTTTTCAAAAAACTTATGATGATAATGGAAAATCTTCTTTTACAGTAAATCCAAATAATAAACTTCTGAAATTTCTATCATTTATAAGTGGAAGTGAGATGACACCTGAGTTTGTCGGCAAAGTAGAAAACCAAAATCTACATTCACTTTTGCCAGCAGATTATATTATTTTAACCCATCCCGACTTTAAGCAACAAGCCGAAAAAATAGGTGAATTTCATAAAAAACAAAATGGTTATACATATATAATAGCATATCCTGAAAAAATATATAATGAATTTTCAAGTGGTGCAGTTGATATTACAGCAATAAGAGATTTTATAAAAATGCTTTATGACAGAGCCGATAATCAACACAAACCAAAGGCACTTTTACTACTTGGTGACGCAAGTTATGACTATAAAAACAAACTGGCCAAAGGTGGAAATTTTGTACCGACAATGGAGAGTTACGAATCAATTAATTCTGTTTCAAGTTATTGTTCTGATGATTATTTTGTAATTTTAGACGATAATGCAGGTTTTTGGCCCAAACTTAATGTTCAAGAAAATCTTGATATGGGAATTGGGCGTTTGCCGGCAAAATCAGTTTATGATGCCGAAGTATATGTTGATAAAATAATTCATTATAAAACAGCTTCAACAAAAGGCGATTGGAGAGTTAATTTTACATTTCTTGGAGATGACGAAGATGATGAAGTTCATTTTAAAGATTCTGAAACTTTAGCTACACTTACAGAAACTGAATACAACAAATCAAATATTAATAAAATTTATCTTGATGCATTTAAACAAATATCATTAGGAAACGGAAATTCATACCCAGACGTAAACGAAACTGTAAATAATTCTATTTCAAAAGGCACTTTACTTTTTAACTATTTCGGACATGGAGGAGGAAGTGGTATGGCACACGAAAGAGTTGTTACAATTCCGCAAATTATGAGTTGGAAAAACTATGACAAACTCACGTTTTTTGTTACTGGAACATGCGACCTTGCACAATTTGATAATCCAAAAGAAGAATCACCTGGCGAGCTAATGATAATAAATAATGAAGGTGGAGCAATAGGCATGATGACCACTACCCGAAAAGTTTATATCGGAGTAAATACAAGGTTTTCATTAAATTTATACAGAGATAATCTTTTAAAATTTGATGGTAAAAATCATACTACATTCGGAGAATCTTATCGTATTGTAAAAAACAGAATGTGGAATGAATACAATGTAAGAAATTATGTAATGCTTGGCGACCCCATGCTATCGCTAAATTTACCAAAAATGAATACAAAAATTACAAAAATTAATTCAAAAAATATTTTAAACAACAATAGCGATACCTTAAAAGCACTTGCAAAAGTAGAAATTGAAGGAATTGTTACAAATTTAAACGATTCGATACTTTCAAATTTTAACGGAGATGTAACAATTGTATTATTTGATAAAAAACAAGTTTTTAAAACACTTGCAAACGATATAAGCAGCACAGTTCAAACTTTTACAGTAAGAAATAATGTATTATATAGAGGTAAAGCAAGTGTAAAATCAGGAATTTTTAAGGTACAATTTATAATTCCAAAAGATATAGATTATTCAATAGGAAAAGGAAGAATATTCTCTTATGCTTACAATGACAATCAAGATGCATGTGGAATTTACGACAGTATTGTTGTAGGTGGAACTTCATCATTAATTGCAAAAGATGACAAAGGACCTGAAATTGAAATATTCTTAGAAGACGAAAATTTTGTAGATGGTGGCTTAGTAAATAATAACCCTAAACTAATTGTAAAACTATGGGACGAAAATGGAATAAATACTGCCGGAAATGGCGTAGGTCGCGAAATACTTGCTAGTATAGACTATGAAAAGTCCTCAAAGAAAAATTATATATTAAATGATTTCTACTCAACAACTTTAGATAGCTATCAGGGAGGTGAAGTAAATTTCAATATACAACAAATATCATCAGGAAAACATACCTTAAAAATTAGAGCATGGGATGTATATAACAATAGTAGCGAAAAATCTATTGAATTTGAAGTAAGCAGCAATCAAAATTTATCAATCAATAATCTGTTAAATTATCCCAATCCATTCGTTTCAAATACCCAAATTATGTTTGACCATAACAAAGCCGGCAAAGATTTGGATATATCAATAAACATTATGACTATAAGCGGCAAAATTGTAAAAACAATTTATAAAAAAATTATAAATGCTCCTTCGCATATTGACAATATTGATTGGAACGGCAAAGACAATTACGGACAAAATCTTGCCAGAGGAGTTTACCTTTATAAAATAAAAATAAAATCAGATGATGGAAATACAGAAGAACTGTTGCAAAAAATGGTTTTAATAAAATAATTTGTTTGTTAAAAAAAAAATATATATTTGTTGAATATGTTTGAATAAAGTTCTAAAATTGCCAATATATTTAATAATATAAAAATGCTTAAAAATAATTTAATTTTAGTTTGTTTAATTGCGATATCATCTAATATTTTTGGACAAACAACAATGACAAAAGATGAACTTGCGGGACAATTAAATGTAATTACCACTGCGGTTCCATTTTTAACAATAACACCAGACTCACGAAGCGCCGGAATGGGTGATGCCGGGGTAGCCCGCGATCCTGACATAAATTCTTATTTTTGGAATGTATCATCAATGGCATTTTTGCAAAAAAAAGCCGGAATAGCATTTAATGCAGCTCCATGGTTACGTCAATTAGTACCTGATGTTTGGTATTACAATATGGCAATGTATTCTAAAGTTGGCAGACGCAATCAAAGCGTAATAACAGGTTCTATAAGATATTTTTCACTTGGCGAAATTCAATTTACTGACGAATTTGCCAATACAATGGGCAATGGAACACCTTACGAACTTGCGGTTGATTTAGGCTATGCTACTCAGTTATCAGAAAATTTATCACTTGGCGGAAATATGAAATTTATTAATTCTTGTCTTACTTGTGGTTCTTCTGGTACCATAGGTAGTAATTTCAAACCAGGAAAAGCCGCTGCTGGTGACATTACTGTTTATTATAAAAAACCAATTAAATTGGGAGGAAAAGAAGGAAAATTAGCATTTGGAGCAGCAATAGCCAATATTGGAAATAAAATTACTTATTCTACCTCTGCCGAAAAAGATTTTATCCCAACTAACTTAAAAATAGGAACTAGTCTAAATACAAAAATTGATGATCATAACGAAATAACAGTATTGTTGGATATTAATAAATTATTAGTACCAACTTATCCTGTTTATATGAAAAAAGCCGATAATTCAGGCGATAGTATTGATGTAAATGGAAAAAAAGTAATAGAATTTGGAAAAGACAATAAAGATGTTTCTGTAATTTCAGGAATGTTCAGTTCTTTCGGTGATGCACCTGGAGGATTTAAAGAAGAAATAAAAGAATACAATATTGCATTAGGTTTTGAATACTGGTATGATAAGCAATTTGCTGTAAGAGCAGGTTATTTTAATGAATCAAAAACCAAAGGTGACAGAAAATATGCTACAATTGGTGTAGGAATAAAATATAATGTAATATCTGTAGATGCTGCATATTTGCAACCATTTACATCTCGTCATCCACTTCAAAACACAATACGTTTTTCGCTACTTTTTGATATTGATGCGTTCAAAAAACAAAAAGATAAAGATAAGGATACTAAAAGCAAATAAATATTGAAATATTATTCAAATAAAAAAAGCCATTTTAGTAGTTGAAACGGCTTTTTTTATTAGTGCTTGTTTAATAAATCAATTTTTCTTTTCCTCTACTTCAAATATTATTGGATTATCAACCTTTTCGTTTGTTAAAGCCATATCTAAAACCTGTAACATATTTTTAACATAATGAAACTTCATTTCTTTTGTGTATTCTTCACCTATATCCTCTACATCTTTACAATTGCTTTCGCTCATAATTATTTCTTTAATTCCAGCTCTTTTTGCTGCCAATATTTTTTCTTTAATACCTCCTACAGGCAATATTTTACCTCTTAATGTAATTTCTCCAGTCATCGCAATATTTGGCTTTACTTTCTTTTGTGTGAACCACGAAGCAAGAGAAGTTAAAATGGTAATTCCTGCCGAAGGACCATCTTTTGGAATTGCGCCAGCCGGAAAATGAATATGGATATCGTTCTGGTCAAATATTTTAGGATTTATTTCAAGATAATCTGCATTTGCCTTTAAATAAGTAAGAGCGGTAATTGCAGATTCTTTCATTACATCACCAAGCTGTCCCGTAAGAGTCAGTTTTCCGCTGCCTCTTGTTGTTTTACTCTCTACAAAAAGTATTTCACCGCCTACTGATGTCCAAGCAAGACCAGCTACAACACCTGCGTAAGAATTGTCTTGATACATTTCTTTTTCAACTTTCTGTCTTCCCAGAACTTTATTTACAAAATTTTCATCAATCTTTGCATCAAAAATTTCGTTTGCAACAATTTGTTTTGCTCTGTATCTTGCAAGAGAAGCAATTCTTTTTTCAAGATTTCTAACACCTGACTCTCTTGTATAATTTTCGATAACAACTTCAATTATCTTGTCTGAAATTTTGAATTGAGCAGTTTTTAATCCATGCTCAGAAATTTGTTTTCTTATAAGATGATGTTTGGCAATATTTATTTTTTCTTCTACCGTATAACCATTAATTTCTATAATTTCCATCCTATCAAGCAAAGCCGGTTGTATTGTATCTAACGAATTTGCAGTGGCAATAAACATTACTTTTGATAAATCAAATTCATGTTCAACATAATTGTCATAAAAATCAGTGTTTTGTTCAGGGTCTAATACTTCAAGCAATGCTGATGAAGGATCTCCTCTAAAATCTCTTCCAACTTTATCTACTTCATCAAGTACAAATACCGGATTGGCAGTTCCGGCTTTTTTTAATGCCTGAATTATTCTTCCTGGCATTGCTCCAATATATGTTTTTCGGTGTCCTCTTAATTCTGCTTCATCGTGCAATCCGCCCAAAGACATTCTGGCATATTTTCTGCCAATAGACTGTGCTACACTTTTCCCCAATGATGTTTTACCAACACCTGGCGGACCATAAAGACAAAGTATCGGACTTTTAAAATCACCTTTTAGTTTTAAAACTGCAAGATATTCAAGTATTCTGTCTTTTACTTTTTCAAGCCCAAAATGGTCGCGGTCTAGTATTTTTTTTGATTTAGCAAGGTCAATATTGTCTTTGCTGTATTCATTCCATGGAAGTTCTAATAATAGTTCGCAATAATTATATGTAACAGAATAATCAGGTGCCGCAGGATTTGTTCTCATTAGTTTATCTAACTCCTTGTTGAATAAATCTGCCAACTTTGAATCCCACTTTTTTTTCATCCCTCTTAGTCTGAGTTTTTCTATTTCCTTATCAGTAGAATCTTGACCAAGTTCTGACTGAATAGCTCTCATTTGTTGCTGGAGAAAATATTCACGTTGCTGCTTGTCTATATCAGTTTTTGCTTTATTTTGAATTTGATTTTTTAATTCAAGATGTTGTAATTCGGTATCTAAGTATCCAAGAATTAAATTAGATTTTTCATCAAACGAAACCGAAGATAAAATTTTTTGCTTCTCTTTAACAGGTATATTTAGATTTGATGAAATAAAATTTATTAGAAAATTAGGATTTTCAATGTTTTTTAAAGCAAAATTTGCTTCTGATGGAATATTTGGAGATAGTTCAATAATTTTTGTAGCCATTTCTTTTATAGATGCTACAATTGCCTTAGATTCTTTCGTTGATTTAACTTTATCGGTTAAAATAGGATTGACTTTACAAGTCAAATACGGGTTTGTTTTAAGAACTGTATCAATTTCTATTTTGCGTTTACCTTGTAAAATTGCGGTTGTATTTCCGTCAGGCATTTTAAACATTCTTAAAATATGTGCCTCGGTACCTATTTTATATAAATCCTCAATATTTGGGTCATCATTATTTGAATCAATTTGAGCTAAAACTCCAATTATCTTATCTTTTTTATAAGAATCTTTAATTAATTTTACTGATTTATCTCTCCCTACTGTAATTGGTATTACAACACCCGGGAATAAAACTGTATTTCTTAAAGGTAAAATAGGTAATTCCTTTGGATCCTGTGCTTCGTTTGGATCTTCTTCTTCAGGAGAATAAATTGCAACATAATCAGCCGATTCTTGTTCGGTCTCCATTTCATTTAAATCATATATCTTATCCAGCATTGTCAGCTTGTCAGTATTATTAAAAAAATATTTTGAACAAATTCTTTTGCAATTGATGTTCCATAAAATTAACAATAAAAATATAAAAATATTTAATATATTTTTAAATATGAGAAAATATTACATAACTATCCGAAAGCTTAAATTTATTAAAAAAAACAAAAAGGAACTCAAACTTTTGAGGCATCAAATAACCCAAAGGTTAGGTTGAGTGTGATAGAATTATAAATTTTTATCTTGTTTTATTAAATAACTTTTATATACTTTATACTTCTAATTCTAAATACAATGAATCTAACAATTAAAAACACATCAAACCAACTGTTCAACTGTAAACTGATTATTATGTTCTTGTCAGCATTTTTATTCACCAATTATGCCATAGGACAAGATTTTATTATTCATGACAATTCCTTATTAATACCTGATTCACCCACACCTTTTTTGCAGAGCAATCCTTATCCTACATCACTTTTCACTTCATCAAAACTTGAATTAATTTTTGCTTCCGGTCAAATTAAGGATTCAAAAATTATCAATACTCAAAATGAAATATTAAATCAACTTCCCCTTTTGTTTCAAAATCATCCTAATCCATTTAATGAAAAAACATTAATTGATTATTTTATTCCAGAAACCACTTCAAATGCTTTTTTAAAAGTTACTGATATTAACGGAAAAATAGTTAAAGTATTTCAAATAAGCAAATCCGGATTTGGACAAATGGAGTTAGACTGCTCTAATTTGGCTATAGGGAAATATTTTTATTCTCTTATTGTAAATACACAAGTTGTTGATACAAAAGCAATGTTTATAAAACGTATAGATTAGATTTTGCCAATTAATTTATGATAAAATATATTTTTAATTTTTGTTTATTAATTTTGGGCATTACATACACATGTAATGCCCAAAATTATAAATACATAAAGCAATTTGGAGATTTAAGTAGCGAAATGTTTCCAATTTGTAAAATTTTACCGAATGGTAATTCAATTGTTGCTTGGAGGTTTTTGGACTCTACCAAAATTGATAATTTTAAAATTCATTCTTCATCAGGTAAAAATCCTACTTTTCCATCTGTTATAGCTTATTTAAATAAAGAAGGGAAAACGAAATGGATTTGGAAACCAGATGATTGCAATTCATATTTTATAATCAATGATATTTTATTTTCGTCTTCCGATAGTAAAATTTATTTCATTTGTAGTTTTAATAATTATGCGAAAATAAACAATATCACTTATAAAGGTAGATTCAATTATTGCATTATTAGTATTGATACTAATGGTAATTTTAATAATATATATACAATGTCTGATACTAGTAGGATACAATTTGAATCGTTGACAATTAACAATAGAAATGAAATTTTATTAGGAATAAGTTATATAAAACATCAAAATTCTAAACTTTTTATTCCTGGTTTAAATCTTACAATTCAAAATACAAGTTGTTTTATAATAAAACTTGATAAAAATTTAAATCTTTTAAAATTATCTGAGCCTATTTTTGGCAGAGCAATAGGAAAATTTATTCTAAATACATCACCCTCAAATACTTTATTATGTATGACATCTTTTTTGGACACATTTAAAATTTCTAATATAAAATATAATAAAGGACAAATTGTTCAAACAACTTATTTATTTTATTTAGATAGTAATCTCCAGTTTATAAAAAATGTTCAACTATTTTCAAGTAAAGGGAAAAAATCTTATATTTTAATTAATTCATTCAAAATATTTAGTGATTTGAGTATTGTTATAGGGGGGGAGTTTAATGATTCTATAAATATAATTAAAGATTCTATAAAAATAATTAATAGAAAATTACCTTACAGTCATTTTCCTTTGATTGTACTTCTTGATTCTAATCTTAAATTAAAATGGATAAAATTACCAAAAATTGATACTTTTGATTATTTTAGTCATTTTTCTACCCAAGTTATTGACATTGAAATTGTAGGTGATTATATTGTTTTTGGAGGTACGATAGGGGGTAATGCAATATTTGACGATTTTAACCTTCCAGATTCTTTAGGTAGAATTTGGTTTTTTAAAACAGATAAATTTGGTAATATTTTATGGATGAATAGAATTTCTAATTCAATATACTACCAAATTTTAAGTAGTATAAGTGCAAATAATAGAAAAGAAATTTTGCTTTCAGGTTTCTTATCAGGTTCTGTATTATTAAACAATAAATTATATACTACTAATATTAATTATGATATAATCTTAATGAAAATCCACGACATTGATATTATTCGAGGTTATGTAAAAAGCGGTCCCTACTGTGCTGGCGATACCATAAAAATACCATACTCTAAAAACGGAGATTTTAATAACAACAATGAGTTCATAGCTCAACTTAGCGATGAGTACGGAAATTTTACTGGTAAAGAAATGGAATTGGGAAGTATAAAAAGCGATACAGATGGGGTAATAAATGGGGTATTACCGCTGTTTGATATAGCAAGCAGCCCGCATTACCGAATAAGAATCATTAGCACAAGTCCTGTAGTGCAGAGCTATTACAAGTACGATACTTTGCGATTGCTCATATACAGTAAAGACACCGCAAATGCAGGAAGAGATACTTCAATATGCAAAGGTGCAAGCATAAAACTTACAACTAAAGGCGGCAGCCGCTGGCACTGGAGTCCGGGAGGATTAACGAAAGACAGTACTTTAAAAACCACAACTGCAAATCCCGATAAAACCACAAAATATAGAATAATAATGAGCGACAGCAGCGGTTGTGGAAAAATAGATACAGCTTATAAAATGGTATATTTAAAACCACCACTAAAAATAACAGACTTGCCTCAAGATACACAAATATGCAAAAACGATGAAGTTTATTTTAATATAAATCCAAACGGTGGTTTAGGTAATAATTATTACTATAAGTGGCTTTCGCAATACAATGTACCACTTTCTTTAAGCTATTCAATCAAACTGAAAATTACTAAACCTGTGAATATAAAGGCTGTATTAAGTGATGGATGTACTATAAAAAATGATACTCAAACTATAAACATAAAATTTAAAAACCAAGCATTTTCTCAGCATTTAACAGATACTTTAATATGCAGCAATACAGAAACACTACTAAAATTAAGACCTTCAACGGGCGAAACAAAAAATTACACTTATTGTTGGTATTCTCCATTGAATGAAGTTTTATCAAATACAGATACACTGCGATATAAGCCAGAACAAAATACAATTCTAAAAGCTATAATTACAAATGTGTGCAATGATATAAGCGATACATCAGAAATAAAAATTACAATACCCGAAGCTATTATTACCAAAATAGAAAAACCAACTTGTTTTGACAGCAGTTTAAAATTAAGTGTAAATGCCAAAGGCGGGTACAAAAACATACTTACTAATGTTTGGTATCGAGCCTCAAAACCAATAGACATGGGTAAAACCTTGAGTCTGGAAGGAATTAATACAAAGCAGAAAATTAAGGTAATAAGCAGAGATTTTTGCAAAACCGAACAAAAGGATAGCATTATGCTATTTCCTCAGGCAAGGGCAAAAATAAAAACTACAAAAGATTCAGTATGTGAAAACCAAAGCATATTAATCCAAAATAAAAGTTCTTCAATAATTCCATATACTTCAATTCTTAGTTGGGAAAATAACATTACACAACTCCTGATAAAAGACACCTCAATACAACTCAATAATATTGGAAAGCAATACATAAAACTTAGTATTAAAACAGTGTAGGATGTACTACCTCAGACTCTGCTATAATGCATGTAATACAAAATCCTGATGCCTTGTTTGATATAATTCCTCAAAATCCTACGGTTGATAATGGTAGTATAGAATTAAGCCCTAAAAACAAAGGTTATAATAAATACATCTGGCAAATAGGCAATGATTTAAAAATACAACATCTGTATTGGAGCATAGTACGATTACCGGTTTTTGATACTTCAACTTTTAGAGCAACATTAACCGTAAAAAACAAATACGGATGCACAGATACCGTAAGTCAAACAATAAAAATAGCAGAATCTGATGCATTTTATATCCCCAATGCGGTAAGCAATAACAGCGATGGGCTTAATGATGAATTTGCCCCATACGGATGGAAGGTAGAGAGCTACAATATGATAATAGTTGCTAGAACATATCGTTTAGTTTACCAAGGCTGCACTCCTTGGCACCCTATACATGAAGAAGGCGTATATGTTTACCTAATGAAAGTAAAATTCAATGACGGTTCAGAAAAGTATTACAAAGGGAATTTGCATGTTTTGAAGTGAATTTGTAGTAATAAAAAAAATATTTTTGTATTATGAAATGCTAAGATTATTTTACTGTATCGTACTAAAAAAAGTTTACAGATTAATTTATTAATCCTGTTATAATTTTACAATTCAATTTTAGTCCTGAAATGACTTTACTTTTTCTGACAATTTTTACACTTTTTTTGTGTAAACCTATTTAACTTTTCTTACTCTTAACTGACGACTTTTTTTCTGGCTTTTCAAATTAAATCCCAATAACGACAAGGCTTTCTACCTCAATTATTTCCAAAATTAAAAAAAGTTCGGATAAGTGTAAAAAAATTAATAATATTTTGTTAATACGATAAAATCGTAGTTATTTTGCAAATTATATTATAAAAATTCAAAAAGCTATGAAATTAAAAAAATTATTATTTTATTCAATTACAGTATTCGGTCTATTGTTTATTCTAAATTCTTGCGGAGATGAATCAGCTAATCCTGCACCTGAAATTGACCTTATTTCTGAGTCAGGCTCAATCACTACAGATATTAGTATGGATGGAGATACAACTTTTAAAATTGTATTCAGTGTAAGAGATGATTCAAAAAAGATTAAAAAAGTAGAAGTAACATCAACTGTTGATGGTAGAGTTACATTACAACTTGACACTACTATTAATGAAACATATACAAAAATCAAATTAAACCGTCGTACTCTTGCGCGTAAAGCAAGTGAAAAATGGACAATTACTGCCAGTGATGATGCAGGAATTAGTTCAAGCAAATCTATAACTATTACTACAACAACAGACAAAGCAGGAGCTCCACTTACATCTTATGATAAAGACGCTCTTGGTGCTCCTTTAAGAGTATGGAATTTCTTAGGTTCAAAAGCAGGTGCATTTGATTTGCTTGACGGTGCTCCAAAAGTATCTGGTGACAATAATGCTGATAAAGATTTACAAGATTCTGTTACAGTTTCTGAACTTGCTGCGTGGCCACACAGATGGACAAGTAAAAATGCTACAATGTTTAAAAAAGTAACTTCTTATACTTATGAAACTATTTCTAATACAGGTCAACTAGATGCAGCTTGGGATGCTTCAGGTACTGCTGTAAAATGGATGGTAGTAAATACAGGTGATTTGATAATAGCAAAACTTAGAGGAACAGACACTAAAGTACTGATTAAAGTTACAGATGTTGTTGTTACTCCTGGTACTGGCGAAAATAATGACTACGTTCAATTTAACTTTAAGAAAAAGATTTAATTGTTTTTTTAAAAATATTTTACAAAACAGCCTCGCTTCGGCGGGGCTTTTTTTATTTTTGTGTTATGAAAAAAATTGCAGTATTTACATCCGGTGGCGATTCGCCCGGAATGAATGCCTGTATAAGAGCAGTAGTTCGTACTGCCAATTTTAATAATATAAAAGTTGTGGGGATTATGAATGGCTACAAAGGTATGATAGATGGCGAGTTTGTTAATCTTACAACTGAATCGGTAGCTAATATTATTCAAAGAGGTGGAACTATACTTAAAACATCGAGGTGTGAAGAGTTTAAAACGGTTGATGGCAGAAAAACAGCTTATGAAAATTTAAAAAAAAATCAAATTGAAGGATTAATATGTATAGGTGGCGACGGTACTTATACAGGTGCTGAAATTTTTTATAATGAGTTTGAAATTCCGTCAATTGGTATTCCAGGAACTATAGATAATGACTTATATGGCACTGACCATACAATAGGGTATGACACTGCTCTTAATACAGCAATGGATGCTATAGATAAAATACGAGATACTGCCGATTCTCATAATAGAATTTTTATAGTAGAAGTAATGGGAAGAAGTGCCGGATTTATAGCACTTGCGGTGGGCATTGCAGGTGGTGCAGAATCAATAATTATCCCTGAAGATACTGAAGACGAAATCAGATTGTTTGAAAATTTCAGGAATACTAATCGCCGTAAAAAGTCTTTTTCAATTATTGTAGTTGCAGAGGGCGAAAAAGGTGGCTCAACTTATATTTACAATAAACTAAAAAAAGAATTTCCTCAACTTGATATAAGAACAACTGTATTAGGACATATTCAAAGGGGTGGTAATCCATCGGCACGTGACAGAATACTTGCTACACGTCTTGGTGTTTCGTCAGTAGAAAGATTGCTTGAAGGAGGCAAAAATGAATGTGCAGGAATGATAAACAATAAAGTTTGCTTTACCTCATATCATGATGCAATAAAAACAAAAAAGCAACTTCCTACATATATTTATTCTTTGATTAATATACTTTCAAGTTAAGCTAAATTTTAATTGAAAAATTAATTTACAGGTTTAAATTTACCTTTGCTTTTACGAATATCAACAGCCACAACTTTGTATTCAGGGCATAGGGCTTCACTGTCATTTACATCAGAAGTTAACAAATTCATCTGAACCAAAGGAAAATGAAACGTTGAAGACAAAACTCCCGAATTTACTTCATAGGTAATATGGGCTTTTACATCAATTTTGCCTCTTGCACTTGTTATACAAACCATATCACCTTCTTCTATAAAGTGTTTTTGTGCATCAATTGGATTAATAAGTAATACATCATCCTCTACTATTTTAGAAATATTTGTACGCCTGGTCATAGCACCACAATTGTAATGCTCGAGTTCGCGATTTGTAGTAAGAATATATGGAAAATCTTTTGAATTCTCTAATAATTCAGGAGACTCTTTCCATGTTGCAGTATAAAACTTTCCTTTTCCTCTTTTAAAACTTTCAGTATGCAAAATTTTAGTATCACTACCATCGGGCAATACAGGCCATTGTTTTCCATTTTTACCTAATTCATTCCATTTTACTCCTGCAAAAAATGGCACAATTTGAGATATTTCATCAAGAAGATTTTCTGGGTTATAGTTACTTTGGGGATATCCTAATTTATTCATTATATCACAAACTATCTGTCCGTCAGGTTTTGTTCCTTCAATAGGCTCAACAACGGCATTCACTTTCTGAATTCGTCTTTCACCATTTGTAAATGTTCCACTCTTTTCAAGAAATGATGAAGCCGGTAAAACTACATGAGCCATTTTTGCTGTTTCTGTCATAAAAATTTCTTTCACAACAAGCAAATCAAGCTGTAATAGTGCGTTTACAACATAATTTGTATTTGGGTCTGTTTGTACAATATCTTCTCCCATTAACAACAATCCTTTCAGTTTGCCTTCGGTCATTGCATCATACATTTCAGGTATGCGATAGCCTACCTTATCAGATAGCTTTACATTATAAAAATCTTCATATCTTTTATGAATTTCAGGATTGGTTATATCAAGATAACCAGGTCCCTGATTAGGCTGACAACCCATATCTGCCGCACCTTGTACATTATTTTGTCCCCTTAATGGATTTACTCCTACACCTTTTTTACCTATATTTCCGGTAATCATTGCTAAATCAGCAAGAAGCATTACAGAATATGTCCCTTGCGAGTGTTCTGTAACTCCTAACCCATGAAAAGACATTGCTTTATCTGCTGTTGCATAAGCTATTGCTGCCTCTTTTACCAAATTTTTATTTACACCACATATATTTTCAAGTTCATCAATGTTTTGATTTAAGATATGATTTTTAAAATCTTCATATCCCTCTGTGCGATTTTCAATAAAATCATTATCTTCAAGAGATGCTTTTACAATAAAATAAAGCATCATATTCAAAATTGCCACATTTGTACCTGGCTTTAGTTGTAAATGGTATTTAGCATATCTTGATAGTTCTGTTTTGCGTGGATCAATTACTATAATTGGCTTTTTCATTGCAAACTGTTTTAGTTTTGCTCCTGTTACAGGGTGGGCATGAGTAGGGTTGGCACCTGTTATAAGTATTAAATCTGTAAAATTAATATCTTCTATGGAGTTGGTTGCTGCACTAGTGCCGAATGTTCTTTGCATACCTGTAGCTGTTGGGCTATGACATACTCTTGCACAACTATCAATATTATTAGTGCCTATAGCTACCCTCATAAGTTTTTGCATAAGATAGTTTTCTTCGTTTGTGCATCTTGCCGATGAAATACCTGCAATATAATCGGCACCATGTTTTGATTTTATTTCATTAATTTTTGATGAAATATAGTTATATGCCTCATCCCATGTTGAAGGAATTAATTCTCCATTTTTTCTTATCAATGGAGTTGTCAATCTTTCGGGGTGATTATAAAATGAAAATGCATATCTTCCTTTTATGCATGTATGACCACTATTTACTTCTGCATCATAGGGTGCTTGTATTGATTTTACTTTTCCGTTTGATACTGCTACATCAAGATTGCAGCCAACCCCGCAGTATGTGCAAACTGTTCTTACTTTTTTATCAAATACTACTGATTTTGATTCAAAAACATCAGAAATTGCTGAGGTAGGACATGCTTGAGCACATGCACCACAACTTACACAATCTGAATCAAAAAAGTTTTTATTATCGCTTTTTATTATATGACTGTCAAAACCTCTGCCAGCCATATTAAGTACCATTTCACCTTGTACTTCGTCGCAAGCTCTTATACATCTAAAACAATTTATGCATTTTGATAATTCAGAAGTCATAAATGGATGACTATGGTCTTTTTGCCTGTCAAAATGATTTTTTCCGTCAGGGTATCTTATATCTCTTATGCCAACTTTGGCTGCTACTGTTTGCAACTCACAATTATTATTTACTTCACAAGTAAGGCAATCTAACGGATGGTCAGTAAGAACCAACTCAATAATATTTTTTCTTAAACGATTTACCTTGTCTGTATGCGTATAAATATATGAACCTTCAATTACCGGAGTATGACACGAAGCTACCGTTTTGGTATTTCCGTTTACTTGTAATGCTACTTCTACGGTACACATTCTACACGACCCAAATGGTTCAAGATTTGGAGCATCGCACAATGTAGGTATGTAATCGTAATCATTGTACTTTCTTACAAATGAAAGTATGGTTTCGCCTTCTGCATAGTTAAAAGGCATATTATTTATAAATGCTGTTTTACTCATTGTAATTGATAAAAAAAGATGATAATTCTGATTTAAAATATTTAAGAGCATTTTTAACAGGAAGTGGTAGTCCTCCTCCAAGTGCACAAAGTGAAGCCGATTCCATAGTTTCTAGTAAATCTTTCATTAGGGTATAATCAATTTTAAAATCTTCATTAATTGATTTTTCAAGCATTTCGTTTCCTCTTGTACTTCCAAGCCTACATGGAAAACATTTGCCACAACTCTCGTGTGCTGTAAATTTAAATAGGTGATTAATATATTCAATCATCGGAAAATCTTGAGGAATACAAACCACTGAGGCATGACCAAGTAAAAATCCATTTTGTGAAAATGACTCAAAATCTATAGTTAAATCATTAATTTTATTTATTGGAACTAATCCTCCAAGTGGTCCGCCTATATGCAAAGCTTTTACGGGCGATTTAAAACCTTCACCAAGTTCGTTTATTACTTTTGTTAGTGGAGTTCCCATTTCAACTTCATAAATTCCGGGTTTTTTAAAATTACTGTCAAGAGAAATAAGTTTAGTACCTGAACTTTTTTCTGTTCCTATTTTGGAATATTCTTTACCTCCATTTAAAATTATATATGGCAAGCAAGCAAGTGTTTCTACATTATTTACAATTGTTGGTTTATTATAAAGCCCAAATTGTACAGGATAAGGAGGACGAACTCTTACCTCTGGTCTTTGTCCTTCAATAGATGAAAGCAATGCGGTTTCTTCTCCACATATATAAGCACCTTGTGCCTTAATTATTTTAAAATTAAAAGTAAAGTTGCTGCCGCAAATATTTTCTCCAACTAATCCAAGATGTTCAAGTTCTTTTATTGATTTATCAATGCTACTTACAGACTCAGGATATTCTCCTCTTATATAAATTACACCAAAAGTAGCTCCTGCAATATATGCTGTAATTAACATACCCATCAATAAATGATGTGGTTGGTTTTCCATAATATATCTGTCTGAATATGCTCCTGGATCGCCTTCGTCTGCATTACAAACTATATATTTAGTTTCTGAATTTTCTTTCATGCAGGCTTCTATTTTGAATGATATAGGGAAACCGGCTCCACCTCTGCCTCTTAGTTTTGATTCTTTTATTTCATTTAATAATTTTAATGGAGATTCTATTAAGCATTTTCTAAAAATTTCGTAATATTTTTCAATGTTTTCGTAGCTTTCTGTTAAAATTTTTTTTCCACTAAATCCAACATTATAATTTTCAACAGTAGAAATTTTATCACTTATAATTTTATCAATACTATCAATATCTTTTCCCGAATAATTTTTACCATTGTATTGAAAAGCACTATTTTCATGACACCTTCCCAAACAGCACATTTCGCCTACTTTTTCTTTTGTAAAATAACTTGATATTTTATCTAAAAGTTTACTTTGTGTTCCTGCAGTTAAACAAGCTGAGCCATTACAAACGTAAATTTTTTTATTTCTGTTTTCAGGCTTTAAAAAATCGTAAAACGAAATAGTTCCATACACACTTGACTTACCTACCAAATACTCTTCACTTACATTTTCTATATCATTTGTTAGATTATTTGATGATATAACCGATAGTTTTTCAAACAAGTTTTCTGAAAGCCCTTTTCTGCCAGATAAATCAGAGATGTTTTTTGACATTTTATTTATTTATTAAATTAACAATTAATTAAATTTTTAGTTCTCAAAATTAATTAATCAATATACTTTTTACTAAATGATATTTAACTTTATTTCTAAATTTGTAGTAAAAATTGTTCAAATGGTTTTATTAATTAATAAATGTAAATGAAGAATATTAATAAGGGTATGTTGCTAATATCTGAACCATTTTTGGGTGACCCCGAATTTGAACGTTCTGTAATAATTTTGGTAGAAAAGAATGAATTAGGTACTATTGGTTTTGTAATAAATTATGAGCTTGATGTAATAGTAGGTGAAGTTTTAGAACATTTTTCATTTGATAAAATTTTGTATAAAGGTGGTCCTGTAAGTATAAACTCATTGTATTTTATTTACAAAAGCGATAAACCTTTAAAAAAATCTTTATCAATTGCTGAAGGATTTTTCTGGGGAGGAGATTTAAACGAACTTAGCGATAAAATAAATGATGGAAGTATTGATTATAAAAATGTAAAATTTTTTATCGGTTATTCAGGTTGGGAACCAGGTCAACTTGAAATGGAACTTAAAAACAAAGCATGGGTTCTTGCAGAGAGTAATCTTGATATATTGTTTGAAGAAAATAACGATATAATTTGGAAAACACTTATGAAATCTCTTGGAGGGAAATATGCACTAATGGCAGATTCGCCGATTGACCCTCAACTAAATTAGTAAAGCTATATTGTTTCTTTATTGTTCAATTATATAAATTTCGGCAATTTTTTTCTCAGTATCAATATTTATCTTGGCAGGATTTGCAAATGCTGATTTAAGATTGCTGTTCAAAGTAATGTCGTAATGTTTTTGGTTGTATTTTACAACTGCTCCAGAAATAATATCAATTCCCCAGCCAAATACATCAAAAAAATTAAGAATACTAACTATGTTAAACTCTTTACTTAACGTAATTACACGGGTGGTATAACCGTCAAGTTTGAACTCTACATCTTTTCTCAACAATGTTCTTTTCACATCTAATGTACACGGGGTTTTGCATTGTTCAACACCATTGATAAAAATAACAGCCCCATCTGGATTGCTATTAAATGTAATAGTATCGGAAGTGCCGGTAAATATTGTTGCACATGCCGATAATATAAAAAGTGGCACAACAGCTATAATTAATATATTAATTAAAAATTTCTTTTGTTTCATTTTATCTCAATATTATTAAAAATTTATGTGATTTAATTTACCTTGTATCCGATATTCATCTGTTCAAGTTCTGCTTTTATTTCATCATTCCAATCAATTCTTATTTGTCTGCTTAGCAAATGCGATTGGTACTTTGTTTCAGTATCTATCACAGCAATTTTAAGAGTAGCTTTACCTGTATTTTTCTCAAAAAGTGTTTTTAATTTATTAAGAAAAAGTAAGTCTATCATACTATTATTTATTAGTAATTGTACTGATTTAAGTTGTTTTTCTTTTAAATCTGCAAGGTATGATATTTTATTTATTTTAAACCTTAACTCATCATTATACTTTGATTTTATTTTGTTACCAATAATAAAAATCATTGCATTGTTTTTCAAAATTGAACTAAAATTTGCATAATCATCGCCAAATAATGAAAATTCGTAAGAGCCACTAAAGTCTTCTAAAATAAATTTTGCCCAAGGTTTTCCATGTTTATCAATTTTATCTTCATATTTATTTACAATACCGGCTAATTTCACTTCATTTTTATTTAATTTATTTAAATCTGTAAGCTCAGTCAAGCCTGTGTTAGTAAACATTTCTATTTCTATTCTGAAGTTTTCTAATGGATGACCTGAAATAAACATTCCTACTACTTCTTTTTCCCTATTCAGCTTTTCAAGGTTTTGCCATTCATCTATTACTGTAAGTTTAGGTTCAGGTATATTTATTTCTGAACTTCCACCAAACAGCGACCCTTGAATATTGTTTTTATTTTCTTGAATACTGTTGCCGTATTTTATTGCTAATTCAACACCATTCATCACTCTATCATTTTCTTTTTCTACATATTGGGCACGATTGTAAGTTTTAAATCCGTCAAAAGCTCCTGCAATTGCAAGTGCTTCGAGTGATTTTTTATTTACAGTTCGCAAGTTTACCCTGCATGTAAGGTCAAAAATGCTTTTAAATGGTCCATCAGCTTTTCTGATCTTAATTATTTCTTTTGAGGCAGATTCGCCTAATCCTTTTATAGCTCCTAATCCAAATCTAATTTCTCCACTTTTATTTACCGAAAAATCAATGTCACTTTCGTTTATATCAGGCCCTTTTACCGGGATTTTCATTCTTTTACACTCATCCATAAAAAAGGTAATTTGTTCAATATTATTGTTATTGTGAGTTAATACCGAAGCAAGAAATTCAGATGGGTAATATGTTTTAAGATATGCAGTATGAAAAGCAAAATAGGCATAACATGTTGCATGTGATTTATTAAAAGCATACTCTGCAAATGCTTCCCAGTCTGTCCAAATTTTTTCGCAGATTTTATAATCATGACCATTATTATGACAGCCATCCATAAACTTTGGCTTCATTATATCTAGTTGAGCTTTGTCTTTCTTTCCCATTGCTCTTCTCAGATTATCTGCATCACTTTTCGAGAAATTAGCAAGTTTTTGAGAAAGCAACATTACCTGTTCTTGATACACCGTAATACCATAGGTGTCTTCAAGAATTTCTGACATTACATCTATGTCATAAGTTATTTTTTCTCTACCATGTTTACGGGCAACAAAATTTTTAATATATTCCATTGGACCTGGTCTATACAAAGCATTTACAGCAATTAAATCATCTAATACTGTTGGTTTAAGATCTCTCACAACTTTTTTCATCCCATCACTTTCAAACTGGAAAATGCCATTTGTTTCTCCTCTATGAAAAAGCTCAAAGGTTTTTGTATCATCAAGAGGTATGTCGTCTGTAATAATTTTTACGCCATGATTTTGTTCAATTAATGCAATTGCATCTTTTACTATTGTAAGGGTTTTAAGTCCCAAAAAATCCATTTTTAGTAACCCGGCTTCTTCTACATTTTTACCATCATACTGCGTTACCCACATCTCACTTTCTTTTAAAGTACAAACAGGTATTATATCTGAAATATCTGAAGGAGCTATAATTACTGCCGAAGCGTGAATTCCTACATTTCTTACAGTTCCTTCCAGAAGTCTTGCTTCGCTAAGAACTCTGGCTTGCAAAGTGTTTTCTGTAATTTTTTTTCTAAGTATTTTTATTGAAGCAATTTCATCAGAATTAAAATTTTCATTTAATTCCTGATCTTTATATTCGTAAATCTGATTAAAATTAATATTTGGATTTTCGGGAACAAGTTTTGACAATGCACCTGATTCGTCAAGTGAAAGTTCAAGTACTCTGGCAACATCTTTTATTGCACTTTTGGCTTTCATTGAGCCATAAGTGATAATTTGTGCCACTTGCTGTTGTCCATACTTTTCAATTACATAATCTATAACTTTTTGCCTTCCTACATCATCAAAATCTGTATCAATATCAGGCATACTATTTCGCTCAGGGTTCAAAAATCTTTCAAAAAGCAAATTGTACTTTATTGGATCAATATTAGTGATGCCAATACAATATGCAACTGCCGAACCTGCTGCCGAACCGCGTCCGGGACCTACAAGCACATCTAATTCTTTAGCTTTAATGCAAAAATCAGAAACAACCAAAAAATATCCGGCAAACCCCATGTGTTTAATAACGCCAAGTTCAAAATCTAATCTTTCTGTAACATTTTCGGTCAATGTTCCATATCTTTTTTTCGCTCCTTCAAAGGTTAAAAATTTTAAATAATCATCTATATCCAAAAAATTGTCAGGAATAGGAAAATTGGGCATCATTACTGCCTTTTTAAGATTTATTTTCTCAATTTTATCTGCAATTTCTATTGTATTTTCCAAAGCAAAAGGCATATCCGGAAATACTTCGAGCATTTCGCTCTTGGTCTTAAAGAAAAATTCATCATTTGAAAATCCAAACCTGTATCCTTTTCCTTCTCCTTTTGGTTTGCTTTGCAAATCACCTGTATTAATGCAAAGTAAAATATCATGTGCATTTGCATCTTTTTTTTCTAAATAATGTGAATCGTTTGATACTATCATTTTCACATTATATTTTTTTGAAAAACGAATTAATGTTTCGTTTACTTTTTGTTGTTCAGGCAATTTATGATTCTGAAGTTCAATATAAAAATCGTCTCCAAATAAATCAAGCCACCATTTTAGTTTTGTTTCAGCTGCTGCTTCACTTTCATATAGTATTGACTGAGGTATTTCGGCTCCTATACAACATGATGTGGCAATTAGCCCTTTATGATATTTTGTTATTAATTCTTTATCTATTCGCGGATATTTGCTGTATAATCCTTCGATATATCCCAAAGAACAAAGTTTTGCCAAATTATGGTATCCTTCCATGTTTTTGGCAAGCATCAATTGATGATATCTGTTATCAGAAATTTCTCTCGAGAATTGTCTTTTATGTCGGTTTTCTACAAGGTAAAACTCGCAACCTACTATTGGCTTTATATTTTTTTTAGTACACTCAGACACAAACTTAAATGCTCCAAACATGTTGCCGTGGTCTGTTATCGCAATAGCTTTCATTTCGTCAGCCACTGCTTTTTTTACCATACCTTCTATGCTGCTTGCCCCGTCAAGCAAACTGTATTGTGTGTGACAATGTAAATGACAAAAATCTACCATATAAAACCCTCGTTTCGTTTTAGGCAAATTTAATCTTAGCCTTTCTTACATTTTATTTAGTGGATAAAATATTAATAAATCTAAATGCCTAATTTCTTGTGTAAAAAAAATCTGAAGATTCAATATTGTAAATAATTTTATTTATAAATTTGAAAATATCATGGAACATTTAAAATATCCAATAGGTAAATTTACTCCTCAATCTAATTATACTCTTGAACAAATTAATGAATATATAAAAAGTATTAAACTTTTTCCTGCAATATTATTGACTACAGTTGATAATATAAGCAATGATGATTTCAAAAAACAATATCGTGAAGGAAGTTGGAATATATGTCAACTTATCCACCATATAGGCGAAAGTCACCTGAATGCTTATATGAGAATTAAACTTGCATTAACTGAAGAAAACCCAACTATAAAACCATATAACGAAAACTCATGGGTAAATACCTCCGAAAATAAAATTTTGGATTTTTCAGTTTCTATTAAACTTATAGAAGCAATTCACGAAAAATTTTCATGTTTGGCTGGCACATTATGTGAATCTGACTTAAAAAGAACTTTTTTTCACCCCCAAAATAATAGAACTTTTAGTATTGCAGATATGCTTTGCCTTTATAGCTGGCATGGCAATCATCATTTGGCTCATATAAAAATTGCTCTTGGTATTAATTAGTTCTTTTCAAAATTTAGTTTTAAGGCAATCTTATAAAATAAATACGGAAAATATCTTTTAATATATACCAATAGAACATCCAGTTTTCCTATGTAAACTTCTCTTTTTTTATTAGCTACTGCTTTAATTATTTTTTGTGCACATTCGCTTGCAGGCATTCCATTTCGTTGACCTTCATCAAGTTTATTATGTTTTTTTCCGCTGCTTTCAAGTGCATTAAAAGAAATATTAGTCAATACTCTTCCGGGGCATACAAGGGTTACAAAAATATTGTGCTTTCTATTTTCTAAAGATAAAGCCTCAAAGAAACCTAACAATGCATGTTTTGAAGCAGAATATGAACTTCTAAGCCCAAAGCCAAATTTTCCTGCAAGGCTACTTAACACTACTACTTGTCCTCCTCCTCTGTTTATCATATATGGGATTACAGCTTTTGACAAAGCAACTTGTGCAAAGAAATTAACTTCCATTATTTTTCTTACTATTTGCATAGGGGTTTCAAGTGCATATCCTCTCTGTGAAATTCCGCCGTTGTTTATTAAAATGTCTATCTTGTCTTTAAATTTAATTGCTTTATTCACTATTTGCTCAAGATTTTCTAATTGTTCTAAATCTAAGGGCAACACTAAACATTCAGCATTCATTTTTCTACATAGTTCGGCTACCTTATCTAATTCTTCAATTCTGCGTGATGAGAGAATAAGATTATACTGCATAGCTGCATATTGCAATGCAAGTTCTTTTCCAATACCACTACTTGCTCCTGTTATCCAAACTGTTTTTTTCAAATCCATGTTAATATATAATGTTCGTTATTTTGAATTTCTTTGTCACTTTTAATATTTGTTTCAGAAACTACAGAGTTTTTAAATTCAAATAATTTATAATTTACAGCAAGATTAATTTCTTTATTTTTTTTAAAACAATAATGCAAAATATTATTATTTATATCAATATTTTTTAATTCAATATGCAATTTAAAATCTATATCAGCCAAAGGCGAATACTTAAATACAGTTTCTTTTCCGCTCCAAATAATACAACAAAATAAATTATATAAATCTTTATTTAGCAAACTTGTTTCACTTTCAGAAGTAAATTTATTAGCAATTTTTGAAATTCTGTGATCATATTTTTCTAAGTCTATTCCGCACAAATCATTTGAATTATATATAGCAGCAGCCATATTACCTGAGTGAGTAATTGATATATGTTTTTCAGAATTTTCAAGGTAGGGTTTACCGTGTATATTTTTGATTATCTTAAAATTTTCATGTGGTAAGGTTTCCTGCAAAGCAATTCGGGCTGATAGCCAATGAATATTTCGTTTTGAATTTTTATAAGGAATAAAATCATCAATCAGTAATTTATCTTGCAGTTCATCTGACGTTTCGTTGATGTACCATAGAGCAATCGTACTTTTATCAAAAATATATTTTGCAATAAGTGGCAATGAAAATTTTATTTACTAAGGTAATAATCTTCCATACATTCTTGGAAAAGGTATTGATTCTCTAACATGTTTGAGTTTACAAATCCAAGTAACCAAACGCTCAAGACCAAGACCAAAACCGGCATGTGGCACAGAGCCATAGCGCCTCAAATCTAAATACCATTCAAAAGCCTCCATTGGAAGTTTATGTTCATTAATTTTTTCAATTAACATATTCAAATCTGTTTCTCTTTCACCACCTCCAACTATTTCACCATACCCTTCAGGGGCAAGTACATCTACACCTCTTGCAAATCTGCTGTCTTCTGGGTTTCTTTTCAGATAAAAAGCTTTTACTGCATGGGGCCAGTCATATACCATTATTGGCGAATTAAACAATCTTGTTATTACTGTTTCATCACTTCCTCCAAGGTCATTTCCATATTCAAAGTTTTTTGCCGAATTTATCCATTGAGGTATATTTCTTAATTCTTCTTCTATTTCTTTTAAGTCGTTTTTTAACTGATCTATTTTATTTTGATTAAAGTTAATTTCACCTTTTTTCATACCGGGTGTTTTAATTTTTTGCTCTCTTTCTGTAATCTCATTTGTAATTTCTTCAGATTTACTCTTAGTTTCATCAAGTAATTTTTCGAGAGAAGTAATGCTGTTTTGCCCGTTTACATCTTGTTCGCCTTTTATTATTCTTACTGCTTCGTCATAGGTAAGGCGTGGAAAAGGTTGAAGACTGCTTTCAAGCATTGATGTATTGCGTTCAATTGTTTTAAGTTCATTTTTACAATTTTTAAGTACATCTATTATCACATATTGTAGAAATTTTTCAATCAAATCCATGTTTTCATATATATCGAAATAAGCCATTTCAGGCTCTATCATCCAAAATTCTGACAAATGTCTTCTTGTTTTAGATTTTTCGGCTCTGAAAGTTGGACCAAAGGTGTAAATTTTGCCCATAGCCATTGCCATTGCTTCGCCATACAATTGCCCAGATTGAGACAAATACGCAGGTTCTCCATAATAGTCTGTTTCAAAAAGTGTGGAAGTTCCTTCGCATGCATTTCCTGTAAAAAGCGGTGCATCCATTTGAACAAAATCTTCACTTTGAAAAAAGTTATGAATAGAATAAATTATTCTGTTCCTTATTTTCATTATAGCCCACTGCCTGTTGCTTCTAAGCCACAGATGACGATTATCCATAAGAAATTCTATACCATGTTCTTTTTTTGAAATAGGATAATTTTTTACGTCTTGTAAAATTTTAATTTCTCTTATCTGTAACTCAAACCCACCAACTTGTCTTTCATCTGCAACAACCTTTCCACTTAAAATTACCGAACTTTCTAATCCTAAGCTTACAGCATTATTAAAGCTATCTTCACCCAAAATATTTATATCTCCTACACATTGACAAAGTCCGCTGCCATCTCTAAGTATTATAAAAACTAATCCTTTACTATCTCGTTTATTTGCTACCCAACCTTTAAGAGTAACTTCTTCACCACAAAATTTTGATAAATCTTTAATCAACATTTTAAAATTTTCGTATTAATGTTATAATTTTGGCAAAATTAATTCAAAATTTTATTGTTTAATTTAAAATTAAGTAATGTTAAAGCAAAACCAGAGTCAAAAGCTATTACAAAAACTGTCACCACAGCAATTGATGTATGTCAAATTGCTTGAACTTAATACTCTTAATTTTGAACAACGACTTGAAGAAGAACTTATTGAAAATCCTGCACTTGAAACCGGTAAAGATGATGATGAACTAAACTATGAAGATCAGGAAGAATCTTACGTTGAAAACACACCTGAAGAAACTGACGACTTCCTCTCAGAAGAATATGAAGCAGAACTATTGAATGAAACTGATACTTTTGAGGATATAGACCTTGAAGATTATATTGAAGATGACTCTGAAGATTATCGATTAAATGAAGAAAACTATAACGATTCTGATGAAAAAAAATACCCTCAAATTGTATTTAATTCAAGCTATAGAGATATATTGTCTGAGCAATTACACAACTCTTTTGAAAACGAAGATGATATTTTAGTTGCAGAACAACTTATTGGTTCACTTGATGATGATGGATACTTAAGACGCGAACTTCAGTCTGTTGTAAATGACTTATTATTTCAGTATAATTTTAATACAAATACTCAAAAGGTAGAGAAAATATTAAATAAAATACAAAAATTTGACCCACCTGGAATTGGTGCCAGAAATCTGCAAGAATGTCTTTTGATTCAAATACACAGAAAAGAAGAAAAAGGCAATAATCCAATTATAAAACTGGCAAAAGAAATTATTGAAAAATGCTTTGAAGATTTTACAAAAAGGCATTTTGAAAAAATTGCGCACAAACTCAATGTACATATTGAATATCTTAAAGAAGCAGTGCAATTAATTACAAAACTAAACCCCAAGCCTGCAGATTCTGACGAAGACATTAAAACAGAAACTGTAATACCAGATTTTACAGTAGTTGATAATTTTGGAGTTTTTGAAATAATATTAAACCAAGGAAACCAACCTGAATTAAGAATTAGCCAAGACTTTAATGATTCTGTAAAATATTATGACAAAAATGGGTCAAAAGACAATAAGAATAAAGAAGCATTTCAGTTTCTTAAACAAAAAGTAGATAGCGCAAAATGGTTTATAGAAGCAGTAAAACAAAGGCAAAACACACTTTTAATAACAATGTCAGCAATTGTTGATTATCAAAAAGAGTTTTTCAAAACTGGGGATAGCTCA
Organism: Bacteroidia bacterium; assembly: GCA_020849295.1. Classification (GTDB taxonomy): domain Bacteria; phylum Bacteroidota; class Bacteroidia; order NS11-12g; family UBA9320; genus JABWCE01. Next base: position 48,742 of record JADLGN010000030.1, read on the forward strand.
AAACTTAAACCAATGAGGTTGAAAGATATTGCCGAAAAAATAAAAATGGATATTTCTACTATTTCAAGAGTTGCCACAAGCAAATATGTCCAAACAGATTTTGGCATATTTCTCTTAAAATATTTTTTCTCTGAAGGAATAGTAAATGAAGAAGGTGAGGAAATTTCAACAAAAGAAGTAAAACGCCTATTACAAGAAAATATAAATAACGAAGACAAAACTAACCCAATGACAGACGATGAACTTACAGAACTTTTAAAAACAAAAGGTTATAACATGGCAAGGAGAACTGTAGCTAAATATCGCGAACAACTTAATATACCCGTAGCACGACTTCGCAAATCTTTCTAAAAAATAAATGACAAAAATTGCAGAACTGATTTCATATATTTTTCATCCAGTTTTTATTACTTTTTTCAACTTTCTATATATACTGTTAAATATAGGAAACCAAGGTCCTGTAGTAGGGTTTACATTTATGCTTTTTCTTTTTTTTATTATTCTGATACCTGTATTTTTCACCTTTTTGATAGTTTACAGAGATAAGAAAAATTTTAAGCTTAAATATTATGACGATATAGAAACAGATCAAAGGACTAAAATTTTAGCAATTTCAATATTGCATTACATAATATTTCTAATTATAGTTGCCAATCTTCATATTGTGTTTTTAGGATATTATAAACCAATGATTACATCAATGATAATGGGAATGGTAATGTCAACTATATTGTCATTTATTTTTCATTTTTTTAATTTCAAAAACAGTTTACATAGTTTATCACCGGCATTTTTCTCATCATTTTATATTATTTTTTTATGGAATATACCCGGTTTAGATTCTCTGAATACATTCGCTGAACACTTATTGAACATAGGAATTATTACAAATTTGATAATTTTGATAATTACAAGTTTTGCCAGAGTAATGCTAAAAAAACACAACTGGACAGAAATTGCAGCAGGAGTTTTTATAGGTGTTATTTGTCCTTTATTGCTAACTTTGTTATCAAATGGAATTTAAAACATTAAAGTACACAAAAACTGATTCTGTATTGACAATTACTTTAAATAGACCAGAAGTATATAATGCAATAAATGATGAAATGAGCTTTGAATTACAAGATGCTTTTTCAAATTCATTAAAAGACGAATCAATTAGAGTAATTATATTTACAGGCAATGGTAAAGCATTTTGCTCAGGACAGGATTTAAAAGAATTTGTAAGTGACGAAAAGCGTTCTTTCATAGAATCAATAAACAAAAGGTACAATCCACTTATTAGGCAAATGAGAGAATTGCCCAAACCAATAATTTGTAAACTAAACGGTATAGCAGCAGGTGCAGGGTGTTCTCTTGCGCTTGCCTGCGATTTTATAATTGCACATAATGACGCTTCACTTGTTGAAGCATTTATCAGTATTGGTCTTGTGCCCGACTCTGGTTCTTCATTTTTTTTAAAAAGACTACTAAGCAGTAATCTTGCATTTGAAATAGCAAGTTTGGGAGAAAAAATTTCTGCATCAAGAGCTTATGAATTGGGAATAATAAACAGGCTTTGTAATGATGAAAATTTTGAAAACACAGTTGAAGAAATAGTGAATTATTACAAAAATGCACCTACAAAATCAATTGGATTAATTAAGAAAATGTTAAATAAATCAGGTACAACAGATTTTGAAACACAACTTGATTATGAAGCATTTTGCCAGGAAATAGCTGGCAATACAGAAGACTTTAAAGAAGGAGTAAGTGCATTCCTTGAAAAAAGAAAACCAATTTTTAAGGGTATATAAAATGATATTAGTTATTAAAAACAAATGAGAAAAATTATTTATAAAATTTTAATTTTATTATCGGTTATAGTAAGTTCTGGATTTTCATTTTCGCAAGTAAGATGTGGAACTTTTGATTATGAAAATTATTTACGTCAAAAAAATCCTGATTTTGGAGATGCTTTAGACAAAACAAGAAGAGAATCAATAAATGCAAACTCAATAAATTATAAAAATGATGATGAAACAATTTATTATATTCCTGTAGTTTTTCATTTAGTATGGAATACTCCGGATATGAATCTTGATGATTCATTATTTCACTCACAAATAAAAACTTTTAACGAAGCATTTAATCACAATCATAAAGACACAAACAAAATAAGAAGTATCTTTAAACCTGTGGCTGGCAATGCAAGAATTATATTTTACTTAGCCAAAAAAGATCCAAACGGAAAACCAACAACAGGTATTAACAGAGTAAAAACCAAAAAAGGAGATTTTGGAAATAATTTATATGCAGAAACTGTAAAATACAGTGATGAAGGAGGGGCTGATGCATGGGATCCTGAAAAATACCTGAATATTTGGGTATGCAGATTTACTTATAATGGAATAATGGCAGTAAGTGCTTATGCTTTTCCTCCAGTAAATGCCAAATATTGGAGTTCGAGCTATTATAAAGATTTAGAATTGCAGGGAGTAGTTGTTAATTATCCTTATGTAGGTGTAAAAAATCCTAATGATGTAATGCAAGGCTCAATGAGAGAAAAAACATTAATTCATGAAGTTGGTCATTATTTAGGTTTAAGACATATATGGGCCGATAAAAACAATTGCACCGGTGAAGATGACGGATTTAAAGACACTCCATTATGTTCAAAGCAAAGTACAAATTGCCAAGCAAATAAAAACACATGTAATGAAGGGAGTGGAGACAAACCTGATATGTACGAAAATTACATGGATTACTCTGCATATCCTTGTACTATAATGTTTACCCAAGAACAAATAAAACAAATGAGATGGAATTTGTTAAATCTAAGACCCAAAGTAGGAAGCACAAAAATTGATAACTCAATACCAGCTTCCGAATCGGTATATTTTTATCCAAATCCTGCAAGTAGTCAAATAAAAATAAATGTTGACAAACAAGGATTATATACTATACAACTTACAGATATGCTTGGACAAAATATTGATAAAGCAATTTTTAATATTTCAGAAAGTTACCAATATAAATACAATATTTCAGATTTTTCATCAGGTATTTATCAAATTAAAATTTTATACGGAAGCAAAACTGTGGTTAACCAAAAACTATTTATACAGTAAGAATTTATAATCTATTATACACCTGAAAAAAGCAATTTGTTCAGGAATATATACATAAAAAAATAATGCAAATAAAGCTGTAATTCAAAGCTATTATACAATCTATATAATTATTTGCTTATATTAATAAATGTTTAGTATCATATTTTAACTATATCAACATTTTTTGAATGACAATACATTTTTTATATACTGTTAGGGCTTAGTAAATTTGAGATTAATTCATTTAAACAGGTAGAATTATGAAAATTTTAAAAAATATAATATCAGTATTTTTGATATTATTTTCGATAAATGCAACAGCTCAGCAATTGCCACTATTGAGCAGTTATTATGCAAATTCATATTTATCAAATCCGGCTTTTGCAGGTATAAAAGGAAATAAAATATTTTTATTAAACCGAAGCGACTGGAAAAACATCCTATCAAAAACTGAAACATTTCTGGCTTCATACAATGGTAATTTTAAAAACGGCAGTGATGGTATTGGTTTTACTGTTTATAATGATATGCGTGACATTATTTCGAGAAGTGCTGTTTTTGGTACTTATAGTTACAAAGTACAAATAGCAAAAAAGAGCGTATTAGCATTTGGGTTTTCTCTGGGGTACGAGCAAAGCAAAATTATAACAGAAAGGGTTGACCTTGAAAAAAAACAAAATATAACATTTCCTAATAATGCAAATTCTTCAAATTCATTTGATGGAAATTTTGGAATTTCATTTCATAAAAATTCGCTTAATATAGGAATTGCAGGGTATCGTCTATTAGAAACAAATGAAATAAAGCTAAATCCCGAAACAAAACACGATTTTGATTATATTTTCGAAAAACAATTGATTGGATTAATTTCTTATTCATTCAACTTAAGCAAAAATTTATTAAAAATAGAACCTTTATTACAGGTACATAAAGGAATAAAATCAAAACCCGCTATAAATTTTAATGCTACAGCTAATTACAAAAATAAATATTGGTTTGGAAGCGGTTACAGACAATTATATGGTTTTGATTTTTCTGCCGGTACAACTTTATATGAAAAAATATCATTAGGCTACACATTTGCTTTAGCTCAAAATAATAATAATAACAATTTTCATGAAGTATTTTTTGGGTTTAATCTTGGAGGAAAAAGTTTTGAAAATGATAAAGATAAAGATGGTGTTTCTGACTTATTTGATAAAGAACCAATGAGTATAGAAGGTGGAATTGTAAATAATGACGGAATAAATTTAGACAGTGACAACGATAGCATACCAGACGGTATTGATAAAGAACCTAACACCCCCAAAGGTGCAGCAGTAAATCAACTTGGAATTGCTTTAGATTCTGACGAGGATGGCATTATAGATTTATTCGATATGCAGGCAAATACTCCAACGGGATGTGTCGTAGATAATTTTGGAATAGCCTCAGATAGTGATAATGATGGAATTTTAGACTGTAATGATAAAGAAATTAATACAATTAATGGAGCAAAAATAGATAAGAACGGCGTAGCTATTGATACAGACAAAGATGGAGTACCAGACGTAAAAGACCAAGAACCTGAGACTCAACATTGGAAACATATTGGAGAAAAGCAAAGTAAAGATGCTTCAAGCTGTGTAGTTGATGAATGGGGCGTAGCTAAAGACAGTGATGGTGACGGGTTTAAAGATTGTATTGATGGACAGGTTTTTTCACCAAAAGGAGCTAAAGTAAACAAAAACGGTATTGCAATAATAAAACCCGACGAAGTGATTACTGAAAAAGTAGAAGATAGTGATGGTGATGGTATTTCTGATGATTTAGACCTTGAACCAAATACTCCAAAAGGTACCAGCGTAGATCAGTGGGGAAGAAGTCCACTTGTAAATAATGACCCTTCAGCTATTCACAGAATAGATGTAAATGAAATAGAAGACAATTCTCAAATTTGGGATTATTATGTAATAATCGGCGTATTCAGATACTATAATAATCTTAAGAATTATCAAAAATATTTATTAAAAACTTATGATGAAACAACACAAGTACTTGTAACACCACAGAATTACTATTATACATGGACTAAAAAAATCACAACAAAAGAAGAAGCAAAAGCAGAAATAAGCAGGCTAAAAGAAAAACGATTGAAAGATTATATTGTTGGCAATCCGTGGATGTGGCGTGAATCAAAAAACAAGTAAAAAATAATTGCAATGGATGTTTCATTGCATTCAAAAATTAAAGTTGCTATAATAGATGACAGTTTATTAAGCATCACTGCAATAAAAAAACTATTAGAAAAATTTAATGATACAATAGATATTTCTTTTACATCTACAAATGCGAACGATTCTCTATTACAACTTTCAAATAATAAAATCGACATTTTATTTTTAGATATAGAAATGCCTTTATTTAATGGTTTTGAAATACTTGAAAAAATTGGACAATATTCATTTTTGGTTGTATTTACTACAGCTCATGAAAATTATGCTTTGCAAGCATTTAAAATACACGCTTTTGATTATTTAATTAAACCAATTGAAAAAAATCAACTTGAAGACATAATAAAAAGATATTTTGAACGAGTAAATTTCAATAAAAAAATATCATTAAACCAAAATAAAAAACCAGACAGTAATGTATTAGAGGCTAATGGAAGACTGATAATTGATACACATGGTAAGACTTTCTTTGTAAATATTTCAAATATTCAATATTTTAAGGCTGAAAGAGCTTATTCAAAAATTTACTATAATAATTCAAATATATTAGTTTCAAAAAACACAAATTACTTTGAAAAATTATTGAACAACCCGTGTTTCTATAGAATTCACCGCTCATTTTTGATAAATATAAACCAAGTGAAAGAATTTGTTAAAAAGAACAACTCATATTTTGTTATTATGAATAATGGCGATGAGCTTGCAATTGCAAAACAGAATAAAAAGGAGTTACTCTCAAAATTGCAATTTCAAAATTAGCTTATCTCAGAAAGATAAAATTGGCATACTGCCATTACAATAAATAATGGAGAATAAATCCAAGTATCAAGTAATGCAAAATTTCCTTTGTTAAATGTTTTAGTAAATCCAAAATAGCTAAAACTGCCTACTGCTCTATATAAGAATATGATTGATATAATTCTATTGATCCATTGGTTTATAAAATTATCATTTATTGTAAAAAATAATCCTAATTGTGAAAAATTAAAAATTATGATAATTCCAAGCAATATTAAAAATAAAAATATTTTGAAAATTTTTTTTGATTTTGATTTTTTATTTCTTTTATGTGTAAGATAATTTGTGAAATGTAACCCAAAATTTCCATTAAAAAGCCAATATAAGTGGAACATAAAAAATGGGATACAAATGCTTTGTAAAAATAATATCAAATATAATTTTAGCATATTTACAATATTAATGTCTTTTATGAAATGTAAAAAAAAAGAGGCTTTAGCCTCTTTATAAAATTATTGTTATATAAATTTTTCAGTTGTCTTAATTAAGATTCAGTTGAAGTATCAGTAGATGTTTCGCTATCTGCTATGCTATTATCTACTTCAGTAGTCTCACTATTTTCAACTGTTTCAATTGGGTTCGGTGTATTTATAGCAGTTTCTTCTACTTTAACAGTTTCCTTTTTTGCGCTGCTTCTACGAGTACGTTTAGCTGCTGTTTTTACCTTTTCAGAAATTTTACCTCCTCCAAGAAGTTCATTAAAATCTACAAATTCAATCATGCACATCTCAGCGTTGTCACCTGGTCTTACACCTGTTTTAAGAATTCTAACATATCCTCCTGGTCTATCTGCAACTTTTGTAGCAATAGTGCTGAAAAGTTCTTTAACTGAATGTTTATTTTGCAAATAGCTGAATACAATTCTTCTTGAATGTGTAGAATCTGATTTTGATTTTGTAACAAGTGGCTCAATGAATTTTCTCAAAGCTTTTGCTTTAGCAAGGGTTGTAAAAATTCTTTTACTTATTATCAATGATGATGCCATATTTGCCATCATAGCATGACGATGGCTTGTAGTCCTTCCTAACTGATTAATCTTATTTCCGTGTCTCATGTGTGTATTTTAATCTTCGTTTAGGTTGTATTTTGCTGTGTCCATACCAAAATTCAAACCTTTTTCCTGTACAAATTCTTCTAACTCTGTAAGTGATTTTTTACCAAAATTTCTAAACTTTAATAAATCTTCAATATGATAACTTACTAATTCTCCAAGAGTTCTTATTTCTGCTGCTTTCAAGCAATTGTATGCTCTAACTGATAAATCAAGATCAGACAATGGAGTTTTCAAAATCTTTCTCATTTGAAGAAGGTTTTCATCAACTTCCTGTGCTTTTGATTTCACTTGTGTATCAAGCAAAATATTATCATCAGAAAATAGAAGATAATGTTGAATAAGGATTTTTGCAGCTTCTTTTAATGCATTTTCAGGGTGAATAGAGCCATCTGTACTAATCTCAATCAACAGTTTTTCATAGTCTGTTTTCCCCTCAACCCGATAATCTTCTACGCTGAATTTTACATTTTTTATTGGTGTAAAAATTGAATCAATAGGAATTAAACCGATTGGTGCATCTGAAATTAAATTTTCTTCAGCAGGTACATAACCACGTCCTTTATCAACAGTAATTTCCATTTCTAAATTAATGATTGGTTCTAAATTGCAGATAACTAAATCAGGATTTAAAATTTCAAACATTGATGAAAATCTGCTTATATCTCCGGCTGTAATTTGCTCCTGACCTTTAATATTTAGATAAATTTTTTCAGAATTTCCTCCTGAGCCAATTTTTTTAAATCTCACTTGTTTAAGATTTAAAATAATTTCGGTTACATCTTCTACCACTCCTCTAATATTGCTGAATTCATGCTCTACGTTTGACATCTTAATAGAAACAATTGCATACCCTTCTAAAGAAGAAAGCAAAATTCTTCTAAGTGAATTACCTATTGTAACTCCATAGCCTCTTTCTAGTGGACGAAATTCAAACAAACCAAAAAAGTCTGTTTCTTTATGCATTATTACCTTATCTGGTCTCTGAAATGCTAATATTGACATTGTTAAATTATTTGTTTGTTTATTTATTATTTTGAATATAGTTCAACTATAAGTTGTTCTTTAATTTTTTCAGGGATTTCTTCTCTTTCAGGCATTGTTAAAAAAACACCTTCAAAATGGTCAGCATCCCATTGCAACCAATTGTATGATTTGCGTTTTGCAAGTGAATTATTTATTACTTCAAGAGATTTTGATTTTTCTCTTACAGCAATTTTGTCACCTGGTTTTAAATGGTATGAAGGAATATTTACTACATCTCCATTTACTGTAATGTGATTGTGCGAAACAAGTTGTCTTGCACCATCGCGTGTATTAGAAATTCCAAGTCTATAAACTGTATTATCAAGTCTTGCTTCTAAAAATTTTAATAAGTTTTCGCCCGTAATACCATGTTTTCTGGCTGCTTTATCAAAAAGGTTTGCAAACTGGCGTTCTAAAACACCATAAGTATATTTTGCTTTTTGTTTTTCGCCAAGTTGTATTGCATATTCAGATTGTTTTGATTTTCTTCTTGAATTACCATGCATTCCCGGTCTGTAATTTTTTCGGTCTAATGCTTTATCAGGTCCGAATATCGGTTCTCTGAATCGTCTTGCAATTTTTGATTTTGGTCCTGTATATCTTGCCATTTATTTTTTTATAAATCTATATCTTAATTCTATTAAACTCTTCTTCTTTTGGGCGGACGACAACCATTGTGTGGCATTGGTGTTATGTCATTAATTGAAAGAACTTCAATTCCTGCTGCTTGAATTGTTCTAATTGCTGATTCGCGTCCAGAACCTGGTCCTTTTACGAATACATCAACTTTTTTTACACCTAAATCATTGGCTACTTTGCAACAATCTTGAGTAGCAATTTGTCCTGCGTAAGGTGTGTTTTTTTTCGAACCTTTGAAACCCATTTTTCCTGCGCTTGACCATGAAATTACTTGCCCCTGATTATTAGTAATAGCAATGATAATATTGTTGAACGATGCTTTAATGTGTGCTTGTCCGTGTGAATCAATAGTTACTTTACGTTTTTTTACAGCTTTTTTTCCTGTTGCCATTTAATACTTATAATATTATTTTATTTGGTTACTTTTTTCTTGTTTGCTACTGTTTTACGTTTTCCTTTACGTGTTCTTGCATTGTTTTTTGTTGTCTGCCCTCTTACAGGAAGTCCTTTTCTGTGTCTTAAACCTCTGTAACAACCAATGTCCATTAGCCTTTTAATGTTCATTTGTTCCTCAGATCTTAATTCGCCTTCTACTTTATAATCGTCAGTAATAATTTTTCTGATATGTGTTAAATCATCATCAGTCCATTCACTAACTTTTTTGTTTAAATCTACTCCAGCGTCTTTAAGTATTGTTACGGCATTAAATCTTCCAATGCCATATAAATACGATAATCCGATATAACCTATTTTGTTTTTTGGTAAATCTACTCCTGATATCCTTGCCATTTTTTAACCTTGTCTTTGTTTAAATTTTGGATTTTTCTTGTTTATTACGTAAATCACTCCTTTTCGCTTCACTATTTTGCAGTCAGCGCTTCTTTTTTTTACTGATGATGTTACTTTCATTTTATTTATATCTAAAACTAATTCTTCCTCTTGTTAAATCATAAGGCGACATTTCTACTTGTACCTTATCCCCGGGTAAAATTCTAATATAATTCATTCTCATTTTACCACTTATTGTTGCTATAATTTTGTGCCCGTTTGTAAGTTCTACTCTAAACATAGCATTTGATAATGCTTCGGATATTACTCCGTCTTGTTTTATAGAATCTTGTTTTGACATTTATACCTTTTTTTTGCGGGCTGCAAATATAGTAATTAATTTTTATTTTTTTAATAAATTATGTTAATGAACCGCCGGTTGCCGTTCTTCCTTTAATTCTGCCATATTTCATTAGTCCATCATATTTTCTCATTGATAAATGAGTATCTATTTGTGCTAACGTATCTAAAACTACTCCTACTAAAATTAACAATGAAGTTCCTCCGTAAAACTGAGCAAACTGATCATTTACACCGGATACAATTGCAAATGCTGGTAAAATTGCAACTATACCAATAAATATTGATCCGGGAAATGTAATTCTTGAAATTATTGTATCAATAAAGTCTGCTGTTTTTTTACCTGGTTTAATTCCAGGTATAAATCCTCCGTTTCTTTTCAAATCTTCTGAAATTTGTACTGGATTGTATGTGATTGCTGTATAAAAATATGTAAAAAGTATTATTAATATAAAAAACAAAACATTATATCCTATTGAAGTTATACTTAAGAATTGAGCAAAAAATCCTGAAACTGCAGTATTTTTTCCAGCCATAAAACTTGTAACAGTTGATGGAATAAACATAAGAGCTTGTGCAAAAATAATTGGCATTACACCTGCTCCGTTTATTTTTAATGGTAAATATTGGCGAACACCTCCATATTGCTTATTTCCAACTATTCTTTTAGCATATTGAACAGGAACTCTTCTTGTGCCTTGTACTAATAATATTACACAAAGTATTACTGAAAGCCATATTGCAATTTCTACTAAAAATATAATTGGTCCTCCAGCTCCGCCCAATCTGCTTTGCAATTCTCCAATTAATGAAAAAGGCAAACGAGAAATTATACCTACCATTATTATAAGTGATATACCATTTCCTAAACCTCTGTCTGTAATTCTTTCACCAAGCCAAGTAGTAAACATTGTACCGGCAATTAATGTAACAACAGCAAGAAGAGTAAATGTAAATACTGACATTGAAGCACTTTGTTGTAATGCATATATTGCGTCTCCTTTTGTAGCTTTTAGCTGTACAATGTAAGCTATTGCTTGCACACCCGATACCAAAATTGTAAGATATCTTGTAATTTGATTAATTTTTCTTCTTCCGTCTTCGCCTTCTTTAGATAATCTTTGAAATGCCGGTAAAGCAAAAGTTAATAACTGAACTACAATTGATGCCGAAATATAAGGCATAATACCTAATGCAAATATTGAAGCTCTATCAAAAGCACCTCCCGAAAAAGTATTTATCAATCCTAATAAACCTCCTTGAGTAGATGTTCCGTATTTAGCGTTCATTACCACGGGGTCAATACCTGGCAAATATATAAAAGTACCAACTCTGTAAACTGCCAATAAAATCAATGTTTGGATTATTCTTGAACGTAGTTCTTCAATACTCCATATATTTTTTATTGTAGAGATAAGTTTTTTCATCAATAAATTAAATTATTTGGATTGTACCTCCGCTATTTTCTATCGCTGTTTTAGCTTTATCAGAAAAGGCATGTGCTGATACATTAAGTTTCATTTTCATTTCTCCTCTTCCAAGTATTTTAATCTTCTCGTTTTTGTTAATTATTCTACTATTCAAAAACAAATCAAGATTAATAGTATCTGCATTATTTTTTTGAGCAAATTCTTGCAATCTGTCAAGATTCATACCTACAAATTCTACTCTGAATGGATTCTTAAATCCAAACTTTGGCACTCTTCTTTGAAGTGGCATTTGGCCACCTTCAAAACCGGTTTTTCTTGAATATCCTGAACGTGACCCGGCTCCTTTATGACCTCTTGTAGAAGTGCCACCCATACCAGAACTATAACCACGTCCTTTTCTTTTATTACTTTTTACCGAACCTTTTGCCGGTTTTAGATTACTTAAATTCATTTTTTATACGCTTTCTACTTTTAATAAATGTTTTACTGAATTTATCATTCCAAGAATTGCCGGATTTTCTTCAAATTCCTTTGATTGATTTAATTTTTTTAAACCTAATGCTATAAGAGTTCTTTTTTCTCTTTTAGTACGGTCAATTCCGCTTTTTACTTGTGTTATCTTGATTTTTGCCATTATTTATTAACCGTTAAATATCTTCTCTAGGCTTACACCTCTTTGTTCTGCTATTGTATATGGGTCTCTCAATTTTGAAAGTGCATCTATTGTTGCTTTTACAACATTGTGTGGGTTTGATGAACCTTTTGATTTAGCCAACACGTCATGTATTCCGGCACTTTCTAATACTGCACGCATAGCACCGCCGGCAATAACTCCTGTACCATGTGAGGCTGGTTTAATAAATACTAATCCTCCTCCAAATTTTCCAATTTGCTCATGTGGTACTGTGTTGTTTATTATAGGTACATTAATCAGATTTTTCTTTGCATCTTCAATTCCTTTAGAAATAGCATCTGTTACTTCACTTGCTTTACCAAGTCCATGCCCTACTATGCCTTTTCCATCTCCTACCACAACTATAGCAGTAAAACTAAAAGTTCTTCCTCCCTTAGTAACTTTCGCTACACGATTAATGCTTACTACTGTTTCTTTTAGTTCGATATCTGCTGATTTTACTTTCAATAATGTTTGTGTTGCCATTTCTTTATTTTAAAAATTTAATCCTCCCTCTCTTGCACCTTCGGCTAATTTTTTCACTCTTCCATGATACAAATAGCCATTTCTATCAAAAACTACGCTACTTATTCCGTTGCTTGAAGCACTTTCTGCTATTTTTTTCCCTACTTCATACGCTCTATCAGATTTTGTTTTGCCTGAGGTAGAAAATTCTTTGTTTTTTGATGAATATGATAGCAATGTTTTGCCTGACAAATCATCTATAAGTTGAGCATAAATTTCGGTATTGCTTCTAAATACAGATAATCTTGGTTTTTCTGTACTTCCACTCACGTTTCCTCTTACTCTTTTCTTAATTTTTATTCTTCTTAAACCTTTTTTGTTTAACATCTTAATTATTTTTTAGCTGCTGATTTACCTGCTTTCTTTCTTAATTTTTCGTTTTCAAATTTTATACCTTTACCTTTATATGGTTCAGGTTTTCTTAATGAACGTATTTTTGCTGCAACTTGTCCTAAAAGTTGCTTGTCACATCCTTCTAATATTATTACTGGATTTTTCCCTTTTACAGTTTCTGTTGTTACTTTAATTTCTACTGGTATATCGAAAAATATATTGTGCGAAAATCCTAAATGAAGTTCTAATAAATTTCCTTGATTGCTTGCTTTATAACCAACTCCAACAACCTCTTGCTTTATTTTATAACCATCGCTTACACCTTTTATCATATTATTTATTAGTGCTCTGTTCAAGCCGTGTAATGCTTTTTGACTTTTATTGTCGTTGCTTCTGTTTACATTAATAACTCCTTCATTTATTTCTACAGAAATTCCTTCAGACAAAGTATGACTTAATTGTCCTTTTGAGCCTTTTACATTTATTGAATTGCTATTTACCTGTATTTCTACTCCTTTTGGTATTGAAATCGGATTTTTTCCTACTCTTGACATTTTATTCTATTTTTTATTATTATGAAACAAAACAAATCAATTCTCCGCCTACATTTTGTTTACGGGCTTCCTTATCAGTTATTACACCTTGCGAAGTTGTAATAATAGCTATACCTAAGCCATTTTTTACTCTTGGCATTTCCTCTGCTGATGTATATCTTCTTGAACCCGGCTTGCTTACTCTTGTAATTTCATTTATTGCAGGCAGTTTTGTAAGCGGATGATATTTTAAAGCAATTTTAATTATACCTCCCAATGAATTTTCTTCAAATTTGAAGTTTAATATATATCCTTTTTCAAATAACACTTTAGTTATTTCTCTTTTAATTTTTGAAGACGGAATTTCTACAATTCTATGATTTGCCTTTATGGCATTTCTCAATCTTGTTAAATAATCTGCTATTGGATCTGTCATTTTTTTCTTTTTATCTTTTTATATTTACCAGCTTGCTTTTGATACTCCGGGTATTTTACCATTTGAAGCCAGTTCTCTAAACTGGTTTCTGCATATACCAAAAACTCTCATATAGCCTCTTGGTCTTCCTGATATTGAACATCTGTTTCTTAATCTAACAGGTGATGCATTTCGTGGGATTAGTTGTAATGCATCATAATTGCCTTCAGCTTTTAATTTTGCTCTTTTCTCAGCGTATCTTTCTACCATTTTTGCACGTTTTACCTGGCGTGCTTTCATTGATTCTTTTGCCATTTTATATATTAATTTTTAAAAGGTAATCCAAATTCTCTTAATAATTCTAAACATTCAATATCATTTTGTGCTGTGGTTACAAATGTTATATTGTAACCATTAATTTTACCTACTTTATCAATATTAATTTCGGGAAAAATTAATTGCTCTGTAACACCAAGAGTATAATTTCCTCTTCCGTCAAATCCTTTGTTGCTTATTCCTTGAAAATCTCTTACTCGTGGAAGTGCAATTGATATAAGTCTATCAAGAAACTCATACATATTATTGTTTCTCAATGTTACTTTACATCCGATAGCTACTTTTGAACGAAGTTTGAAATTTGAAATATCTTTTTTAGATATTGTTGCAACTGCTTTTTGTCCAGCTATACTTGATAATTCTGCAACTGCTGTATCAATTAATTTTTTATCAGCTACTGCTGCTCCAACTCCTTGATTAATCGAAATTTTTAGGAGTTTAGGAATTTGCATTTCATTTTTATACTGAAATTTTTCTTTCAGTGTTGATGTTATCTGATTTTTATATTTTTCTTTTAATCTTGGTGAATACATTTTTTATTACTTTATAAAATCTCCTGTTTTTTTAGAATATCTCTGTAATTTACCTTCATTATTTCTTTTTCTGCCAATTCTGGTAGCAGTACCTCCTACTACAAGCATTAGTTTTGAAAGATTAACAGGTGCTTCAAGTTTTATAATTGAGCCATTGGGATTGTTTGCATCAGGTTTTTTATGTTTTGAAACCAAATTTACTCCTTCTACTATTGCTCTTCTTTCCTTAACCAAAACACTTAGTACTTTTCCGGTTTTATTTTTATCATCACCGGATAATACTTTTACATTGTCACCTTTTTTGATGTGTAATTTTGGTATTTTATTAAATCTTCTTTCCATTTTATTTTATAATACTTCAGGTGCTAAAGAAACTATTTTCATAAATTGCTTATCTCTTAATTCACGTGCTACTGGACCAAAAATACGTGTAGCTCTTGGCTCATCATCTTTTGTTAATAGTACACATGAATTATCATCAAATCTTATATATGAACCATCAGGACGTCTTACTTCTTTTTTGGTTCTTACAATTACAGCTTTTGATACTGTACCTTTTTTTACTCCGCCAGATGGTAACGCTTCCTTAATGCTCACAATTATTTTATCACCAACAGATGCATATCTTGCATGTGTACCGCCTAAAACTCTAATGCAAAGTACTTCTTTTGCACCACTATTGTCTGCTACTTTAAGTCTTGATTCTTGCTGTATCATTATTTTGCTTTTTCAATAATTTCTACTACTCTCCATCGCTTATTTTTGCTAAGCGGACGGGTTTCCATAATTTTTACTATATCATTTATACCACACTCTTCTTTTTCGTCATGAGCCATAAATTTTGAAGTGGCTTTAACAAATTTGTGGTATTTTGGATGTTTTTTCTTCCTTTCAACAGTAACTGTAATAGTTTTATTCATTTTATTGCTTGCTACTGTTCCTATTATTTCTTTTCTGGAGTTTCTTTCCATTTTTATAATTTTTAAGTTAGTTTATTTACTGTTTTTTACGGCTATTAATTTCAGTTAAATATTTTGCAATTAACCTTCTGGAATATCTTATTTTTCTTGGATTTTCGATTTGTGAAACTGCATGCCCAAACTTTAGTTTTTGCAATTGCAATCTTTCATCGCGTAATGCTCCATGAAGTTCTTTGTTGGTTAATGTTTTTATTTTATCGTATTCCATATTCTACTCTGTATAACTTGGTTTTACTACAAATTTTGTTACTACCGGCAATTTTTGTGCAGCAAGTCTCATTGCTTCTCTTGCATCATTAAGACTTACACCTTCACATTCAAAAATAATTGTACCAGGTTTTATTACAGCTACCCAATACTCTGGGGCACCTTTTCCTTTACCCATCCTTACTTCGGCAGGTTTTTTAGTTATAGGCTTGTCAGGAAAAATTCTTATCCATACTTTTCCTTCTCTTTTCATATAACGATTCAATGCAACACGGGCAGCTTCAATTTGGCGTGATGTAATCCATTTTGGCTCCATAGATTTCAATCCGAAATCTCCAAATTCTATTGAAGCTCCTCTTGTAGCTATTCCTTTTACTTTTCCTTTTTGCTGTTTTCTGAATTTAGTTCGTTTTGGTAATAACATACTCTGTCTCTCTAAATTTTATTTAAAATTTCTTATTTTTTGCTGAACCTCTGTAATTTGAAGAAGTTCTGTTTTCATTGTTTGTTCTTGGTTCTCTGTCGCGTGGAGTTTTTCTTCTATCTCTGTCTCTATCTCTATCACCAAAGCCACCTTGTCTTTTATCTGGGTTATTGCTTCCTCCTCCAAAATTTAAAGTTAAATCTCTTTTCCCATAAACTATTCCTCTCATAATCCAAACTTTAACTCCAATTTTTCCATATACTGTCAATGCTTCTGCTATATAATAGTCAATATCTGCTCTGAATGTATGTAAAGGAATTCTACCTTCTTTGTATTGCTCAGTACGTGCCATCTCTGCTCCGTTTAGCCTTCCTGAAATCATTACTTTTATGCCTTCAGCTCCCATTCTCATTGTAGATGCAATTGCCATTTTAGTTGCTCTTTTATATGAAACTCTGCCTTCAATCTGTTGTGCAATAGATTCGGCTACTAATCTTGCTTCTACCTCAGGTCTTTTTATTTCAAAAATATTTATTTGAACGTCTTTCTTGGTTACTTTTTTAAGTTCTTCTTTGATTTTATCAACTTCAGTTCCACCTTTTCCAATCACTATTCCCGGACGTGCGGTATAAATTGTGATTGTAATGCGCTTTAGTGTTCTTTCAACTACTATTCTGGCAATACCTCCACGTTGAATTCTCGCATAAAGGTACTTGCGGATTTTAAAATCTTCACTAAGTTTTTCACCAAAATTTTTTCCTCCAAACCAATTAGATTCCCATCCTCTGATGATACCTAATCTTATACTTATAGGATTTACTTTCTGACCCATTTTTTATTTATTATTCTTCATTTGCGTTTGAACTTTCATTTACATCTACTATCAAGGTAACATGATTTGAACGTTTTCTTAACCTATATGCTCTTCCTTGTGGTGCTGGGTTAAGTCTTTTCAGTGTTCTTCCTTGATTTACAAAAATTGATTTTACAACCAATCCTGTTTCGTCATCTACTTTTTCGTTGTTTTTAAGTTGCCAATTTGCAATAGCTGAAAGCAACAGTTTTTCAACATATTTTGAATATGACTGCTTTTGATTAAATTTCAAAATACTCAATGCTTTATTTACATTGGTACCTCTTATTTGGTCAGCCACAAGTCTCATTTTACGTGGCGATAGTGGGCAATTATTTAATTTTGCTAATGCTTCCATTTTATCTGTTTCCTGAGTGTCCTTTGAATATTCTTGTTGGCGAAAATTCTCCAAGTTTATGTCCAACCATGTTTTCTGTTACATAAACAGGAATAAATTTATTTCCATTATATACTGCAAATGTATGTCCTACAAAGTCAGGTGTAATAAGTGACCTGCGACTCCATGTTTTGATTACAGCTTTTTTCTTGGTTTCGTTCATTTTTTCAACTTTTCTAAAAAGTTTAATATCTACAAACGGTCCTTTTTTAAGAGATCTTGGCATAATTTATTTATTTCTTCCTTCTTTCTAAAATTAATTTATTTGAACTTTTGTGTGGGCTACGAGTTTTATGACCTTTTAATCCTGTTCCTTTTCTTGTACGAGCTTGCCCTCCTTTGGCTCTACCTTCGCCTCCTCCCATTGGGTGGTCAACCGGATTCATTGCTGCCGGACGTGTACGTGGACGACGACCCAACCATCTTGATCTTCCTGCTTTTCCTTTGTTTTCTAATGAATGGTCTCCATTGCTTAATGTACCTATTGTAGCACAACAACTTGATAAAATCATTCTTGTTTCGCCTGAAGGTAATTTAATAACTGCATATTTTCCATCTCTTGATGTAAGCTGTGCTGAAGTTCCTGCACTTCTTACAATTTTACCGCCTTGTCCGGGATTCAATTCAATATTGTGAATAATACTACCAAGTGGCATATTTTTTAATGCTAATGTATTTCCTATTTCCGGTGTAGCATTTGAGCCTGATATTACAGTTTGACCAACTTTTAGTCCGTTGGGTGCAAGTATGTAACTAAGTTCGCCATCTGTATATTCAATTAATGCTATAAAACATGTACGATTTGGGTCATATTCAATTGATTTTACAGTTGCAGCTACATTTGTTTTGCTTCTTTTAAAGTCTATAAGTCTATATTGCTTTTTATGACCACCTCCAATATAACGCATAGTCATTTTACCCTGATTATTTCTTCCGCCTGATTTTTTTATTGAAACAAGCAGTTTTTTCTCAGGCTTTGAAGTTGTTAATTCTTCAAAGGTATTTGCAATTCTAAATCTTGTGCCCGGTGTTACCGGATTTAATCTCTTTACTCCCATTTTTAAATATTTTCAAAAAAATCTATTTTTTGTCCTTCTTTAAGATGTACAAATGCCTTTTTATAATTAGGCTTTTTTCCTTTTATAAACCCTGCTTTTGTAAATCTTGATTTTCTTTTTCCTCTTACCAATGCAGTATTTACGCTTTCTACTTCTACACTGTAAGTCTTTTCGATTTCAGATTTAATTTCATCTTTCGATGCAGTTTTGTTTACAATAAAACCAACTTGTTTTGTTTTATCGCCAATTTTTGTCATTTTTTCCGTTAGTAACGGACGTATCAATACATTCATCTTAGTCTTTTAAAATTTCCTCTATTTTGTTTATTGAATCTTCAACTAATATTAGTTTTGATGCTTTCATAATCTGATAAGTATTCAAATTATTTGCTGTTAAAACTTCTGATTTTGGCAAATTACGTGCTGATAGAAATGTATTTAAATTGTATTCGGGCACAACAAAAAGTGTTCTTGTATCGCCTGTTTTCAAAGTATTTATAATATTATTTAATTCTTTGGTATTTGGTTTTTCAAAATTTAATGAATCAATTACCAATATATTGTTTTCTTTTAATTTGTACGACAACGCTGACAGCCTGGCTAATCTTTTTAATTTTTTATTAAGTTTAAAACTGTAATCACGTGGACGAGGCCCGTGAATTCTACCTCCACCAACTCTTGTACCTGATTTTAAACTACCAGCTCTGGCTGTACCTGTACCTTTTTGTCTTTTAATTTTTTTAGTTGATGCTTGTATTTCTGATTTGTCTTTTGACTTATGTGTTCCTTGACGTTGATTGGCAAGATATTGCTTTACATCAAGGTATATGGCATGGTCATTAGGCTCAATCCCAAATATTGTATCAGTAAGTTCTACTTGCCTGCCTGTTTCGTTACCTTTTATATCTAATACGCTAAGTTTCATTTTTACTTTTCAATTAATAATACCGAACCATTGAATCCCGGTACACATCCTTTTACTACTAATAAATTATTTTCTGTATCAACTTTTAAAATCTCAAGATTTGTAACTTTTACTTTGTTACCACCTGTACGACCAGCCATTCTCATTCCTTTAAGTACTTTTGATGGGAATGATGATGCTCCAACAGACCCTGGTGCTCTTAATCTGTTGTGCTGACCGTGTGTAGCACCACCAACACCAGAAAACCCATGTCTTTTAACAACTCCCTGAAATCCCTTTCCTTTTGAAACTCCTACTACGTCAACAAATTCTCCTGTTTCAAATCCACTTACATCTACTAAATCTCCCAAATTCATTGGTTTATCAAAATGAGGAAATTCAAAAACGCTTGTTTTAGGGCTTGATTTTGCTTTTGCAAAATGTCCTATCAGAGGTTTGGGTGTGTTTTTTGGTTTTCTTTCTCCAAATCCTAATTGTACTGCATCGTATCCGTCAGTATCTATAGTTTTTACTTGAGTAACAACACATGGACCGGCTTGAATAACAGTACATGGTATCATTTTACCACTATCTGCAAACATGCTGGTCATTCCAACTTTTTTTCCAATAATTCCAAACATGACTATTATTTTTTTTTCTATTTTTTACTATCAAACTTTAATTTCTACATCAACTCCACTTGGCAATTCAAGTTTCATAAGTGCATCTACGGTTTTTGATGTTGAGCTATAAATATCCAACAATCTTTTATATGCACACGTTTGAAATTGCTCTCTTGCTTTTTTATTAACATGCGGCGAACGAAGTACTGTAAAAATTCTTTTTTCTGTTGGTAACGGAATTGGTCCGTTAACAATAGCACCTGTTGCTTTTACTGATCGAACAATTTTTTCTGCTGATTTATCAATCAGCGTATGGTCGAACGATTTTAACTTGATTCTTATTTTTTGGTTAACCATTTTCTTATGCGTTTGCTTTTACTCCTCTTACTTTTTCAATTATTTCTTCAGCCATATTTTTTGACACTTCATGATAATGTGAAAACTCCATTGATGAAGTGGCTCTACCAGATGTGATAGTTCTTAATGTTGTTACATATCCAAACATTTCTGAAAGTGGAACTTTTGCTTTTATTACTTGTGAGCCGGCTCTTTCTTCTAACCCTTCTATTAATCCTCTGCGACGGTTTAAATCTCCCTGAACATCTCCCATATAATCTGCAGGTGTTACGACTTCAAGTTTCATTATAGGCTCTAATAATACTGGAGTTGCTTGTTTGATTGCGTCTCTGTATCCTTGTTTTGCAGCAAGTTCAAATGATATTGAGTCAGAGTCAACCGGATGAAAAGAACCATCAAAAAGTCTAATTTTCATACTTTCGAGAGGATAACCCGCAAGAATACCTGTTTTCATTGCTTCTTTGAATCCTTTTTCTACCGAAGGAATAAATTCACGTGGTATTGCACCACCTACAATTTGATTTACAAACTGCAAGCCTTCTCCCTTAAAATCTTCGTCAACAGGAGATATCTCAAATTGAATATCAGCAAATTTACCTCTTCCACCTGTTTGTTTTTTGAATACTTCTCTATGTTGATGTCTTCCTTTTATTGCTTCTTTATATGCAACCTGTGGGGCTCCCTGATTAATTTCTACTTTAAATTCACGGCGAAGTCTGTCAACAATAATTTCAAGATGTAATTCTCCCATTCCACTTATAATTGTTTGACTTGTTTCTTCGTCAGTTCTTACCTGAAAAGTTGGGTCTTCTTCTGCCAATTTTGATAAAGCATTTCCTAATTTATCAGAATCACCCTGAGTTTTTGGCTCAATTGCCAAACCAATAACTGGTTTTGGAAATACCATTGCTTCTAAAACTATAGGGAATTTTTCTTCACAAAGTGTGTCTCCTGTTTTAATATCTTTAAATCCTACAACCGCTCCGATATCTCCTGCACCAAGATATTCTACAGGGTTTTGTTTGTTAGCATGCATTTGGAAAATTCTCGAAATTCTTTCTTTATTTTCACTTCGAGAATTTAATACATAAGAACCTGCATCAAGTTTACCTGAATATACTCTTACAAAAGCAAGACGGCCTACATAAGGGTCAGTTGCTATTTTGAATGCAAGTGCTGAAAATGGTTCTTTATAATCTGGTTTACGTATTACTTCACTATCGTTATCAGGATTTGTTCCTGTAATTTCTTTTCTGTCAAGCGGACTTGGCATAAGTTCCATTACAAGATCTAACATAGTTTGTACACCTTTATTTTTAAAAGATGAACCACAAACCATTGGAACAATTTTCATATCAAGGCAAGCTTTTCTGAGACAATCTAAAATTTCTCTTTCTGATATTGAATCAGGGTTTTCGAAAAATTTTTCCATGATATGGTCATCATATTCAGAAACTGCTTCGAGTAATTTTTCTCTCCATAATGTAGCTTCATCGAGCATATCGTCAGGAATTGGAATAACTTTGTATGTCATTCCTTTGTCTTCCTCATTCCAAATCATTCCTCTAAAGTTGATTAAATCTACAACTCCTTTGAAATTATCTTCGGCACCAATAGGTAATTGAAGCGGAACAGCATTACTGCCAAGCATTTCTCTTACTTGATTAACAACATTAAGGAAATCTGCTCCCGAACGGTCCATTTTATTTACAAAACCTATTCTTGCTACATTGTAATTGTTTGCAAGTCTCCAATTAGTTTCAGATTGAGGTTCTACTCCATCTACTGCACTAAATAAAAATACCAATCCGTCTAATACCCTAAGTGATCTATTTACTTCAACAGTAAAATCAACGTGACCTGGTGTGTCTATTATATTAATATGGTATTGTTTGGTATTAGGACCTGGTTTACCATCAATCATAGGATAATTCCAGGCTACTGTAGTTGCAGCAGATGTAATAGTAATGCCTCTTTCTTGCTCTTGAGCCATCCAGTCCATAGTTGCAGCTCCATCGTGCACTTCTCCTATTTTATGGTTTACTCCGGCATAATACAAAATTCTTTCTGTTGTAGTAGTTTTACCGGCATCAATATGTGCTGCAATACCTATATTTCTTGTATATCTTAAATCTCTTGCCATTAATAGTTATGCTCTGAAATGTGAAAATGCTTTATTGGCATCTGCCATTTTATGAGTGTCTTCTCTTTTCTTTACTGATGCTCCTTCGCCTTTTGCTGCTGCTACTATTTCGCCGGCAAGTTTTTCTGCCATTGATTTTTCATTTCTTTTACGACAGTATGTAAGCATCCATTTTGTACCAAGTGCAACTCTTCTTTCAGGTTTCACTTCTGTTGGTATTTGAAATGTTGCACCTCCTACTCTTCTCGCTTTTACTTCAACAGTTGGCATTATATTGTTCAATGCTTTTCTGAAAGTTTCTATTCCTTCTTCTTCTTGTATTTTAGTTGCCACAATATCTATTGCATCATAAAATATTTTACGAGAACGACTTTTGTTGCCGCTGTGCATCATACAATTTATAAATCTTGAAACCAAAACGTCATTAAAACGTGGGTCGGGAGTTTGAACTCTCTTTTTTGCTCTGGCTTTTCTCATTTTTTATTTTTTATCTTTTGGTTTTTTAGCTCCGTATTTTGATCTTCTTTGTTTTCTGCCTTCCACTCCCGCAGTATCTAATGCTCCTCTAACAATGTGGTATCTAACCCCAGGCAAATCTTTTACCCTTCCGCCTCTAACCAATACTATAGAGTGTTCCTGCAAATTATGTCCTTCTCCAGGAATATATGCATTCACTTCTTTGCTATTGGTTAATCTTACCCTTGCTACTTTTCTCATTGCTGAGTTAGGTTTTTTGGGTGTAGTTGTATAAACTCTTGTACATACTCCTCTACGTTGCGGACATGAATCAAGCGCCGGCGATTTGCTTTTGAACTTGGGAGCTACTCTACCTTTTCTTACTAATTGTTGTATGGTGGGCATTTACTTTATTTCTTCAATTTTTTTAAAGGACTGCAAAAGTATAATTTTATATATAAATTCCAAAACAGAATTTTATAATTTTTTAAAAAATATTTATATCCCTTGATTTTTGGTGCTTTTTAACTTGAAATAAAGCACTTTTAAAATGTTTTTAATAGATTTTTTTTAGAAAAGTCCGTTTAATACTGCTTCAACTTTATTAATAATCTGACCAAAATCTTCTGGTTTGTTTTCGAAATCAATATCGTCTTTGTCTATTATTAAAAGTTTCCCTTCTTTGTAATTTGATATCCAAGCTTCGTATCTTTCATTTAATCTTTTAAGATAATCAAGTCTAATAGAGTCTTCATATTGTCTTCCTCTTTTTTGAATTTGTGAAACCAAAGAAGGTATTGTAGAACGTAAATATATAAGCAGGTCAGGTGGTTTAATAAGGTTTTTTATACTTTCAAACAAGGATTTGTATGTATTGTAATCTCTTGTACTCATTAATCCCATTCCATGTAGATTTGGGGCAAAAATGTATGCGTCTTCGTAAATTGTACGATCTTGTATTACAGAACTCTGACCTTTTTGAACTTCTAAAATACTATTGAATCGAGAATTCAGAAAATACATTTGCATATTGAATGACCACCTGTGCATATCATCATAAAAATCACTAATGTATGGGTTATCATCAAGAGCTTCAAAGTGTGGTTCCCAATTATAATGTCGTGCAAGCATTTGGGTTAGGGTTGTTTTTCCAACTCCAATATTTCCGGCTACTGCTATGTGCGTTACACTTTCACTCATATTTTTTTATTTTTGTTTCAATAATAGCACTTTTCTGAATTAGTATTTTATTAAGCAACATAAAATATTTTTCAACAAAATTATATTATTAATAAAATTTTCTAAATCCTATTATTTCTCTTACCTCACTTATTGTTTTATTTGCACTTGCTTTTGCTTTTTCTGCACCTATCTCGGCAACTTCTGCAATAAGTTTGTAATTTTGTAATATTTCTGAAATTTTTTCTCTGTGAGGTTTAAGAAATATTTCCATATCGATAGCCAAAGCTTTTTTTAATTCGCCATATTTTATTTCACAATTGTTATAATCGTTTTCGTATTGATCAATTATTTTTTTACTGCATACTAGTTTCATTAAATCAAACAGATTTTGGATTTCCTGCGGTTTGTTTTGATTTTTTTCAATTGGTCCTGAATCTGTTTTAGCTCTCATTATTTTCTTTTGATTTGTTTCTTGAGAATCTGCAATAAATATTGCATCTGCTTCGCTATTGCTTTTACTCATTTTCCCGCCACCGGTCAATCCGGGCACTTTTACCAATTCTTCATTGTATGAAAATGCTTCAGGCTCAGGAAAATAATCTACATTATACATTCTGTTAAAGCGATTTCCAAACTGGCGTGTCATTTCAAGATGTTGTTTTTGGTCTTTACCTACGGGTACTTTTTGTGCTCTATGAATAAGAATATCAGCAGCCATAAGTACAGGATATGTTAGCAATCCGGCATTAACATTATCAGGTTGACTTTTTACTTTTTCTTTGAATGTAACCGACCTTTCAAGTTCACCTTTATATGCATTCATATTCATATATGTATAAAGTTCTGTAACTTGAGGAACATCGCTTTGTACAAATAGAGTACATTTATTGGGGTCGAGTCCTAATGCAATATATTCTGCCAAGACTTGTTTTACGCTGCTGTGTAAATCTTTTGGTACCGGATGAGTTGTGAGTGAATGTATATCGGCAATAAAAAAAAAGCAGTTGTAATCATTTTGCATTCTTATAAAACTTGCTATTGCTCCAAAGTAATTACCTAAATGCAGTTTGCCAGTTGGTCTTATTCCGCTAACTACTGTTTCTTTCATTTTTTAAGATTACGACAAAAATATATTGAGGTTTTTGAATAAAAAATTTATTGTTTCAATTTTATCAATATTTGATATTCCACAAGTATAATCCTTTTGCTGGGGCTGATGTTGATGAATTTTTTCGATTTTTGCTTTCTATAATTTTTTTGAATTGCTCTAAACTAATTTTGCTAAAGCCCACATCAAGCATTGTTCCAACAATTGCTCTTACCATATTTCTCAAAAAACGGTCGGCTACTATTATAAATATGTATTGACTTTTTTTTGTTACCCATTTTGCATTATAAATCTTACATATTGTTGTTTTATTATCCGAACCCTTTTTGTTGAAACTTTCGAAATTGGTATATTTTATTAGTTCACCACAAGCATGATTCATAATGTTAATATCGGGCTTGTTTTTCAAATATGTACTTTTATTTATCATAAATGGATCTTTACTAAAATGAATAAAGTACCTGTATTCTCTTTTCTTTGCTGAAAATCTTGAATTAAAATTATTATTAACTCTTGAATACTTTAATAATGCAATATCTTCGGGCAAAAGTGAATTTAGATTATACAAAAAAGTATTTTTTAAAGGCAATGAAGTTTCAAAATGTAAAACAAATTTATTTGCGTGTACTCCGGTATCTGTTCGTCCACAGCCTATAGTTTCAGTTTTTTTCCCAAGTAGTATTTCAAGTTTTTGTTCAATAATTTCCTGTACTGAAAGTGCATTTTTTTGTTTTTGCCAACCGTGATAGTTAGTTCCGTCAAATGATATTGTGAGTTTATATTTCAATTTTTCAAAATTATAATTTAACTATCATTACATTATTGTTCAATTCAAAAATTTTAGGTTGGTTTGCAGTTATGATACAAAGAAAACAATCTCTCTGGCTTTTATTAATTTTTATAATAAATATTTCTTCAGTTTGGCTCAATATCCCTTTTTTGCAGGTTGAAGGACAAATTGACGGAAAAGTAGTTGAAGATGTTTTTGCTGATATTGGATTTTCATATACAAATATTGATATTGCAAAAAACAGAGAAGTTTCCCATGACAATACTTTTTTAAAGTACTGCACATTGCTAATAGCTTTTTTATCTGCAACAAGTATTGTTTTGTTTAAAAACAGAAAATATCAAATTACGCTTGGAAATGTAATATATCTGCTATTATGTGTTCAATTATTTTTTATGTATTATTATGGTATTAGCAAACGATATGTTGATTACAGCCCCGATTATAATCCTGTAATTTCTCTAATATTTCCTTTTATTACATTTTGGCTAAATTATAAAGCAATAAAGGGTGTAAAAAAAGATGACGATCTTGTAAAATCTTATGACCGTATAAGATAATTTTAAATATGTCTATTATTAAAGTATCAGATTTTTTTGCTGAAGCAGAAAATAAAATTCTAGTAAATAATGTATCTTTTGAAACCAATGAAGGCAAAATTACTGGAATAGTGGGTGAATCAGGCTCTGGCAAAAGTGTAACTTGTATGGGACTAACTAAACTTTTACCCAAAAATATTTTAATAAAAGGAACAGTTATTTATAAAAAATCTGACGGCAAGCAAGTTCAACTTTTTAATTGCTCCGAAAAAGAAATGAGATTATTAAGAGGTAAAGAAATTTCATATATTTTTCAAGAGCCAATGACGGCACTAAATCCTGTTTATACTTGCGGTTGGCAGGTATATGAAGCTATTTCTACTCATTTTAATTTTGATAAAGTTGAACTGAAATCAAAAGTATTAAAATTGTTTGAAGAAGTAAAATTACCAGACATTGACAGAATTTACAACTCATTCCCTCATCAAATATCAGGTGGACAAAGACAAAGAGTAATGATAGCAATGGCAATTGCTAACAATCCAAAACTACTAATTGCTGACGAACCTACAACTGCCCTTGATGCTTCTGTTCAAAAATCAATTATTGATTTGCTGGTAAAATTGGTAAAAGACCGAAACATGTCAATGATTTTTATTTCTCATGACCTTAATTGTCTAAAATCTGTAGCAGATGAAATAATTGTTATGTATCGTGGAAAAATAGTAGAAAAAGGCTGCAGTAAGCAAATTTTTAACAACCCAAGTCACCCATATACAAAAGCACTTATGCAAACAAGACCTGACTATAAAAATGCAGGTTTTGTATTGCCTACAATAAGTGATTTGCTATTAGAAAATAGCGATGGAACTTTTATTGAAAAAAAATTTGAAAAATACAAAAGAGAAAAAAATAAAATTGGAGAAAAAATATTGGAAGTAAACGACATCACTAAAGTGTATTCAAAAAAACTTTTACTTTCAAAACAACCTAAAAGTTCAATAGTATTAAATGGAATTTCTTTTTCAGCAAACAAAAACAGTACAATAGGTATAGTTGGCGAATCGGGTTGTGGAAAAAGTACTCTGGCAAAAATTTTAACAAATCTTGAAAAATCATCATCTGGTAATTTTAAGGATTATACCGGAAAAAAAATAAAAATTCAAATGGTTTTTCAAGACCCATATTCGTCTTTAAACCCTAATATTACTGCCGGTAATGCAATTGCCGAACCAATTATTTTTCATAATTTATCATCAAGAAAAGATGCAAAAAATAAAGCATTAAAACTACTTGAACTTACAGGTCTATCAACTGATTTCTATAATAAATATCCTCATCAAATGAGTGGCGGACAAAGACAAAGGGTTTGTATTGCCAGAGCATTATCTACCGAGCCTTCTATACTTATACTTGATGAGGCAGTTTCAGCACTCGATGTTTCTGTTCAGTCTCAAATTCTAAATCTATTAAAAGATTTACAACTAAAACTAGACCTGACTTATCTTTTTATTTCGCACGATTTGAATGTAGTAGGTTATATGGCAAATGAAATAATTATACTTAAAAACGGAAAAATAGAAGAACAAGGAAATACTCATGAAATAATCAATAATCCTAAAACTGAATATGCTAAATTTTTGATAAACTGTATTTATAATTAAAATAATGAAAGAATTTTCGTCAGAAATAATAGTTAGAGGATTTCACATTGATGTATTTGGGCATACCAACAACGCACGCTATCTCGAGTTTCTTGAAATTGCTCGCTGGGATGCTTTGAAACCATTGATAGAAAATGGATTTTTTGCAAAACGAAATTTGGGCTTTGTGGTGGTTAATATTAATATCAGCTATCAAAACCCTTCGTTTATAAATGATGTGTTGATTGTGAAAACACAGATTAAAAAAATAAATAACAAGAGTACAATTGTACATCAGCAAGTTTTTAATAAAAAAACAAACAACCCTATTTGCTATGCTGATGTAACTTTTGTACTAATGAATTTAGAAACAAGAAAAGCAATTGTAATTGATAATGAAATAAGGAGTGTTTTTGAAAATTTATAAATATTCTGTTTTTAGAAAAAATTAAGTTTTAAAAACCACTAATTGTTTGTTAGAAATTAGCTAGAAAACTATTAAATAAATCAAAGAGCAAAAAATAAATTATCTTTGTACAAACAAAATGCAATTAAGCGAACTATCATCCATAAGCCCTATTGATGGGCGTTATCGTAAAACCAGCAAAGAACTTGCAAAATATTTTTCTGAATTCGGATTAATCAAATACAGAGTACAAATAGAAATAGAATATTTTATAATACTTTGTAAAACTTTACCCGAGCTTTCAAAAATTAACATAGAAACATATTACAATTCATTAAAAAATATCTATAAGAACTTTAGTGAAACAGATGCTCAAAAAATAAAAGCAACAGAAAAAATAACCAATCATGATGTTAAAGCAGTTGAATATTTTGTAAAAGAAAAAATAAACGAAGCTGGACTTGGCAACTACTCAGAGTTTGTACATTTCGGGCTTACTTCTCAAGATATAAATAATACTGCAATACCCCTTTCATTTAAAGATGCAAATACAGAAATTGTATTTCCTGAAATTGATAATGTGATAAACAAATTGCAAGTACTAACAGCAGAATGGCAAGAAATTCCAATGCTTGCAAGAACACACGGACAACCGGCATCTCCTACTAAACTCGGAAAAGAAATAGCGGTGTTTATTGCAAGACTAAATAATCAAATTGAATTATTAAAAGCTATTCCGTATAGTGCAAAGTTTGGTGGTGCTACAGGAAATATGAATGCTCATTATATTACTTATCCTAAGATTGAATGGCATGATTTTGCTGAAAAATTTGTTTCTAGCATTGGCTTGCAAAGAAGTTTTCCGACAACTCAAATTGAGCATTATGATAATATTGCATCACAATTTGATGCATTTAAGAGAATAAATACAATTTTGATAGATTTATGCCGCGATATTTGGACTTATATTTCTTTTGATTATTTCAAGCAAAAAATTAAAGAAGGCGAAATAGGAAGCTCTGCAATGCCACACAAAGTTAATCCTATTGATTTTGAAAATGCCGAAGGTAACTTAATGCTGGCAAACAGTATTTTTGAGTTTTTATCAGCAAAATTACCGGTTTCAAGATTACAACGCGACCTTACAGATTCTACAGTACTTAGAAATATTGGAGTTCCAATAGCACATTCTCTTATTGCATATAAATCTATTTTGAAGGGTTTAGAAAAACTGATTGTAAACATTGATAAGATAAATATTGACCTAAACGACAATTGGGCTGTAGTAGCTGAGGCAATTCAAACTATACTTAGACGCGAAAAAGTTGAAAAGCCTTATGAACTCTTAAAAGAGCTTACACGAACTAACGAAAAAATTACAAAAGAAAAAATACATAATTTTATAAATAACTTAACAATTGAAGAAAAAATAAAAGCTGAATTATTAAACATTTCGCCTCACAATTTTGTTGGTAGATAATATGCAAAAACCAACTTTAGTTCTTGGAGCATCAACAAAACCTGAAAGATATTCTTACAAGTCAATAGAGTTTTTATTAAATCATAAACACAAAGTATATGCTGTAGGCAACAAAAATGGTGAAGTAAAGGGTGTAAAAATATATAATGATTTTACAGAAATACCCAAATCAGAAATTCACACTGTAACTCTTTATTTAAATAAGCAAAATCAAAAAAACTGGTATAAAGAAATTATAGAACTTAAACCAAAGAGAGTTATTTTCAATCCAGGTGCCGAAAATTACGAATTTGAAGAAATCTTAAATAAAAAAGGGATTGAAACTATTGAAGCTTGTACATTAGTTTTGCTAAATACCGGGCAATACTAATTACTATATCACCATTTAAGTTTTTTTGTAAGTAAGCCTGCTAAACCTGCTGTTAAATAATAAAAAACCATTAATATGTCAAAAAACCAAAACAGAATGTAAATTTTGGTTATTCTTAAATTTTTCATGCTTTTGAAAATTATAACTGATTGTATTAAAAACCTGAATGCAAAAATCCCAATAATATAATATATAAAATCTATGCAAAATACTAAAGCCATTGCAAGTGATATATAAAAAAATATATGAGAAATATTGAATACTGCAAGATTAAATTTATGTTTTGCTTTATAAAATTTACCTATATATATATGTCTTCTTTTTTGTGCTAGCCAACTACTCCAACTTGTTTTAGGCTCAGATTCAATAAAAGAATCATGTGTATAAATTACTGCTACATTAGTTTTATTAGCTGTTTCATTTACAAACAAATCATCATCGCCAGCCAGCAAGTGAATATGACTGGCAAAACCTTTAACTTTAAAAAAAAGAGATTTGCGATAAGCCATGTTTCTGCCTACTCCCATATATGCATTTCCTCTTAGAGCATAAGCAAAATATTGCATTGCTGTATAAAAAGTTTCCCAACGAATAAAAAGGTTTAAAAATGAGTTTTTTCGCTTGTATCTCGAATAGCCTAAAACAATTTCTTTATCATCTGTCATACCCATAGCCATTTCTCTAATCCAGTTTTGACTTATTGGTTTACAATCAGCATCTGTAAAAAGCAACCATTCGTTTGTAGCCTTTTTTATTCCAAGAGCCAATGCAAGTTTTTTACCTTTATGATATTTTTCTTCTACTTTTACATCAGTCCATTTAAGCCTATTTTCTGTAAGTGATAATTGTTCAATATAATCAGCAGTTTCATCCCATGAACCATCATTTATAACCAACACTTCAAAATCAGGATAATTTTGTGCAAGTATTAGTGGTAAAAATTCTTTTAGGTTTTTTAATTCATTTTTTGCAGAAATTATAACACTTACAGGTGGTAAATTATTATTTGTAAAATCAGTAGGCTTATCATAAGCAAATTTTGAATAAACAGATAAATAATATATTGCCTGAACAAATGTGAAAAAGGCAAAAGCCCCAATAATAACCCAAAAAATAATAGTCATTGTAATCTGCAAATTTATTCTATGATATAGTTTTAATTAAAAAAAGATTTCAACTACAATGTATAAAAAAAATAAATCAACTATCACCGATAATTGGTTTTCTTACAAAGAGGTAAAAATATATCATAATTAAAAAAGTAAATATTGCAGTAGTAAAAAATGCAACTTCTGCACCAAACATAAACCATAAAAAACCGGTAAAACTACTTGCTATCATTGCACAAATACTCTGAAAGCCTGCAAAAGTTCCAATTGCAGTTGCAATTTCATCTTTTGGTGTTATTAAACTAATCCAAGCTTTGATAATACCGTCTGTACAAGCTGCATAAATACCATAAACAGTAAATACAATTAAGCATAAATATAGATTTGTTGAATATAGTATTAACACATAAACGACAGTAAAAAATAAAAGACCTGATATAAATATGTTTTTCAAACCAATTTTATCAGCCAAAATACCTAACGGATACGCAAAAACCGAAAAAACAAGGTTATAAAAAATATAAATAGATATAACAGCAGTATCACTAAAACCGTTTTGTTTTAGTAATAACAATAAAAAAATATCAGAACTGTTGAACAAAGCAAATACAAGCATACCTGAAACCAATTTTTTGTATTCCAAAGAGCTGTTTTTCCAATACATTATAAACGAGAAGAATGAGTTTCTATCAGAGTTTTCATTCAAATTTTTCTTTACTTTTTCTTTTATTAAGAATGAAAACAAAACAGCAAAAATTCCAGGTATAAAAGCAAGTATGAATAAATACAAATATTTGCCAGGATAATAATAAAAAAAAATTAATGCAAGAATAGGTCCTGCAACTGCCCCGAATGAATCTACAGAGCGATGAAATCCAAAAACTTTTGCTTTGTTTTTGGGACTACTTTCTGCAGATAATATAGCATCTCTTGCTCCTGTTCTTATTCCTTTGCCAAGTCTATCAATTGTTCTAACTGCAAATACCCATAATGGCAATACCGATACTGCCATAAGAGGTTTTGAAATAGCACTAAGAGTATAACCAACCTTAACAAATGGAAGTCTCTTTTGGCTTATGTCTGACATTTTACCAAAATACCCCTTACTTAAGCCTGAAACGGCTTCTGCAATACCTTCAAGAATACCAATTAAAAAAACAGAAAAACCAATACTTTTAAGATAAATTGGCATAACAGGATATAGCATTTCACTTGCCAAATCGGTAAAAAAACTAACAAATGAAAGTAGCCAAACTGTTTTTGTAATTATTTTCAAATCATTCAAAAGTAGAAAAAATTTATTGTTTTATATTTTTTTTAAGAACGAAATAATTTTATCTTTGAAACTCTAAAAAAAAATTTAAAATGAAAAAATTGTTATTAACTCTAAATTTATTATTTATTGCATTATTTTCCATATCGCAATCTGGCGATAAGTATTTTAATGACAAAGATTATCAAAGAGCAATATTTGCTTACGAACGCGAAGCTCCTACAAATGCTTCTCTTTACCTAAACCTTGCAAAATCATATTTTGCTATGCAAAACTTTGAAAAAGCTATTTTATCACTCGAGCTTTACAAAGAAAAATACACTTCGGCAGATAAAACTTATGCAGATAATTTTATTGCACTTTTAAAAAGAGATGATGAAAAAGTGAAAGTTGAAAATCTTGGTTCGGTAGTTAATTCGTCAAGTAATGATTTTATACCACGTATTTTACAAGATGGTAAAACACTTTATTTTTTATCAGACAAACCAGGAGGTACAGGTGGTGAAGATATTTGGTATTCAACACTTGACGCTAGTGGAAATTGGAGTACACCAAAAAATCTTTATGGGCTAAATTCTACCAGCCATGAAGGAATTCTAGCTATTTCACCTGACGAAAAAGTGGCAATAGTTTTTGGAAATTTTAAAGGTTCATTTGGCGGGGGAGATTTATTTTATTCAGTAAAAACAACTGACGGGTGGACTCCTCCATGTAATTTGGGGGGAGCAATAAATTCATCTAACTGGGAGTCGCTTGCTTGTATAGGTCCTGATGGAAAAACATTAATATATTCTACAGATAAGGGTAATGGTAACAAAAGTGATTTGTATATTACATTTTTAAGTGAAAACGGTTGGAGTACTCCAAAATCAATTGGTAATATAAACACAAGCAGTAATGAAAAATATCCTTTCTTGGCTTCAGATGGCAAAACTTTGTATTTTTCAACCGATGGTCGTTTTGGTTTTGGCGGAACTGATATGTTTGTTTCACGCAGGTTGGATGATAGCTGGACAAAATGGAGCGAACCTGTAAATCTAGGTAAATATATTAATACCTTAGAAGATGATGCAGATTTATCAATCCCTGCCTCAGGAAAACTGGCGTACATTGTTCGTCGTAATTCACCCGAAGGATACGGAAATGGTGATATATACAAATTTCTGATGCCATATTCAATGAGACCTGAGCAATTATTCAAATTATATGGTTTTGTGTTTAATGAAAAAGACTCTGTTGCTGAAGTAAATATTAGATTTATTGATATGGCAACCAATACAGAAGTAACTAAAGCTACAAGTAGTGCAGAAAATGGTTACTACACTGTTTCACTGCCATTAAACAAAAAATATCTTGCAGTAATAGATATGAAAGGATACTTATATTATTCAGAAGTAATAGACCTTACTGACCCCGACAAGTACCGCAAACGCTATACATTTCAGCAAAAAATAAAGCTGCAAAGAGCAAGACTTGATGAACTTAAAATCAAACTTGATGCAATGAACATAGAAATGGATAATTTAAACAAAACAGAATCAACAAATCTGAGAGAAACATTTGATAAATATGAAAAATTGACAAATGAATATAATAATGTGCTTGAAGAAATTGAAAAACTTATTTATCAGGCAAAATACGATTGGATGACAGAAAACGAAGAAGACCTATCTCTACAAAAAGATTTCCATGTAAAACGAGCAATAATAGGTGCAACTTTTGAATTGAAAAATATATTTTTCGAAACAGGCTCAGCAGTTTTAAAAGATGACTCAAAAGCTGAACTTGACAAACTTGTAGAAATATTGAAAAACAGCGAAATTGTAATTGAACTTGGCGGACACACAGATAGCATTGGTTCTGATGAGGCAAATCAAAAACTATCACAAGACAGGGTAGAATCAGTAAAAAAATATCTTGTTGACAAAGGAATTAATACAAATAGAATAGTTGCAGTTGGATATGGAGAAAAAACACCAATAGCTCCAAATGCCACACCTGAAGGCAGACAACTAAACCGCCGTGTTGAAGTTAAAATCCTAAAACTTCATTCTGACAAGGAAGGTAAAGATGTGGTAACAGATGATGATAAAAAGAAGAAAAAAGACAAAGACCCTGAGCGTATTGAAATTAAAAAAGGAGAAATGTTACCTGTGCTTCAAGCTGCAGCACGTAAGGGCGGTCTTCCATCTGGCAGCGATTGTAATAGTGAATCATACACACCAAAATATAC
The DNA here is from genome assembly GCA_020849295.1 of Bacteroidia bacterium. GTDB lineage: Bacteria > Bacteroidota > Bacteroidia > NS11-12g > UBA9320 > JABWCE01. The sequence continues at coordinate 84,001 of JADLGN010000030.1, forward strand.
TTACAATAAAGGGAAAGATAAGCCATATAAACCAGGTTCGTACAAAACTCCATGGGAAAATATGTTTGATAAAGATAGACTAAAAAGAAAAGACAATATTTATAAATTATTTAACGCCAGTTTGATAAATCACAGATATAAGTCTATGGGAGGAGCCCAAGGAGTAGATGTATTTTTTGTATCAGAAAATCTATTTGAAAATCACTTTCAGTACTATTTTATTAATCAAGATACAGTAAAATATGGGGCTGGGTATATGGGTATAGCTAATACGCAATTAAAACCAATTTTATCTCTTCCATTAAATATTATTTGGGGGCTTGATTTGAAATTTTTCCCTATTAAAGAAACTAATACAGCATATTTTAATCTAAATATTCCTGTTGGAGCAAGATTAATTTTTCCTTACAAAGGCTTTGTATTAGCCCCTGAATTTTATCATAGTTTCGGAATGAAAAAAACCAGTAGTTTCCCCATAATGGAAAATAGATCTTATAATAGTGTAGGTGCAACATTAAGAATGAAAATTTTTCATTTCGGACTTTCTGCCAATGTGGGTAAAGAAATTAGTTACTTAGGATACCGTCTCGGCGTTTCTTTTTAATAAAATAAAATTGCTTTTCATAAAAAAAGGCTGAAATATATTTCAGCCTTTTTTTATTTTGAAAATTAATAAGTATCAATCGCAGGCATAAGGGCAAAATGACTGAGCCTCAAAACCATTTCTGTAAATTTGTTTCCCTGTACCTGCTGCAATTCCTTCAGAATTAAAATTACCTGCACTTAACAATAAATACATAGTACCCTCTGGAGCCACAGCACTTGTAAGTGTAGTTGATATACTTTCATGGCTATAACCATACCTATAGTAAATTACTTTTTGTGTGTCTGATATTTGGCTTATTACTGCTCTAAGTACATTTAAATCAATTGTTCCTCCCTGAAAACCGACAATTTTTTGTTCTGTTTTCATAAACTCATTTGCATATTTGTTTATTGCATCATTAGATATTGTACTTTCTACAAGTAAATTTTGATTTACGTTAGTATCTAAAACTATAACATTTCCTGTAGAATCAATTAAATTGCCTGTTGAATCGCAACTAAATGGCAAATTTCCGCTAGCACATAAGCCGTAAGTTACAATTAGTCCGGCTATTAATCCTAAGATAAAAATAAGTAATGTTTTCATGGCATTTTTCTTTAATTTTTTATATTTTTTTATTCAAAAATATATCAATATTTAAATATTGCAAACTTTATTCATTCAGGGTTATGTTTTAAAAATTTGAAAATAAAGCTATTTTTTTTATAATAATAAAAATCAATCTGAAATTGCCAAGCCAATTACATATTTAATAACTATTAAAAAAAAATTAATCACAATTATATGGACAGAATGACCCATTTTGATATCCGTTTTTATATATTGATTTACCATTTCCAGGCAATGGTTCAGCATTTAAGTTTCCGGCACTCATTAATAAGTACAATACCCCATTTGGAGAACCCGGAACTGGTGGATTAGAAATATTTTCATAATTGTAACCAAATCTGTAATAAATATATTTTTGAGTATCTGAAACTTCTTTTAATAGCTCTCTAAGTGCGTTTAAGTCTATTCTCCCTCCTTTATATCCTGTTACTTTTTGGCTGCTAGCAATAAATTGATTAGTGTAGGTATTCGATAAGTTTTTAAATTCTATTGAACTTATTTTTAAATCTTGATTAGAATAATTTATTTTACTTGATTTTTGTTCTTTTGTTTCAAAAAACTTTTCTGTTGCATATAAGCCATAGGATAAAATAAATCCTAAAATCAAAATTAATACTGTTTTCATTATTTTACATTTTACGTTTTACATTTATAATTTTTCTATTTTTAATTGTATTTGATAACTGTAAATTAAAAAATTGTATTTAAAAACATTTTACAACACTAAAAGTTTTTCCACAATAAAAAAAAAGTAATATCATTCTTTAAAACAATCTAAAAATTTAAAATCAAATTAAAATAATTACAAAATTAGTAAAAATATGTTACTGATTTTGTGCTAATTATATATTTTGTGGAAAAAATGTGTTTCAAAATGTCATGAAGTGGAGATTTGTGTTTAATAATCATTTAATTTTACAGCAAGAAATTCAACAGGAAAAATGCCTAAATTTATTGGAGAATTTGATGGAAAATTGGATGCTAAAAGCAGGGTGGTAATACCTGTCGGCTTAAAAAAACAGCTACCAGAAAATTCTTTCAATCATCTGGTAATAAATCGTGGATTTGATAAATGTCTTGTAATTTACACCCGAACAGACTGGGAGCTTGAAACTCAAAAGCTTGAAGGTTTAGATTCATTTAATAAGGTTGATCGCCAATTTATTAGAATATTTAATAATGGAGCAACAGAAATAGGACTTGATACAGCAAACAGAATACTTATACCTAAAAAGCTACTGCTATATGCAGAAATAGAAAATGATGTAGTGCTTTATGCATATAATAACAAAATAGAATTGTGGAGTAAGAAAAACTACGAAGCTCAAATGGATATTGATCCTGATGATTTTTCAAAAATGGCTGAAACAGTAATGTCAAAACGCAAAAATGATGAACTCTGAGTACCACATACCTGTAATGCTTAAGCAATGTATAGAAGGTTTAATTATTAAACAAGGTGGAACTTATGTAGATGCAACTTATGGCGGTGGCGGTCATTCAAGAGAAATATTAAAAAGTAAAAAAGTAAAGAGTCTGTACGCAATTGATCAAGATATAGATGCAAAGAGAAATTTAATATTTGATAAGAGACTAAAGTTTATTAATCATAATTATAGATATATTTTCAGATTTCTTAAATATTACAATTCAATTCCTGCCGATGGTATATTGGCAGACTTAGGAATTTCTTCATTTCAAATTGACGAAAAATCAAAAGGATTCTCTTACCGCTTTGATGAAAAAATTGATATGAGAATGGATAAAGATTCTATTCTTAACGCTTCGGTGGTTTTGAATGAATACAGTTATGACAAATTGAATAAAATTTTTAAAAGCTATGGAGAGCTAAAAAATTCTATAAAGATAACCAACTTAATTACTCAATATAGAAATACAAAAAAAATTGATACTACAGGTGATTTGTTAAATGCTATTAAACCTGCAACACCCAAAAAAAATGAATACGCTTTTTTATCACAAGTTTTTCAAGCAATACGAATAGAGGTTAATAATGAAATAAAAAATCTTGAAATTTTTCTAAACGAATGTGTTAAGGTTTTAAAACCTAAAGGCAGATTAGTTATTATTTCATATCATTCACTTGAAGATAGATGTGTAAAAAACTTTATAAATACCGGAAACTTTGAAGGGAAAACAATAAAAGACTCTTTTGGAAATGTAATAAGACCATTTGAACCGGTGAATAAAAAAGTAATAATGCCTGATGGGGAAGAAATAAAAAAAAACCCAAGAGCAAGAAGTGCAAAATTGAGAATAGCCCAAAAAAACTAAAAAATGTCTGAAAATATAGGAAATAAGGAAATAACTCAAAATATTAACCAGCAGATATTGGGACGAGAACAATTTGCCAGCTATTTGCCATTTATTTTATTTATAACTTTTATTTTTTTATTATATATTTATTTTTCACATCGTACTGATAGAAAAATCAGGAAAATTGACAAGTTGAATAAAGAGGTAAAAGAACTCTACTCTGAAAATATAACTCTACAAACAGAAATACTAAACAAAACAAGAAGCTCATATCTAGAACCATTATTACTTAACTATGGAATAAAACCATCAACGACACAGCCTAAAATAATAAAATAAACTATGTCAAATATTAAAAAGTCCATATTAATAAGAATTTTTGTAAGTTTTGGGACTGTATTAATATTTGCTCTTTTTATAGTATGGAATATTATTAAAATTCAGTTTGTAGAGGGCAAAAAATGGAAAACATTAAATGACAGCCTTACTATTACATATAAAGAAATAAAAGCAGTAAGAGGCAATATCTATTCTGATAATGGTTCATTGCTTGCCACTTCTGTACCTATTTACGAAATAAGACTTGACCTTGCTGTTATAAATACAGATACTTTTAAAAAATACAAATATGAGCTTTCACAAAAGTTAGCATCAAAATTTAAAGACAAAAGTTATGGAAGCTATCTTTTGGAGCTAAACAAAGCTAAAAATTCAAACAACAGATACTATTTGCTAAAAAACAAACTAAGTTATATTGATATAAAAGAAATACGAACTTGGCCAATAATAAACAAAGGCAGATATAAAGGAGGAGTGATTATTGAAGAAGATAATTATAGGGTTATGCCATTTAAAAATTTGCTTACAAGAACACTGGGATATACCACAAGTGGCAAACAACAATTTAAAGTTGGGATTGAAGGAGCCTATAACGAAGATCTAAAAGGTATATCAGGAAAAAGATTGGTTAAAAAAATAGCCGGAGGGTACATTCCTTTAAATGATGAAAATGAAATGGAACCAACTGATGGGAAAGATATTTTTACTACAATTGATATAAACATTCAAGATATAGTCAATAATGAACTTTTAAAAGGTTTAAAATATCACAAAGCTCACCATGGTTGTGCTATATTAATGAAAGTAAAAACAGGAGAAATAAAAGCTATCGCAAACCTTACACTATCAAACGATGGCGAATATTATGAAAAATATAATTATGCTATTGGTGAAAGTTTTGAACCCGGCTCTACTTTTAAATTAGCTTCTGCTTTGGCACTTATTGAAAAAAATAAAATAAATCTTAACGATTCTGTACTTATAAATTATGGTGAAATAAGCATAAATAAAAAACTTATGACTGATGCAGAACAATCAAAATACAAAACACAAAGTTTTGCTTTTGCTTTTGAACATTCATCAAATGTTGGAATTTCTACAGCCATTCAAAATTCTTTTTCTGAAAATCCTCAGGAATTTATCGACTATTTAAAAAAATTGAATCTTAACAAACCTCTAAACATAGAAATTCCTGGTGAAGTAAAACCATTAATTAAAAATTATAGAAGCAAATACTGGAGCAATATCTCATTACCATGGATGTCTATTGGATATGAAGTAAAACTTACACCACTTCAAATTTTAAATTTATACAATTCAGTAGCAAATAATGGTACTATGCTTAAACCATATTTAATAAAATCTATTAAAAATAAAAATGAAACAATAAAAGAATTTGCACCACAAATTATTTCAGAAAAGATATCTGATGAAAATACTTTATCTAAAATCAAATTATTGCTGTCAAACGTAGTAAAAAGTGGGACAGCCTCTAACATAAATAACAGCACAATTAAAATATCTGGAAAAACCGGAACTGCACGTATTTCTGATGGTAAAAGCTATTTTGAAAACGAATATTATTCATCATTTGCAGGTTACTTTCCTTCTGATAATCCTGAATATTCAATTATTGTAGTTGTTAACAGACCAAAAATTAACGGATACTACGGAGGAGTGGTAGCAGCACCTGTTGTAAAACAAATTGCTGAAAAAATTTATGGATATAATCCCGAAATTTTGAATAGTGCTGAAAATGAAAAATCAAAAAGACCTGCAAATTTGCCAGACTTTACAGGTTATTCAAAAACAATCATAAAATTCAACAAAAAGTTTTCAATTATAAGTCAATTAGAAAATGAAAATAATAATGATTTGGTAAATATTAAAAAAGATAGTATTCATAAATCATTAAATACAAAAAACAAACTTAATGAAATGCCTGACTTAGTAGGAATGTGTTTAAAAGATGTATTGTTTTTACTTGAAAATAATAATATTAAAGTAAAGACTGAAGGTAAAGGCAAAGTATATTGGCAATCAGTGGAACCAGGCACAAACATTGGTAAAGGCACTATAGTAACAATTAAAATGCAAATTTAATGAAAACTCTTGGAGCCATATTAAACAATATATCAGTAGTTTTTGATAAAAAACATTCAAATATTTCAATAAATAAAATAAATTTTGATAGTAGATCTGTCCAATCATCTGATATTTATGTAGCTGTAAGCGGAACAATTTCAAACGGACACAACTATATTAATGATGCTATATCAAAAGGTGCGTCAGCGGTGGTTTGCGAGTATATTCCACAAAATTGCCCCAAAGACTTTGCCTATATTATTTCAGAAAATTCAAGGAAAACACTTGCACAGATTTCAAGTAATTATTTTGACAATCCATCAAAAAAAATAAAACTAATTGGAGTTACCGGAACAAATGGTAAAACTACTGTATGCACTTTATTATATAATCTATTTATTGAGCTTGGATATAAAACTGCTCTTATTTCTACTGTTCAAAATCTAATAAATGGAACAGAAATAAAAAGTACCCATACCACTCCTGACCCTGTTTCATTAAACGAACTCTTACATGAAATGGTAGCAAAAAACTGTGAATTCTGTTTTATGGAAGTAAGCAGCCACGCAGTAGAACAGTACAGAATAGAGAGCTTGGAATATACAGGAGCTGTATTTACAAATATTACCCACGACCATCTTGATTACCATAAAACTTTTAGCAATTATCTATCTGCAAAAAAGAAATTTTTCGACACTCTGCCATTACAAGCATTTGCTCTTACAAACAAAGATGATAAAAACGGGATGGTGATTTTGCAAAACACTAAAGCAAGCAAATATTCTTATAGCTTAAAGTCGATATCTGATTTTAAAGCTAAAATAATAGAGAGTGACTTATTAGGATTATTGCTTGAAATTGATACGATTCAGGCGTGGTATAATTTAATAGGTAAATTCAATGCATATAATTTACTGGCGGTATATGCAACAGCTTTCTTGCTCGGCTTAGACAAGAATTTAATAATTACAACTCTCACAAAAATAAAAGGAGCTAAAGGAAGATTTGAAGTTTTTAAAAGTCCAAAAGGTGTAGTAGGAATTGTTGATTACGCACATACACCTGATGCTTTAAAAAATGTACTTGAAACTATAAACCATATCAGAACAGGTAATGAAACACTTTTTACAATATTTGGTTGTGGAGGAAACAGAGACAATGAAAAAAGACCACTAATGGGTCAAATTGCAGCCGAACTAAGTGATAAAGTAATTATAACAAGCGATAATCCAAGAAATGAAAATCCTGATAATATAATTAATGAAATAAAAGGAGGCATCAAACCACAATTTTTTAACAAATCAATAATAATAAGCAACAGAGAAGAAGCAATAAATACCACTGTAAGTTTTGCTAAAAAAGGAGATATAATCTTATTGGCAGGCAAAGGTCATGAAAATTATCAGGAAATAAATGGGTTAAAAACACATTTTGATGATTCGGAAAAATTAAAATCAGCATTACAAATTAAATAAGAATATCATGCTATACTATCTATTTGAATACATAGACAAATATTATGAGCTACCTGGTGCAGGAGTATTTAAGTTTATAACTTTCAGAGCAGGCTTAGCAATAATTCTATCACTTACTATATCGCTCATTTTTGGCAAAAATCTTATAGAGCTTTTAAGAAAGAAACAACTTGCCGAAACAATAAGGCAACTTGGACTTGAAGGCGAAGATGTGAAAAAGGGTACACCAACTATGGGTGGTTTAATAATAATAGCAGCTACCCTTATTCCGACTCTTCTTTTTGCAAGGTTAGTAAATGTTTATATAGTTCTGATGATAGTTACAACTGTATGGTTAGGACTAATTGGCTTTTTAGATGATTATATTAAAATTTTTAGAAAAAATAAAGAAGGTTTAGCTGGGCGATTTAAAATAGCAGGACAAATAAGCATAGGTCTTATAGTTGGGCTAACACTATATTATCACAAAAGTGTAGTTGTAAGAGAAACTTTTTCTGAAAATGAAATAAAAAACGAAATTTCATCAGATAATCTTAACAAAACAACTTTAAATGGCAAAACAGTTTATTTAAAAGACGTTAAATCTACAGTTACAACGATACCATTTTTTAAATCTCATGAATTTGATTATTCTAAAATTCTCTTTTTTATGAGTAGCGAAAAAGCAGACAAATACACATGGATAGTATATGTTTTGGCTGTAATTTTTATAATAACAGCCGTATCAAACGGCGCTAACATAACAGATGGAATTGATGGTTTGGCGGCAGGGAGTTCGGCTATTGTAGGAGCTACACTTGCATTGCTTGCATTTCTTTCGGGCAATCTTATTTTTTCTGATTATTTAAATATAATGTATTTACCCAATCAGGGTGAACTTACTATTTTTCTGGCATCGTTTGTAGGTGCATGCATTGGCTTTTTATGGTACAATTCATATCCGGCACAAGTATTTATGGGCGATACCGGAAGTTTGTCAATTGGGGGTATCATAGCTGTAATTGCTATAATTTTAAGAAAAGAACTCCTTATACCAATACTATGCGGTATTTTCTTAGTTGAAAATTTAAGTGTAATTGTTCAAGTAAGTTACTTTAAATATACCAAAAAAAGGTTGGGTGAAGGCAAAAGAATTTTTAAAATGTCGCCACTTCATCATCATTATCAAAAATCAGGTTATGCAGAGCCAAAAATTGTAACAAGATTTTGGATAGTTGGCATTATGCTGGCTCTTTTCACTATTCTAACTTTTAAAATAAGATAAAATATGGCAAAAAGATTGGTAATATTAGGTGCAGGAGAAAGTGGATGGGGTTCAGCATTGTTGGGTATTACCAAAGGCTTTGAAACTTTTGTAAGTGATGCCGGAAAAATAAAAGATGAGTATATTAAAAAACTAAACGAATTGGGTGTAAGCTGGGAAAGTGGCAATCATACCGAATCAAAAATATTAAATGCCGACTTAATTATAAAAAGTCCTGGAATTCCTGAAAAAGCTGATATAATTAAAAAATCAATAAAAAACAGAATTGAAATAATTTCTGAAATTGAGTTTGCTGCGAGATATGCAAAAGCAAACTTAATTGGTATTACAGGCACAAATGGAAAAACTACAACTTCTATGCTCACCTATCATTTACTTAAAAGCAATGATATAAGTGTAGGATTAGCCGGCAATATAGGAAAAAGTTTTGCAGCCCAAGTAGCAAACAATGAATTTGAAAATTATGTAATTGAACTCAGCAGTTTTCAGTTAGATGGCATGTACAATACCAAAATAAAATATGCTGTTTTAACAAACATAACTCCGGACCATCTAGACAGATATGATTACAATATCAATAATTACATTTCATCAAAATTCAGAATTACAGCAAACCAAACAGAAACTGACAGTTTCATATACTGTGATGACGATGCACTTACTACCAAAAATTTAATTTTAAATAAAGGAAAAGCCATAGCATTTCCTTTTTCAATAAACCATGAGGTTCAGAACGGAGCCTTTTTAAATGGTAAAGAAATTATCGTTCGACTTAACAATTTAAACAAAGAATTTATTATGCCAATCAATCAATTAACCATTAGTGGAAAACACAACATTTACAACAGCATGGCAGCATTAATTGTTGCAAATTCGTATGAAATCAGAAATGAGTCAATCAGACTAAGTTTTTCTGATTTTGCCAATGTAGAACATCGAATGGAATGGGTAGCAAGAATCAAAGGAGTTGATTTTATCAACGATTCAAAAGCTACAAATGTAAATTCAGCTTGGTATGCTTTAGAAAGTATGGACACTCCGGTAGTATGGATTGTTGGTGGAACAGACAAAGGCAACGATTACTCTATGTTAAAAAATCTTGTTAAAGATAAAGTTAGAGTAATTGTGTGCATGGGCATTGACAATACAAAAATCCATCAGGCATTTGCAAACGATGTTGATATGATTGTAAATACCGATAGTGCACAAGAAGCCGTAAACGCTGCATATCGCTTTTCTGAAAAAGGTGATACAGTTCTACTTTCTCCGGCATGTGCAAGTTTCGACCTCTTTGATGATTATCAAGACAGGGGAAATCAATTTAAAAAATTTGTTAAAGAACTTTAAAATATGGTATCATTATACTAAGATAAAATTTTAATAAATGGGAATAAGAAACTGGACAGCAAAAAATTTGCAGGGAGACTATATAATTTGGATGATAGTACTATTTATCTCCATTTTTGGAATGCTTGCTGTCTATAGTTCTACAGGTACACTAGCTTTTTCAAAGCAAGGCGGCAATACCGAATTTTACTTATTAAAACAATCTATAATGTTATTATTGGGTCTGTTTATTATGTGGGTGGCTCATTTGTTAGATTATAAATATTACTCAAGAATATCACAAATTTTACTATTTATATCTATTCCATTATTAGTTTACACCTTATTATTTGGTACTAATGTAAATGATGCAAGGCGTTGGATTACTATTCCTCTTGTGGGGTTATCATTTCAAACATCTGATATTGCAAAATTAGCATTGATAATGTTCATCGCAAGATTTTTATCTCGCAAACAAGATAGTATTGATAACAAAAAAACAACTCTTTTCCCAATTCTATTAAGCATAATTGTAGTTTGCGGATTAATAGCCCCATCTAATCTTTCTACTGCTTTAGTTCTGTTTGCAACAAGTATTTTACTATTATTTATTGGGAGAATACCTGTAATATCTATTTGTATATTAACTTTTTCAGCAATTGTAATTTTTGCAATAATGGTATTAGTAATTATAAACCTTCCGGGGCAAGGCAGAGTAAAAACCTGGAAAGCAAGAGTTGAAAATTTTATAGAAAAAGACAATAATTCACTGAATTATCAGGCAGTACAAGCAAAAATAGCTATAGCAAAAGGTGGTATTATCGGTATAGGACCCGGCAATAGCACTCAAAAAAACTTCTTACCTTCACCCTATGCAGATTTTATTTTTGCTATAATAATTGAAGAATATGGATTAATAGGGGCTTTGATATTAATTGCTTTGTATATTGCTTTTCTATTAAGGAGTATAAGAATTGTTATCAAAAGTCCTAAAGCTTTTGGGGCATTGCTTGCAGTAGGCTTAGCTTTTAGTTTGGTAATTCCGGCTTTGATAAACATGGGTGTGGCTGTAAATATATTTCCTGTAACAGGTTTACCGCTTCCTCTTGTAAGTATGGGAGGCACTTCTACAATTTTTACAAGTTTGGCATTTGGTATAATTTTAAGTGTGAGTCGAAATATTGAAAATAACGAAATAAAACCTCAAGAAGAAGTAATTCAAACAAATGAAAACGTATAAATTCTTAATTTCTGGCGGAGGTACCGGTGGACATATTTTTCCGGCAATAGCTATTGCAAATAGTTTAAAAAAACGCTTTGAAAATTCACAAATAGAGTTTGTAGGTGCAAATGACAGAATGGAAATGGAAAAAGTACCGGCAGCAGGGTACAAAATACATGGGTTAACAATTACTGGATTTCAACGAAGTTTTTCTGTAAAAAATCTATTTTTCCCATTCAAGGTTGTTAAAAGTATTATTGATTGTTATTTTATTTTAAAAAAATTTATGCCTGACATAGTAATTGGTACTGGCGGTTTTGCAAGCGGGCCACTACTAAAAGTTGCAACATGGTTAAATATTCCTACCTTAATACAAGAACAAAACAGTTTTGCAGGAGTTACTAATAAAATTTTAGGAAATAAAGTTAGCAGTATTTGTATAGGTTTTGAAAAAGCAAAGGTTTATTTTCCACAGTCAAAAACAATATTTACTGGCAATCCTGTAAGACAAAAAATAATTAATTTGCCTGATAGAGAAATAGCTTTTGAAACACTTAATTTAGATAAAGCCTTAAAAACAATATTAATTATAGGTGGAAGTCTTGGTGCAAAATCAATAAATGAAGCAGTAGAAAATAGTTTAAGCAAATTTAATGATTCAAAAATTCAACTTATATGGCAAACCGGTAAAAATTACGAAACTTCAAGTTCTCCAAAGTATGGGGTTAAATTAAAATTTATTGAAAATATGGAATATGCTTATTCTGCTTCTGATTTAATAATTTCAAGAGCTGGAGCTATAGCCATATCAGAACTTTGCCTTGTTGGAAAACCGACTATATTAGTCCCTTCGCCTAATGTTGCCGAAGATCATCAAACTAAAAATGCAAAGGCTCTTACAGAAAAAAATGCGGCAATATTGGTAAATGACAACGAAATAATAGTAAATATTTTTTACAAAAGTATTGAACTGTTGAATGATGAAATTCAAAAATCACTTCTTTCATCAAATATTAAAAAAATGGGAATGCCTGAAGCTACAGAAAACATAGTAAATGAAATAGAAAAATTACTTAAAAATTGAATTTGAAGGATTATAAATATTTTTACTTTATAGGTGTAGGAGGCATTGGAATGAGTGCTATTGCAAGATATTTGAAAAGCAACGGGAAAACAATATCAGGATACGACAGAGTAAAATCTAAACTATGCGAAGAATTAGAAAACGAAGGAATTAAAATTTACTATAAAGACGATGTTGAGCAAATAAAAATTACAGACTCAAATGTACAAAACTCACTTGTAATTTACACGCCGGCTATCCCAAATACAAGTAAAATTATAACTTACTTTAGGCAAAATAATTTTACAATATGTAAAAGGTCTCAAATTCTTGGCTTAATTACTCAAAATAGTTTTAATATATCTGTTGCCGGTACTCATGGCAAAACGACAACTTCATCACTTATAGCTCACTTGCTAAATGTTGCCGACAAACAATTTGCAGCTTTTTTGGGAGGAATTAGTGTAAATCTTAACAGTAATTACTTTAATACAAATAAATCAAACAATAAATCAATAACTGTAACTGAAGCTGACGAATACGACAGATCTTTTCTTACATTAAGTCCTGATATAGCAATCATAACATCTATGGATGCTGACCATCTTGATATATATGGTACTGCTGGAGAATTAAAAAAAACATTTTTTGATTTTATAGAAAAAATCAAACCAGATGGTCGCTTAATTATTAATAATAAATTAGAACCAGTTTATCCTAAAAATATACAAATTGAGACTTATGGCTTAGATAAAGGCGATTATCATGCAAAAAATATACGAATTGAAAATAGCCGATTTGTTTTTGACTTTGAATACAAAAACGAAACATGGGCTAATGTTTTACTTGGAATACCTGGTATTCATAACGTAGAAAATGCAGTTTCTGCAATTGCTGTTTGTCTTTCAATTGGTATTGAAAAAGAAACAATTATCAAAGGTCTTAAAAGTTTTTTGGGTGTAAAACGCAGGTTTGAATATATAATTAACAATGAAAAAACTGTATTTATTGATGACTATGCACATCATCCAAGTGAAATAGAAGCATTGCTTAAATCAGTAAAAATATTATATAAAAACAAGAAAACAGTAGGAGTATTTCAGCCACATTTATATAGCCGTACTCGTGATTTTGCTGAAGATTTTGCAAAAAGTCTTAGTTTACTTGATACTTGTATTTTACTCGATATATATCCTGCAAGAGAACTGCCAATCAACGGCGTTAGTTCAGAATTACTATTTGAAAAAATCACTTCAACCCATAAATATTTATGCACAAAAGAAAATTTAAATTTAATTATTAATAAGATAAAACCCTCTTTATTGATAACAATTGGTGCAGGTGATATTGATACATGTATTCCTTCATTAAAAAAAATTCTTATTAATGAATAAAAATAAAAAAATAATAATTTCTATTTTACTTATTCTGCTTTTTGCGGGTGCAAGTACTATTTATTATTTTTCTTCAAAAAGCAATAGTGAGGCTATTTGTAAAAATGTTATTTTTAATATAAGCTATACAACTGAAAAACCAATGATAACCGAAGCTGACATATATAATTATCTAAAGATAAAAGAAAGAAAAAAATACTTTTTAAACAAACAACTGAATAAAATTGAAATAAAAAAAATAGAGTCGGAACTTAAAAAAATGCCTGAAATAAAAACTGCAGATATTTACTTCAATATTTCAAACAATATAGTATTTGAAATTCAACTAAGAACTCCAATCTTAAGGGTAGTAAACCCAAGTGGCAAAGATTACTATTTATGTGATGATTTGAAAAAAATTAATATTTCGAGACATTTTTCGCCATACATAACACCTGTAAGTGGATATGTGAACGCTAAAATAGACAAAAAACTATATACTCTGGTTAGGTTTGTGAATAATAATAGTTTTTGGAATGACCAAATTCAGCAGTACTTTGTAAGTGAAAATGCCGATATTTCATTTATCCCAACTACAGGTGTTCATGAAGTAATATTAGGCAGCACAGATAATTTGAAAGAGAAATTTAAAAAACTTGAAATATTTTATCAAAAAGGCTTAAATAAGGTAGGATGGGAAAAATACAAAACAATTAATTTAAAATTTAAAGGACAAGTAATTTGTAAATAAATGAGTACCCAAAAAATAGTAGTAGGACTTGATATAGGAACCACCAAAATATGTGCGATTGTTGGACGAACCAATGAATTGGGCAAAATAGATATAATTGGAATTGGCAAAGTACCATCAAATGGTGGAGTAACACGTGGCGTTGTTTCAAATATTGACCGTACAGTTGCAGCAATTGCAGAGGCAGTAAAAATGGCTGAAGAAGTAGCTAACGTAAAAATCAGAAAAGTAGAGGTAGGAATTGCCGGAGCACACATAAGCAGCCGCCAACATAGAGGTATGTTAATACGCAGTGATTCTGATAAAGAAATAAATGTTGAAGACCTTAAAAAACTTGAAAGTGATATGTATAAACTTGCAGTTAATCCAGGAGACAAAATACTGCATGTAATTCCACAAGATTATATGGTAGATAATGAAAGAGGTATTACAGAACCAATAGGAATGTCGGGAGTAAAACTTGAGGGAAATTTTCACATAATAACAGGTCAGATAGCTGCTGCTAAAAATATCACAAAATGTGTTGAAAAAACTGATTTAAAAATAAGTGATTTGACATTAGAACCTTTAGCTTCTGCTATTTCAGTACTAAGCCCAGATGAAATGGAAGCAGGTGTGGTTTTAGTTGATATTGGTGGAGGCACTACTGATGTAGCAATATTTCATGATAATATACTAAGACATACAGCTATTATCCCTTATGGAGGAAATGTAATAACAGACGATATAAAAGAAGGTTGCTTTGTTATGAAAAACCATGCCGAATTGCTTAAAACAAAATTTGGAATGGCATTAGCAAACGAAGCTACAGATAACGAAATAATAACAATTCCAGGTTTAAAAGGTCGCGACCCTAAAGAAATTTCATTAAAAAATCTTGCAAAAATTATTCAGGCAAGAATGGAGGAAATACTTGAACTTGTTTATATTGAAATAAAATCATCAGGTCTTGAAAAAAAATTAGCAGGTGGTATTGTACTTACCGGTGGAGGAGCCTTATTAAAGCATATTACTCATCTTGCTTCCTATGTTACAGGACTTGATGCAAGAGTTGGATATCCAAACGAACATATATCAAACGGAATGGTAGAAGAAGTAAAAAGTCCAATATATGCAACAGGTATTGGACTTGTTATGAAAGGCTTGACCAATCCTATTGAGACTGATAATCTTTATAAAAAAGATACAGAAGATGAAAAACCTGAGATTATTACTGAAAAGAAAAACAAAAACTGGCCAATATTTCTTAATTTTAAAATGGTTAAAAAATGGTTGGTTGATGATAATGATTTTAAAGACTTTGATAAATAAAAGCTATGGCAAATTTTAAAGTAATTCTACCAAAAGACAAATCTTCTATTATAAAAGTAATAGGTGTAGGAGGAGGCGGATGTAATGCTGTAAAATACATGTTTGAAGAAGGAATTAAGGGTGTTGATTTTGTAATATGCAATACAGATTGCCAAGCGCTTGAATCAAGTCCAGTAACAAATAAAATTCAAATTGGTAACGATCTTACAAACGGAAGAGGTGCGGGGTCAAATCCTGAAGTGGGCAAACAAGCTGCCGAATGTAGTATAGAAGATATTGCTGAGATATTAGGAATAGAAACTCAAATGGTATTTATTACTGCCGGCATGGGAGGCGGTACCGGCACAGGTGCTGCACCGGTTATTGCCAAAATTGCAAAAGAGATGGGAATACTGACAGTAGGTATTGTAACTACTCCATTTACCCATGAAGGTACAAAAAGAGTTAAAGCTGCCGAAGCAGGAATAATTGAATTAAAAAATTCTGTTGATTCATTATTAGTTATTTCAAATGACAGAATCAAAGATTTTTTTGGCAATCTCAAAATTTCAAAAGCATTTAGCTATGCTGATAATATATTGTCAACTGCGGCAAAGGGAATTGCAGAAATTATCACTTTGGCAGGTCATATTAATGTAGATTTTGAAGATGTAAAAACAGCTATGAAAGATAGTGGTGTAGCAATTCTTGGAACTGGCACTGCTGAAGGAGACGACAGAGCATTAAAAGCAGCTACTCAGGCTCTCAATTCTCCACTTCTTAATGATAATAAAATAGCTGGAGCACAAAATTTGCTGATTAATATTACATCATGCAAAGGTGAATTTGAAATTACTATGGAAGAATATGGTGAAATAAATCAGTTTTTTCAAGAACAAGCAGGTAATGACGCAAACCTTAAATGTGGGATATGTTTTGACGAAAAGTTTGACAAACAGATTTCAGTTACTGTTATAGCTACAAATTTTGAAAGTAAAGAAAATACTTACAAACTCGAAAACGAAAAAATAATTCACGTATTGAACAGTTCTGATAAGGATATAAACCAAAATGTAGAAAATAATGTGATGCAAGATGATACTTTAGAAAAAGAAACTAAAGAATTTAAGCATGAAATTAAAAGAGAAATAAATAAAATAAAAGATAGCGAATATGTTTCAAGAATGAAAGAATTGAAAGATTTGAGCAACAAATCAAAAAGTGAAAATGGAATAGAAGAACTTGAAAACACACCAGCTTTCGAACGCAAAAATATAAAACTTGATGAAATTTCACATTCATCAGAAACCAACGTGTCGAGATTTTCGCTTATTGATGAGCCGGAGCGTAAACCCGAATTGAAATCAAACAATTCGTTTTTACACGACAATGTTGATTAAGAAAGAGTAAATTTTTTTTCATAGGCATTAGAATTTAAATCAAAAAAAGGGCGTTGTGAAACGTCCTTTTTTATTTTCATTATTATTAAACTTTCATTTTTCAATGCTCGTGTCCTTGCTCTCCGCTGTTTGTCATTTTTGCCAGAATAAAAAAGGCACCATTTGTTACAATTTTGGCATTGGGTGATATATCTTTAAGTAAAGTAATTTCTGTAAATCCAATATCGCTAGTACCCTTTTTAACCTGTATTTTTTCAAAAGTAGTTTCATGTACATGCTCTTTTTCGCTGTGTATATGCTCATTGTTGCTTTCTTTTTCTATAATTATATAGTCAGAACCCTGATAATTTACAATTGCTTCTGTTGGTACGGCATCCATCAACGCATTTTGCAAACTTACTATGGCTGTAATTCCCATGCCATCTATCAATCCGATTTTATCTCCCAAAACAGAAGCGTGTACTGCTATTGCTTTTGTGTTTTCTTCAAATGTATTTGAAATACCAAATATTTTGGCATCGTATTCTTTACCCGGATTATTTGTAAGTGTAAAATGTATTATTTGACCTACTTCGAGTTTTTTAAGATCTTTTTCGTACACAAACAGGTCAAGGTGCAATTGGCTGTTATCTACTATTTGAGCAATTGGATTAAAAGCATCAACATAAGTGCCAATATTAACTTTCACTTCACTTACCGAACCGGTAATTGGACTTGTTATATTTATTATAGTTTGCAAATTATCAACGTTAAGTGATGAAGTATTTATTCCTATTAATTCTAACTGTCTTTGCAAACTTGCTTTTTTGGCTCTTAAAGATTTTAGTTCAGCTTCGGCTTGTTGAAATACTTTTTGAGATGAAGCATTATTTTCTTTTAATACTTTTTGCCTTTCGTATTCGTTTCGTGCTAATTCTTCTTTTGCTAAGGTACTCAAATATTCTTCTTGCAATATAATAAATGAATTATTGTATAATGTAGCTAAAATTTGCCCTTTTTGTACTGTATTTCCTGGCTGTATAAATATTGATTTAATAATTCCCCCATTGGTTGTTGTAACTGTAGCCCTGTTTTGATTTGGCACTTTAAGTAATCCATTTGCTTTAAGGGTTGTGGTTAATTGTTTTTTTTCAAGTATTCCGAATTCTACACCTAATGATTTTAGTTGTTCTTCGTTTAATGTTGTTGTTTTTGAAGATTCTTCATGCTTATGTTCGTTTGCATTTTCTTGAGTTGCAGTATCGGCAGTATTGTTTTTTTTAGTACAAGAGCTAAAAGCAAATACAAAAGCTATTATTATTATTATTGTTAAATTTAAATTTTTCATTTTATTTATTATTGTTTGTTTAATAGAAAATAGATATTTAAAACAGATTGGTTTACTTCATTTATACTTTGCAGATAACTTGTTTTTATCGAAGTTGCATTTTGAAGAGATGCAGCAAATTCAAGATAGTTAATTTCGCCATTGTTATATGATATTGTCGCAGTTTTCACAATTGTTTCAGCATTTATCGAAGCAGTGTTTTTATAATAATTATATTTTTCCAAATTTTGTTTGTATTCGGCTACTGCAATTAGTAATTGTGCTTGCAAGGCTTGTTTTGCATTATCTGCTTCTAATTGATAAGCTTTTTCTTTTAACGTAAGAGATTTTACTTTTTGCGAATTACTCACAAAAGTAAATGGCAAAGTAAAACCTACACTAAACCCTGAAAATCGCTTGCTGTTATCAAAATAAATATCCTGTCCGTCAATATTTTGAAATCCTATAAAAGTTTGGTTTATATAAGAAACACTTAAATCGGGCAAAGTTTGAATAATTTCCATTTTTTTGTTTTGATGAGCAATTATTGATTGTTGTTTTACAATTTTATATGTAGGATTATTCTCTATTAATGAAGTATCTGTTTCTGTAGTAAGTATTATTGGCAAAAAAACTTCATTTGTATTTATTATAATCTTTTCATTAGTATTTAATATCATTTTTAGCATTGTATAAGCTGATACAATTTCTGTATTATTATTTGTTAAAAGTAAACTAATCTCTCCCCTCTTTGTTTCGGCAGTAGTTTTTTCGAGTAAGTTAGTTTCACCTGCTGCGTATCTTAAACTTGCTTTTTTAGCGAAATCGTAATAAATACTATCAAGTTTTTTGAGTTCTAAGTTTTTTTTGTGCAAATACAACAATTGATAATAATACATTTTTACTTTATGTATTACTTCGTTTACATTGGCGAGATGTGTAAGTTGAGTTTCGTAAATTTCAGAATCAATCAACTTTGATTTTGCTTTATAATATGAAGGAAACGGAATTTGTTGCTGAATACTGAAACCATTATCATTTTTTATACTATTGTACTGTCCGTACTGAAAATTAACTTCTGCTTTAGGCAATTCAAAAACAGATTTTTTCAATATAGAAATTGATTGTGTATTAATATTACCTGATCGAATTTTAAAATTATTTTTCAAAGCAAGTTGAATTGCATTGTCTAATGAAATTTGAGTTGGAACTTGGGCTTTGGCACTTGAAATTCCTAAAAAGATAAGCAAAATAAGCAAGGTCTGTTTTTTTATAATTGGTTTTTTTATTCTTGAAATGATTATATAAAACAAAGGCAAAACAAAAAGTGTAAGAAAAGTAGCTGTAATTAGTCCTCCAATAACAACAGTTGCAAGTGGTTTCTGTACTTCTGCTCCGGCACCTTGCGAAAATGCCATAGGTAAAAATCCGAGTGAGGCAACAGTTGCAGTCATCAATACTGGTCTTAATCTTGTTTTAGTTCCTTCCTTTACTCGTTCAAAAACATTACTTATTCCATCTTTTTCAAGCTGAATAAATGTACTTACCAATACAATACCATTAAGCACAGCAACACCAAATAAAGCAATAAAACCTACACCTGCCGAAATACTAAAAGGCATGTTGCGAATAATTAATGCAAACACACCCCCAATTACACTCATTGGAATTGATGTGTAAATTATTACAGCATATTTTACAGAGCTAAAAGTAAAATAAAGCATAAAAAAGATTAGTGTTAAAGCTATAGGCAAAACAATCATCAAACGTTCTGATGCTGCTTTTAAGTTTTCGAATGTACCACCATAAGTATAAAAATAACCCTCCGGCAATTTGATATTATCCTCAATTTGTTTTTCAATATCGCCTACTACACTTGATACATCTCTGTCTTCTACATTAAAACCAATCACTATTCTGCGTTTACCATCTTCACGGCTAATTTGTGCCGGACCTATTTCCATATTAATATCTGCAACCTGCGACAATGGTATTTGATCTCCATTAGCATTTGGAATAAACAAGTTTGACAGGTTTTCTATTCCCACTCGGTGAATAGAATCTAATCTTACAACCAAATCAAAATGTCTTTCATTTTCATATACAACACCGGCTTTACCTCCCGCAAAGGAAGTACTTACAATTTGATTAATATCTTTTATATTCAAACCATAATTTGCAATTTTTGTACGGTTATATTTAATAACAATTTGAGGCAATCCCTCTACCCTTTCTACATTAGGTTCTGTTGTACCTTTTACCTTTGAAATTAATGGAGAAATTTTATTTGCATAAGCAAGTAAAGTATCCATATTTTCTCCAAAAACTTTTATTGCTATATCCTGTCTAACTCCCGTCATTAATTCATTAAAACGCATTTGAATAGGTTGGGTCTTCTCAAAAAATATTCCCGGAATCACTTCTAACTTTTCCATCATTTCATCACCCAACTTATCATAAGAAATTTTTCTTTTCCATTCTTTTTGTGGTTTTAGTACAATTATCATATCTGTTATTTCGGGTGGCATTGGGTCAGTTGGCACTTCAGCACTACCTGTTTTGCCTACTACCATTTTCACTTCATTAAATTTTTTTATAACTCTCATTGCCTGCATTGACGATTCAATACTTTGCGAAATTGAAGCACCCTGTGGCAAAATACAATGAAATGCAAAATCGCCTTCTTGAAGTGTTGGAATAAATTCTCCTCCAATTTTTGAAAATAAAAATAATGCAATTGCAAAAAAAATAACAGTTACAGATATTATGGTTTTTTTAAATTTGATAGCTAATTCTAACATTGGCTCATAAATTCTATATAAAAAATTCATCATTCTGTCACTAAAAGTTTTCTTATGAGATATATTTTTTGACAGATATAAAGCACACATCATTGGAATATAAGTTACCGACAAAATCAATGCTCCAACAATTGCAAAACCTACAGTTTGAGCCATGGGTCTGAACATTTTACCCTCAATACCTATAAGTGTAAGAATTGGTATATATACTATCAAAATAATTATTTCACCAAATGCAGCGCTATTTCTGATTTTTGATGCTGATTTATACACTTCATCATCCATTTCTGACTGGGTAAGTTTGTTTATAGATTTTCTTAAACCTAAATGATGCATAGTTGCTTCAACAATAATTACTGCACCATCTACTATCAATCCAAAATCTATAGCACCAAGACTCATAAGATTTGCACTTACACCGAATGTTTTCATCATTCCAATTGCAAACAACATTGATAGTGGGATAGCACTTGCTACAATTAATCCGGCACGTAAATTTCCCAGAAAAATAACTAATACAAATATTACAATTAAAGCTCCTTCAACAAGATTGGTTTCTACAGTTTTAATGGCTCTGTTTACTAAGTCTGTTCTATCAAGAAAAGGCTCAACCAATATATCATTTGGCAATGATTTTTGAATTGACTTCATTTTCTCTTTAATATTTTTTACTACTTCTGCACTATTGTAACCTTTTAGCATCATAATTATGCCGCCAACCGCATCCTTTTCTCCATTGTATGTCATTGCACCATACCTTACCGCACTTCCAAACCTTACATCTGCAATATCTTTGATTAAAATGGGAATACCGTTTGGATTTCTTTTAACAACTATATTTTTAATGTCGTCAAACGAACCAATTAAACCTATACCTCTAATAAAATATGCATTTGGCTTTTTATCAATATATGCCCCGCCGGTATTTTCATTATTTTTTTCGAGTGCAGTAAAAATTTCGGGTATAGAAACATTCATTGCAAATAGCCTGTCAGGATTTATTGCTACTTCGTATTGTTTTAGTTTGCCGCCAAAGCTGTTTACTTCTGCAATACCTGGCGTTCCGTACAATTGACGCGATACAATCCAATCTTGCATTGTTCGCAAATCCATTGCAGAATACTTGTTTTCACTCCCTTTTTGGGGATGAATTATATATTGATAAACTTCTCCAAGTCCCGTACTTACAGGTGCTAATTCTGGTTTTCCTATTTCATCTGGTATTTGACGTTCGGCTTCTTTCAACCTTTCATTTATTAATTGACGTGCAAAATATATATCAACTTTTTCTTTAAAAACTACAGTAACAACTGAAAGACCGAAACGCGAAATACTTCTTGATTCTTCAAGATCAGGCAAATTTGCAATACTTTGCTCTATTGGATATGTTACAAGTTTTTCTACTTCCTGCCCTGCCAGTGTAGGACAAACAGTAATTATCTGTACTTGATTATTTGTAATATCCGGAACTGCATCTATTGGCAGTTTATAAGCACTCCACGCCCCCCAGATAACAAGCGCAAGAGTCATCAGTGTAATGATGAATTTATTTTTAATACTGAAATAAATTATTTTATCTAACATTTTTTTATTGAATAATTAATTATAAACAAATTTCTCATAAGATTATAGCCTTACAAGAATTTTTAACTTTTTTTTGTTTGTTATTTAAACAAAAAATAAAAAATATAATTAACTTATCTTGGGTGGTTTCCAAATACAGACAAAAACTTCTTTTACAAATGAATTTTTGTAATAGAAATATTTTTTAATAAATGAATTTTGAAAACCAAAAATGCTGATATCCGAAATGGCATTGCTGTATGACTGACCACAACAATTGCAAGCACAAAATGGCGTACAATGTTCTTGAAAAAAGTAGTGATTGTGAAATTCTGTTTGGGTTATAACCTGTATTGAGTTTGCAAAGGTATACTTACTATTGCAATCATCTCTGTCTGTACATGGAAATACTGACAAAGCAAAAATGTAAATTGAAACTATATAAACTAATATTTTCAAGTAGTACAAAATTATATATATTTTTTTTACTATAAATAAATTTTAATCTCAATTAATAACTGATTTTAATGAAACTCTTATAAATATCAAACTCTTTGCATTTTATTTCAACTATGTAAAACCCATTTATCAGACTATTTATATTAATTTCTGATAATATCTTGGATGTACTATCATCTGAAAAAACTTTTTTACCAATTTTGTCATAAATGATAATCTTTTCAGAAACTAAATTATTTGAAAGCTCAATTGAAATAGTACTTTGAGCAGGATTTGGATATATTTTAAAATCAGGTTTAGTATTATTTACAAAAGTACTTGAAATGAATTTACTCTCTTTGGCTCCTATATCAGGAAATTTCCCATTGTAATCATAAAAACCCGGTATTTTCATTCCTGCATCAATCAATTTGCTATTATTTTTTAGCTCAAATCCTCCGGCATCAGTATTTACAAAATACGGATCTGATTGTGAAGGATTTTGAATTAGAATATTGGGACTTCCTGAAATGCTTGATAAAGTATTTTGCAAATCAGTTACACTTTTTACTTCCGAACAATTATATTGCCCATGAATATGCTTTATTTTTACAATTGGCGAATTATTATTGTATGAGTAATAATTTTCAAACAATGAACTTATTTGAAATTTACTATTTGAAGTAATATTTGCCAAACTAAAATAGAAAAACGGATAAATAAGAGAATGAGAATAACTGTTGTTTATAAAAACAGCTTTTCTCCATTCTGCCTCCCACGATGCAATAACAAAACCTAAAGTATCTTTAGAATGAAATGTATTATTAAAAAAATATAAATTTCCTAATGCTATAGTTCCAGTATATTTTGGGTTTGTTTTTATACCTAAGCTTTGCCCCATATAATTAGTGCCTACTGGTTTGCACCCAATAAAATATGGGTCATCTTGTTCGTTTCGTCTTCCTTGCATCCCATGTATTGTATTTCTGTAAAAATATCGTGGACCTATTAAAGGCGGAGCGGCAGAAATTGCAGCCATAGGTTTAATTATTTCATTATTCCAAACTCTTAGATTAGACCATAACCCATCACATTCTATTGCATCAAAATTATCAATAAATGTATTGTTGTATATATCAACTTCTTCTTTTAGTCCAATGTCAATATAGCTCTCTACACCAGAATTTAGCCCATCAAATAAATTGTTTTTTATTATAATATTTTTGCCTTGTTCAAGAAATATAGCCGAAAATTCTACCTGTCGTCCTCTTGAAGAAGAGATTGTATAAATGATGCTATGCACATAACTATTAGATTTTTTAATCATAGCATGAGACCATTTACCTATATCGTGTTTAAATGTAGAGTTTTGAATTGTTATATTATTACAAGTTTTGCCAAACGTTAAAAATGAAGTGTTATACTTAAACTCACAACTATCAAAATAAATTTGATGTGCATTTCTAATATCAAAAACTGTTGCAGAATATGAATTTGGTGTACTTCCTAATGAATTAAGTACTGGCTTTGCAAAATTTCTGAACGACAAACCTTTAACTTTAAAAAAAACATTATTGTTGTTTCCGTATAAAGTAAGAAACTTGTAAGCCCCCGACAAAGTAACCAATGAATCATTCGGGTTTATACCTTTTTGTGTTTTTATCCAAATTGTATTTTCATCTCTTACAAAGCCATCGTATCCAAAGTTTAAATCAACTAAATTGTATCCTCCCAGTAGCACTTCAGACGTTAATGATGGATATGGATAAAGTGCATTATTTCCTAAAATACACAAATTTGAATGAGCCGCACTTGCAGGTATTGAAGTATAATATAAGTTTGCTACACTTGAATGTAGTGTCCAAGTAGAAGTAACACTAACACCTCCATCAATAATAGGTTTTGCACCTTGGGCTGACATAAGAATTATAGGAGTATTTTCTGTACATGCACTTTTAATATTCAATTGCAAATCACTTGATTTGTAAATACCATCAGTAAAAATTACAGTTGTGCCACATTGTATTTGACTTGTTGTAAAAAGTTTATCTAAACTACCAGGATTAGATTTGGTGTAATCTCCTGTTCCATTAGGAGAAACCCATTTTACATTAGTAGTTTGTGAAAATTCGGGTATTTTTTGTGTTGATTGTTGTAATACAGGAAAAGTTTTGCTGCTTGTTCCAGTATGTATTGTTGCTTTTACCTGATAACTTGTATTTTCTTTTAATAAAAAAATACTGCCTCTGAACATTTCTGTATCTGATATTTCAATTTTATCAGGTGGAAATGCCAATATCCAATTTATATTATTCAATTCTTTGCATTCGATAGTACAACTATCGGCATTTCCAATGTTTTTTATACTTACACCTATAGAATTATATAATGATGATAATTCAATATTCTGTGCATGTAAACATGAATAAAAACTGATAATAAAAAAAACAAAAATTATTTTTTTAAACATGTTATTATCCTAAAATATTAAACTTTATTATACTAAACAAAAATATTGAAATTATTTATTTAATAGTTCTAATATTACTATTTGATATTTAGTTAGTGAAAAAAGTAATATTTCAATAAAAATTCTCTCTTAATATTTATTTATTCAACTATTTTTGAATTAAATTATGACAATAAAAGAGGTTTTTAGACGGTTTGACGCTTGGCGTAGTGGCGGATTTCGGAGCACCAAACTGTCAACCAAGCACAAATGTTGATTTGAAAAACTACTGTTCATTTTACCATGTCACCCGCCACTACGCCAAACGGCTGTTATAGGCTGGAGTTCTGTCTGTCGTGTCGTGAAAGTCAGGTCTGATAAGGGTTTCGCTGTCATTGTCCATTAAGTGTTTTGGTCTTTATGTGTCGGTTGTGCGGTGGCGGTTTTAAAAATTTTTGAAGGGAAGGAAATTTTAAAAAATAATTTTTCTTGGGTGGGAGAGGTGGAAGCTCTTTTGCAAACTTTGGTCTGCGGGAGGGCTTGTAGCGGTTTGCAAATGTGCTTACACCTGTGCGTTGCCATTATTTTTCCCCTTTTTCAGTTAATTAAAACGCATTAAACATATCACCCAAATAATGTTTCAAGTTGTATTTCTTGGTTGTGTCTAAGGCACGTTCAAGGCAAATGAGACCCGGATTTCCCGAATTTACAGGATTAACAGAATACATTTTCTTGAATTGCTCTACCGTGTCCATATCTATGGTAATATCAAGACAAATAAATACTTTTTTTATGCCATCTGTGGCTAAAAGAATTTCGTTTTTCTTAAACTGTTCTTGTTTGTCGGCTTTGTAGTTTAACTGGAAACCGTTCTTTAACAAAATTTCGGTCAGCAATTCGTTTCTGTTGAATGCCGTTACCAATTGGGCTTCTTTGTCGGCAATGTATTTTTTGAGTGATGCAATATTTTCTTCGTCTGTTTTCTCAACATCGGGAGCCCATTCAACTCTTGGGAAATTTGATTTTACCAATTTAAAGACCTTGAAACCTAAACCATTTATTGCATCGTCTTTGTGTCCGTTTGTAAATAGGTCGGGCTGCTGTTTTTTCTTTTCTTCAATGATTTTTGCAATTGCTCGTTTGTTACGTTCAATAGTAATGTCGCTTATTCTTTTTAATCCTAACGCTAAAGCATTTTTTCCACTTTCACTATCAGCATTCTCGTTTATTGGTTCTGGAAGTTGGACAAGAATGAACTTCCTTTGTGCATTATCTTCAATATTTAATTCTAATACAGCTTGTCCTGTCGAGCCTGAACCAGCAAAAAAATCAAGGATAATATCACCGTTGTATTCCGTAGCTTTTATAAGTGTTTTAATAACTTCAACATTTTTGGGGAAATCAAACAGCCCGTTAATTTCAGGCACTGATTTTGAGGCAAAAAAATCAGTCATATTTGTATTTCTTAAAATTCCATCTGTGGGAGCAACCCAATGTTCAACACCGAAATTTTTACCTTTACCTGTTTCATTTCTTCTGATAAATTCTAATTTTTTACCAGTCTGTATCCAATATTCTTCGATGGATATTTTATCAGCAAATTTTTCTTCATACAACTTGTAATTTTCAACTGCCTTTTCACCCCTTTCCCTTCCCCATTTCCATTGCCCTGTTTCAGGTTTAAAACCAAGAATATTGTATCGCATTGTTTCCCTATTCGCATCATTCCAAAAGCCTTTCCAATATCCAAAATTTTGCCTCTCTTCACTGCTTAATTTGTAAATAGGATTAAATTTAAATTCGTCAGATTTAGAATAGCAAACTATATATTCAAAACCCACATTAAAAGTTGATAGTCCGTTTTCAATAAATTGGCGATTTACATTTTTATCATATCGTTTGGTAATAAATGTATTTCGATAATTCTCCTGACCGAAGACTTCATCGCATACCTTTCTAAGATTATGATATTCTTCATCTCCAATAGAAATAAAGATTGCCCCATCATTTTTTAAAAATGTCCTGGTAATTAATAGTCTCGAATACAACATTGATAACCAATTGGAGTGAAACCTACCGTCGCTTTCAGCATTTGTATCAATTCTAATTCCATCCTCAACATTTCCATTCTTTTGCCAATATGCTTTTTTATCTTCTGAATAGTCATCATTATAAACAAAATCACCACCAGTATTGTATGGCGGATCAATATAGATACACTTAATTTGTTCTCTGTAACTGTCGCTTAGTAACTTTAATACCTCAAGGTTTTCTCCCTCAATTATTAAGTTTTCGCTTTCGTTAGGGTTTAGGCTTCTTGCCTCATCATACATCAAAGTTGCATTGCTTGGCGTGTAGGCGTTTCTTTTTGCAGCACTTTTTCCAAACCATCTAAACTCGTAGCGTTCAGTTTCTGAAACGCTTGCAGGGTCAACAACCTTTTTGAGTTCATCAATATTGAGTTTGCCCTCGTTTGTAAACAAGTCAGGAAAAAGATTTTTTAGTTGTGTTAATCTTTCCTTGTTCCAGTCTTTGCTTAATGGCATCCACACATTGTCTGAATCAGAATTTTCAGAATTTTCAGGATTAAAATCGTTAGTATTCATGCTATGTTTTATATTTTTTGTTTGTATTAAATACAAGTTTGTATTGCAGACTTGTTGCTCCAAAATTTATGAGCAATCCTTTTTCAAAATTATATGCCGTTAAATAGTTTTTAGCTTGGGCTAAATGCACATCTTCAAGATTGATGAGAGCTTTCAATTCAATAACAATTTTGTCTTCCACAATAAAATCTGCCCTTCTTGTTCCTACTTCAATACTTTCATAAAAGACAGTTTGTTCAACTTCCCTTGAAAATCTTAAACCGGCTCTTTCAAGTTCTATTGCCAAACATCGTTGGTAAATAACTTCTTGAAACCCATTGCCGAGTGTGTTATGGACTTTCATGGCACAACCGATAATATTATATGTCAATTCATCTTTTTCCATAATTCTGGTAATTCTAAGATTTTGAAAATTCTGATTCTGACAATTTTTTAAAATAATGATATTCTTTTACAGGAGCTTTGTAATGAACTTCCACACCCAAAGTTTCAAAGTGTTTCATTGCACATTTTATTTTATACACTTCGCTTTCCGTCAGTGCTTTTTTATCGTTGATGTCGTTTGTTCCTTTGGTTTCAATTACAAAGTAATATTCCGTTTCATCGCCTGATTTTAAACTCTTGCGTTTCATTACCAAACCAAAATCGGGTTCGTATTCGCCAATAGGAGTTTTGATTTTATACCAACTTGGTAATTTGATAAAGCAAACAATGTCGGGTTGGTTGTCGGTTGCCTTTGCAAAATCATATTCCACTTTACTGTCAATAAGCATTTTGTCAAATACGCCTCTGTTAGGTGTTTCAACATAATCGGACTTTGATACATTTTTTACAAAGTCATTAAAGCTGAATGGAAAATCTTCGCCTGTCAAATGATAATCCAAACCCCGAAGCATTTCATCCAGTTCAATATTGCGGATAATTCCAGCAGCAGTATGAATGTATTGCGGTGGATTTTTAATGATGTGGTCTAAATTGGTTATGTTGTTTACAATTTTGAAAAGCGTTGTATAACTCAATCCTGTGTTTTCGCTTAGTTCCTCAACTAAATCTAAGGGAGTGAATTTGGCTTTCAGTCTGTAAGTTTCAGTTCCTCCAAAACTGTCCTCAATTCCTTCTTCCGATATTGTTCCAATATTTCGGCTGCTCACTTCGGCAACATAATCCGAAATGGTTATCAGGTTTATTTGTTCGGTGGCTTTTGCAATTAAACTTTCTTCATCAAAGGCAATTACATAATCGGTTTTCTTGGCTAACGCTTTCCAAAAGCGTTTAAATGCTTCGTCAATTGATGTATTGGTATTGCGTTTAAAACTTACTTCGTTTTGTGGTTTGCCTTTGTGTGTATGCGACATTCCCGCACCGGCAGAAGCAGTTCCGTAAATATCTTTTATCTCTTTTTGATATTGGGTTACAAAGGTTTCGTAAGTTTCATTTGGTATAACTGTCAATTGGTTTACTCTGTCTGCATCTTCCGCATTTAAGGCATCATAAACACGTTGTCCTTGTTGGTTTACGCAAATACGCAAACCTCTACCAATTTCCTGGCGTTTACGAATTTCTGAATATGCTGTGTTAAGCGTTGCGATATTGAAAACATTAGGATTATCCCAACCCACACCCAAAGCAGAGTGAGAAAACACAAACTCAATCGGGTTGCCGATGGTCAACAATTCGTCTTTCTTTTGCAAAATGAGTTCGTAAATTTTCTTTTGCTCTTTCAATCCTCCCTCGTTGTCTGAATATTCGCCTTTGGCGTTTTGTGCAAAATAGTATCCTTGTAATTCCTGAATTTGTTGGACTGTTGGAACTTTGCCATCGTTGTATTCGGGATAAATGGCTTTGTATTTTTCAACGAATAGATTTTTAATCTTTGGTTCTTCTCCCATATAGTTTGAAACCTTGTCAATGAAAATTAAACTCAAAACTTTAATGCCTTTCGGTTGTAGTTTTTGAGATTTTGCAAAGTGGCGATGTATGAGCCACTCCAATTGTAAAGCCCAAATATTTTCAACATTGCCTGATGCTTGCTTTTCAAAAAGTTCAACGCCATTGGTAA
Organism: Bacteroidia bacterium; assembly: GCA_020849295.1. Classification (GTDB taxonomy): domain Bacteria; phylum Bacteroidota; class Bacteroidia; order NS11-12g; family UBA9320; genus JABWCE01. The sequence goes on from JADLGN010000030.1 coordinate 114,304, forward strand.
AAGTGATGCTCCATTTTTGCGTTTTTAAACTCTTGTTGATACGTTCAATTTTGTAGTTCAAATAACTTGGGTTGTTTGTTTTCTCTCCCAAATTGTCGCCAACTTTTAACCAACTTGTTTCTTCAAATACAAATTTCCCTGCCTTCAACTTCCACGCTTTTACTTTTGCTTTCGGTTCGCTTGTTCCGTTTTGCGTTGCTGTCAATTCAATTTTTATAGTTGCTTCATCGTTTTTCTCGGTAACAGTCAAAACTTCAATTTTCTTTACCAGTCCTTGCTTGTAGCTGTCATAAGGAGTTAAACGATATAATAAATTTTTAACGGTTTTGTGTGTAGCTGAATAACGAATTTTGAAAAGAGGGTCCAGAGTTTTGAAAATTGTTTTTTCTCTGTCGTCTGCTTTTTCACTGTATCGCTCTTTTCTTTCTTCTGCTGAAAGAGTTTTTAAACGCTCCATCATATTGTCGCTGTCCATTCCTTCCTGTGGCTCGTCCATAAAAATGATTGGTCTCACTTTGGCAATAGCGTCAATGTATGGGAGATTATTAAACAAATCTTCTCTTTGTGTTCTGTTTAAAATTCTGTCGTCAGAAGCAAATGCAGCCGTTGTCATTATCATAACTTGCGGATGCTGTTCTTCAATAAAGTTGGTTACTTTATTCAGTTTCTTGCTGTCATAGTCAAAAGCAGAAACTTTAAAACCGTAAATACTTTCTAATTGCTTTTCAAAAGTTTTAAATGTTCCTAATGTTCCTTGTCTGATTGCGATTGAAGGAACAAGAATTATGAATTTAGTAAAAGCATAGTGCTTGTATAGCTCGTAAATGGTCTTGATGTAAACAAGTGTTTTACCTGTTCCAGTTTCCATTTCAATACAGAGGTCATTGTCGGCTGAATACTTTGCAGTTTCTTCGTCAATGCCGTTTTCATTTGCAATCGCTTTAATATTGTCAGCTAACTGCGAAGCAGTTAGTTTACAAAAATTAGAACGTATGCCCTCAATACAAGCATTGTCAAAAGTGTTTTTCTCTGTTCCATCAAACACTTTAATGACTGCCTGAATAGCGGTGTCCTGATATTTTAAATTCTCTAATTGTAACTCCATTATTTTTTACCGTTCTTTTTGGTTAGGTATTTTATTTCTTCTTCGGCTGCAATCAAAATGTCTTTTGCGTATTTCTCGTCTGCCAGTTGATAAGCAACTTGTTTGCTCATAAACTTTATTATAAGTTCTTTCTCGTCCACTTTGAAAGTCTTTGCAATGATTGGCAACATTTGTCGGCTTACGGGTCGTTCTCCACGTTCCAATTTACTTAATGTGCTTTGGTCTATGTCGAGCAATGCAGCAAGTTTTCGTAATGGCATTTCCGCCTGTTCTCTTAGCTGTCTGATATAGTCGCCTAAATTTTCTGTTTGCATCTTGAATTCTATTTCTTGACAATCGTGTCAAAAGTAATAAAGTCTGTTTTATTGACCTTGAAAAAAGTCAAATTCTTTTCAACATCTTTATTGAGGGTTGGCAAAATTGGCTCTTTTGGCTTTGCGAAGGGTCGGTTTTGTGTGTCGGGGCAAAACCAAATGTGCCACTTGTGCGGCTGGCTAAAATTGCTTTTAAAAAAGTGCGTTGGGAAAAAAAATAAAAAACATAGGGTCGGTTAGAGTGTCGGCTTACTAACTGTCCAGTTGCAATATGGTCTGTATGTTTTTGGGCACCTGTCAAAATGGTTTACTTTTTCTCAGTTTTTAGTCGTCTGTATGTCTTTGTGGTGTCGTCCTACCATTGGCACACAACTAGTAAATACCCGCATATTGCGTATATTTTTTCTTTGTACGAATGTGAATTCTGAAATTTCAAAATATAATTTGTTAATTCTTTTTTTCTTTTGCACCATGCAATGTTAAATCTTTTTTCATAAATCCAAACGAACTATTGGAGAAATAATATTGCTTAATACTTTTGTACTTATTTGTGTATATATTTCGGTGGTCTTAGAACTGGAGTGTCCTAATAGAGACTGTATGTATCACAAATCTACAATTTGTTAGAGCATATCAAATAATTTCTTTTGTCCATGTTTTACACTTTTTTGTGTAAACCTATTTCAGGACAAGTCAGCAAGTTCTTTTTTTTTTAGTGTAAACCTAATTCAGGACAAGAAACAAGACTTAAAATTACCTCAGCCCCAATTTGAAGGATTTTCTCTCCAAATTTTAAATTTTTCAAGTTGTTCGCTTTTAATATATGCAGATTTTATTGCTTCATCTATCAAAATATTGTAGTTGCTCAAAGCAAAATATTTGCAACCTGCTTTTTTAAAATTTTCATCAGCCACATCAAATCCATAAGTAAATATAGCAGCCAAACCAATTACATTGTAGTTATTATATCTTAAATATTTTACCACATTTAGGCTGCTACCGCCTGTAGAAATTAAATCTTCTATTACTACAATTTTTTTACCTTCTTCAATTTTTCCTTCTATCTGATTTTGCAAACCATGTTCTTTTGGTTTTGGACGGGCATAAGCAAATGGCAAATTAAGAACATCTGCAACCAATGCACCAATTGCTATTCCGGCTGTTGCAACACCAACTATTACATCAACATTTGAAAAATTTACTTTGATTTGGTTTGCAAGATTTATTTTAAAATAATTTCTTATCTCAGGATATGATAAAATTACTCTGTTATCACAATATATCGGCGATTTCCAACCTGAGGACCATGTATAAGGATTTTCAATATTAAGCTTTACGGCTTTAGCTTCTAATAAATATTGTGCTATTTTTGATGCTGTTTCAGTATTCATATTATTGAAGCAAACTTACATGATTTAAAAAATGAAAACTATTTTTTTTGGTAACAACAAAATCACATTTTCAAACAACAAAACTTACTTGTCTGATAATATTGTTAAAAATCCATCATTAGCAGATATTAAGATTATAAACAATAATTTTATTACTAAAAACAATTATCATATAATTATTGATGGAAATATAAGTTCAAATTATAAACTATTCAAAAAGCTGTACTTAAATATTGAAGCTGCCGGTGGTGTTGTTTTAAACTCAAATAACAAAATTTTGCTTATAAAAAGATTGAACAAATACGATTTGCCTAAGGGAAAAAAAGAAAAAGGCGAAAAAATAGTACAATGTGCAGTGCGTGAAGTTGAAGAAGAATGTGGTATTTCAAATCTTCAAATCATTAAAAAACTCTATCCTACATTTCATGTATATAAACTAAACAATGAGCTAATACTGAAAACTACAAATTGGTTTTTGATGAAATATAAGGGAAATAAAACTTTAAAACCTCAATTGTCAGAAGAAATTACGGAAGCAAAATGGATTGATTTAAAAAAATTTAAATTAAAACCCGAAGATACATATCCAAATATTATTTATGTGCTAAATCAGATAATATCTGTGACGGAATAAACTTGGTAAAATCTCCTTTGTGAATAATCAAATCTCTGACAATTGTGCTACTTACAGAGTTATAATCATGATCACTTATCAAAAAAACATTTAAAATATTTTTATTTAGAAATTCATTTACAAAAGCAATTTGTTTTTCATATTCAAAATCAAGGCTTGAACGTAATCCGCGAATAATAAAATCGGCATTTTTCTTTACACAATATTCATAAGTCAAACCTGTGTAAACTTCAGCAAATACACGAGTTTCATCGTTAAAAATTATATTTATCCATTTGAGTCGTTGCTCTACGGAAAAAAGATTTTTTTTTGTAGCATTATGCCCTATTGCTACTATTACTTTGTCAAATATATTTAATGATTTACTAACAATATTCAGATGCCCGAGTGTAAAGGGGTCGAAAGTGCCGGGAAAAATTGCAATTTTTTCAGCCATAACCTTAATTTTATGCAGCAAAATAAACTCATTAATTAATAAATTTTTCAATTATTTTTTTACTGCTTATTTTTAAAGATAGCTTTGCACAAAATATTATGATAGTAGAAATTGGCAAATTCAATAGTTTGCAAGTGCTAAAGAAACTTGATTTCGGAATATATCTTGACGGAAAACAACATGGCGAAATTCTTATGCCACGTCAATATGTACCCGAAGGGACTGAAATAGGCGACACCGTAGATTGCTTTATTTATTATGATTCAGAAGATAGAATTATAGCCACTACACTACATCCTATGGCTACAGTTGACGAATTTGCCGTGTTAAGAGTTGTTTCTGTAAATCAATCGGGAGCCTTCTTATTCTGGGGGCTTCCAAAAGATATTCTTGTACCATATAGTGAGCAAAAAACAAGAATGACAGAAGATAAGAGTTATGTGGTATTTATATATGTTGATTCTCTAACAAAAAGAATTGTAGCTTCATCAAAAATTGAAAAATTTTTAAGTACTTCAGTTCCCGAATATGAGGAAGGACAAGAAGTGGCACTAATAGTATATCAAAAAACAGATATTGGTTATAAAGTTGTAATTGATGGAAAACATACAGGAGTAATTCATTTTAGTGATGTTTTCAAAAACTTATTTATTGGTGATAAATTAAAAGGATATGTAAAAAGTATAAAAGATGATATAAAAATAAATATTGTTTTGCAAAAGCCAGGATATACTGTAATTGACGATATTTCAAGGAAAATTTTGGAATATATTAAATCAAACCATGGGTTTGTTTCATATACTGATAAAACACCTGCCGATGTTATTTACCGCGAATTTGGAATTAGTAAAAAAACCTTTAAAAAATCAGTAGGATTGCTTTACAAAAAACGCCTTTTAATTATAGAAAATAACGGCTTAAGAGTTATAAATAATTAAAATAAATTATTCAACTTGCCAGCGCTTCAATTTTGAAATTCGCTGAATAAATCCTATCTGAATTTGAGGTGCGGTATTTTTCATAACAGTATTTGTTGCTGTATATGCCTTGCTACTGTTAAAATTAGCCAATCCTAACAGATAACGCCCGTCAATAGTTAATTTTCCTTTATCACTAAGTCTGAAAGCTATTCCTGCACCGAATCCCAAGCCGTAATCAATTGCATTGAATTTATTGTTTGAACCGCTTGTTTTGCTTGAAGTTGAAGTGGAATTGTTGTTTTCATCTACTGTAAGTGAAGTAGTAAGAGTTGAAGTGTTGTTTGATAAGCCATATCCAAAATATCCACCTGCATTTAGATGTATTGTTACAATATTTTCTGAATAGCGATAAGGAATTACTTCTTCTGATTTAATTGGAATTTCAAAATTTGCAAATAAAGGCAGTTGAAGATATGTAAAAGCGTAAGTTGGTTTTATAGTAGTGGTGATTGTAGTATTTGCAATATCATCTTTTGTAACAGTTACACTTTTGCCGTTTGAGCCCATTTGAGAATACAGCAAATCCATTTGTACGCCTATTATTTTGTTAAACTTATATTTCATTGTTGCACCCCCGTTTAACCCAATTTTGTTGGTATAATTGTAGTTTGGCACACTTGCCGAAAAATTTGCAAAGTTCAATCCTAATTTTGCTCCAAGATAAAACTGAGCTTGAGTTCCTACATTCAAAAGTGAAGCAATTACAAAAACAGATATTTTTCTTTTCATTTTCTTCTTTTTAATAAATTAGTTTACAAACCTAATCAGAATTTTAATAAATGCAAAATAATAACTTCTTAATTTATTGAACAGTCTTAGGTATTTTTGTAAATATTTTTTAAAAATGCAATTAAGGGCTGAAAATTTAGTAAAGCAATACAAATCACGTAAAGTGGTTAACGATGTTTCTATTAAAGTAAATCAAGCAGAAATAGTTGGATTGCTCGGGCCCAATGGAGCCGGCAAAACAACAACTTTTTATATGGTAGTTGGCTTAATAAAGGCAGATCAAGGAAAAATATTTCTTGACGATACAGAAATTACAAAACTGCCTATGTACAAAAGAGCTCAATTAGGAATTGGATATTTGCCGCAAGAAGCATCGGTTTTCAGAGATCTTAGTGTAGAAGACAATATTATGGCAATTTTAGAAATGATTAATATTACACCCAAAGAACAAAATGAACGACTTGAATCTCTCATTTCTGAATTTAATTTGAATAAAGTGCGAAAAAATAAAGGTTCGGTACTATCGGGTGGAGAACGCCGTAGAACTGAGATAGCACGGGCGTTGGCAGTAAATCCAAAATTTATTTTACTAGATGAGCCATTTGCAGGGGTTGACCCTATAGCTGTAGAGGATATACAGCAAATTGTAAGAAAACTTATAACTAAAAATATTGGAGTGCTGATAACTGACCACAATGTTCACGAAACACTATCTATTACTAACAGAGCATATTTGCTTTTTGAAGGTAAAATTTTAAAAGCAGGTACAGCTCAGGAACTTGCCGATGATGAACTTGTACGAAAAGTTTATCTCGGTCAGAATTTTATTTTAAGATAAATTATAATCAAATTGTCAAAAACAGCATTAATAATAGCTAATGGTGAGCAATGTTCTGATAATTTATTACAAAAATTTATAAAAAACAATTGTACGATTGTAGTGCTTGATGGTGCAGTTGAGATAGCAATTAAATCAGGTATAAAATTAGATATTTTACTTGGAGATTTTGACAGAATAAACACCTATGACATAAAACCAAAATTGCCCGAAAATGTAAAAATAGTTTCAACACCAAATCAAAACAAAACCGATTTAGAAAAAGCAATAGAATACCTGATTGACAAAAAATATTTACACATAGATATTTTATGGGCTACAGGCAAAAGAAGCGACCATACTTTTAACAATATTATAACTATTGGCAAATACTACAAAAAAATAAATTGCATAATTCACGATGACTATTCTTCTATTTATGCATTACCTTTAAATTTTGAAAAAAAATATAACAAAGGGCAGGTAATATCATTGTTTCCATTAGGAAAAGTAACAGGGATAAATACTACAGGTCTTGTTTACGAAATGAAAAATCAAACACTTAGTCTTCCTGCAAAAACAGGCACAAGTAATGAAACTATAAAGAATGGAATAATAAAGATTGAACACAAAACCGGTGATTTAGTATTAATGGAATGCAAAGATTAAAACCCGATATTGAAAAATTAGCTAATTTGCTCGAAAGTACTGATTTTATTAATTCGGGAATTTCAGATTACAGCATTGAGTATTTAAAAAAAAATCACAAATCGGTTAAGTACTCTCTTTATTTAGCATTGCAGTTAATCAAACTGGGTATAGTATATACTCGAAAGCCAATTAATGAAATTACAATAGCAGAAATAGGCGGTGGGACTGGTTTTATAAGTATTTTGGCAAAATATATAGGAATTGAAAAAGTAATATATTCTGATATTTTCCAGCAGAGTTGTAATGATTTTGAGATTATTTCTAAAACAATAGGATTAATTCCTTATAAAATTATATGTGGCAGTATAAATGAACTTCAAACAGAAACTAATGAGCAAATTGATATTATTATAAGCAGAGATGTAATTGAACATATTTATGATTTAAATGACTTTTTCAAAAAAAGTTCTTTACATTTTGCTAATTCAGTTCACATTCATAACACTTCTGCTAATATTTATAATTTATTTAAAAGAAAATATTTCGAAAAAATACACCTTACTGATGAATACAAAGGATATACTGAATTATTAAAACCTAATGATTCTGTATTGCCTTTCTACCTTTTGAGATTTGATTTTATTAAACAAAACTATCCGGAATTAAATATTTTAATGGCAGAAAGACTTGCAAAACTATGCAGAGGAAAAAATTACTCAGATATTAAAGTTGATGTCGAAAATTTTATAACCAATAATATTCTGCCTATTGCTAATACTCATCCTACAAATACTTGCGACCCGACAAATGGAAACAGAAGTGAAAATTTACTTTATTTTAAAGACTATGAAAAACTGATTGACAACTCAGTATTTAATGTAAGTTGGAAATTTGCAAAATATGATGTTAATGAAAACAAAATTTTAAAGAAATTAATAAAGTACTTGCTAAATTTTCTTATTGATATTTCAGGAAAATCAGCCCGATTTATTACTCCTGCAATAATTATGGTTTGTTATCCTAAAAAATTATCTTGAATAATTTGGAGCATCATGAGTCATTGTTACATCATGCGGATGACTTTCTCTTATCCCAGATGATGTAATTTTTACAAATTTTGCAGTTTTCAAATCAACAATTGTTGAAGCACCGCAATATCCCATTCCTGCTCTAAGGCCACCAATATACTGATACATAACTTCGGCAAGAGACCCCTTAAAAGGTACCATGCCTACTATACCCTCCGGTACAAGTTTAGATATCTCTTCTTCGGCATCCTGAAAATATCTGTCTTTAGAACCATCTTTCATTGCATCAATAGAGCCCATACCTCTGTATGATTTCACTTTTCTTCCTTCGTATATTATTGTTTCGCCCGGAGATTCTTCAGTTCCGGCAAACAGAGAGCCTGCCATTATACAATCAGCTCCGGCCACAATTGCTTTTACTATATCGCCACTGTATCTTATTCCTCCATCACTTATTAAAGGTATATTGCTGCCCTTAAGTGCATTTGCACATTCAATTACAGCAGTAAGCTGAGGCACACCAATACCTGCTATAACTCTTGTAGTACAAATAGAGCCCGGACCAACACCTACTTTTATCGCATCTGCTCCTGATTTTGCAAGTAATTTTGCCGCATCAGCAGTTGCAATATTTCCAACTATAATCTGTAGTGATGGAAAATGTTTTTTTATTTTCTTTAGTTCAGTTATTACGCCTTTGCTGTGCCCATGTGCTGTATCAAGCGTTATTACATCTACGTCTTGTGCAACAAGAGCTGATACTCTTTCAATAGTATCTGATGTAATTCCTACTGCAGCACCTGCCAACAACCTGCCGAATTTATCTTTACAAGCAAAAGGATGATATTTTACATTTTGAATATCGCGATATGTTATTAAACCTTTTAATTTTCCTTTTTTGTCAACTACAGGTAGTTTTTCAATCTTAAAATTCTGCAATATTTCTGATGCTTTATTAAGGTCAGTATTTTCATCGGCAGTAATAAGATTTTCTTTCGTCATTGCTTCGCTTACATTGCGACTCATATCATTTTGAAATCTTAAATCGCGATTGGTTATTATTCCAACAAGTTTATCATTATTATCAATTATAGGAATACCGCCAATTTTATACTCTCTCATCAAATTTGCAGCATCTTCAAGTTTGGCTGAAGTATTTAATGTAACAGGGTCTTTTATCATACCACTTTCTGAGCGTTTAACTTTTTTTACTTCAGCAGCCTGTTTTTCGATACTCATATTTTTATGTATAATACCAATACCTCCAAGTCTTGCCATACTAATAGCCATCCTGCTTTCGGTAACTGTATCCATTGCCGCACTTATCAATGGAATATTTATTTCCAGATTTTTTGTTAATCGAGTTTTTAATTTTACATCACGTGGTAATATTTCAGAATATCTTGGAACAACAAGTACATCATCAAAAGCTAAACCATCAAATTGAATTTTATCGGAGAATTTATCAGACATTGCAAATAATTATTATATAAATTACACTTTATTATTTGCGGTGCAAAGTTAATTAAAAATTGATAACTTCAATTATGATTATTCAATAATTTATTTTAAAATGATATTAATCTAAAACATTAGAAAATATTAATATTACTATATATTATATTTTTTATTTTATTTTCGCCAAAATTATTTTTTTATAAATATGGATATAAAAGAAATACAGGCATTGATTAAATTTATTTCAGGAGTTGGTGTAGATGAGGTTAGTATTGAACGTAAAGATTTTAAAATTACAATAAAGAAAAATCCACACCCAACCGGAATAGCAGTTGCCCCACAGACACAATACATACAGGCTGAACTTACTCAACCAGTGGCAAAACCGGTAGCAGCAATACCTACAGCACCTGCCGCAGAAAGCAAACCAACTACATTGGTTGAAGAAACTACAGCTTCAAACATAAAAGAAATAAAATCGCCAATGATAGGTACATTTTACAGAAGTTCTTCTCCTGACAAGCCACCATTTGCGAGTGTTGGCGATGAAATAAATGCCGGAGATACAGTGTGTATTATTGAAGCAATGAAATTATTTAATGAGATAGAGAGTGATATTAAAGGAAAAATAGTAAAAGTGTTAGTTGACAACGCAACTCCTGTAGAATACGATCAACCATTGTTTTTGATTGAAGTTAACTAACATTGATTTTCGAAAATTTGTAATTTATACATTTTTTCTATTTTCATTAATTTTATAAAGTTATATCTTAAGAACTTAAATAAGTTTTAAAAAATAATATGTACTATGTTTAAAAAAATATTAATAGCAAACAGAGGAGAAATAGCTCTACGCATAATAAGAACATGTAAAGAAATGGGAATTAAAACTGTTGCAGTTTACTCTACAGTTGACAAAGACAGTCTGCATGTGCGTTTTGCTGATGAGGCGGTATGTATAGGTCCTCCTGCAAGTTCGCAAAGTTACCTGAGTATGCATAATTTACTTTCTGTTGCCGAAATTACCAATGCTGATGCAATACATCCCGGATATGGTTTTTTAAGTGAAAATGCAGAATTTTCGGAATTATGCCGTATTCATAACATTAAATTTATTGGTGCATCGCCCGAAATGATTAATGCAATGGGCGACAAAAGCAATGCAAAAGAAACAATGAAAAAAGCCGGCGTACCTATTGTGCCTGGTAGCGACGGATTATTGCACGACATAAAAGAAGGTATTAAAATTTCTAAAAAAATTGGATATCCTGTAATTTTAAAATCAACAGCCGGAGGTGGCGGGCGTGGAATGAGAATAGTTTGGAAAGACGATGAATTTGAAGCCGCTTTCAATTCTGCACAGACAGAAGCTAAAGCTGCCTTTGGCAATGATGGTATGTATCTGGAAAAATACATAGAAGAACCTCGCCATATTGAAATACAAATAGCCGGTGACCAATACGGAAAAGTATGTCACCTTAGCGAACGCGACTGCTCTATACAGCGTCGCCATCAAAAACTTATTGAGGAATGTCCATCGCCTTTTATGACAGACGAACTCAGAGAAAAAATGGGTGAAGCAGCAATAAAAGCAGCTTCATCCATAAGCTACGAAGGTGTAGGAACTATTGAATTTTTGGTTGACAAGCATCGTAATTTTTACTTTATGGAGATGAACACTCGTATTCAGGTTGAACATCCTGTTACCGAAGAAGTAATAAATTATGATTTAATAAAAGAACAAATACTTATTGCGGCAGGTGTTCCTATTTCAGGCAAAAACCATTACCCAAAAATGCACTGTATTGAATGTAGAATAAATGCTGAAGATCCATATAAAAACTTTGCTCCAAACCCTGGAAAAATTACATCATTACATATTCCCGGCGGTCACGGAATAAGAGTAGATACTCATATCTATGCTGGTTATGTAATACCGCCCAATTATGACAGTATGATTGCAAAACTTATTGTTGTACATCAAACTCGCGAAGAATGTATAGTTAAAATGAAAAGGGCTCTTGAAGAGTTTATTATTGAAGGTGTAAAAACAACTATTCCACTGCAATTACAGCTTATGCAAAACGAAGATTTTATAAATGGTAATTTTACTACCAAGTTTATGGAAAGTTTTGTAATTAAATAATGAAATCTTTTTTAAAAATTTTAATTTTTACATTTATTGTTTTTTTATTTAATAAAACTGTATTATCTCAAAGCAATTCAAGCAATAATCAAACTTCCGATTCGACTAAAAAAAACAGCGAAATAATGCCTCAATTCCCAGGCGGAACGAATGCTTTAATAGAATTTATCAATAAAAAAATAAAGTATCCACCTAAAGCTGTAAGAAAAAGAATTGAAGGTACTGTTTATGTAAGATTTATTATTAATACTATGGGAGAAGCTGTAAATTTTGAAATTGTAAGCCCAGTAAAACTTGGTTATGGTCTTGAAGAAGCTGCAATTGAAGTTTTAAAAAAAATGCCAAAGTGGTCGCCGGGTTTAATAAATAATAAGCCGGTAGATGTAACTATGTCAATTCCTATAACTTTTAAAGTTAAAAATTAAGTTTATATTATTAAAACTTGTTTATCTTTAATTTTGTTAATCATAATTAAAGGTTTTGAAATTTAATAAGAATATTTTTATATTTAGTATAGCCTTTGGCTTTTTTGAAACAGCTTTTTGCCAAAATGATTGCAGTTTATTAAAACAATTACATATTTCTGATAGTTTAAAAATTGATTCATTAATTAAAGAAATAAATTATCTGAAATCATTAATTCAAATTGATACTATTGAACAAACTGTTATTCCCGAAAGAGTTTACAACGAAGTTCATTTAATTACTGATACAAAGGCAAAGTTTCCTGGGGGCCGAGATTCAATGATTTTATTTATTACAAATGAACTCAGATATCCTACTCAAGCTATAAAAAATAAAGCAGAGGCTAAGGTAGTATTAAATTTTATTGTAGATTCATTAGGAAGAATTTGTTGTATTAAAAATAATGGCAAAAAAGATATTTATGGATTTGAAGAAGAAGCTATAAGAATTATTAGCAGAATGCCTATTTGGATTCCTGCAACTAAAGACAATAAACCTGTAAACTCATATTATCAGTTGCCTATTACATTCAGGTATTACGAAGAATAAAAAAACAAATTAATTTTTATTTATTTTATTTTCAATTTCCGAAATTGCTTTCAATGTTTTCATTAGTGAATCAGGGGTTACAGAGATGCTGTCAATATCATTTTCAACCAGAAATTGGGCAAAATCAGGGAAATCAGAAGGTCCCTGCCCGCAAATTCCTACCTTTACCCCTTGTTTCTTAGCTGTATTTATAAGCATTTTTATCATTTGCTTTACGGCATCATTGCGTTCATTGTATATATGAGCTACAAGAGATGAATCTCTGTCTAGCCCAAGTGTGAGTTGAGTAAGGTCGTTTGAGCCAATAGAAAACCCGTCAATATATTTTGCAAATTCTTCTGCAAGTATAATATTTGAAGGTATTTCAGCCATCAAAAAAACTTCAAGAGAATTTTCGCCTCTTTTCAATCCAAATTCATTCATTACTTCATATACTTTGTGTAATTCTTCTACAGTGCGGCAAAAAGGTATCATTACAACTACATTACTTAATCCAATTTCTTCTCTAACTTTTTTTATTGCTTTACATTCAAGTCCAAAAGCCTCACGGTACTGTGCTGAGTAATATCTGCTTGCACCTCGCCAGCCTATCATTGGGTTTTCTTCCTCGGGTTCAAAATATTTTCCTCCTAGAAGATTGTAATATTCATTGCTTTTAAAATCACTAAACCTAACTATTACTTTATTTGGATAAAATGCTGATGCAATTTTAGAAATACCATAACTTAATTTTTGTATAAAAAATTCTTCTTCATTTTCAAAACCAACAATCATTTTATTTATAGCATCACTCAGTTCGTTATCGCCAAGATGTTTATGTTTGAGCAATGCAAGCGGATGTGCCTGTATATAATTATTTATAATAAATTCTTCTCTTGCAAGCCCGACTCCCGAATTTGGCAGATGAGAAAATCTGAAAGCCAGATTGGGCGAAGCCACATTTAGCATTACAGGTGTTTTGGTTTTAGGTAGTTTTGAAATATCATTTATTGCTTTGTCAAATTTTAAAATTCCTTTATACACTATTCCTTCATCTCCCTGGCAACAAGATACAGTAATTTCTTGTTCGTTTTCTATCAATTCTGTAGCGTTTCCACATCCAACTATTGCCGGAACACCAAGTTCACGAGCTACTATTGCAGCATGACAGGTTCTTCCTCCCTTATTTGTAATAATAGCCGAAGCCATTTTCATTATTGGCTCCCAGTCAGGGTCTGTCATATCGGTAACTAATACATCGCCGGCTTTAAACTCATGCCCGTCTGAAACTCTTTTATCAAGTGAAAACATTATTGATGCTTTGCCTGCACCAATTTTATCTCCTACTGCTATTCCTCTTATTATTTGTTCGTAATTTTCGCTGTTTTCAATACTAAATTCTGTAATTTCTGAAACATTTTTTTGAGAATGGATTGTTTCAGGTCTTGCCTGCACAATAAATAGTTCTTTAGATATTCCGTCTTCTGCCCACTCAACATCCATAGGACACCAACAGCCTTTCAAGTCAGAATAATACTTTTCTATTTTTATTACCCAATCAGCAAGCTGTAATATTCTTTCGTCTTTTATACAATATCGGTTTTGAAGATTTTTTTCAACCGGTATTGTTTTTACTCTCTCATCAGGGTCGTCACCATATACCATCATTATATCTTTTACACCAAGTTTTTTTTCAATAATGCTATTAAAGCCTTTTTTTAATGTTGGCTTAAATACTATGAACTCATCCGGCGAAACAGAGCCTTGTACTATCATTTCTCCAAGACCATAAGAACCATTTATTATTACAGCATCTTTAAAACCGCTTTCAGTATCTATTGAAAAAGCTACTCCAGATGTTCCAAGATCACTTCTTACCATTTTTTGGACACATACTGATAATCCTATACTAAAATGATCGTACCCAAAACTGTGGCGATAACTTATAGCCCTATCAGTAAATATTGATGCAAAACAATTTCTTACTGCATTCATTAGCTGTGCAGGACCTCTTACGTTTAGGTAAGTTTCTTGTTGACCTGCAAAAGATGCGTTTGGCAAATCTTCTGCTGTGGCTGATGAACGAACTGCCACATCTGTCATATCTTGATTGTAATTTTTACTCAACTCATAATATTTGTTTATTATATCCTGACTTAAGCTCTTTGGAAATTTTGAATTTTTAATTAATTGTCGGGTACCCAATCCTCCTCTTCGCAATGATTCAATATCGTCAAAATCTATACTGTTTATTATTTTCTTTATTTCTTTTTCAAGTTTGTTATAATTAATAAATTCTCTATAAGCTTCAACAGTTATTATAAATCCTCCCGGTATTTTAATTCCAAGTTGAGTAAGATTTTGAAGCATTTCTCCTAATGAAGCATTCTTTCCTCCTACTAGTTCAATGTCTCTAATTCCAGCATTTTGTAAATCAAGTAAATATTTTCTCATAATAATTTTTTTTAACAAAAGAAACAGATTTTTTATTTAAAGCAATATTTGTTTATAAAACCTTAATAAGTTAGGTCTATCTTTTTCACAAAAGTTTAAAGAAAAAAATTAATTATTTAAGATTTTTTTATAAAAAATTTAAGCTAAAATGAATTTGTATTATCGTCCGTTATACTTTTTGTATCAACTTATTTTGGGCAAAATATGTTTAAATTATTTTTTAAAGATAAAACTTACGTTAGTTTTTACTGTTCCTAATATTGGGTTATTATATTCGTATTCGGTTCTTCCTTTCATTTCTATATCAGATAGTACAATATTGTTTAAGAAAACTGTATCCTTACCAAGCAAATTGAAATATTCAGAATTCATGATTTGTATTGTTTTTTCGCCATTAATAAATTTCCATATTCCATCATTTGCTGATTGAGGTTCGCTGCCGCATTTTTTTGCACCATTATCAAGAGTCATAGTGTTGTTACTGTTAAATTTTATTCTGTTGTCTCTGTTGCAATCTTCATAAAGTGGCACTTCAAAGAGATTGTTAAAAGTATCGATTTTTGGACCTAAGTTTATTACAAGAGGTGGATTAAATTGAGCACTTACTAATATCCAACTTGAATCGGTAAGAAGTTCTGTATTGGTTTTCGCCGGTTTGTCAGGATTAGGTGTAGTGTCATTATCTTTACAAGAAATAATAATTAATGAGCTTATAATAACCGGAATTAATAAATTTTTAATTGTTTTCATTTTGTTTTATTTTTTTACAATTATATTAAATTTTACTTTTAATAGTATTCACTTTTTAAAAATCTACCTGTAATACTATTTACATTGTTAATGATTTGCTCAGGAGTCCCTTCTGCAACTATATTTCCTCCTGCTTTTCCTCCCTCAGGGCCTAAATCAATTATATAATCAGCTACTTTTATAACATCAAGATTGTGTTCTATTACTATAACTGTATTTCCATTGTCAACAAAATTATTCAGTAATTTTAATAATTTTTTAATATCTTCAAAATGTAACCCTGTTGTAGGTTCATCTAAAATATACATAGTATTTCCGGTTCCTACTTTTGAAAGTTCGGCGGCTATTTTCACTCTTTGAGCTTCGCCTCCGCTAATTGTAGTGCTGCTCTGACCAAGTGTAATATATCCAAGTCCGGCTTCACTCAATGCTTTTATTTTTCTGTTTACTACAGGAATATTCTCAAAAAAACCTACGGCTTCATCAACTGTCATATCAAGTACATCGCTAATTGATTTTCCTTTGTATCTCACTTCTAAAGTTTCTCTGTTGTATCTTTTTCCCAAACAGTTTTCGCAGGGTATTTCTACATCAGGCAAAAAATTCATTTCTATCACTTTCATTCCGCCACCCTGACAAGCTTCGCATCTACCACCCTTCACATTAAATGAAAATCTGCCCGCTTTATATCCTCTTACTTTCGCTTCGGGCAATGCTGCAAATAGATTTCTTATTTCTGTAAAAAAACCTACATAAGTTGATGGATTACTTCTTGGTGTTCTACCAATAGGAGATTGGTCAATTTTTATTACTTTATCAATATTTTCAATACCTTTAATAGTTTTATAGCTCAAAGGTTTTTTATGTGATTTATATAAATGACGACTTAAAATAGGATGAAGCGTTTCATTTATTAATGTTGACTTTCCGCTACCTGATACACCTGTAATACATACAAACAAACCAATAGGTATTTTAAGATTAACATTTTTAAGATTATTTCCTGTACAAGCAATTATTTCAAAATATTTTGATTTTTCTATTCTTCGCTTCTCAGGTATTTCTATTTTTAAATGACCATTAATATAACCTGAAGTTAAAGTATCTGTTTTTATAAAATCTTCTGTTTTTCCTGCAAAAACAATTTTTCCACCTGCTTTGCCGGCAAAAGGTCCTATATCAACAACAAAATCGCTTTGTTTCATCATGTCCTTATCATGTTCTACTACTACTACTGTGTTACCAATATCTCTAAGCGATTTTAATGAATCAATAAGTTTTTCATTATCGCGTGGGTGCAGCCCAATACTTGGCTCATCAAGAATATAAAGAACTTCTTCAAGTTTTGAGCCTATTTGTGTTGCTAATCTTATTCTTTGTGCTTCGCCTCCACTTAATGTACGAGCCGGATTATCAAGATTTAGGTATCCGAGACCAACGCCAAGCAAAAAATTTAGTCTGGTTGAAATTTCTTTAATTATCTCTGCTGCAATTATTTTTTGCCTTTCATTTAGTTTATTATTCAGTTCATTTATCCAAACACAAAGTTCTTGCACACTCATTTTTCCCAATTGAGAAATATTTTTATTGTCAATTTTATAATGCAATGATTCTTGTTTTAATCTATCTCCATTGCATTCGGGGCAAATTCTTGTACTCATAAATTCTTCTGCCCATTCTGTCAAATTATCATTACCCTTTTCTCCTAAAGCATTCATCAACATACTTGTAATACCTTTAAAAGTTGAATTAAAAACTTGTTTTTGTCCGCTGCTGAAAACATATTCAACTTCAAATTTTTCTTCACTTCCGTTTAATAATAAATCAAGTATTTTTTCACTTAGTGAACTAATTGGGTCTGATAGACTGAATTTATATTTTCTCGCTATTGCTCTTAATTGAGTAAAAGTCCAATTGTCACGCATTTCTCCAAGTGGTATTATTGCACCGCTATTTATGCTTTTACTTTTGTCGGGTATTATATTTTCTATATCAAAATCACTAACAAATCCAAGTCCTTCACAGCGATTACATGCTCCATAAGGCGAATTAAATGAAAAAGTATTTGGCTGAGGTTCATTATAGCTTAATCCTGTTTTAGGATCCATTAAAAATTTGCTAAAATGAAATATTTCTTCACTCAAACTGTCGAGCAACATCAATGACCCTTTCCCAACTTTTAGTGCGGTTTTTACAGAATCTGTCAACCTTAAAATATTATTAGGTAAAGGTTCTATTCTATCAATTACCACTTCTATATCATGAATTTTGTAGCGATCAAGCTGCATCCCCCTTTTTATTTCAATAATTTCGCTGTCAACTCTAACTTTGGTATAACCAGCTTTTGCATATTGTTCAAAAATTTCGCGGTAATGTCCTTTTCTGGCTTTAATAATTGGTGCAAGTATTATTATCTTTTTATTTTCGAATTTTTTTAAAATAATTTCTACTATTTGCTCCTCACTAAATTTTACCATTTTTTCACCGCTTATATAAGAGTATGCCTCACCTGCACGAGCATATAGCAAACGCAAAAAATCATAAATTTCTGTTATTGTTCCTACCGTACTTCGCGGATTTTTATTTACTGATTTTTGCTCAATACTAATTACAGGACTCAATCCTTCAATTTTATCAACTTCAGGTCTTTTCATCTCTCCTATAAAATGCCTTGCATAAGCAGAAAAACTTTCCATATAGCGTCTTTGTCCTTCGGCATATATGGTATCAAATGCAAGTGACGATTTACCACTTCCACTTAAACCAGTAAACACTATCAGCTTATTTCTCGGAAACCTTAAATCAATATTTTTAAGATTATGCTCTCTTGCACCAATTACTTCAATATAGGTTTCACTATCATTTACAATATGCTTTGATTTTTTTGAAGGTGCTTTTTTTTTAGCCTGATTCACTTATTTTTTAAAACAATTTGCAAAATTAGATAGTTTTAACTTGAATTAAAATTGTGCTTTTTCTTTTTTATTTGAATTTAAATTAATCAAATAATGTCATGGTAAAATATTTTGAAAAATAGTATTTGCAATAGCTTCAGGGCTTATTCCGTATAATTCAAAAATTTCGCTATGAGAGCCATGTTTTATTGTTTCATCAGGAAAACCCAAAGAAATTATCCTGCTTTGAAAAGCTAAGCTTGAGTTAATTGATTTTATAAAACTTCCCGCTCCGCCTATTATACTGCCATCTTCTACAGTGATTACAAGTTTATGTGATTTAATTATTTCGGCAATTTTATCTGCATTTAAGGGTTTTACTATACAAATTGAAAATAGTGAGGGATAAATTTTTTTTTCATTCAATATTTTTGTAGCTGCATAGCAGTTCTTTAGCATGGTACCTACTGCAATAATTGCTATTTGTTTCCCAAATTCAATTTGAGTAATTTCAGCCAAATTATTATTAATAACAGGTGTTTTATAACTAAACTTTTCATCCGCAATTGCACCTTTAGGATATCTTATTGCGACAGGTCCGAAACTGTATTGTGAATAATAAAACATCATTTTTCTTAATTCTTCAGCATTTGCAGGCGTTGCAATTGTGATATTTGGTAAAGGCAAAAGCATAGGCAAATCATATAATCCGTGATGTGTAGCTCCATCGTCTGCAGCATTTCCTGCTCGGTCTATACAAAAAATTACTGGTAAATTTTGAATACAAACATCATGAATTACCTGATCAAGTGCTCTTTGAAGAAAAGTACTGTAAATACTACAAAACACAATGAAACCTTCTTTTGCCAATCCTGCCGAAAATGTAACTGCATGTTGTTCGGCTATTCCTACATCAAAAAAACGCGAAGGGAAGCGATTCATTGCCTCTATCATGCCACTGCCGGTAGGCATTGCTGGCGTAACTCCGCATACTTTGAGATTTTTTTCGGCAATATCAATTAGTGTTTGTCCGAAAATATCCTGATATCTAAGCTTACCTTTTTGTAATGTTTCATAAGTTTTTTCAATTTTAATAAATTTGGTAGTGCTATGCCATTTAGTTTGTTCCTTTTCAGCTTCGGGATATCCTTTGCCCTTTGTAGTTCTTATATGAACAACACAAGGTTTTTTAATATCTTTAAGCATTTTGAAACACGAAATAAGTTCATGTACATTATGACCATCAACTATTCCAATATACTTAAGTCCGAGATTTGTAAATAAATTATTATCATGGTTAATATTTCTTAAATGAGAATTTATTGCTCCACAGTTTTTATCAATTCCTATATCATTGTCATTAATTATTATTAGTGAATTTGTATTTGACACAGCAATATTATTCAATCCTTCATAAGATTCTCCCCCTGTAAGTGCTCCATCTCCAACTACTGCTATATGTTTTTGTTCAATATTATTATTAAGTAACGAAGCTGTAGCCATACCAAGTATTGCTGAAATAGCTGTAGAAGAATGTCCGGTACCGAAAGCATCAAATTCACTTTCAAAAATATTCGGGAAACCACTAATACCGCCGAGTTTACGATTGCTGTCAAATATTTTTCTTCTTCCAGTAAGTATTTTGTGACAATATGCCTGATGTCCCACATCCCATACAATTTTATCATTTGGTGTATCAAATACATAATGTAAAGCTACTGATAATTCTACCACACCGAGGTTTGCAGCAAAATGTCCCCCGTTTTGCAATACTTTTTCAATTATAAAATCTCTTAGCTGCTTACACAATTCGGGCATCTGACTTAAATTTAATTTCTTTAAATCTGATGGAAAATTAATGTTTTCTAATAAAAAGTACTTTGTATGCAAGAATGCAAAATTGATATTTTTTTAAAAGATTCTATAATTAAAACTCAAAAGTTAGAAATAAATAGAAAATATTTGCAGTACAATTGGATAGTAAAATTACAATAAGTGAAAAAATTTACGGACTTGTACTTGCAGGTGGCAAAAGCTCAAGAATGGGGCAAGACAAGGCTGCTATCAATTATCATGGAATTAGTCAGCAATACTATATTTACAATTTACTAAAAAAATATTGCCAATCTGTTTTTATTTCTTGTAGCCAAAATCAAAAAAAAACAATAATCGCCGAGTACAATCCAATTGAAGATAATAATATATTTGGGGACATTGGTCCTATGGCTGGTTTGCTAAGTTATATCACTGTAAATTCATATATGCCTGTGTTGCTTATTGCTTGCGATTATCCATATTTAACAGATAGCGATATTGAATTAATTTTTAAAAACCGCAAACCCGAATATGATGTAATTTGTTATAAAAATGAAGATACAGGATTTGAAGAACCGCTTATAGCCATGTACGAAACAAGTGCATTAAAAAAACTGAAATTATTTTACAACAATGGAAATACATCATTAAGACTTTTTATTTCTACGATTAATACTAAAACTCTTAAACCATTGTCATCAAAATCAATTACAAGTGTTGATACCATTGAAAAAGCCGAAGAAGTAATAAAAAAATTGAAGAAAATAAATGATTGAAAAAAATAGTGTTGGAAAAAAAAATGTTATTAAGATTTTTAAAAATAAAGAATCTGAAAACCTAAGCGATAATGTAGCAGTTGAAGAACCCCTTGAAATAAGAATTACACATGGCAAAAAAGGTAATTTAAAAACCACTAATCTTTCAGTAACTATGCGCACTCCCGGAAATGATGCAGAACTTGCTACAGGTTTTTTATATAGCGAAGGAATTATTAATGATTTTGAAGATATAAAAAGTATCAATCATATTGACACCTTAACAAATTTTAATAATATTTTGCAAGTTGTTTTAAGCGAAAATATAAATTTTGATATTGAAAAAACTGAAAAACATTTTTATACAAGTTCAAGTTGCGGTGTTTGTGGCAAAACATCTATTAATTCAATAAAACAACTTAAAAAATCAGGTTCAATATCAAACAACTTTATTAAAATTAACAAGGAACTGATATTTTCATTACCTCAAAAATTATTGAGTAATCAAAGTGTTTTTGAAAATACGGGCGGGCTTCATGCTTCTGCTCTTTTCGATATAAACTCTAATATAGTCACCATAAAAGAAGATGTAGGAAGGCATAATGCCCTTGATAAACTTATTGGCTTTTCACTAAAAAACAAACTTTTACCACTTTCAAAATATATTTTGTTGTTAAGCGGAAGAGCCTCATTTGAGCTTATACAAAAAGCAGCACTTGCCGATATAAAAATAGTTGCATCAATAGGTGCTCCTTCGAGCCTTGCAATACAAACAGCCGAAGAATTTGGAATTACACTAATTGGTTTTTTAAATATTCAAAAATTCAATATTTACACATTCCCCAATCGAATTGTTTAATGACAAAACAGTTTATTTAAAAAAAATAAACTTAATTTGCAATAAATGATAGTAGTTACAGGTGCTGCAGGATTTATAGGCAGTTGTCTTATTTCAAAATTGAACGAAGAAAAACTTGGTGACATAATAGCCGTTGACGATTTTTCTGACAGAATAAAATTAAAGAATCTTGAAGGCAAAAAAATAGTGAAATTTGCTGATAGGTCTGAATTTATTAAAAATCCATCTTATTTTGGTAAAGCAGAATTTATTTTTCATATAGGAGCAAGAACTGATACCGCCGAGTTTGACACTAAAATATTAAATACATTAAATACAGAGTATTCTAAAAGCTTATGGAATTATTGCACTCTTAATCAAATACCATTTATTTATGCATCATCTGCCGCTACCTATGGTATTGGCGAATTTGGCTTTGATGATGATATTGAATTATTGAGTAAACTAAAGCCAATGAATCCTTATGGACAAAGTAAACATGATTTTGACATTTGGGCATTTTCGCAAAAAAAACAACCCCCATTTTGGTCAGGTTTCAAGTTTTTCAATGTTTATGGTCCAAATGAGTATCATAAAGGGCGTATGGCATCTGTTGTTCTTCATGGCACAAGACAAATAAAAGAAACAGGTAAAATAAGATTATTCAAAAGTTACAGAGAAGATTATAAGGATGGTGAGCAGAAAAGAGACTTTATATACATTAAAGATTTACTTGAAGTATTAATTTACTTTTACAAAAACCGCAAAAATTCATCAATATATAATCTTGGTACAGGAAAATCACATACTTGGAATCAACTGGCTAATGCAATTTTCAAATCATTAAACATGACTAAAAATATTGAATACATAGATATGCCTATTGATATAAAAGATAAATATCAATATTGTACAGAAGCAAATATTGAAAAATTAGGAAAAAGTGGATTTCATTGTAATTTCACACAATTTGATGTTGCTGTTGACGATTACGTAAATAATTACATAAACAAGGGCTCATATTTTTGAAAAAATTTTTAAATAATTGGTTGATTTATCTGTTTTTATCACTATTTGTAATGGTGGTATTGTTATTTTCTGATAAAAAACCAAATAGTAAATTTTTAAAAAATGAAAACGTTTCTCTTGGAAAAACTTTAAACAAACACATTAATAAAAAACTTAATGAAATAGAACAATTGTCGAAAAATACAGAATTATATGAAGCAATAAAATTTAAAAACATTAATTCCTATTCGATAAAACAGATTTCAAAAAAGAATTTTAGCCTTTTATGTACAAAAAACGACAGTATTTATTTTTGGAACAGCAATCAACCGGTCAGCGATTCATCAGTTTTACGCAACAATGATTCTGTATTTGTAGCCGATGCCGGAAAAAACACATATTTGTTATACAGAAAATCAATAAATGAATTTAAGTGCTATTTCATATACAAAATTGCTGATTATTCTAAAATAGTAGAATTACCAACCGACCATCCTTTCAATGGGCTTCATTACTTATACAATATAAAAATAGATAATGGTGATGGATATAAAATTTCATTAAAAAACAGCAATGCTCATGTGGTTTTCTTTTTAAAGGAAATAGAAGGAATAAACAGATTTGCTGTATTTTTTGGACTTTTAGCTCTTTTTATTTTCGGTTTTTCGGTTTTTAAATTCATCGAAAAAAAAAGTAAAAATGGATTATCAGTAAAAAATTTTATATTAATATCTTCACTATTCCTTTTAATAAGAATTTTGCTGTTTTACAGAATTATACTTTACTCATTACAAAATACCGAAATTTTTAATCCCGAAATATTTGCTTCTTCAAAAATTGTCCCTTCAATGGGAGATTTGGTGCTTCACTTAGCTTGTTTCTTTGCTGTATTTATTTCATTTATAAACATAAAACAAAATGAATATTTAAAAATTTTAGATAGTAAATACAGAGTAATCAAGGCTCTAATACTTGTTTTATTTTTAGTTTTTCTGTCTGATATGGGTATTGGTATAGTAAAAAGTCTTGTAATTGACTCCAATATTACATTTCACTTTGCCGACTTGCCAAGAGTGGATATATATTCTTATTTAGCTATGGCCATAATTGGAGTAGTAATGGGCGGGATAATTTTTGTGGTAAGATATTTTATTTATAAAGCGGGATTAAGCAATTTTTCATTATGGAATATACTCTTTGTTTTCTTTATTTCATTTTTGTTTTATGCAGTTTTTCAAACATTTGATGCTCACTTGTCTCCAATAATAATACTTGTAAACATTATCTATTTTTCAATCATTGCTTTTTGGAATATTTATAAAATTAAAGTAAAAGAATTTTATCTGAATATACTTGTTTTATTAATGATATCAGGATTTTCAGCTTACATTATATATTTTCAAAATCAAAAACACGAAGAACAATATCTTAATATTTTTATTGATAAAATAATATCTGAACAAGATATTGAAGCAGAAAGTAAATTTTCACTTATTGACAACGAACTTGTAAGAGAATTTATAACCCCCCAGGATTTTAAAGATTTTATAAAACACCGCGATGAATATGAAAAAAGAATAAAAAACCTTTTTTTTTCCGGTTATCTTGATAAGTTTGACCTGAAAATTTTAAGTTTCGACAGCAGTCACAACTCTCTTAATATTGACACCAGATATTCTTTCAAGATTTTGGACAATATATACTTGTTTAAATCAACCCCAACCATAAGTACTCACTTTTATAAGATAAATAATAAAACAGGCATAAGAGGATATATTGCAAAATTTGAAACCTGCAATCTTGAAGGCAGTCTTGGTTCTGTTTTTTTGCTGTTGCAGCCAAAACTTATTCAAAGCTCTCATTCATATCCTGACATTTTCAGCGATAAAAAACAACAAAATGTTTTTGAATTTAAAGACTATTCATATTCTATTTATCAAAATCAAAAACTTGTAAGCCAGAAAGGAGATTATCCATATAGCCTTATTCAGCCTAAAAATGAAAAAAATATTGAAAATGAATTATCATTATCAGGCTATAAGCATTTTGTTTATAAGCCGCAAAAAGATGTTACTGTGATTATAAGCAAAAGAAAAGATTATATGGTAAAATCATTTGCAATGTTTTCGTTTATGTTTATTTTCTTTACAATTTTGGGTTTAGTTTTTTCATTACTTTGGACCGGTTTATTTATCATTCGTTTCGGGTGGAAATCATTCATAGGTAAAAACAGACACAAAACACCATTTCTCGATTTTTTAAGCCGTACATTTCCAATATTAAACACAAAACAAAAACTTCTTAGTTCCCGAATTCAGGTAAGTATGGTAGGTCTTGTATTCTTTGGACTAATTGTTTCAGTATTTTTTACAATTCAATATGTAAATTACAATTACAATCAAAGACAATACAACCAATTGTATTTGAAATTAAAAGAAATTTTAAATCAACTTGAAAACGAACCTGAATTAAACAAAAAGCTAACAAACAATTATAGAATAAAAGCTCTTGTAAACCAACTTGGTGATGCTAACCGTCTTGATCTGAATATTTTTGATAAAAACGGTATTTTGCTTGCATCAACCCAACCAGAAATATATTCTCAATACCTGCTGGCTCCTCTAATGAACCCTGATGCTCTTTACAAACTTAGGAACAAAAAAATTTCACAACTTTTGCAAAAAGAGTATGTTACCAATTTTGATTATATTTCGGGATATGTGCCACTATTGGGTGATGACAATGAAATAAGGGCTTTTCTTAATCTGCCTTACTTTACTGAAAAATCAGAAATAGATAAAGAAATTTCATCTTTTTTAGTTTCGCTTATAAATATTTATTTTTTATTATTACTTATAGCAATTGTAGTTGCTTATTTTATAGGGCAACGAATTTCATTACCCTTACAACTTATCAGGCTTAAATTGTCAAAAACAACTATATCAGCAAAAAATGAAATAATTGACTGGAAACGCGAAGACGAAATAGGTCAGCTTGTAAAACAATACAATAAGATGGTATTAGAGCTTGAAGAAAGTGCAAACAAATTATCAGAATCTGAACGAGAGGGAGCGTGGCGTGAAATGGCAAAACAGGTTGCACATGAAATAAAAAACCCGCTTACACCAATGAAACTCAATATTCAATATTTGCAAAGAGCCTGGCAAAACAAGCAAAATATTGATGCTACATTTGAAAAAGTTACTAATATTTTAATTGAACAAATTGACAGTCTAAGTCGTATGGCTACTGAATTTTCGTCGTTTGCCCAAATGCCTACAGATAAATACGAAAATTGCAGAGTTGACGAAATTTTACTTTCAACTATACATTTGTTTGAGCAATCGGAAAATTTAGATTTTATTTATCAAAAAAATTTAAAGCCAATAACAATATATGCAGATCCTGAGCAAATAAGCAGGGTTTTTACCAATATTATAAAGAATGCAATTCAGAGTATTTCGTCAGAAAATGAAGGTAAAATTGAGGTAGATTATAAAACAACAAATGATGAAGTAGTAATTAGCATTAAAGATAATGGCAGCGGAATAGATGACGAATTAAAATCAAAAATTTTTATACCAAGTTTCAGTACCAAAAATTCAGGCATGGGCTTAGGTTTGGCTATTTCTAAAAAAATTATTGAAAAATGTAATGGTAAAATTTGGTTTGATTCTACAAAAAATGATGGAAGTACCTTTTGGGTTTCTTTTAAAATTGTAAAATGACTATTCTTTTATAAATTTTTGATGCATAATATAATTATTGTTATAAGATTTTAGAATATACATTCCTTTTGAAAACCCGGTCAAATCAATTTGCAAATTTCTTGAATCTGTTTTATTACTGTATAAAATTTTACCTTTTAAGTCATAAATTTCTATATTGTTAATATTACTTACCGAATTATCAATTTCTATGTTCAAAATACTGTTTGCCGGATTTGGGTAAACAGAAATACCTCCTGTTAATTCTTCATTTTTAACATATAGATTGCTTGTTGCAACGCTATCAATAATTCCTATGCTCATTTGATTGTGAATACCTGAAGGATTTGTAATTTTCTTTACTGCCCTAACTATGTAAACGGTTTTTACATTGCGTGGTTTAGTATCAGTAAAAGTTGTTCCTGTAATAATAGATGTATTTACTTTTACAAAATCACCTTTCAAAGTATTTGAACGATAAATATTGTAACCAATAATATTATTATCGGCAGAGGCAGTCCAGTTTAGTTTTGGTGCTGATGAAGTACCTGATATGACTAAGTTAGTCGGGCTTTTTACAGGATATATATTAATTGAAGGGTCGCCAAGTAAAGATATATGTATGGAGTTTCTCCCTCCATTAAAATTGCCCATATATGTACCTTTATTATTCATTGTAATTTTTGCACAGTAGCCCATATCGTATCCCAAAGCAAGCGGATGTAAAGCCCAAGCCGGAATACCTCCCCAAAAAGCATTTAATATTGATGGTTTTGATGCAAGTGAAGCACGAAGTAAATTATTGTTTATATCCCAATCGCCGAAGTAACTGCCACTCATACCTGAGATTACAGTTTTTATACTATCGTTTACAAAGTTAGAAGTATTGACAACTCCACCACATGAAGTATAACTGCCAGGTCCTGATGCAGCAGCAAGCATCCACCAGTTTTTCTTTAATGTACTTACATAATCATTTGCCGCATTGTCAACATTGTAATATAAATTTCCGGTATCTACTGCTGGTGCGTAACTTCTAAAACCCCAACTTGCCATTTCGTAGCTTAAAAAATTATCATCAATTAATGCTTTATACTCATGATTAAACCCTCCGGTTCTGAAATGATGATTTTTTTGAAAATAATAAGCATGCAGTGCTGAATCTGATTTCCCGAATGATGAAAGTCGGCTAAGATCAATTCTTGCAATTTCAAGATCTATATCACTTGGAGGAAATTGTTGGTCAAATTTTCCATCACCCGGAACATTAATAGTTTCCGGTCTTGCACCACTCGGGTTAGCATTTACGTATGTGTCTGTCCATGTTCCGTCAAGTTCTCCGTAATACATATCTGCTACCCATGCTCCTTGATGTTCAGTATGCCCATCAAAGCCTGCCTGACCGGAATATGGAACCGCAACATGACCAATAATTACAACTGTAGTAATCCCATTTTTGCTTTTAATAATTTCTTTTACATCAGGTACTTTTTTATTATTTGATACAATAACTTTATCAGTTTTCCATCCACTTGCTATAAGGTCTGTTTCGTATTGTTTTATACTTTGGGGGATTTGCTTATAAATTGCACTATCAATCAAAAGTAAAATGTTCCCTTCATTATGAACTTCATCCATATTTATACCGGAATAAATATATCCGTAAGCACTGGTACCACCCATTTTGGCTATCTGAAATTCATACAACTGTCCTAAAACAATATTTTCTATCTTAAAAAACCCCGAATCAGTTCCGCTGCGTGATTTCTTCATTTCCCAATTACCTGAATTAAAGTTTTTTTGATAAAGAGTAACTTGTGTTGCATCCTTAAACTTTCTCCAGAATAGGGTGATTGTTTTTGCATTTGCATCAACTTTTGCATTTACAAACACCGAAACGTTTTTATTCATTTGAGCTTGAGATAAACTTTGAATAATAAAAATAGAACATAAAACTATTAAAATTCTCATATTAAAGATAATTAAGTTACAATGATAGTTTTTGTATTTTAAAATTTTTAAACAAGTTATAAAAATACTGTAGAAAAAAAGCATATTTAGTTTTTCATTAACACTTAAATATTTATTTATTAAAAATATTTTAAATAAAGGTTTTGATTTGATTATAATTTCACTTTTTTTGAAAAGAAATATTTTTTTGAAAAGTAAAAAATCTAAATAATACAGCCATGAAAGAATACGATGAAAAACACATTAAAAATGTTGCATTTGTTGGAGCTCACAAAAGCGGAAAAACAACATTAGCAGAAACTATGCTTTTTGAAGCAGGTTTGATATCAAGAAGAGGAACTGTAGAAGCTAAAAATACTGTTTCAAACTATCACGAAATAGAGCATCAACGTGAAACTACAATTTTTGCCACACCACTTCATACAGAGTGGAGAAATTATAAAATAAATATTATTGACACTCCTGGTCTTGATGATTTTATTGGCGAAATTGCTTCTACAATAAGAATTGCAGATACAATTGCAATGCTAATAAATGCACAACATGGCGTAGAAATAGGGACAGAAATAATTTGGAACTATATAGACCAAATAGGCAAACCAACGGTTATTGTTATCAATCAAATAGACCACCCTAACGCAAATATTGATGACACATACAAATCAATAAGTGATTTTTTTGGTAAAAATGCTGTAGTTGTACAATATCCAATAAAAAAAGATGGAGCACTTTGCATAATAGATGTTCTTAAAATGATAATGTATAAATTCGGTCCTAATGGCGGCAAACCCGAAAAACTTCAAATTCCGGATTCTGAAAAAGAAAAAGCCGAAGCCTTGCACAATGAGCTTGTAGAAAAAGCAGCCGAAAATGATGAAACATTAATGGAGTTGTTTTTTGAAAAAGGTACATTAAATGAAGACGAATTAAGACAAGGCATAAAAGCCGGGATGTTAAACCATGAAATGTTTCCTGTTTTTTGCCTATCTGCATTACAGGATATGGGTTCTGGAAGACTTATGGGCTTTATTGACAATGTGGCACCATCAGCTTCAGATTTAAAACCGGAACTTAGCCTAGAAGGAGCAGAAATACAATGTGTCCCGGGTAAACCTGCTGCCCTATTTGTTTTTAAAACCCTGATTGAACCAAACCTTGGTCAGGTATCTTTTTTCAAAGTAAAACAAGGTGTAATAAAACAAGGTGATAAAGTTACAAATG
Organism: Bacteroidia bacterium; assembly: GCA_020849295.1. Classification (GTDB taxonomy): domain Bacteria; phylum Bacteroidota; class Bacteroidia; order NS11-12g; family UBA9320; genus JABWCE01. The sequence goes on from JADLGN010000030.1 coordinate 144,399, forward strand.
CACGTACTGGAGAAGAACAGGTAATAAATCAACTTTTTATTATGGATGGTAATAAACGTACTCAAGTGCAATCGCTTTCAAGCGGAGATATTGGCGCAACTTTAAAACTAAAACAAACTGACACTAACGATACTTTACATGCCCCAAATGCTAAAATAACAGTACAACCCATTAATTATCCCGACTCAAGAATGAGCAAAGCAATAAAACCATTAAATAAAAAAGATGAAGAAAAGTTAAGCGAAGTTCTTAGAAAATTACATAGTCAGGACCCAACATTAAAAGTACATTTTGACAGCGAATTAAAGCAAGTAATAGTTTCGTGCCAAGGAGAATTACATCTAAATATAATCGAAACTATATTAAAACACGATTATGGAATTGAAGTTGAATTTATAAAGCCTAAAGTACCTTACCGTGAAACTATTCAACAATCAATGACTGCAAGTTACAAACATAAAAAACAATCAGGAGGTGCCGGTCAGTTTGGTGAAGTGCATTTAAAGGTAGAGCCATATTACGAAGGAATGCCCGAACCTCAAAATATGCAAATAAGGGGTAAAGAAGAAATAAAACTTCCTTGGGGCGGTGTACTTGTGTTTTACAATTGTATTGTTGGGGGCGTAATAGATACAAGATTTTTACCTTCAATAAAAAAAGGAATTCTCGAAGTAATGGAAAAAGGACCAATTACCGGTTCTTATGCCCGTGACATTAGAGTAATGGTATATGACGGCAAAATGCACCCGGTTGACTCTAATGATATTTCATTTAAAATTGCCGGCGGACATGCTTTTAAAGATGCTTTCTTAAATGCAAAACCAAAATTACTTGAACCGGTACATGACCTTGAAGTGTATGTGCCTGAAGAAAAAATGGGCGATATAATGACAGATTTGCAATCAAGACGTTCGGTAATTTTAAGTATGGATGGTAAAGGGAAATACCAAACTATTAAAACAAGAACTCCACTTGCCGAAATGTACGGATACTCTACAGCAATTCGTTCTATAACACAAGGCAAAGGTTCATTTAAAAGCAAATTTGCAGAATATGCCCTTGTGCCGCCTGCTATTCAGGCAGAATTACTTAAAACATATCAGGCAAGCTTAGAAAGTGTAGAAGGTGAAAATGAATAATAAAATTCTATTTTAATATATCAAAACTTTATATGTTTTGACTATAGAATTTTCATTTTCAATCCTGATAAAATAAATACCATTACTTATATTTTCGCGGCTAATTTTGAATTTATCAGTTTTTATCCCATTATAATTTCTAATAACCTTGCCATAAGAATTTAATAAATATATATTATTTGATATAGCTTGGTTTTCAAAATTTATTGTCAAAAATTCGCTAAAAGGATTTGGAGATATTGTAATATTTTGATTAGTAATATTTTTATTTGCACTAAGAGATGATTGAACTACTACAATTTTATATGCATCAACAGTATCGCCATAATTATCTTTCACTGTGAGTTTCAGCAAATAATATCCGGGAACAAGTCCGGCAGTATTCCATTCTTCAAGCATTTCATCTTCAATCATGGTAGTGCGTTTTTTATTTATATAAGTCCACTTTGTTTCATTAATATTTCTATAACTTAAACTGTATGAATCAAACTCCATCGGGTTGCCTCCGGGACCTTGTTTTATCCAAGCTGAACCATATACAGGTACAATTATTTGATTCATTGTAGTGTCGGGTTTGTCAATTTTTAAATTCCATACTACACTTTGGTCATAAGCAATAGGAGAAAAATTAAACCTATTTTGCGAACAAACTAATATACTTTTATGAATTGCTGATGGCGGCATAAATGGCAGCCAGCTATTGGCAAGTATTACAAGTGCATTTCTTTCGCTTCTTATAGTAGTGTAAACATTTACATTATTAGCTATCATTATACTTGTATCAGTAGCCCAAAAGTATCCACCTGACCCATCGCATGTATAATTTACAGCAAATATTTCAGATTTGTTTTGAGAGCCTACTTCGCCCAAAGTACAACTGTCAATTAATATTTTTGATGAATCAAAAACATATATGCTCCAAGTTTGAACATCACAATTAATTAATCTGAGTTGCCTGTCAGTCAAAGGTATCGTATAATCATTATAATGTGAATTATTAAAAATTCCTTTTAAAGTTGCAGAATCTCCCCTCATAAACCAATTCCCTATTAATCGCAATTTTGAGTTAGAAATTTTCACTTTCGAACCATTTACAGGCATAATTGCCCACATTACAGTTTTGCACTTATCGCTATATACATTATAATTAATTCCTTTTACGCCGCTTGTACTTTTATTAATACTATAATTTGTTACATAATCGCCATTGGGAAATGAAAAATCAATTTCAGCCTTATTTGGTATCTGATGCCAAAGTATTATTGTATCTGCATTTAAAAAAGTAGCCGAACAACTATCGTTCAATATATATTCGCCTGTAAGATTACATCCATCTATTAATAGTGTTGGGCTTCCAAACATACCACAAGTTGTAAAATCTCTATTTTTTACATTTCGCATTGTAATATTAGCATTGTTTGCTATATACAAAGTATGAGACATTCCACTGTAATTGAAGCTACAATTGTTTATTTCGATTTTTGCATTCTGCAAAGCAAGTAACCCACGTTCATAAAAATATTTCTGAGGAAAATTAAAAACACATGAGTCTGCTATCAGTTTTCCTTTGCCAAGCACATAAATATCGCCTGTATCATTTACAACCGCATTTTTAAAAATTAAAACACCATCATTAAAAATCCATATTGGTCCTGTGTGATTCCAATTGCCTTTAATAACTACTGTATCTCCCGGTACTTCTCCAATAATAAGAGTATCAGAACTTTTTTTATAAAGTCTTTTGTCAGTAATTTTCTTTTGATTTTTATTTATATAATCAAAAAATTCAAGTGCTTTGAATATTCCATGATTAATTTCTGGCTTTTGTAATTTACCTGTAATAATAGTATTTTGTGGCAGTTGTTGTTTTGAGGTTAATTCATTAATTTTTGTTTGTGGAAAATTTCTGCTTTGAGCCATCAAGCTGGCACAGATAAGTATAAAAATAAAATTTAACAATAGTTTCATCATTTGTATATCATTTAAATATTTTTTCTGCTTTAGAAATACTTTCGGGCTTGCCTACATCTATCATTCTTGCATTACTATCTTCATATCCTTGTATTTTATGATTTATAGACAAATCAAGATATGTATCAATTATCGAAAATTTTCCATTCTGTTTTATTAAACTTAAAAATTCCTTAGATATTATATGAAGTCCGTTAAATGCCATTTCTAAATATTCATTTGCTTGTCTGGTAATTATTATCTGACCTGTTTTATTATTTTTCCATCCACTCAAAACTTTTTTATCATCAAATAATAAATATCTCGAAGTATCTCTTTTACTAACAAATAGTGTCGCCAAAGTTTTATTGTCAATATGAAATTTGTACATTTTTAAAATATCTACGTCAGTAAGTATATCTACATTTAGCAATACAAATGGTTCTTCTTTGTCATCAAAAAACCATGCAGCTTTTTTTAATCCACCTCCGGTTTCAAGTAATTCATTTGTTTCATCACTTATTGTAATGTTTGCTCCCCAACCTTTATATTTATTTACTTTATCATAAACTTGCTCGGCAAAATGATGTACATTAATTATTATTTCGCTAATTCCATAGCTTATTAAGTATTCAATATTATGTTGCAAAAGAGTTTTTCCATTAATTTCGGCTAAGGCTTTTGGATGTTTATCAGTAAATGGTTTTAGTCTTGTACCAAGCCCAGCAGCAAGTATCATTGCTTTCATTGATAATCTGGAATTAAGGTTTCACTTATTTTTTGCTCAATATGATTTAATTTTACTTTTACATTAAATTTTTTTAAAATATGTTGAGCCATTTTATCGGCGGCATACACGCTGCGGTGCTGTCCACCTGTACATCCAAAATTTACAGTTAAAGACTGAAACCCTCTTCTTAGATATTCATTTACACTCAGGTCAACAATATTGAAAATATTATTTAAAAAATCAGGCATTTCAGTATTTTGTTCAAAAAAATATATAACTGATTTGTCTCTTCCATTTAAATCTTTGTATTCATCTATTCTGCCTGGGTTTAGTATTCCTCGGCAATCAAATACATAACCACCTTTATGTTCGCTGTTTTCATTAGGATAACCTGTTTTAATGAATGAAAAGCTATTTATTTTCACCTCAAGTGGATTTCCCTTTTTGGCTGTATTTACAGAGAATTTATTCTGTATTTCATTACTGGTTATAGTTTCAATAAGTTTTGCTAATTCAGGTAATTCTATATCTAATTTATTGTTATTTTTATAACATAAGAGATTTCGTAAAGCAGGAGCTATACTGTCAAGAAAATGTGTTTTCCTTTCAAAAATTCCCCTAAATCCATAAGCTCCTAAAACCTGCAGCAGTCTAACAAGCACAAAACAATTATACTGGTTTTTAAAGCGATTTCTATTTATTGATGTTTGAAGTTTTTTCTCAAAATTTTCAATATAAAATTCTAACAATTGTTCTTTCCACTCGTGTGGTAAGTTTGCTTTGGCTTGCCACAAAAAAGAGGCAATATCATATTGTACTGCACCTTTCATTCCTCCCTGAAAATCTATAAAAAACAATTCATCTTCCTTTACCATAATATTTCGGCTTTGAAAATCACGAAACATAAAATATCTGTAATCTGTATTGGCAAGATGGGAGCTTAAATTGTCGAAATCTTCTAATAATTTTTCCTTATTGTATTCAATTTTAAGAGTATCGGCAAAGTAGTACTTAAAATATAATAAATCTGAAAAAATAGCCTGTTTCCCAAAAGTGCCATTATTTGAATACTTATTATAGTCAAGGTTTTTATCTCCGTCAATCTGAATATTAATCAGGTTAAGAAGTGCCTTTTGCAGTAATTTATATATAAGTTCATTGTGCCCTTCTTTTAAAATTAAATCAAGGAGATTTACATCGCCAAAATCACTTTGAAAGTAAATTTTTTTATCATCACTTATTGCTATTATTTGAGGAACCGAAATATTATTCAGCCTGAAATGCTCTGCAAAGTAAAAAAAAGTTTCATTTTCAAAAATATTTTCACTTGCAGTAGCAATTATTGATTTATCTTTTTGCCAAACTCTGAAATATTTTCTATCGCTGCCGCTTTGTTCAAGTAATACAATTTCTTCAGGATTATTGTTAAATGTTTTCTTATATAGTTCTGATATTAGTTGCTTAAAATCTTGCATTAATTATGTTTTACAATAAAATTGATTAATAAATTTGCGGAGACTGAGGGATTCGAACCCTCGATCCCGTATTACGAGATACAAACTTTCCAGGCTTGCTCCTTAAACCACTCGGACAAGTCTCCTTTATTTTCTAAAAACAAAAATAATCTATACTCCGAAAATATTTTTTGAATTATTTGTTGTAATCAAAGCAACTTCATTTATTGACTTTTCGCTAATATTTGCAATTTTTTGAGCAATAACAGATATATATGAAGTTTCATTGCGTTTGCCCCTATACGGTTCGGGCGGCAAATATGGTGAATCGGTTTCAAGTACAATTTTATCAATACCTATTTTTTTAATTAAATCTGGCAATGTTGATTTTTTATATGTAATTGTCCCTCCAATTCCAATGTAAAACCCCATTTCTATAACTGTTTTTGCTTGTTCTTCATTTCCCGAAAAACAATGAAACACACCACTTAGCTCAAATAGTTTTTCTGATTTAATAATCTCTATAACTTGTTCGGTTGCTTCTCTTGTATGTATTGATACCGGCAAATTATATTTAATAGCCCATTTTGCTTGCTCAATAAATACATTCTTTTGTATTTGAAAAGTGCTTTTGTCCCAATACAAATCTATACCTACTTCACCAATACCATAATACTTATAAGAAATTAGTTCGTCAAAAATTATTTTTAGCTGTGCTTCCCAATTTTGCTTTACACTGCATGGATGCAAACCTATCATAGGGAAACACATTTCAGGATATAGTTCACATTTGTTTTTTAGTAAATTTATAGTTGTTTCATCTATATTGGGTACAAAAATTCTTTTCACATCATTTTGAATGCTTCTGTTTATGCAATTTTCAAAATCGCTATCAAACTCTTCAACATAAATATGAGCATGAGTATCAGTAAAAATCATATTACCATTTATTCTTTTGCTTATTTAAAAAATTTGAAACTCCTGTTTTACAATCATTTGTTTCTCTTGTTTCGGCATTTAGTTTACAAGCATATTCAAGGGCTTCGTTCATTGATAAACTATCAAGTTCTGAATACATTTTTTTAATCATTGCCATAGAATTTGGGCTTGATTTTTCAATTAGATTTAATGTATAGTCGTGTACTTTTTTTTCAATTTCATCTTTTTGAAAAATTTCGGTAATTAATCCGAATTTTAAAGCAACTTCAGCCGAAAATAATTCTCCACTAAGGAGTATTTTTTTACTTATACTTTCATTTACTTTTTTTCTCAAAAAAACCAATACAATTGCCGGAATGAATCCAATTCGCGACTCTGTATAACCAAACATGGACTCGGGGGTTGCAAAGCACATATCACATACTGTAGCAAGACCGCAGCCTCCGGCTATTGCCAAACCATCAACGAGTGAAATAACCGGTTTCGGAAATGTATAAATTTTATAAAATAATTCTTTAAGGTTTTTACTATCTTCAAGGTTTTGTTGTAAATTATATTGCTGCATTTTTTGCAGAAATGCCAGATCTAATCCAGCACAAAATACATCTGATGAAGATTTGATAATTACAGCCCTGCTTTCATTATTTTTTTCTGCTTGGTCTAATGCTAATTTTATTTCACTTATAAACTCATCATTTAAGGCGTTTTTCTTATCAGGACGATTAAGAACAATATACGTTATTCTATCAATTGTTTTTGTATTTATATAATTCATATTAATAAAAGAAGCCTTCTCTCGTTAGAAAGAAGGCTTCAAATTTACAAACTAAATTTTTATTTATTAATAGTTACTTTTTGAGTAGATGTTAATCCTCCATTGGTAATTTTAACCATATATACGCCATTTGCAACGTTCATGTCAATGTTGTATTCTGTTTTGAAAGAGCTGGTTTCAATTACTTTCACAACATTTCCAAGTACATCATAAACTGATATAGCTATATCTGATTTTGGATCTTCAACTGTAATTGTAAAGTTTCCTTTGTTTGGATTTGGATAAATTTTTACACCTGAAAGTTTGCTTACTTTATCAACGCTACCTGTAATGAAAACTTCTTTACATGTTTCTGAGAAGCAATTTGCAGCATTTATAACTGACAAACATGCGTAGTATTTGGCTACAGGATATTCAAGATAATCGTAAGTTGGGTTGGCAGATGTTGCTTTTCCACCATCGCCAAATCTCCATTGATATAATGTTGCCCCAGGTGTAGAAGCTGTAAAATATACTTTACGACCACTTGTTTTAAATGTAAAATCTGAATTTGGAATTGTATTTACAGATACAGCTTTTGTAATAGAATCACTGCAACCGCCTGGTACTATAGCAACCAAAGTAACATTAAATGTTTTTGAACTTCCACCAATAACATAACGGTGGCGTGGTGATTGAGAATTTGATGTTTTTGAATCGCCAAATTTCCATAAATAATTAAGATTACCTTGAGAAACTGATGATTTATTTGTGAACACAGCATCATCATCTTCGCATACATCATCAACATTGAAATCTGCTTTTGATTGTAATTTTACATTTACTTCCTTTGTCATTACATCAGAGCATCCGTTGTTTGATGTTAGTGTTAGTGTTACAAGTTTTTTACCTACTATATTGAATAATTTTTGTGGATTTTCAATTGTAGTAGTTCCTTCGCCGGCAAAATTCCAGTTAAATACTGTAATAATAGGAGATGCAGGACGTGTACCTGTAAATGTAAAACTAGTATTTGCTAAATTACATGCTGCTCCCCAACTAAAATCAGCCTTTGGAGTTTCCTGCAATAAAATATTATGGCTAACTGAGTCAAGGCAACCAAATTCTGATGTTACTTTAAGTTTAATAGTTTTAGATGTTGCATTTGCAAAAGTATGTAAAGGATTTACTGCTGTTGATATTCCGCCATCTCCAAA
>JADLGN010000031.1 GCA_020849295.1 Bacteroidia bacterium
TAAATTATCAAACAAAACAGCATCACCATCGCAAACGGGTTGATTAAATTTGAAATCAGGAACCGGACGAGGTGCTACAAATATGTATCTTGTAATTGTTGAGTCGCAGTAATATGGGCCTAAGTCTTTTAATTGCATAGAAACAATATACATTGTATCTGTCATTGATTTTGATGGTTTGAATATTAATTTACCCGGAGTAGAACCTGAAGGTGCAGTCCAAGTCCATATTGTACCTGAAGGAATATCTGTACCTGTTTTTGATTTTACAACAGGAGTTAATGTTAACCAAGTAGATCCATGCCCTGAATTTGAATAACCTGTAGGTGGTTGTAATTCATAAGTAAGTTGATCTCCGTCTGCTACTATATCAGGATTGTTAATATATCCATTAGTACTTGATTGTGGCGACTGAAAAGGTGTGCTTTTAGTAAATGCTGCCCCATTTGGTGCAGGATTAACGGTAATTTTAATTGGAACTCTTTCACTTGGGCATGTACTTGTTCTATAATAAGTACCTAGATCAGGATTATATGGAGCATAGATTCCTTTTGAAGCAAATTGACCATATATAAATGAACCTCCTGATACTGATAAATCGGCATTACTTATAGTTCCATTTCCATAAGTAGCGTATAAGTCATTTCCTGCAGTTGAACTGCAAGTGATATAAAATCCATAAGTTACACCTTTTTTCAATGCAAGTTCTTTTATCTTAATTATACCATAATAAATTGCTCCACTTGCATCTACTCTCATTACACCATCTTGAATTTTAGTCCATGCAGCACTATTAGATTCATAGCCTGAATAACCGCCAACTTTGTAATATACCTCTGATGTAGAACCCGGTGTAGAGTAATATAAGTGAATAATAAAACTATCAATTACAATATCTGAAAGTGGAGTAATATCTACCATTGTACCATTGTAGTCTGGGCTACCAGAAAGTATAGTATTGCCACTCATTGAATTTATAAGATTTGAAGGTGCACTCATTTTAAATGCTTGTGCCCAAAATTTGTTTACTCCTAAAAATAAAGGTGGTGATATAGTGTTTTTCCCTCGTGCAACAATACTTCCGGCTATACTGTCATTATACCAAACAACAGAATCAGACTGGAATGGCGAAGTTGCCTTCAGTGTTGCCGTCCCAGGTCCGCACCGTTTGGTATCATAAGTAGTAGGTGTCCCTGCGGGACCTATATATTTAAACTTGGCTGTCATTGTATCGTTTGATTTGTCATAATCATTCACATTATTTGGGGAGAACGTAAATACTTTAACAGTGTATGTATTTCCATCTACAAAGTTATAATCAGGTGTAAGTGTTACATCTGCACTTCCTCCATTTTTAGCTATGGTAGAAGTATATGAATTAGTAGTTTGTAGTGAACCATTTACATACCAACCTATTTTTATAGGATTTATATCATTCTTTCCAAAATTTGTAACAGTTGTCTTTAGTTTTGGAGAACATAATGGGTCAAAAATTTTGCTTATTCCACCATCATTTGGATCTGATGCAAGTGTAATTGTAAAATCTTCCGCCTCTCCATAATACTGTGACATACAACCTGCATCACCGGTACTCCAACAAGTACTGTAGTAATAAATTGAACGAATTCTCATCCTCGTAACGCCTGGTGTAATATTTGAAGGAATTTTTACATCAAAATATGTTAATGTAGAACTTCCTGCAGGAACATTACCTGTGCTATACTGGCAAGAAGGTATTGGAAGCATTTCATCTGCATCAGCAAAATCTTTATCGCCATTTAAATCAATCCATATTCCTACATTTACATTATAAGATGGCCCGGTTGTAAAACCAAATTTATATGTTGAACTTGCTTTTAATGTAAACATTGAAGAAGAACTCCATAAGGTATAATATCCAGATGAAGAAGTGCAACCATTATAGCCCCCTGTATTGTGTGCCCTATAATACAATTGATTTGAACCCTGCTTAATCTCAAGTGCATTGATTGACATTGAATACTGATAACATGCATAAGTATAATATGGGTCGCAGTATGGTGATTGGGCTTTTACCTTGTTGATACCGGCAAACAAAACTAATGCAAAAGCCGTAAGCATTATTTTTAAGCCATTTGATGTTTTAATTGTTTGTAATGATGATCTTTTCATAAAAATAACATTGAGTTTTCAAATGTATTAATTACTTGAATATAAAAATTTACAATATTTAAAATATTTATTTTTCAGAATGTCATTTTTGAGCTAAACCTCTGTCTTTACAATACTTTTATCAACTCAAACTTTTTTCTGATTAAATTTTTTATTGCATTATTATGACAATTACCAAGTTTTTTTTCTATTTTTCTCTGCAACCATTTGTCTTGTGATTGTCCGAATTTCAAATTTGTGTCATTTAAATTACACAAATCAAATTTTAAAAAATCTTTATCAGGTATAATATAATTTAAATTATAGTTATTATCAGTAAACAACTCATTTGATATTTTTAATCTGTAATTTCTGAATACAATTTTTGAATTGCGTATTTTTAAATTCATTTTCTCGTTCTTGTAATTTATTTCATTTAGTTCATTAATTTTTATAAGTTTCTTAATTGGAAATATTCTTTTTTCAATTAAATATCCACGTATATAAAACAATAGATTACTATTGTATTCTTTATCAGTTAATACAACCGAATTTCGCCCGTCCGACAGCAGTATTGCATTATTTGAAGGTATATTAAATAATACTATTGTTTTTTCGTTTTGTAATTTTAACTTGTCAATCATTTGTAAGCTTAAAAGCAGTATTATTAGTATTATCATAGAAACAAATACTTTCTTATCATTTTTGATTAACCAATATAAAAATAAAAAAATTACAGCATATAAAAGTACTGTTTGAAAAGCTGTCAGCTTTATTCCATCTAAGTAAGAATAAGGAAGATTTTCAATTTTTACTACACAATTATTGGTAAGTTTTACTAAAAATGTAACAACGTCAGACAAAAACTCTTGAATTGCTAAGAAATTATAAAATATAACAAGCAAAGATCCTACATAAATTATAATGGTGGTAAGTGGAATTATAATCAAGTTTGACAATATAAAATAGTTTGGAAATTGATTAAAATAATGCAAGCACAAAGGAAATGCAGCTAACTGAGCACTAATAGAAACTATTACTATTTCCCAAATTACCTCAATAATCTTATTTTGCGGTGTCCATATATTTTTAAAATATTTCTGAAAAAATACAATACCTACAACTGCTGCAAATGAAAGCTGAAAACCTACATTGAACAGCCACATAGGATTTATCAATAAAATTATCAGTGCAGAAGCAAAAATTATATTATAAATATTAATATTTTTACTTAATATTTTAGCAATTATTATAAGCGAAATCATTACTCCTGCTCTAATTACAGACGGAGACATGCCAGTAATTATACAATAAACCCAAATAGAAATTATCAAAAAAACAGGTTTGATAATTTTTCCAAATTTATTGATATCCATAAACCATAAAAGTTTGCTTAATAATAAAAAAACTAAAGCAACATGCATACCCGAAACTGCAAGAACATGCAATGTTCCGGTTTTTGAGTATGACTCAACCAGTTCTTTTGGTAAGTCTTCTTTATATCCAAAAATTAAAGCTTCTGTTACACCCAAGCTAACTGAATCTTTAATACTTTTTCTTAAAACATTTTTAAGAAATTCTACTCCCTTAAAAGATAATTTATCTATAAAACCTGCATCGTTTTTATATTTTCTAATTTTCTCATCATGTAAGAAAACTGTGTGAAAAATACCCTGTTTTTCGAGAAATTTTTGGTAATTGAACTGATAAGGATTTTCCGATTCGTTTATTTTTTTAAAATCACAGTTTGTTAAGATAATGTCACCGAGAATAGGAATTTTACTTTTTTTTGTTTTATAACAAACTACCTTTTCGTTTACTTTTACCCACGTTTTTCTATTTCTGTTATATTTTTTTAATACAATTGAATTAAATTTTATACTATGCCTTTTGATTTGCGGTATTTCATCTACTTTTAACAAAAAAACACCGCTTTTGCCAAGTCGCGATATATTATTATTTCTGTTGTTGGGATTACTTAAATAGGTTGAAACAAAACCAAAAATATAAAACACAACTATTGCTAAACTTGAAAACCTATACGATTTTAAGTGCCTGTATAAAAAGAGAAATGATGATAGTAAAATTAAAATAAAAACTACAAGATAAGTAGCATTATTTTCGTTAAAATCAAAATAATAAGCTGAAATAATTCCTGCTATAAAAGGAATTAATAATTTAACAAAAGGCGTTTGTTCCCAAAAGGTCATACTTTCATTAATGAAAGCAAATATGAAGATTTTTCAGAAAAAAACTAATATCGCCTGTAAATAAAACTTTTAAATTCTTTTACAAGTTCATTTTTCAAATCCCAGTGATGTAATTTTGCTAAATGGTCAAAAATTCGCAATGCTGTTTCGAGATTACCTGAATTTTCTATTCTGTTTATTGCGTCTGTAAACGAGTGGTTGTCAGATTTAAAAAGATTTTGTTGAAGTTCAAATCTTTTGCTTATGTCTATTGCAGTTATAATTTTATCAATTTTTGTATTAGCAAATTTTTCAATCATTTCTTTTGATTCGCTTTTTACAGAAATTGTTTCGTGAATTGATGTTCTCTTATTTTCAAATACGGTATTATTTGTTTTAGCATTTGATTCTTCATTATAAACAGGCTTTTCATCAAATTTTATTTCTTGAACAAATGGCTTTTCTTTTATAGGTTCAAATTTTGGAGGGTCCCAGTTTTTTTGTTCGTTTACCTCAATTTTTTCTGTATTCTCTATAATTATAACTTTTTTGACATTTTCTATTGGTTTAAAGTCTGGTAATTTTTCTTCATTTTTAACAGGTTCTTTGATTATCTGTACCTCATCATTCTCGATTTTTGCATGTTGTATCTGATTTATCAAATCGTATAAATCTATACAGTATTTGCGCAAAATGTCAGTTTCGAGCATTGAAATTTTTCCTCTTTCCTTTTCGAGGTTTTCATTTTGGATTTTAATTTTATCAAGTAGTAGTTTTATTTCGCGATGAATACTGTCTTTGGTCATTTTGTATAAAATATCTTTTAATTAAACAGCAAAATTAAAGTCATATTATTTAAGTATTAAAATTTGCAACAAAAAGTTAAAATAAGTTTATCAACAAAAGTTGTATAATCAAAAGAATTTTTAATATCGGATAAATTAGTACAAGGCTAAAATCAGCCCAATACCTGTACAAAAGCTGTTCTTTAAAAAAGTTGGGATATTTAAGAATTTTGATAATTAAAAAGGAAACTATAAAAATAGATAGAGTAAATGCAATTGCAGTAATATTCATTAATGTAATGATTGCCAAAACTACCATAAGCCAACTAAAAACACGCTTTGCGAGGATTTTGTAATACACATCATTTATTTCTGATTTAATATTTTGGTCAATATTATACTCGAAGTGTTCGAGAACAAGTTGATTGATAAATGCAAGCAGTACTATTGAAAGTATCTCTAAACTAAAAAAATCAAATAATAAGTTTTTTGAATTATATAATAGAACTATTGCTACTGCAAATACTACTGACACAAATAGCATTTTTATTGTTGGATTTAGAAATTTAAGAAATTTCAAAACAAAATAAATTGGCAAAAAACACATAAGCCACAAAGCATTTTTTACAAACAACTCGGTTCTGAAGTAATATGCTTTGTAAACCAAAAAACCAGCCAAAAGCAATGATATAATAATTATCAAATACCTGTGCTGATAATGGAAATCGTATCTTAAAATTCCGCTTTCCCCTTTTACTTTAAATCCGTCAATTATGTGGTCGGCTGTATAAATTAGCCACACGGCAACAGACAACATTGCAACAAACCAAACCTTGGTTGAAATTAACGGATTAGGTTCAAGAAACACAAATGCACAACTTGCACAACCCAATACAACATTGAGACTTAGTATATTGCTGTATTTTATTAAAAATTTAATTAGTCAATAAAATTAATTTAAAAAATGTAAATTTAAACTTTGTTTTTCAGTTTCAAAATATTTTCGGGCGGTCTTCCTATTACTGCCTTGTCGCCGTTTATTATTATAGGTCTTTGTATTAATCTGGGATTGTCAGATAGTATTTGAATCCATTCTTTATCAGTAAAGTTTTTATCTTTATAATTTTCAATATATATCTTTTCTTTCTGCCTTACAATTTCAAATGGTTTTATTCCGAGTTTTTCAATCAAATCATTTAACTCGGCAACTGTAGGTGGGTTTTTGATATAATCAAGCACTTCAGGATTTTCATCAATTGATTTTAATAATTCAAGTGTTTTACAACTTGTAGTACATCGTGGATTATGGTATATTTTCATTCTAAAAATCTATTTATTATTTTTTTATCAGGTATCATACAATGATCATATTTACCGAACCATTTATATCTGTTTGCTGCTACAAATTTATAAAACCAATCTCTTACAACTGATGGAAAAATAAAAAAAACTATAAATATTTTCCAAAATCCATCAAGTTTGGCAGCTATTTTAAGTGCAGCATCAGAATATTTGTATTTTTTTCCATTTTCAATTAATACAATAGAATCTGGCATTATATTTTCAGAATTTACACCATATTGTATTGCAGTTTTGCCTTGAAGAGGAGCAAACAAAAAATACTGTTTTTTGTCGTGCTTAATAATAAAATTGACTGATTGATTGCAAAATTTACATTCGCCATCAAAAAAAACTATTGACTTTTTATTATTCACTATTTTTATAATTAAAAAATTTCTTTAATACAGGATTTAACAATACACAAGCAAGAATAATGCTTGCTCCTAAATAAAACGTAAAATTAAGATTTTGGTTTTCTCTAAAAAATATCACACCCATTATTATACCATAAACAGGCTCTAAGTTTACACTTAGATTTGAGGTAAATGCTGAAATAAATTTTAATGATTGAAGATTGAAAACAAATGCAAGACAAGTGCATAGCAATCCTAAAACAATTAAATAAAACCAGTCAGAATGAACACCTGCAAAAATAAAATTCCATGAATTTTCAAGATTACTCGGTTGAGGAAATAGCCCATTGTTGATTACAGTAGGATATGCCCAAATCACAAGACTTAAAAATATCCAACCGAAAAAAAATTCAATAAACGAAACCGAAAAGGCATTGTATTCTTCCAGATTTTTTTTATTGAAAACAGTAAATAACGATGCCATTGCTGCTGATATTATACCCGAAATAATTGCAGGATAATAATAATTGCCGACACCTGTAATTAAATAAACTCCAAAAATGGTTATTATGCCAAGTATTATTTCACTTGCTAAAAGTTTTTTCTTAAAAAAAAATGGTTCAATCAATGAAGTAAAAAGAGGTGAAGTGGCAAGACATGCTAATGTTACCGATACATTGTTGCCTAATTTAATTGAACCGTAAAATGTAATCCAGTGTAATGCTATAAGGAAACCTATTGAAGCGTATATATATAATTTTGATTTAGGAATTTGCTTAAATCCTGAAAAAATTCGGGGAACAAATAGCAAACCTGCAAAACTTATCCAAAGCCTATTCCATACAAGGGCAAATTGATCAAGTGTAATTAATTTTCCTAAAATTGCCGTGAAACCAAACAAAAAAACAGCAATATGCAATTTTATATAGGCTGTTTGCAATGGTTTGCTCAAAATTTTTTTATTGAAAATTA
Organism: Bacteroidia bacterium; assembly: GCA_020849295.1. Classification (GTDB taxonomy): domain Bacteria; phylum Bacteroidota; class Bacteroidia; order NS11-12g; family UBA9320; genus JABWCE01. The sequence goes on from JADLGN010000031.1 coordinate 7,771, forward strand.
ATACTTTTTAATTAAAACAAAATCTTTCATTTTATATCCGTTTCCAATTTCAAAATCTGCCCACTCTCTGATATAAAATCCATTTTTGATATAAAAATTTATTGATTTAATATTTTTACGGTTTACCTGAAGAGTAAATTCGTTTGGGTTTATTATTTTTTCAAATTCTTTAAAAGCAATTGTTCCGATTCCTTTCCTATGCATATCAGTAAAAAGATAAAATTTATTAATAAACCAATTGTTTTTGTCAATACATGAAGCCGAAATATATCCAACCGGAAAATCATTTATACATATTAAATAAAAAATTTCACCATTTAAAACTGACATTTTTAAAGCATCTGCTTTATAAAATTTTTCAAGCATATAATCAATCTGGCTGCCTGAAATAATATCAATATAATATAAATTCCAGATTTTATTAGCCATATCACTTATAAGTACTAAATCATTGGCTTCTGCCTTTTTTAAAGTTACCATAAATTACTTATTCAAATGTAACCTAAAAATTAATAAATATGTTTTATTTATATTTCCACTAATCACAAATTTCAAAGTAAAAATCATTTTAAAAAAATCAGATTATTTTTGCAGGAGAAAATTAAAAAAAATATGTCATTTGATTTAGTAATAATGGGTAGCGGTCCCGGAGGTTATGTAGCTGCAATCAGAGCATCTCAATTAGGATTAAATACAGCAATAGTAGAAAAAGCTGAACTTGGCGGAATATGCCTTAACTGGGGATGTATTCCTACAAAAGCTTTATTAAAATCTGCTCAGGTTTTTGAATATATTAATCATGCAAAAGAATATGGTATTGAAGTATCTGATGCAAAAGTAAATTTTGATGAAATTATAAAACGCAGCCGTTCTGTAGCTGGCGGAATGAGCAAGGGAGTTCAATTTCTTATGAAGAAAAATAAAATTACCATTATAAATGGTTTTGGCAAAATAGTTTCAAAAGGCAAGGTGGAAGTAGATAACAATGGTACAAAACAAAACATAGAAGCAAAAAATATAATAATTGCTACAGGTGCCAGAAGTAGAGAATTGCCAAATATTAAAATAGACGGAATAAAGGTGATTGGATACAGACAGGCAATGACACTTGATAATATGCCAAAAAGTATGATAATAATTGGTTCGGGAGCTATAGGTAGCGAATTTGCATATTTTTATAATGCTATGGGAACTAAAGTAACCTTAGTTGAATTTTTACCCGAAATTTTACCTCTGGAAGATACCGAAGTAAGTAAAAGCATGGAAAAAATCTTTAAATCAAAAGGTATGGAGATTCTCACTTCGTCATCAGTAGAATCAGTTGATACCTCTGAAAATAACTGTATAGTAAATATTAAAACACAGAAAGGAATAGAAACAAGAGAATGTGAAATTGTACTTTCAGCAGCAGGCATTCAGGCAAATATTGAAAATATTGGGCTTGAAGAAATGGATGTAAAAACTGAAAAAGGCAAAATTTTAGTTGATAAATTTTATAAAACCAATATTGACGGAATTTACGCAATTGGAGATGTAGTACCGGGACAAGCCCTTGCACATGTAGCAAGTGCCGAAGGTATAATATGTGTAGAAAAAATTGCAGGACACAATCCTGAACCACTTGATTATGGAAACATACCTGCATGTACTTACACTATGCCAGAAGTTGCTTCTGTTGGGTTGACAGAAAAACAAGCAATAGAAAAAGGATACGAAATTAAAGTTGGTAAATTTCCATTTACAGCTTCCGGAAAAGCGAGTGCCGCCGGAGCAAAAGAAGGGTTTGTAAAAGTGATTTTTGATGCAAAATATGGGGAATTGCTTGGCTGCCATTTGGTAGGGGCAAATGTTACAGAAATGATAGCAGAAGCGGTAGTTGCTAGAAAACTTGAAACAACAGGTTATGAAATTTTGAAATCTGTACATCCACACCCTACAATGAGTGAAGCAATAATGGAAGCTACAGCAGCAGCATACGGAGAAGTAATTCATTTGTAAACCAATTTTTATTTTGAAAATTAAAAAATTTACATTTAACATGTTTGGTGAAAATACTTATATAGTATTTGACGAAACAAAAGAATGTGTAATAATAGACCCCGGTTGTAGCAACACTTATGAAGAAAATATCGTAAAAGAGTTTATAGAAACAAACAATCTTAACCCTGTATTATTGCTAAATACACATTGTCATATAGACCATATTTTAGGTAATTCTTTTATTAAACAGCAATACCAAATTCCCTTTTACATAAACCAGCATGACGAGCCTGTTTTAAAATCAGGGGAGTCAATAGCTCAAATGTATGGAATAAGCTATACTAAATCGCCTGTCCCCGATAAGTTTATTGACGAAAATGATATTATAAAATTTGGCAATACAGAATTAAATATTTTGTTCACTCCTGGACATTCGCCAGGCAGTGTTTGTTTTGTACACCATGATTCAAAAGCAGTAATTGGTGGCGATGTGCTATTTAATGGTTCAATAGGCAGAACTGATTTGCCCGGCGGAGATTTTGATATTCTTCAAAACTCTATAATAAATAAATTATATATTCTACCTGATGAATATGTGGTATATTGCGGCCACGGTGAAGAAACTATTATTGGAAATGAAAAACATAATAATCCATTTGTAAGGTTAGTAAACAGATAAAAAAAATGTACGATTTTATAGAAGGAAATATAGTAAAACTAACACCTGCAAATACAGTTATCAAATGCAATGGTATCGGTTATTTTGTAAATATCTCGGTATATACCTACGAAAAACTAAAAATAAATGAAAATGCCTCTCTTTTTATACATCAGGTAATATCAGAAGATAGTCATATTTTTTTTGGATTTTTTACCGAAAAAGAACGTGAAGTATTTCGTCAGCTAATTTCTGTAAGTGGAGTTGGAGCAAATACAGCCAGAGTTCTGCTTTCTTCGCTAAGTGAAGATGCTATTATTAATGCAATAATAAGAAAAGATGCTCCGTTATTACAGTCTGTTAAGGGGATAGGGCCAAAAGCAGCACAGAGAATAATATTGGAACTACATGATAAAATAGCAAAATCAGTTAGTGGAATTGAAAGTTATCAAGGTGGTACTTCAAATGCGTTTGAAGAAGCACTTCAAGCATTAATAGCTTTGGGATTTGTAAGAAATAATGCAGAAAAAGCATTGATAGCAGTAAATAAGGAATTTGGTAACGGTATTTCAACAGAAAAATTAGTTAAAGAAGCTTTCAGATACCTTTAAGATTAAGATTATATTTGAAAAAGCTAATTTTCTTATACTATATAATTTTGTATTTTTGAAGCCCCATTTTTAATATTGAAAGTTATAAGATAATTTTACCAAACGTATTTTATAAATTGAGAAAAACAAATTTCAGGATAATTATAGCAGGAGCAGTATTTTGCTTATTTTCATTATCGTTTGGTAATAATATTTACGAATACAAACCCATAATAAGTGATGATGACACTACAAAAAATGATTCTAATAAATTAAAATATCCTTTTAAAGATAAAAAACCATGGGATTACAAATACAAAAAAAGCCCGTTTGACCTGAAAGACCCTGATATAATTAAAAAAAACACAGAATACGATCCACAATCTAACACTTATACCGAATATGAAAAATTAGGCAAAAGAGATCTCACACCTCCTCGTTCAAAATCATTCTCAGAATACCTAAATGAAATAAAACAAAGCGAAGAAAAAAAATACTTTAAAACCAAAAGTAAAGCAACAAACGCAACCCGAAATACAGGAATTATTCCACAGATAATAACTGTTCCTCCGATAGTTGATAAGTTATTTGGGGGCGGATTGATAGATATTAAACCCTCTGGTTCTGCCGAAGCTACTTTTGGTGGAAATTATAATGTTGTAAGAAACCCTCAATTGCCGGTAAGACAGCAAAGATCAGGAACACCTGATTTTAAAATAAAAATGCAAATAAGTGTAACCGGGCAAATTGGCGACAAACTAAAACTTAATACCAACTATGATACTGATGCAACCTTTGAATTCGAAAATCAAATAAAACTTAACTGGGAAGGTGAAGAAGACGATATTCTTAAAAAAATAGAATTAGGCAATGTAAGTTTACCTTTGAATGGTAGCCTTATTCAGGCAGGACAAAGTTTGTTTGGGTTAAAAACACAAATGCAATTTGGGAAGCTAATGGTAACTTCAATTGCTACCCAACAACGCGGGCAAACTTCTGAAACCGAAATGTCAGGCGGTGCCCAAATTACAAAATTTGATATACAGGCACACAATTACGAAGCAAACAAACATTTTTTTGTTGGTCAATTTTTCAAAGACCAATATGATCAGGCGCTAAGTTTATTGCCAATTATTCAATCGGGAGCTTATATCAATTATATAGAAGTATGGGTTACAAACCGCAATAAATCATATAATGAAATAAGAAATGTAGTTTCATTTATTGATATGGCTGAAGCTAACCCTTATAATCCTACACTATTCAGCCCGGGGCATGAAGGATATACAGACAACGAAGCAAACAAACTTTGGAACCTGATAATAACCGACCAAAAATTAAACAACACAAATACTGTTATAGACCAGTTTAAAACAATGTATCCTGCATTTAATATGAAAGTAGGTATTGATTATAATATACTTTCAAATGCCAGAAAATTAACAGAACAAGAGTTCACAATCAATCGTCAGTTAGGTTATATTTCATTAAATCAAGCTTTGAATAATGATGAAATTTTATCGGTTGCTTACGAATATACTTATAACGGAAAAGTAATTCAGGTAGGTCAGTTATCAAGAGACAATCCTCCCGGACCGAGCGGAAGCGGAAAAGACCTTGTAGTAAAAATGCTTAAATCATCAATAACAAATACTCGCTGGCCTCTTTGGGATTTGATGATGAAAAATATTTATTCACTAAGCACTTACAATGTACAAGCTCAAGATTTTACTCTTAATGTAGTTTATGCTGACGACAAATCTGCTGATCTTAATTATTTGCCTGTCGGGTCAAGTGAAAAGAAAATTTTTGAAAAACAACTTATCACCGTTCTTAATCTTGATAATATAAACAAACAACAAGAAGCAAAACCTGACGGAGTATTTGACCTAATTGAAGGATTAACAGTAAATATGACAAACGGAAGAATAATTTTTCCTGTCAGAGAACCTTTTGGTGTTTTTTTACGAAATAAATTTGAAAACCCAAACAGTAAAGATGCACATTTTTATTCGTTTGATGCCTTATATGATTCTACCAAATGGTGGGCAGAACAAGATGTTACACATAATAAGTTTTTCTTAAGAGGCAGCTACAGAGGTAGTGCATCAAATGAAATTCCGCTTAATGCAATTAATATTCCTCAAGGCTCGGTGAGAGTAACCGCAAATGGGGCTAATCTTGTAGAAAATGTAGATTTTATAGTTGATTACAACTTAGGTCGAGTAAGAATTATAAACGAGGGTATTATTAATTCGGGAGCAGTTATAAAAGTTTCGTCAGAAAGCAATTCACTGTTTACACTACAACAAAAAACTCTAGTAGGCTCAAGATTTGATTTTACTCACTCACGCAATTTGTTGCTTGGAGGTACAATAATGCACATGACCGAAAGACCACTTACACCAAAGGTTGACATTGGACAAGAGCCTATTTTAAATACAATAATAGGTTTAGATGGTACTTGGAATAAAGAATCAAGATTTTTAACTAAACTTATAGATAAATTACCTTTTATAGAAACTAAGGAAAAATCTAACATTACTATTTCGGGAGAATTTGCAAAAATATTTCCTCATAATGCCAAAACTATAGGCGAAAGAGGAACATCAATGCTAGATGACTTTGAAGGAGCAGAAACACCATTTGATTTAAAATATGTTTCAAACTGGAAATTTGCATCAATTCCTCAAGGTCAAAATATACTTTTTCCAGAATCTAATCTCGATTCTACAAAAAGCCATAAAAGAGCATCCATACAATTTCATTCTATAGATCAAACTTTTTCTATCTCGTCAAATAACAGTAAAATTATACCAAGTTACATAAGTGGAGCTGACCAATCACATCCCTTTGTAAGAATTTGGGGATTAAAAGAAGTATTTCCAAAGTTAAATATTCAAATTCAGCAGGTAAATCTGCTATCTACACTTGACCTTGTGTTTTACCCTAAAAAAAGAGGAATGTATAATTACAATACAAGTTTAAATGATTTTAACACTGACGGCACATTCAAAAATCCAAGTGAAACATGGGGAGGAATATCACGCAGAATGGACAACAACGATTTTGAAGCATCTAATATTGATTATATAGAATTTTGGATGATGGACCCATTTTGTATGGATAGAAGTTCAAATAACAAAGGACAATTATATATCAATCTTGGAAATGTATCAGAAGATATAAACTCTGATAATAGGCGTGCAGTAGAAAACGGATTACCAACTGACGGCACACGTTTAGGGCTTGACAGCACCAGATATGGACTTGTACCACAAGTTGCACCTCAAATACAAGCTTTTGATAACGATAAAAATTCAAGAACAAATCAAGACAAAGGACTTGACGGGCTTAATGACAATGAAGAAAGAGAGTTTTTCAATTCATATATAGAAACACTTAAAAATAACTTTGGAAGTGGAAGTGAAATATATAAAAATGCATATAATGACCCAAGTAATGATAATTACCAGCATTATTTAGACCCAATACTCGATGCTTCAAAAAAGAGTATTTTAGCAAGATATGAACTATACAATGGAATGGAAGGCAATTCAAGTTTGAATACTTTGTCAAACGGCTCCCCTACGTCAGCCACAATGTTACCAGACGATGAAGATTTGAACCGCGACCAGTCTATGAATTTTAATGAAGAGTATTTTCAGTACAAAATTGATGTTTCTCCTGAAGCATTTAAAGTTGGACAAAACTATGTTACAGACTCAATAAGAACTACTCCAAATTATATTGACGGTAGTGGACTTCCATCTACTGTAACATGGTATCAGTTTAAAGTACCCATTAGGCAATTTACATCAAAAGTAGGCGATATACAGGATTTTAAATCTATCAGATTTATGAGAATGTACTTAAAAGGATTTGAAGATAGTGTGATTTTAAGATTCGGGCAATTGCAACTTGTACGAGCAGAATGGAGAAGATACTTAAAAAACCTGAATTTTCCTCCTGATGTTGGACCAAATATTGACCCAAATGACCAAACAGAATTTACGATATCAGCGGTAAGTATTGAAAAAAACAGTCAAAGAGTTCCAATACCTTATGTTGTTCCTCCTGGAATAGTTAGAGAAAACGATCCCACACAGCAAAATACTGTTCAAATGAACGAACAATCTCTTTCACTAAGAGCTTGTAGATTGAAAAAAGGAGATTCAAGAGCCGCCTACAAAACACTTAATTATGATATAAGAAATTACAAAAACCTAAAAATGTTTATCCATGCTGAAGGCGAAAATTTAAGCGATGGTGATGTAAGAGCTTTTGTAAGAATAGGAACCGATCTCGAACGCAACTATTATCAACTTGAAATACCACTAAAAATAACATCGGCAGGCAATGGGTCACCTTCTGCAATATGGCCTACCGAAAATGAACTTAATATAGCACTTGAATCTTTTCAGCAAGTAAAACTTGAAAGAAACCAATATAACAAAGACATTACATCGTACTATGAAAAAACTCTTCCAAACGGAAATATAATTTCCGTAGTTGGGCAGCCTGACTTGAGTAATCTTAGGTCAATTATGCTTGGAATAAAAAATCCATTAAACGGCAAAGATGAAATATGCCCCGAAGTTTGGTTTAATGAATTGCGATTGCAAGATTTTGTAAATACCGGCGGATATGCTGCAAATGCAAGGATAGTTGCAAATTTGGCTGATTTTGCTAAAGTAAACCTTACAGGTAGTTATCAGTCAATTGGTTTTGGTGGAGTTGATAAAAAATTAAATCAACGAAATTTGAATGAAATGATTTCTTACGACATTCAATCGAGTTTTGAACTTGGAAAATTTTTTCCTCAAAGAGCAGGTATCACAATACCAATGTTTATAGGGTATAATGAAAATATTCTTAATCCAAAATATTATCCGCTCAATCCTGATGTATTATTAAAAACTGCAATCAAATCAGCCCAGACATCAGAAGAAAAAAGAAAAATAAAAGAAAATGCCCAAGATTTCACATCGCGATATAGCTTGAATTTTACAAATGTAAAAAAGAATAAAATAGGAGGAGGCAAATCTCATATTTACGATATCGAAAACTTTAATGTAAGTTACAGTTATCAGCGTCTTTATCGTCGCAACCAAATAATAGAAGAAAACCTCGCAGAAACATACAAAGCTACAGTTGGATATAATTTTAGCACTTCGCCCAAACCGTGGGAGCCTTTCAAAAAAATAAAATCTAAATTTTTAACACCAATAAAAGGGTTTGGATTGTATTTTAAGCCTCAGAGCGTAAATATGCGAATGGATATTGACCGCAAATACTCTGAATTGCAAAACAGAAACAACGACAATTTTAAAGCAATAGTACCTCGTTTGTACGACAAAACTTTTTTGATAACAAGAGTTTACGGCTTCAATTATGCAATGACCAAAAACTTAAAATTTGATTATAGCTCTACTCTTAATGCAAGAGTAGAAGAACCTGTTGGCTCGCTCGAAAATCAAGTGAAAAAAGATTCTATGTGGAGTAATTTTAAAGCTATGGGCAAGCCAAACGATTTTAATCAGGTAATTAATGCAACATATAATTTCCCTATTAATAAATTGAAAATTTTTAGTTGGGTAAATATGTCAGGAAAATACTCGGCAGCATATAACTGGCGTAGTGCTCCGCCTATAGCACAAATTCTCGGAAATACAATTTCAAATACTCAAACTTTCAGTATTAATACACAACTCAATTTTTCTTCTTTATACAACAAATACCCAAAACTTAAAGCGGCAAATCAAAATAAGCCAAAAGCAAAACCTAAAAAATATGATGATGATGATACAGAATCAAAACCAATAAATAAAGGGAAAAACACTAAAAAAGATGTTGAGTTGTCAAATACTGCAAGGTTCATTCTAAGGTTTGTAACAATGGTTAAGCAATTCCAAACAGACATTAGCTCAACAAATGGTATTACAATGCCCGGATATAACAAAAGTATTGATTATTTAGGTTATAACAATAAATATAAATCTCCCGGGTTTGGTTTTATTCTCGGTTTTCAAGATCCTGATATAAGATATAAATTAGCCAAAGACGGACATCTGTCGCAAAACCCAAATCAGATAAACAGATATATTCAACTCAAAGGTCTTGAAATAAGAGGTAGTGCTACACTCGAACCATTTGACGGGTTTAGAATTTCATTAAATTTTGAAAGAAGATTTGGAAACAATATTTCAAGTACTTTTAAATTTGATACTCTTACAAATAGTTTTGAAGACCAAGGGCTAATGGAAGCCGGAACATTCAGTATTTCTTCAAACACATGGAAAACAGCTTTTGAAAAATATAACGACAAGTATCAGTCTGACGCTTTTGACCAATTTATGAAAAACCGTAAAATAATGGCTCAAAAAGTGCAAAATGAAGTACTTAATGATGAAATTTGGAACAATAAAAATTATAGAGATTCAATTGGTGTTATAAATTCTAAAACAAGATACCCGTTGGGAATAGACAGCAATCATCAGGACGTATTGTTTTATTCATTTATTGCTGCTTACCAGGGTAAAGATGCAAATAATTATTCGTTAAACAGATTTCCAATGATACCTCTCCCTTCTTGGCGTATAAATTGGAATGGACTTAGTAAACTTGAATTTGTTAAAAGATTTTTCTCTAATATTACTTTATCTCATTCCTACAATTCTACAACTTCAATAGGCAATTTTAACACAAGTGCTATGTATGGAAGAGATTCTCTTACAAGAAATAAAAATTTACAACCCAAATATCAGTTTACTTCAATTTCTATTATTGAAAGATTTAGTCCGCTTATTAAAATTGACCTTACTATGAATAATGGTTTAACATTTAATTTTGAATTGAAAACTGATAGATCTTTAAATCTTACAACAAGCTATCAGCTTAATGAAATTCATACCAAAGAATATGTAATAGGTACAGGATATAGAAAAACCGGCTTGATTTTGCCTTTTAAAATTAACGGACGAAAACCAATGCTTAAAAACGACCTCGATTTCAGATTTGATTTTTCTGTTAAAGACGGATACACAATTTCTCGCCAGATAAACTCTGACCTGCCAATACAACCAACTGCAGGTATGAAATCAATTTTTATAAGACCGACTATTAATTATAATATTACTGACAATCTTAATTTCAGGGCATTTTATAACAGAAATGTAAATAAACCAAGAACTACACAATCATTTAATACGGCATTGACAAATTTTGGAATTTCACTGAGATATACATTACAGTAACACATGAAAAGATTAATTTTTCTCATTTTAATATCATTTGCATGCTCAACCTCTTATTCGCAGCCCGAACAAATTCTGGCTACTGACAGTTTGAATAATTTTTTAAAATACAACGACAGTATATTGGCTAAAATTAACAGATACAGTTCTGATTTTCATAAATTGCTGAATATAGAAGGGAATGATACTCTGCCTAAGCTAATAATGAATTTCAGCAATCAAATTAAAAATATACAAAATGAATATATTGCTTTGGAAATTGATAATCAGTTTTCACCTGTAAAAGAATCATTTATATCTGTTCTTCGTTCAATTGCCGATTACAATGAATTGCATCTTTCAAAAACAGAAGAGTATTACAATAAATGGCTGTTTGCCATAAAAACAAATGATAAAAAAGAAAAAGATAAGGCAAATGATGAAATTTGTATGTTTTTCAACAATCTTGACAAAAACAAAGAAACATTTATAAAAAATTACAATAATGAAATTGAAAATCTGCGTAATTTATTAAAGACAATGAGCAAGTAATTTTTAAAATATAAAAAAAATGAAATATTTTTTTTCTACACTAAAATGGATTTTTTTTATAGCAGTACTTTTTGTGGGACATGCATATCTTACAGGGAATACTCATATTTTTAAGACATTAAAAAACACTGTACTTAAAGGGCGTTTAGGACCTACAGTTGACACAAAAAATATTTTTCCTACAAGAAAAGTTAATATTGGAAAACCAACTCCATGGCTTGAAGATTCATTATTTGGCAAACTTGAGCTTAGTGAGCCCGAAAGAAAAGATATTGAAAAATATCAAACTCTTGCATATCTTATTATTAAAAATAATAAGGTAATTTATGAAGAATATTGGCAGGGTTATAGTTCAAATTCATATACAAACTCATGGAGTATGGCAAAGTCAATATTATCAATACTTATCGGCGTTGCTATAAAAGAAGGAAAAATTAAAAGTGTAGAACAAAATGTATCTGATTTTTTACCTGAATACAATGGAACCGGATTAAAAATAAAGCATCTGCTTACAATGAGTTCAGGAATTAATTTTAAAGAACAATACAAAAATCCTTATGGATACGCAGCAAAGGCATTATATGGAAACGATCTTGTAAAACTTAATAAAAAATACAAGGTAAACAATACTCCAGGTAAGTATTTCTCATATCTTAGCGGTAATAGCCAACTTATAAGCTTTGTATTGAAAAAAGCTACCGGCAAGTCTGTAAGTGAGTATGCGAGTGAAAAACTATGGAAAAGAATAGGTGCAGAGCATCCTGCATATTGGAGCCTTGACCACAAAGGCGGGAATGAAAAAGGTTTTTGCTGTTTTCACAGCAACGCCAGAGACTTTGCTAAAATTGGGCAATTAATGCTTCAACATGGAATTTGGGGAAATGATACTATATTGACTCAAGATTATTACAATCAATCAATAAGCTTAGCTAAAACCATGCAAATAGATGGCAAACCAAATGATTTGTATGGCTTTCAATGGTGGATAATAAAATATCGCGGACTTGATATTTTTTATGCAAGAGGTATTGACGGGCAGTACATTATTGATATACCGGCAAAAAATGCAGTGATAGTGAGATTGGGTAGAAAAAGAAATGATACAAAAAAGAACGGTCATCCGCTCGATTTTTATATTTATACTGACGCCGCTCTAAAATTACTAAATTGACTTAATTTTTAATCTTTTTAAAATTAGACCAGTTGTAATTTACAAAACCTAAATCTAATACTGTTTTACATAAAACCAACACTATAAGATATCCAATCATAGAATTTCCAATGATAGTAAACCAAGCACCTAAAATTACCATAAATTGCTGTACAACTATTCTCGGATAAGGTTCGAAAAAAACATCGTCAGGTAATTTTTTATCACTATCAATATCCCAAAATAAATCAGAAATTAAATTTGCAATTTGTGCAATAAAAATTACTCCTAATGCATACTTATAGTTTTCGGAAAATAAATTTGGAAGCACTTTTAATATGTTTTGTTTGGTAAAACCTCCAAAAACCATCATTTGAACAAATATGAAAAAACCAAAATGGAAAATAAAAAAAGGAATCAAACCCAAACCTTTCAGCCCTGTATTTCCAGACCTATCTACACTCAATGCTTTGGGATTTTTATGATTTATAATATACAATGCTATCATTTTAATAACGTGAATTATTCCTACCATAATTGTTTCTGCTACATAAAATATAATAATAATCATAGCATTCCAGTCTAAAAAAAGCACTCCAAATAGAGGTACCAAATTAATAAGTAGCAAAGCAAGGTTTTTTGAACTTAAATATTTTTTCATATACAACAAGAATAAAATGTTTTTCATTCTACTTCAAATAAAATATATAAATTCGTTGATTTTAAACTAACTTAAAAAAAATAACATTAAAAAGAATAAAAAATTATCTTTTAATCTATAGGATTAGATTGTGACTTGAGTTTAGTTTAGTTAAATTTAATTGATTATTATATTTTTGAATTTGCTTACCTTCTACAAGATTAAAAATACCAAAAGCTTTTGAAAAATCATCATAAAAATATGCTCATATTAACCACATAAAATACTTTTGCTCCAAGCGATAACAAATCTGCTTCTATATCTTCATATCCCAAATAATAGTTTCCTTGTGGGCCAATTTTGTATAGTTTCTTGTCTGTTTGTGTTTTTTGTGTTTCAGTTGTTTTGTTAACTTTCTCTTGATTACATGTATAAAATGCAAATACTGCCAAACAAAGCAGTATAATGTTGATGTGTTTAATATGTTTCATTATTTTTATTTATTAAATTAAGTGAAGTACAACAAAACAAACTTATCACTTTGAAAGATAAAATACTATAAAAAAGATACATATCTTGAATTGCGATAATTTTCATGTTATATAGGATATTCTCACATTCTTTTTGCTTTAATACACAAAAAATCAATTTTTTAAACGAAAAACGATTTAAGAATATTTTTTTTTGATTATCACATTTATTGCTGTTTGTAGTAACTAAATTCTACATATTAGCCTGTAATAATATAATTAATGAAAGTCAGATTTAAAATTATAAAAATTTAAATTTGATAGTTTAGATTTGCTGATAAAAAATTTAACTATGGGAACCTTGGAAATTTTTTAAAGTCGGGGTCACGCTTTTCTAAAAAAGCATTTTTTCCTTCTTGGGCTTCTTCCATTAGGTAATACATAAGGGTGGCATCGCCGGCAAATTCCATTAAACCTCTTTGACCATCCAATTCTGCATTTAATCCTCTTTTAATCATTCGTAATGCAAGTGGGCTGCGTTTCATAATTATTTTACACCATTCTACAGTTTCATCTTCAAGATTTTTTAAAGATACTACTTTATTTACCATGCCCATATTTTCGGCTTCGGCAGCAGTATATTGCTTGCAAAGAAACCAAATTTCACGTGCTTTCTTTTGTCCTACATGCCTTGCAAGGTAACTACTACCAAAACCGGCATCAAAACTGCCAACTTTTGGTCCTGTCTGACCAAACACTGCATTTTCTGAAGCAATAGTTAGGTCGCAAACTACATGCAGCACGTGTCCTCCGCCTATAGCAAAACCATTTACCATAGCTATCACAGGTTTAGGTATTTCACGTATTTTGCGGTGCATATCAAGTATATTTAGTCTGGGGACTCCATCTTTGCCAATATATCCGCCCTTACCTTTTACATTTTGGTCTCCTCCACTGCAAAATGCTTTTTCTCCCTCGCCAGTAAGCACTACAACAAAAATATCCTGATTTTCTCTGCAATGTTCCATAGCTTCGAGCATTTGCATTGTGGTTTCAGGTCTGAAAGCATTGTAAACTTCGGGTCTGTTAATTGTAATTTTAGCAATTCCATCATAAAATTCAAATTTTATATCAGAATATTCTTTTATTGTTTTCCAATTTCTCATTTTTTATTAATATTATTAAAATCGTTATAAAATTTTATCATGTTGTTTTTTTTAAAGAATACCTCAAATATTGCAGGACTTTTGTCGTATCCTATAAATTTTTTAAAATTCAAATTTAACTCGTTATAATTTTTTGCACTAAAGTAAGTTATACCGAAACTTTCAGCTACTGATATACAGTTTCGCCCGGTTCCTGCTGATAAATATTCTTCTCTTAATTTTTCATCAGGACCATTAATTAACCTGAAAATACCCCCACCATTATTATTAAAAACTACAATTTTAAAGTTTTTAGAAAGGTATTTATTCCATAATCCATTAATGTCATAAAAAAATGAAATATCGCCGGTTATTAAAATTGTTTTATTTTTATTAGCCATAGAAACTCCCGCTGCCGAAGAAGAGATTCCGTCAATACCACTTGTACCTCTGTTTCCAAAAATTTTAAAATCTTTGCAAAAGCCTGATAAATAACTTGCATAACGTATAGGCATGCCGTTTGACAAGTATAAACTGCTGTTCTTATCTGTATTTTCAATAATAAACTTTGTAACAGAAAACTCATTAAATATTTTTGGTTTAAATAATTCACTGCTTTTTTTATCAAAATAATGCGAAACCTCAAGCCATTTATTAAAAAATTTGTTTTCAGATTTTTTGGTTTCATTAATCAAATATTTTAAAAATAAGTTTTCATAGCATTTTACTTCTACCGGATTGGTTTGATATGGGTCGGCAATAGTTCCATTTGCTGTTATGTGCCAATGGGCTTTTGGTTTATTTTGCTTGATAAATAATTTGAACGACTTTGAAACTGTAAATTTTCCAATTGTAATAAGTAAATCAGGACATATACTTTTTATTGTTTCATTTGAAGATAAATTGCAAACCACATCCCAGTTTTTAATGTTCTGAACATTGTGCAAACCACTTAAAATATCTGCTAATAGTACTATGTTTTTTTGTTTACTTAATGCTTCAAACTCCCTTTTATACTTAGAGCTATCTGCATCAGCCCCTGCAAAAACTATAATTTTTTGAGGTAATATTACATTGGGAATTTTACATTCTAACTGTTCTTTATTTATTAAATATTTTTTTATTTTAGGGAAATGAAACTTTTGTGATTTTTCAAAATGTGGCTCATCTAATGGAATATTTATGTGAATAGGCCCTTTTACAGGATAAACACATTTTAAAAGATTTTTTTCAAAATCAAAACTCTTTACATCTTTAAAGCCATAACTATACGAAGCCAAAATATGCTTCTCGTAAATCTGGTTTTGCCTTATGGTTTGACCTTCCCATTGGTCAATAAGATTTGGAAGTCTGTCAGCAGTAATTATTATAAGTGGTATTTGTGAGTAAAATGCTTCAGCAATTGCCGGATAAAAATTAAGAACAGCTGTTCCGGAAGTGCAAACCACAACTACCGGAAATTTTATATACGAGGCTATTCCAAGTGCTGTAAAAGCAGCCGACCTTTCGTCAACTATAGAATAACACTTAAAACCTTTGTGATTAGCAAATGAAAGCGTAATTTGTGCATTGCGATTGCCGGGACATAATAAAGCATGTCTTACCCCTAAAGCATAAATGTGACTAACAAGATTATTAATTGATGATTGCAATTTGTGTCACATTATAATTAATAAAATATTACTTTAATAACTCTTCAACAGCAGTGTATGGTAAGCCAAAAGCATCACTTACACCCTTATAAACTATTTTACCGTTTATTATATTTAACCCTGATTTTAATTCTGAATTTTCGTTACATGCTTTTTTCCAACCTTTGTTTGCAAGTTGAATTGCATAAGGCAAAGTTGCATTGGTAAGTGCTAATGTAGATGTATATGGAACTGCTCCCGGCATGTTGGCAACACAATAGTGTATTACACCATCAACAACATAAGTTGGATCTGCATGTGTTGTAGGCTTGGTAGTTTCAAAACATCCACCTTGGTCAACCGCCACATCCACCATTACAGCACCGTTTGGTATTGTATTTAGCATATCACGAGTAATTAGGTGTGGAGCCTTAGCCCCGGGAATTAATACTGCACCTATTATTAAATCTGCTTTTTTAATATACTCTCTTATATTGTATTCATTTGAGTAAACTGTATCAACATTTGCAGGCATTATATCATCAAGTTGTCTTAGTCTTGCGAGTGAAATATCCATAATTGTTACTCTTGCACCTAGTCCGGCAGCTATTTTGGCAGCCTGTGTTCCAACAATTCCACCTCCAAGTACTATTACGTTTGCAGGTTTTACTCCCGGAACTCCACCAAGTAAAATTCCTTTACCACCCATTGGTTTTTCGAGAAATTTAGCACCTTCCTGCACACTCATTCTACCGGCTACTTCACTCATAGGTACAAGCAGTGGTAAGCTTCTGTCAGCTTTTTCTACAGTTTCGTATGCAAGACATATAGAATTGCTGCTAATCATTGCATGAGTAAGCGGTTCGTAACTTGCAAAATGAAAATATGTAAATAATAATTGATTTGGTTTTATTAATGGATATTCTGATTCAATCGGCTCTTTTACTTTTATTATCATTTCAGCAATTCCATATACTTCATCAATAGTAGGTAATATAACTGCTCCGGCATTTTTATAATCCTCATCTTTAAAACCACTACCTACTCCGGCTGTACTTTGAACATATACTGTATGTCCGTTTTTCTTAAATTCAGCTACACCTGCAGGTGTTAATGCCACTCTGTTTTCATTATTTTTGATTTCTTTTGGAACTCCAATTATCATTTTTATATATTTTTAAAGGGCTTCAAAGTTAAAAAAATATTAATTATGACTGTACTTAGTTATTATTTTTATTTAAATGTAATTTGTACTAATCCATGTTTATACTTATAAAATTAAAATTAAGTGAAAAAATGAACAAAATATTATTCAGTATGTATGCAAATCTTTTCTCAAATAAAACCCTGTCCATACCTTACGTTACAGTTTTGCCACCCATCTACTCGAACAAGGTGTAGATTTGCGATACATACAGTCTCTATTATTACACACCAGTTCTAAGACCACCGAAATATATACCCATGTAAGTACAAAAGTGTTAAGCAATATTATCTCTCCAATAGATCGTTTGGATTTATAAAAAAAAAAGATTTAACATTGCATGGTGCAAATGAAAAAAGAATTTACAAATTATATTTTGAAATTTCAGAATTCACATTCGTACAAAGAAAAAATACACGCAATATGCGGGTATTTACTAGTTATCGGTAACTTTATGAGGACACTACTAACCATACTATTTTTCGTTGGACTTTACCAAAGTTCTTGTGGTTGCTGTGCTGGTGACGACCGGACTTTGACAGAAATGCTTTTTCAAGGAAAAGCCGGGACAATTTTCACTTGTAAGGTTTTGACTTTTTCAACACCGTCATATCCTGACAACATTATCGTATCTAGATCTGACGGTAGTATTGACGGGACAGCAACTGCCAAAATTGTAACAGTCTATTTTGGTAAAGTTGACACTAATGTTGTAACACTTCGTGCAGGTTCTTACTTGACCATTGGTATGACATATCTGATTTACACAGGAAGTAAAGGACGAGTTTTTGGTTTTGGTGGTAACTGCGACAGATGGTCAAAACAAGTTACGGACAATCCTGCAACAACAAATGAGCTGTTAATCCTAAAACAGTTTTCAGATATTTTCAAAAACACATCGTCAGGACAATTTACATTTACAAATTCTAAAAATATTGTTCTTGCCAAAGGACAGTTTAAGAAAGGTAAACCAACTAAAATTTGGCAACACTTTTATGACAACGGAACTTTAAAAGCAGAATATGATTTGGAGAATAATATCACATCTCAATTTTCAGCAAACGGATTTATAAAAACGAAAAACACTATCAATAAAAATATTGACATTTACGAGCAATACTCTGACAAAGTAAACGGACAATTAGCTTATAAATTTATTGAGGTAGAAACGGAAAAAGAGATGATAATGGAATGTTCTGAATATTTCAACAATGGAAAACTGAAAAATCTTTCTAGTGCAGTTTACATTAACAACAAAAGCTCATCAACTGGCAAGACAGGTGACTACAAAGAATTTTACGAAAACGGCAATCTTAAATTACAAGGACAGTATAAGACCGACAAGCGAGTAGGACTATGGAAATGGTATCACGAAAATGGAGAGTTTAACACAGAGTTTGATTACAAAGATGGAACAGGCGGACAATAGAAAAGCTACCGATAACAGCACATTTGCAATAGGCGGGGTTTCGTTCTCCGCAGACAGTTTAGTGGTAGCCGAAAGTTTTATGCTCCGCATCAACATTAGTGGTAAAAAACCCGCCCATCGCAAATTTGCAACCCGTTAGGCGATACCTTAGAAGCGAAACCGAAAAATAGACACAAGAAATAAAATATTGAACAATAACACATCGTTATACAATTTTAAAATTTACAAATTATGCCAGAAAATTCATCTTGCCTCGACCCCAAGCCAATGATTAAGCTTGGAAATGGTGAAAATCCTCCAGTTTTGGATTACAACCTACCACAAACCACCAGTTTTGTTGCAAATGTCTATCTTCCAGTTTCTGTAGAAGAAGGATTATTTAATCCTATTTATACGAATCATCCACCTGAAAGTTATTACGACAAAGTCCAGACCATTGACACAGGACAACTTACTGCGAATATTGCTAATAGTTTTGCAGGCGTTGTAGCTACGGCACCTGCCAGTATGGGTACAGAAGTAAGCCAGCTATCTGTTAGTCCTTTGGTGAATATTGCAGATGCTGCTACCTTAACTCTTGCCGAAGTACCAACAAGTCCAGTGCTTGACGTTAAGGTGGCAGGAATGCCTGTGATTCAAGTAGCTGAATTGTCTAAAAATGCAATGCCGGTTATTACCACCAATTTGGCAGGACATAATGTAATACAATTCAGACCTAAACCTACTAATGTAAAACCTGAAATTACCATGGTAGAACATTACAGAGTCAACACTTATTTAGGCAGGTATGGAGCAGGTGAAACGGTTAAAACTTTCTCCTTGTTAACTGGTGAAAAAACTACTATATCTATCAAAACCTACAAGCAGACTGTTACAAACAAAAAAGATGTTCAGAATGTGCTTGACAACTTTAGTGATGAAAGTGCAAGCTATTTAGAAACCATTGCAGAACAAGAAAGCAATACCCATACAAAAAGCAGTACCAATATTGACAAAAAGGTAAGTGGTGGATTGAGTTTGCCCCTGCCTAAAATTTCTGTAAGTGCATCTGCCAGTTATAGCAAAACTACCAATAGTGAAAGAGAAGAAAGCATCAAAACCCTCAACAGAGCTTTGAGCAAACAAACTCAAAAATCGGTTAGCAACAGAAAAGTAGAAGTAAACACAGAAACGAGCACCACAAGTACAGAAAGCGAAGAAAGCACTGTAACGAGGGTACTTGAAAATCTGAACAAAAGCAGGACATTAAACTTTGTTTTCCGACAACTCAATCAAGAGTTAATAACCGTTACTTACCTTGACGATGTAACCTTTGTTTTTTCCAATGGATACGTAGAAAAGAAAATTGTAACCAAAATAGATGGTTTATTACAGATGTTGGAAGAGGTAATGAACAATCCAGCAAATGCACTGGCAACATTCCAAGAAATTGTAAACCAATTGGGGAACGTGTATGATTACGAAGATGTCACCAATCCAAAAAGTCTTCTTGAAAAATACACCGAAAATATTTGGGACTTTTTTAATCATACACCAGGCAGTACTTGGCCACCTGCCAATCCACTATTAAAAACTACTCCAAGGTTTAGAAAAGACCCCAATCTGCAATCCAGCTACACGCCATTTTTAGTTGCAAATCCAATCACTGTAAGAGGCATCACCAAAAATGTAACCCACCGAGTACTACCAACTGATTCTGTAATAGTAGATTCTATTCTTGGGCAAGGCGAGGCTCTAGACTGTTTTAACCTCAAACTGCAAGATAATGCCGTTCTTGAATCACAACTCAATAATGACATTAAGCAGCAAAGTATCGACATTATCAATGCCATTACTGACCCAACCGAAAGAGCAGCTATGTACAAAAAAGTATTTGGCGACTGCTGCGAAGTGACGCAAAGCGGTTGTAATTGTGTTCCACCTTCTAATCCTGCATAATTATGAAAAATATGTTTAAAAATCCTTGGGATTTTAGAGATTCCATTTGGTATAACGAGGAAAGAGCAAAATGGGGGTTGGGTAATGACTCAGATTTAATTTATAACTCACTTGCTTCAAAACCTACTTGGAGTCAAATGCTTACTAACTATCCCGGTACCTCCATAAAGACATTAGATCTTTATAATGCAATCGGTGGTCAATTTCCTAAATTTAAAAATGAATCAGAACTAAATAGTTCTTGGTTAGCAAATTCTTGTGCTTTTAGAATGAGTCGTGGTCTCAATTTAAGTGGCTCAAAACTCCCTGCAAAATCAATAAGTGCGCAACTTGTGCTTAAAGGCGGGGATGGAAATAATTATTGGGGCAGGGTCAAAGAACTTTATCCAATTATAAAAAACTCATTGGGAAAATCGTTGTTAGAAACAACGTTAAAAAAAGCCAAATTAGGTGAAACAAAAGAGAAAATGCCAGATTTGGAAATGAATAAATATTATGCTAGTAAAGGCATAATAATGTTTGAAGTCTCAGGCTGGGGCGATGCTTCTGGGCATTTTACAATTTGGGATGGAAATCACTTAATGTATCCAGGTGACCCATTACACGATGACCCCACATCCGAGTATTACTATTTTCATATGAAATATGAACAAAGTGGCAAGGTAATTCAAACCGATAAAATTATATTATGGGAATTAAAATAATATTTATAGCTATATTCTCTTGTTTATTAATTATCGTGCCATTCAACAACAGTTTCAATAAAAAACAAAAAATAGAGATTATAAAAGAATTTGCACTTTGTGATTGTTTAATGAAAAATTATCACAAGTCAGACACTTCAATAGCTTTAAATGATGTCTCACTCTCAGTATATATGACTGAATACAATTTTATAGATTTTGAAAGTGCTAAATTAATCGACTCAATAATATCGGAATTAAACATTATAAATGAAAGACCAAAATCACATACACAGTCAGTAGTTGCAAATTCAAATCAAATATTTATTGATTGTATAACATTTGCTAACTCAAAAAGGCTTGAAATTGTAATAAAAAATGAAATTCTGAAATAACCTAAAGGCATCGCCTAACAGCGGTTTGGCGTAATGGCGGGTTCAGTGCTTCGTATGACAGTTTTGTGGTAGGTTCAAGTGCAGTTCTACGATTGCACTTTTGTGCTAAAAATCCGCCACTACGCCAAGCCGCAACCGTCAAACTGTCTAAAAACTAAAAAATGAAGCGATTTTTAAATAAAATACTCGGACACCTATCTTTGAAAAAATTATATATTCGATTCTCGAAAGGTTCGTTTTGGGTTTTTAGACAGACTGCCGTTAGCGGACACCCTTCAATAAATATCTCTTCTTAAAAATAATTAGCTATGTCAGAAAATTTAATTAAACTTTGTGAAAAATTCTATGTTTATGAAAACACATTCTATTGACCAAACTAAATTAGCCATCCATGGAAAACTTTTACTGATATTGGTTACTACATGTTTTTTGTTATGCTCTAAAACATCAAATGCCCAATTTATTCCACCAGATACCAGCGGAATGATAGGTAATTTTTATGAGTTTCAAAACAGAGTACTAAGATTTTACGACAGTACAGGATTGGATACAATTAAAGGTTCTGGATTTAAGGATTTTTTAAGATGGTCAAGATTCTGGAGTGACAGAACGGGGTATAATCTTGCAAACAACAACAATGCAAGTTTAGAACCAGCTCAAACTGCTTATTGGAACTATTATACTGCTGGTATAAATAATTCAATAGTTAACCTTTGCGAGGGTTCCTTCAACAGCAACAATTGGACGTATTCCGGTCACTTAGGAATTACAGGAAACGGAAAAGGCAGAGTTGAAAAAGTTAAAGTCGACCCCATAGATCCAAACAGAGTATACGTTGGAGCCAACAATGCCGGATTATGGGTCACTGAAAACATTAATGCTGACCCACCGGTTTGGACGAATTTAACCGATAACCACAGTCCACGAGTACCCATACTTGGTATAAAGGATATTGAGATCGACCCTCATGGTAATAATCTTGTTTACATAGCAACCGGTTATAATGGTGGGTCTCAAAGTGGCATAGGCTTTTTAAAATCTTTTGATAAGGGGGTTTCATTCAATCAAACAAGTCTAACTTTACCAATGAGTGATTTCGATAACAATCTTGCAACATGCATATTAATCCGGCCTAAAGCTAATGATACTTCAAATATTGTTTTAGTTGGAGCCAATAGTGCGATTCACAGATCAACAGACGGTGGAATGAATTTTGAGATGATGTTTAATCTTAAAACAGCTTTTATCGGTGGTTGTAAGGATTAACGTGTCAGGGATATGTATTACGTTCCAGGTTATAACCCAAACATTATTATTGCAAGCAGCGAAAACTATGGTTGTGGTAGCTCAACTCACCTTTTATTAAGTGTCTCGAATGGTTACGGTTGGCAGGATATAACAGATCGCCTGGGTGGGTTGCCGTCAAGCACTCGAAAAATTGATGTAGCAGTTGCTTCAGACGGTACCAATGGAAGGATTTATGTAGCGGCTTGTTATGGCACCGATGGTTATAATGTAAGGATATATATGTCATCCGATCAAGGTAGTACATTCGAGTTAAAAGGAGATCATCAAAATGGCAGTATGGCATTAGCGAATGATTTGGTTATTAATCCGCTTGATATTGATGAAATTTTTATTGGGGGGTTCGGTCAAGCATCAGACAAGCCGGCTGTCAGAAGTTTCACTAATCAGGGAAGTACAAAAAACTCTGGCAAACCTGCTGAATACATACACGGTGATACGAGAGATATTGAGATTTTTAAGAAGGACGATAATACCTTTATACTCTATGCAGGAACAGACGGTGGATTGTGGAGTGTGGAAGACAATTCGTTTACGAATACTACATCTGCATGGATAGACTTAAACGGCACCACTTTGCACATTTCAGAGTATTATGGCATGGACATAATCGAAAGTAATGGGATGATTGGCGCCGGGGCACAGGATTTGGCCTTTTACTATAAATCTAACAACACATGGATTAATAGTAGCATAATGGGAGATGCTTACGAATCTGTAACCAATCCTTATGACGAATCAATTTGGACACATGGTTATATTCAAGATTTTTACAGGTATACCAAAGCTGGTTGGCAAGGTTATTTTAATAACTATCCAGAACAACCTGCAGGTCGCTTTTTTTATGAAATGGCCTTTGATAATGATAGGTTCTATATTGGTTCTGATTCGAAAGCCTGTTTACATTCATTGGAAAGTTCAAATCCAAGTATTTCAAACAGGATAAATATGTTAGATCAAACAGTCCTGAGCAAGAATGAAGTAGATCAGAATGGGAATCCGGTTTATGATCGACAGCATATTTCCGCTATGGCCATTGCACCATCCAATCATGACACAGTATATATTGCCTTTAATAAAGGTATGCTGGGAGCCAGTAACCCGGAGTTTCGTATGTACAGAAGCTCAAATGCCCGTTCGGCAAATAGTACCACTCCGGCAACTTGGTTTGACATTTCTAATGCAACTAATCCCACAGAAAAATTGACAGGGTATCAATGGTGTGGGGTAAAAGAAATTGTGGTTGATCCTAAGAATGCAGCAAGGATTTGGGTCTGTTTTAATGGTTTTTTTGATGGTAATAAAGTTTTCTTTTCAAACAATGCCGGGACAACTTGGACAAATGTAAGTACTGGAATATTAAACTTTCCTGTAAATTGTATGGTGTATCAACAGGGTACAACGGATGCAATTTATATTGGTACTGATGTTGGAGTATATTTTAATCCAAATGCTTCAGACCCGGAATCTGAATGGTTGTGCTATAGTGGAGAATTGCCTGTTGCAGTTGTCACCAATTTACGTATTGATTATTGCAGGTCAAAAATCATTGCATCAACATTCGGGCATGGTATTTGGGAAGCTGACTTAGCCACAAATGCTAATTTGCCACTCTTTATTTCATCAAATAAAACATGGGATTATCCAAAGACAATAGTACAAGATATTATAATTACATCAGGAAACACACTAACTATCACCAGTAAAATAAAATTTGCCGAATACAAAAAAATATTTATTAATCCGGGAGCTAAACTAATTGCTAACGGTGCTACCCTTACCAATCTGTGCACTGGGAAATTATGGAACGGAATTGTGGTTTTAGGAAACTCAAATGCACCACAAAATTCAACATATCAAGGAGTGGTAGAATTAATTAACGGAACAATAGTAGAAAATGCAATTACAGGGGTAAGAGCAATTGGTTGGATATCCGGAACAAGCAAGCCAAATCCGTTAACATCGAAAGGTATTATTAAAGCCTCCAATTCAACTTTCCGAAACAATCAGAAAGATGTTGAGATCTGGGGTAGAACTTCAAGTCCTACAGGTCAATCGGTAAACAATAAAAGCTGTTTCCGAATGTGTACTTTCACGACAACAGAGGCAAATTTTGGTAATTCTTTAAGAGAACATATTAATCTGACCTGGTGCAACGGTATTCTTATTGAAGGATGCACTTTTAGTGATCAGCGCACAAATGTAAACCCAAAGTTTTCCGGACGTACAGGAATTAATTCATCGGAGGCATCCTTTATTTGTCAGGATTACCTCAATGTTTTAACCAACACCTTTTATAAACCAAAATTCCTGAACCTTGGTAAGGCGGTTCATTCGGTTTCCGGCATGTCTGACAGTCGTACCTTTATAACCCAATGTTCGACCAGTTCCTACAAAGGATTCTATTTGTTAAGAGCCCCAAACCCAAGAGTAGTTGATAATACATTTACGATAAAAGACGAAGAATATGCTGTTGGTGATGTTGAGTATCCCTATGGATTGTATTTGGATGAAACCACGGTGTTTGATATTGAGTACAACACTTACAATGGCATCAAAACAATAAGCCATCGCACAGGTGGCCACGGTGGACTGATTGTCAGGAACTCAGGAGCAAATACGACGCGCTTCTATAGAAACAACTTTTCGAATATAACAATTGCATCAGAAGCATTGAATGATAATCGGGATGTAGATAAGTTTGAACGTGGGTTAACTTTCCGTTGCAACGATTACCAGGATAACATCAAGGACCTTCAGGTTTTGAGAGAATCAACCAGCAGCCTCTCAGGGCTATCAGGAATGGCGGAGAATCAGGGTTCGTTAACACTTACAGCGGATAATTTATTTGGTGATAACCTCCCTCCCTTAAATCTTAATATGGATAATCATTTAAACAAGTTAAATTATTTTCACCCCAACCCAATTCTAATTCCAAGATCAAAACCAATCGGAGTGTATAAGGTTTCCTTAACTGAAGTAAACACAAGTACACGAAGATGTCCAAATGAATTAGCTAAAAATGGCGTAGGTTGGATTTCAGCAGCCCGCGGTGATTTACTGCCGTATAAAGGCACCATGGAAGCTCTAAATACTTCTTGGTTTGCTCTGATTGATCTGGGGAATACCCCTTACAACATAGCTGAAGCCATTGAAAATGCAACATTAGCAACAGCCTCTGGTGTTTACAGCACACTGATGAGCATTTCCCCTTGGCTAAGTCTCAAGGCCTTGACAGCTCTTGCGGCAAAAGAAAACGCATTTACAGACCTTCAAATCCGCAATCTACTTCAGACCAATCCGCATGCCGGGCGATCTGATTATATTCTGGAAATTTTGGCTAACCGAAACACTCCATTCCCTCCTACTTATCTGGATAGAATTATTGAAAGCGCAGACAGTATTACATCCCGTGATAGTTTGGCTTGGATGGTTTCTGATGCCAACAGAAATTACGATTTATTACTGAACGATGTGGTAGGATGGTACTTTGACGATACCCTGGAGCGTATATCCACGCTGGATAGTTTGCTTACCCATCCTTATAACCCGATGTATCGTTATCAGTTGGCAGCCCTTTATTTTGAACGAGGTTTGTACACCAATTATCAAAATGTGCTCGACAGTATTCCTGCCCAAATAGTTTTAACCGATCGGGAATTAATCTGGCACCAGACGTTTAATGACCTTTATGATCAGATAAAAATATGGAAACAGGACAGCTTTCCCCTTCCATTACTTGATAGCGGTCAATTGGTTTGGATGAAGGAGTTCTATGAAGAACATCCCGAAATGCCGGGCATCGGCCACGCTTTGCTTTCTGTTAATGACACCTCGTATTCCCATACTGACCCTGTATATATCAATGATACGACGGCTTACACCCCACCACCGTCACCTTTCGAAACCAATGACATTAGCAATATCAGGAAAACAAACAGGTTGAAAGTCTATCCAAACCCGTCGGATAGAAAAATCCATTTTGAGTGGTTGTCCTCTGAACCCTTACCCAAAGGAACCCTGATTCGGATTTACGATCAGTCAGGAAAAAAGGTAGGTGAGTTGAACTGGTACGTTTCTTCCAAAGTATTAACCATTGATTTGAATTATCTTCCCTCGGGCATTTATTACGCTTCCATGTTGCATGGACAAAAGCAAATTGAAATACAGCGAATATTACTACAGCGATGATGAGAAGTACAATTATTTTTATTTTAATATCGCTGGCTTTCCTTTCAACATCCGCTCAGGAAAGATGGGTGAAGCATTTACCCGGTTGGACTGCTCGCCAATCCTTTTTACGAGGTGATACCTTGTTTTCTTTTGGGATGAATAATGGTGGTTCGTCAAGAATATTGACTTTTATTAACGGCTGCGCTCTCAATGGAGGAAGTTTGTTCAATTCAATTATCAATATTGATACAATAGAGATGAATCCAAATCGCAGTACGGTACTTTCAAGTTACCAAACGGTAATGATGGAAGGCAACCAGTTTGTTGTTGGACTGAATCTTTTGGGAGATTATAAAAAGTCAACCTGCTTTCTTGACTTTGTAAATAAAAAAAACCACGTTTTGCATAACCTAAGTTTTGATACTTTTTCAACCTATTCCTCAGGCATTGTCAAAATAGGTAAGAGCTACTACATTGCGGGCGACTATAGATACTATGAAGACGCTCTGAATTCTTTACCTGTGACCTACATATTAAAATGGTCTGCAGATAGTAAAAATTATCTTCGATCATATAAAGCCAAGCCGGGGGCGTTAGGCTGGGATTGGGTTTACGAGGATATGCTAAAGGATGATTTGAACTTTGATACATACTTTGTTATTTTATCCTACAAAGCAGACTATACTGGTTCACCAAATACTTGGGATGACTATATAATAAAAATGGATACCCTCGGAAATGAATTATGGCGATGCATGCCCAACAACCGTGACAGTATTAATACAGCAGGTATGCAGATGATTCAAAAGTCCAATGGTAATTTATTGGTAAGTTGGAGTGATTATTATTATCGAAGAGGTAAAAATCCTCAGGGAAGCACCAGCATTATGCAGGGTAATGATAACTGCAAAGTGTGGTTTGCAGAAATTGATACTGTAGGGAAGGTACTTTGGAGAAAGAATATCTCAGGATACCTGGCACAAAAACTGAACCGGGATTCTTATCATAACTTAGTACATAAGAAAGTCATAAAAACTTCAAGTGGTTGTCTTTGGAGTGGTTATTACAATTGGGCTTACACTCATAGCTACTTATTAAAAACAGATTTTGAAGGTAATCCTATTTGGTACAGGGAGTATAACCTTCATCCGGATAATAATGCCCGGCAGGATTTCAAGCCATACGATATTACGCCTACCCCGGATGGCGGTTATGTTATTACCGGCGAATATATCAGCAATCCTGGCAATCTTTACCCACAGGGTTGCCAATTGGCAACCATTGTAAAAGTTGACAGCTTTGGCTGCCTTGCCCCTGGTTGCCAACTTGCATCTGTTAACAAGTTTCCTGTTCAACGTGATTACGAGTTGGCGTCTCTGTATCCGAATCCGGCAAATTCGGTGTTAAGGATTGAGTTTCAAAAGAAATTTCCATATCAGGTGTTGCTCTACAACAACTTAGGACAACTGGTTTCAGAATATTCAAATACAGGTACAGGCATTCTCGATATTCATTCCTTCTCAAATGGATTATACTTGCTAAAAATTATCAATAAAGAGAGTGGAAACATTCAAACACATAAAGTCCAGATTCGTAAGTGATAAGAAACCGTGCCAAGGGCGTCCGCTAACAGCAGTTTGGTGCCATGCGGATTTTTAGGTTAGGAAAGTATCGTCTCCTAATTTACTTTTGTCTTAATCCAAAGTTTGCGTCTCCGAAAACCGCACAGGCACCAAGCTGCGGACCGTCAAACTGTCTAAAAACTAAAAAATGAAGCGATTTTTAAATAAAATACTCGGAATCCTTATCTTTGAAAAAATTATATATTCGATTCTCGGAGGGTTCGTTTTGGGTTTTTAGACAGACTGCCGTTATGCATTATTATAGCAAGACATGATACAACAAATAAAATACTTCGGACAAGACCTAAAAAGAATGTTAGGTAAATATAAAATCAGAATACTCCATATTTGGTTAAGTAGAGTATTCTGGGGTATATTTATTTATAGGCTTGAACGTGGTTTATACATACTAATTGGCAAACCGTATGAATTAATTAGAGTTTTATTCATACCAATATTTAACCTGATTCAAGCGTATTCTAACATTGATTTAAATTATAAGTCTGACATAAAGGGTGGTCTTTTAGTATTACATCCTTCGACAGGAATTGTGATTTCGGGACTTTCAGTTATTGGTAAGAACTTAACTTTGACCGGTGGAAATATTATTGGTGTTAGAACTGGTTGTAAATACGGAGAGATTAAAATTGGAGACAATTGTTTTCTTGGTGCGAATGCGGTAATACTTGGACCAATTGAACTAAACAATGGAATTAATATAGGTGCTTCAGCTTGCGTTATTAAAGACTGTTTAATAGATAATTCGACATTAATTGGTGTACCAGCAAGACAGAATAACAACGCATAACAGCACCTACCCAAAAGGCGGGGTTTCGTGGTTCACAGATACATTTCTTGTAACTGAAAGTTCAGCACTCCGCATGAAGTTTACTGGTATAAATCCCGCCCTTCGGGTAGCCGCAGACCGTCAAACTGTCTAAAAACTAAAATGAAGCCTTATACAATTCGCTATATCAAAAAAAAATCAGATACCTGTCCGATTATTTTTTATATTTGCCTTAGTTTTTAGACAGACTGCCGTTACCAGTAATGCCCGCTCCGATGAAATATTTGACTGTGAAGAAATCCTTAAACCCCTATCTTATCTTTATATTGTATATGTTAACAGTATTGAGTTGTTCTACCCAGTCAGTAAATAAGCGAGTCCCTCTGGTTAAAAATCTTGATCAGACTGATTCTCCTTTTTATAGATTTGGTAAACCTATTAATGAATTTGAGTTGATGGTACCGAGGAGTTATAACCATCACACCCAAATAGATAGTTTTAACAAAATGTATTACCAGAGTGTAACTATTGGTGCGGACATGGGAGGCAATTTTTTTAAAAGTGCTTCAAATAAGTTAATTCCCGGCAATACTTACCTAATTAAGTTTTATCCTATACGAAAAAGAGTAACCACTCAAGAGTGCATTGATTTTATGCTTAATCAAGGGGCGATATTAACGAATGCACAAGGGCTCACGTTAGCGTGGTCAAATAACGGCAATAAGTTTCCGAGTGATGGTTGGATTCTATCGTTAGATTACCGAGATTCACTGTCAAGACAACCAAATGTTGGCTATAAAGAATTAAGGGTGCCTATGATTGGTAACGATGATGTAAAAGAATTTGGCACCTATTCTGAGAATTCGGCTTGGGATACTGGCTTTGCATACCTTTTAGGTTATTTTGAGAAAAGAGATTTTACAAGATAATTTGGCACTACTGGTAACAAGGGCTACAACGCTATGCTGGTTGGTCGGCTTCGAGTCCGCACAGCGTGTAGCCCCAGCCGTCAAACTGTCTCTTGCCAAGTCGGGACAAGTCAAAATCCCCTTAAACTTGTTAATATTTTGACTATGTAAAAGTTATCAATAAATATCTTTGCTACTGTTTTGATTTTCAATATATTTGCACCATGTGATTTTTAACAGGTATTGTAAAATTTGAAATTACATTCAATTTTGCTAATCAAATATCAATTTATAATTTTGAGAAAATATTAAGACATAATTAATGGCTCAAAAACAATTATATACTAACATCAAAGCGTTGTGTGGTATTACTTCAGGCTTTCCTAAATTAAAAAGCGGTACAAAATTGAAAGAATTTATTTGTATTGAAAATGCCTGGATGATGGTTTCTGAAAAAGGAACTATTGAACATTTTGGAGAAATGAAAAATGTACCTGTATTTTCGGGAAATATAACAGATTGTACAGGCAAGTATGTTTTGCCTTGTTTTGTTGACAGCCACACACACTTGATTCATGCAGGATATCGCGAAAATGAATTTGTTGATAGAATAAAAGGGTTCACTTACGAACAAATAGCAGAAAGGGGTGGCGGGATTCTTAATACAGCACAAAAAATTTCTGAAATAAGCGAAGATGAATTATTTAATCAATCTTACCAAAGACTAAAAAAAGCAATAGAATTCGGAACGGGAGCTATAGAAATTAAAAGTGGATATGGACTTTCTTTTGATAATGAAATGAAAATGCTAAGAGTAGCAAACAGATTAAAACTTCAATCTCCTATACCAGTAAAAATAACTTTTCTCGGAGCTCATGCTTTTCCTGCCAAGTACAAATACAATCATGAAGAATATATTAAAATAATTACAGAGGAAATGATACCGGTTGTTGCAAAAGAAAATTTGGCAGATTATATTGATGTTTTTTGCGAATTGAATTATTTTTCAACTGTTGAAATGGAAACAATACTTGAAACTGGTTGGAAATATGGACTAAAACCGAAAGTACATGTTAATCAATTTAATTCAATCGGCGGAATTCAATCAGCAATAAAAAATAATGCATTGAGTGTTGATCATCTTGAAGTGATAAGTGAAAATGATTTAGTTTTACTTAGTCATTCAAATACTATTGTCACACTATTACCAGCTTGTTCTTTTTTTATTAAAATTCCTTATTCGCCTGCAAAAAAATTAGTAGAAAATAATATACCTTTCTGTCTTGCAAGTGACTATAACCCGGGCAGCAGTCCATGTTTAAATATTTCTTTTATAATATCTCTTGCTTGCATTAAAATGAACTTATTACCCGAAGAAGCATTGAATGCAGCAACACTAAATGCTGCTGCAGCTATTGAACTACAATATGATTACGGCAGTATAGAAATTGGCAAAAAAGCTAATTTTATTA